>DBQC01000008.1:7985-79771 GCA_002305075.1 Ruminococcaceae bacterium UBA1404 | reverse complement strand
GGGCCTCGGGGCGGGGCAACGGGGGCCACTCGCTCCGGATGAGGGGCGGTATGTATTCGGGCTCCTGCAGGCCGGGTCCGGGGGTGGGGGGCGGCATGGACTGCAAAGTGGTCACATAGCGTGCCCCGGGGCAGATGGTGATGCTCTGGCCGATGCGCAGATTGGTGGGGTTTAGCCCCGGATTGAGGTTGCGCAGCGAATGGATGGTGGTGTCGTAGGCTCGGGCCAGCCGGTAGAGCGTGTCCCCCGGCTGGATAACATAGGTTATTCTGTTTGGACAGTACATGGGCAGTCTCCTCCTACACAAACTCGGCTTTGTGGCCTGTTACGCTGCTATTCTATGCGCAGGAAGGCCTGTCCGTGCCCTTTTGGGCAAAATTAGCATGGCCCTCGTCCTCCCCGCCCAAATCCATGGTATAATACTGTTGTTGTATCATGGGGGTTGTGTAAGGGTTGGAGAAGATGAAAAATCTCATTTTAATCAGTGGAACCATGGGTGTGGGCAAAACGGCCACCGGCCGGGAACTGCAAAAACTGCTGCCCCATTGCGCCTTTTTAGACGGCGATTGGTGTTGGGACATGGCCCCTTTTATTGTGAATGATGAAACCAAGAACATGGTGCTGCACAATATCGGCTGCCTCCTTAATAACTTCATTGGATGTTCGGTGCTGGAAAACATTGTGTTCTGCTGGGTGATGCACGAACAGGCCATTCTTGACGCCGTGTTATCACAACTGGACACACGAAACTGTATTGTGCATAAATTTTCTCTTGTGTGTTCGGAAGAGTCCCTCATTTTGCGCATTGCAAGGGATGTAGAGGCAGGGGTAAGAACCGCTGATGTGATGGGCAGAAGTATTCCGCGGCTAAAAAATTACCGACACATGGATACTTATAAAATTGATGTAAGCGCTATTTCTGCCAAAGAAGCCGCAAAAATGATAGCCCAGCACATTGCAGACCAAGGCAGATAAAAAGCGGACATACTGTGCTGAGCACAATATGTCCGCTTTTGTTTTTAGGTGTTTTTCTGTTTTATAAATCCTTGCGCCGGCGCACCCGACCGTAGCGGCGTCGGTTGCGGTTGCGCACAATCATCAGCGCGATATAAAGAACCACCGATATCACCACAAAGACCACGGCAAACTTAAACCAAAAGCTTTGGGTCAGGCTGTGCAGCTTGTCCAGCACAATGAGCAGACGGCTGGCCTCCACATCTTCCGAGGCCACCAGAACCACCTGTCCAATCTCCTCGCCGGCTAAGATGATGCGCACATGGCCAATCTCGTCGCCCACCTTGACCGGCGCCCGCACCACTTCGGGCAGCACCGGCTCGTAAACCACGCTGGAGATGCTGATGGCCGTGGGAATCAGGGCCGAGAAGTTGGCGCTGCTCATGAGCGAGACATGGTCCTTGCCCCAGGCCAGCTTTAACTTGGCCTCGCCAAAGCTTTTGCCCCGCTCGAGCAGGGTTTTAACGCTAAAGGTGTTAAAACACCACTCATAGAGCTTTCGGGTGAGGGGGAACACCGGGTTTTCGGCCAGTCCCCGCTCATAGGGCACGCCCATCACCACGGCCATATAGTTGTAGCCATTGCGGGTGGCGGTGGATATAAAGCAGTAGCCCGATTCCTCGGTGGTGCCGGTTTTAACGCCCCGCACCGGCGGGTAGTAGCTGGGCGAACTGGGAACAATCATACGGTTGGTGGTATTCCAGTGCAGCGGTTCGCCCAAACGGTTGGTGCCTCCGTTATAATAGTAGCTGGAGGCTATGTCCATAAAGCCGGGCAGGCTCATGGCGTGGCGGGCGATGAGATACATGTCGTAGGCGGTGGTCACATTCCCGTCGCCGGGCAGGCCGTTCACATTGCGAAAGGTGGTGTTCATGGCCCCTATCTCCCGGGCCCGCTTATTCATCATCTCGATAAAATAGGGAATGGAACCGTCGCCAATCTCGTCGGCAATCATCATGGCCGCCTCGTTGCCGCTGGGCAGCAAAATGGCATAAAGCAAGTCCCGCATGGTCAGCGTGTCGCCCTGAAGCAGACCGGCCAACGAGATGCCCCCAAGGGCGTTGTTCTTAATATACATTTCGTTTTGGATGTAGCCCTTTAGGGTGACCTGTGTGCCGTCTAAATCCTCGCAGTTTTCAAGGGCGAGGATGGCCGTCATCAGCTTGGTGAGAGAGGCCGGGGCAATGGGCTGGTGGGCATTTTTTTGGTAGATCACCTGCTCGGCGTCCAAATTGACAAGGTAGACCGCCGCAGCCGGGACCTCAAAATCCGGCGTATATTCGGCAGCCGCCGCCCCGGTGATCGAAAGGGGCAGCAGCGTGAGCATAATCAGCATGATGGCGACAAGTTTGCGCAAAATATCACCCATCTCCCTTGCTAAAGCGCAAAAACTGTATTATCATTATTGGCAATATCTATATGGGTCAGACCCAAGCATCCAAGTGGTATGCGCATACAGTATAACAAAAAAGCCCGTGTAAAGTAAAGGATAACAGGAGGGACTATGATGGATTACCGTTTTGATACATTGGCCACCCATGCCGGCTACAGCCCCGATAAGGAGCACCACGCCATGGCGCTGCCCATCTACCAGACCAGCGCTTATGAGTTTGAGAGTGTGGCCCACGCCAAAGACCTGTTTGAGCTTAAGGCCGCAGGCAATATTTACACCCGCCTTTCCAACCCCACGGTGGACGCCATGGAGCGCCGCGTGGCCGCCTTAGAGGGCGGTGTGGGGGCGCTGGCCATGGCTTCGGGCCACGCTTCGATGGTGGCTACCTTTTTGAACCTGGCCGAACAGGGGGACGAGATTGTCTCCTCCATCAACATCTACGGCGGCGCTATCAACATGATGGGCGTCACCTTGGGCAAAATGGGCATTAAGGTCAAGTTTATCGATGGCGACGACCTGTCGGCCTGGGAGAGCGCCATCACCGACAAGACCAAGGCCTTTTTTGTGGAGCTCATCGGCAACCCCAACGCCAGCATTGCCGATGTTGAGGCCATTGCGGACATTGCCCACCGCCACGGCATCCCCCTCATTGTGGACGGCACCTTCTGCACCCCCTATCTCTGCCGCCTGAAGGACTTTGGCGCCGACTATATTGTCCATTCAGCCACCAAGTATATGAGCGGTAACGGCACTGCCCTCTGCGGCATCACGGTGGACTGCGGCACCTTTGATTTTGCCGGCAATCCCCGCTTCCCCCAGTACAACAACCCCGATGTGAGCTATCACGGGGCGGTGTTCGGCCGCGATTTTGGAAATGCCGGCTTTATCACCCGGCTGCGGGCGCTTATTCTGCGGGATTTAGGGGCCAGCCTCTCCCCCTTTAATGCCTTTTTAATCATGCTCGGTCTTGAGACCCTAAGCCTGCGTATGCAGCGCCACTGCGACAATGCCCTTAAGGTGGCCGAATTCTTAGAGGCCCACCCCGATGTGGATTTTGTCAACTACCCCGGCCTTAAATCCAGCAAATATCACGCCCTGCAGCAGAAGTATCTGCCCAAGGGGGCCAGCGGTGTGTTTACCTTTGGTCTTAAGGGCGATCGGGAGCGGGCGGCCAAATTTATGGACAGCCTTGAGCTGATTAAGAACGTGGCCAACCTCGGCGATGCCCGCACCTTGGTGAGCCACCCGGCCACCACCACCCACAGCCAGCTCAGCGAAGAGCAACTGCGGGCAGCCGGCATCACCGGCCAGACCGTACGCATCTCGGTAGGCATAGACGATATCGAGGATATCCTGGCCGACCTTGAGCAGGCCATTGTGAAGTCCCGCTAAATATCATGCGGCTGTTGCTCAGGAGGTATTTATGAAAGCGGTTCGTGCTTGGCTCTTTGGCCTTATGCTGGCAGGGCTTCTTTTGGGGCTTGTGGCCTGCACACGCCCCGCCCCCACCGGCTACCCGGTCACCTTCGACGAGATAACCCTCACCGAGACGCCCCGGCGGGTGGTCAGCCTGTCCCCCGCCCTCACCGAGCAGCTCTATATGCTGGGCTACGGCGGCCGCCTGGTGGGGGTTAGCCGCTACTGCGACCGCCCCGGCGCCGCCGGAGAGCTTACCCGCTGCGGCATTGCTCAGGACCCCGACCTCGAGGCCATCTATGCCCTAAAACCCGATTTGCTGCTCACCGGGGAGCGGCTGTATACCGATGCGCTGGACGCCCTTGCGGAAATGGGTGTGCCGGTGCTGACGCTGCCCCGGGCCGAGGATATGGAGGGGATTGTGGCCCACCTGTCCGATTTGCTGCTGATTTTTTCGGGCGACATAAAGGGGCCCCAACTGGCCGAGCAGGTGCGCTACTTTGCCTATACCCAAACCGACTATGTAACCGCCTCGGTGCGGGACTATCTCAGCCGAGAGGAAGAGAACCTGTCGGCCGTGTATCTGGCTCGGCCCGAGTTTACGCTGGCCACCGGTGACACCATCGAGGGTCGGCTGCTCACCGATATGGGTCTTATCAACCCGGCCGAACATTACACCGGCTGGGCCTTTCCCCCCGATGAGTCGGACCAGCTAAAGCCCGACCTCATCTTTTACAGCGATGCGCTCAGTCCCGACGACCTTTCGGGCAGCGCCGTTTACGGTTCCACAGCCGCCGTGACCGCCGAGCGGCTCTATCCGGTGGACACCCGCAGCTTAGAGCGCCAGAGCCCCGCCATGTTCCTCCAGCTCGAACAGACGGCCCGGCTGGCCTTTCCCAAGGCCTTTACCACCCCGCGCCCCGACCTCGCCCCCCCTGCCCCCGCCGAGCCCGAACCCGAGCCCCGGTGGTACCAGCGCCTTTTTAGCCCGGCTGGCTAAAGGTTTGCTTTTTTGCTTTTTTGCTTTTTGGCCCCGAAATCTGTTGCCAATTATCGCCCATCATAATATACTGATATTAGCCTTAAAGGGCGATAAAATGACCAAGAAGGACAAGGAAATGAACAGCGTTTACCCAATTTTCTGCTTTGACGGCCCACCGGTTTACGACGCCCTGCCCGTGCTTAAAATAACCCACTACCCCTTCGAGACCGCCGATTACAAACCTTTTGCCCAAGGGCTGCTCTGCATGACCGAGCGGCAGCTGGTGGGGCGGCTTTGGGCCTTTGAAGCTCGGCCCGAGGGGTCGAGCGGGTTGGCGCTGGCTTTGGAAGGGCCCACAGGCAGACGCTTTAGCCTTTCCCTTGGAATCGACGGCAGCTATACCGCCACGCTGGACGGCCAGCCCTGCCCACTACCCGCGCTGCGCCCCATTGCCGGCGAGGATCTTCAGGGGGAATACTGGGGTGTAGACATAGCACTCTCCGAGAATCTCACCGCCGGTCTGGGCATTGTTCCCCCCTATCAAGGCCTGCGCCTAAGGGGCAACATCTACAAATTCTGTCCTGGGGTTCGCCCCCACTTTGGCAGCTACGCCCCCATCTCAGACCGGGATATCACCGCCACCCCCGCCCTGTTTGAGCTGGTGCCCTATTAGTAATTTTTATAAAGGAGTGCTTTATTTATGCGGTTTTTATTTAAGCTGTCCTTTTTATTGGTGGTTGTTTTTGTAGCGGCCGCCGTCTGGCTCACACTCCTTTATAGCCAAAGCTATCCGCTGCCCGCCCGGGATATCTGGGACTAATTTTCCGCCCCCCCGTGTGGTACCATGCCTTTTTTTAAGGCTGCCTCGCCAGCGTGCATAGCCCGACTTTTTGCTGCATATTTGTGGGGTAAACAGCCTTGGCACAAAAGGCGATTTTCCCCCTTGTCAAACCCGCGCAAAGCGGTTATGATAAGTCGCGTGTAAAACAAGGCATCTGCGCCGTCTGTCCGGCGAGAGCCACGATCTTAGGAGGAGCACAACATGGTATTTGAAAAAGTCCGAGCCATCCTGATGGAGCAGCTCGACCTTGAGGCCCACGAAATTGTCATGGATTCGTCTATTGTGGACGACCTTGGGGCCGACAGTTTGGACATTGTCGACTTGGTGATGAATCTTGAAGACGAGTTCGATGCCGAAATCCCCGACGAGGCCATCGAAAACCTGCGCACCGTCGGCGATGTGGTCCGGTTTATCGAGGAGAATTTGTCCTAAAACCACAGCCCAAAAACAAAACAAAAGCCTCCGCAATTTGCGCGGAGGCTTTTGCTTTTTTGTTTCTTACTACAAGCTCTAAACGGCCGTTATTTTACGCTGTCCATATGCTCGATCATATTGAGGGTGGACACCGAGTAGCCCCACTCGTTGTCGTACCAGGCCACCACCTTGACAAAGCGGTCGCTGAGCATGATGCCGGCCTTGGCGTCGAAGATGCTGGCCCGGGGATCGCCAATAAAGTCGCTGGAGACCACGGCCTCCTCGGTGTAGCCAAGAACGCCCTTCATGGGCCCTTCGGCAGCGGCTTTCATGGTGGCGCAAATAGCCTCGTAGGTGGTGGCTGTTTTAAGCCGCACCGTCAGGTCGACCACCGACACATTGAGGGTGGGCACCCTGAAGGACATACCGGTGAGCTTGCCCTTTAGCTCGGGGATAACCCGTGCGGTGGCTTTGGCGGCACCGGTGCTGGAGGGAATGATGTTGCCCGAAGCAGCCCGGCCGGCCCGCCAATCCTTAAGGGAGGAGCCATCCACGGTTTTTTGGGAGTTGGTGATGGCGTGAACGGTGGTCATAAGTCCTTCTTCGATGCCAAAGTTGTCCTCAAGCACCTTGGCCACCGGGGCCAGACAGTTGGTGGTACAGGACGCATTGGACACCACCTGCATATCGGGGCGGTAAAGCTGGTGGTTCACCCCGTAGACAAAGGTGGGGCTGTCGTCCTTAGCAGGGGCCGAAATCAGCACGCGCTTGGCCCCCCGCCGAATGTGCCCCATGCACTTTTCGGCCGTGGTAAAGCGACCGCTCGACTCAAGGATGTACTCGGCACCGCAGCTTTGCCAATCGATGTCGTCGGGCGTCTCTCCCTCAAACAGGGCTATGGTGCGGCCGTCCAGCGAAAGGTTGTTGCCGTCGGGGCGCAGGTCGCCGTCAAAGCGGCCGTGCACCGTGTCGTACTTGGTGAGATAAATCAGGTATTCGGGGGTCTTTCGGGGGGCATTGATGCCCACAATCTCAAAGCGGTCAGGGTTATCCGCCGCAATGCGAAAAACCTGACGACCAATCCGGCCAAAGCCGTTGATCCCAATCTTGATAGCCAAAACCATCACTCCTCAGGTATTGTTACCTTTATTGTAACGCTCTAGCGCCTAATAAACAACTAAAAAAGCGAAAAATTAGCATTGTTGTCTCTACGACTTATAAGGAAATATATTCCATGGGGGCTTTAGTGATTTTTCATACATTTTTATTTGAACTGGTCATGGGTATGTTATATAATGACCTCAGCTTTGCAATGGTCGATATCGGCCGTCCCCATAAATTAACCGGAGGAGATACTCCATGACCGACTCGACCCCACTAAACCCCATAGAAAACGCTGATGTTCTTAAGTTGATCCGAATGTTCGAGGACAGCGATGCCCCGGTTGCCCTGCTAAGCCCCGAGCTTCGGATTTTTTGGACCAACCGGGCGGCGGTGCGGCTGAGTAGTAACCTGACGCTTCCCGATGGACTGGCCCAGCTGCTCAACGGTGACCTTGGCCGCTACACCCCCGAACAAATGGGTGGTTTGCGGCCCTTTACCATGCTGTCGGCATCCTCCCAGCTTGCCATCCACCTCACCCCACTCACCGAGACGGCGGGCTATCTGGCCAGCTTTGCCCCCCACACCGAGCAGGGGGCCACCCAAAGACAGCAGGCCATGGCCACCGCCCTTTCGGGCCAACTTAGGCGTCCGCTACATCATATGTTTGCCTCCATCGCTTGGCTACGCCAGCTTATGCTCTCGGAAGAGCACCCCGAGCTGGAGGAGTTTGTCGAGAGCATCAACCAAAACGCCTACAAGCTGCTGCGCACCACCCACAACCTCACCGAATACCTCAAGCTGCTTACGCTTACCGCCGAGCCTGAAATCCATCTTAACCGGGTGGAGCTGGGCGATCTGCTCGATAGCCTGCTGCGGGCGGCGGCCGTGGTCACGGGGGGAGCCGGTATCCCCTTAAGTTGGCAGCCCCATGAGGCCCCCCTGTTTATTACGGCCGATGAACAGCACCTTGTGGCCGCCCTGATGCAAATTATCTCGAACAGTTGCCGCTTTACCCGAGAGGGCAACGCCATCGAGGTCTCTTTGACCCGGCGCGGGGGCAACGCCGTGATCACCTTTACCGACCACGGGCCGGGCATTCCCGAGTTGGCTGTGGGGCAGGTGTTCGAGCCCTTTTTTTCCTACGACCACACCGGACTGCCCTATGCGGGCATGGGGCTGGGGCTGACCATTGCCCGGGCCGGCATCATGCAACTGGGCGGGCGCATCGCCCTGTCCTCCCGGGAGGATGAGGGCACCACGGTGGTGGTAACACTGCCTTTGGCTGGAGACGACCAGCTGGTGCTTCGTGCCCCCCAGCCATCGGTGGACTATCTGCGCGACCGCTTTTCGCTGCTGCATGTGCTGCTCAGCGACAGTTGCGGCTGCCCGGCGCCCTGAAAAAGGGCTGCCTGCAAAATAAAAATGCAAAAAACGGCCACGGCTCACACAGAGCCGTGGCCGCCTTATTAAGCTTTAGCAAACTGAGCTTTAGGCAAAGGTGTTGTTTTCCAGCAAGAACTGCTCAACCTTTTCGGCCAGTATGAATTCCTCCACCATCTCGGCGTCGTTATTCTCTAAAACATGCGCATAATCGTTGTAGCCGTAGCGGGTGGCATAGCTCTCTCTGTCCTCGTCGGTGAGGGTAAGGCCCTCGGCTTTGGCAATGGCCTCAAGCACCAGCTCGTTTTTCACGGCCTCCTCGGCGATGCCGTCCAGCCAATCATAAAAGTCGGCCTCAGTCATGCCGTTGTAGGCAAGATAGGTTGCAAGGTCGGTGCCCATCATGGCGGCATAGTTCTCGTGATACTGCTTGATGCTGCGTGCCCGCTTTTCGAGCTGCTCCTTGGGCAGCTTGCCAAAGGTGGTGTTCTCTATGATGCGATCAAGCAGCGTGCTCAGTTGAGACTGCTCGGCATCATAGCGAAGCTCCTGTTCCATGCTGGCCCGCAGCCCGGCCCGATATTCCTCGGTGGTGGTGTAGAGGCTGTTCTCTGCCACCCAGGCGTCGTCAAACTCGGGGATAATCTTCTCGCCCTTAATATAGTGGACGGTCACCTCAAAGACCACCGCCTGTCCGGCCAGCTCCTCGGCATGATACTCCTCGGGGAAGGTGAGAGGAATGTCCACCGACTCGCCCGGCATAACCCCCACAAGGCCCTCTTCAAAGCCGGGGATAAACTGCCCCGAACCAATGGTGAGGCTGGCGCCCTCGGCGGTGCCGCCCTCAAAAGCTTCGCCATCTAGCAGTCCGCGATAATCAATCACCACGGTGTCGCCCTCGGCCACAGCCCGGTCGGTTATCTCCACAACCGGGGCGGTATAGAGTATCATCTGCTCTATATAGTCGTCAATCTCGTGCTCATGCACCTCGTAAGGCACTTTGTCCAGCGTGTGTCCCTTGTATTCGCCCAGTGTTACCACGCCCTCGCCGCTGTTGCAACCGGTCATCACCAGCAGTGCCGCAAGGCAGAGCGCCCATACAGTCTTATGTTTTTTCACAGTCATCCTCCGTACTCGCTAAATTTACCTATCTACCATACCACCAACCGGGCAGGAATAAAAGTTTTTTCTGTAAACACCTTAATTTTTTCGGTCTTTTTGCCGCCGTCTGCCCTAAGAGTGGGCATATTAGAGCAAAATCATGCAGCGACAATTGAATTGCCGGGTCCGGGGTGTTATATTAACAGTTGCACATCATTTTTGATTTTTAGGGGGAAATGCTTGTGAATGCAGAAATCCTCTGTGTAGGCACCGAAATTCTCTTAGGCGATATTGCCAACACCAACGCCGCCTATATCGCTCAGGGTTTGGCCCGCATGGGCTTTGGGGTTTATCACCACACGGTGGTGGGCGACAATGCCGAGCGGCTAAAAAACTGCCTGTCCATCGCCTTTGGGCGGTGCGATCTCGTCTTTATGACCGGCGGCCTTGGCCCCACCTACGACGACCTCACCAAGGAGACGGTGGCCGCCTATTTTGGGCGGGAGCTTAAAACCGATCCCGAATGTCTGCGCCAGCTTAAAGAGAGCTTTGCCCGCTCGGGCCGGCCCATGACCGAAAACAACCTTAAGCAGGCCGATATGCCCGAGGGCGCCATTGTGCTGCCCAATCCCTTTGGCACTGCCCCCGGCTGCATTGTGGAGGACGGCGGCAAGGCGGCCATCCTCATGCCCGGCCCGCCCCGGGAGATGATCCCCATGTTCGACGGGCCGGTGCAAGACTATCTCTCGGACAAAATCGACGGCGTGCTGGTCTCGCGCAACATCAACATCTACGGCATTGGCGAGTCGGCGGTGGAGCAAAAGCTGCGCCCACTTATCGCTCACATGAAAAACCCCTCGGTAGCCCCCTATGCCGGACGGGGCGAGCTGCGCCTGCGGGTGACCGCCCGGGCCGAAAACGCCGAGGCGGCGCTATCCCTTGTGGAGCCGGTGGTGCGGGACATTGTGGCCGAGTTGGGAGACTATGCCTACGCCATAGACGCAAAAAACCTTGAGCAGGAGGCCGTGCGTCTGCTCGCCGAGCAAAAGCTCACCTTGGCCACCGCCGAAAGCTGCACCGGCGGCCTGCTGTCGGCCCGTCTCACCGATACCCCCGGCGCCTCGGCCGTCTATTTGGGCGGCGTGGTGGCCTATGCCAACCAGGCCAAAATCGAACTTTTGGGCGTCTCACCGGCCACCTTGGAGGCCCATGGGGCCGTATCCAAAGAGACAGCGGCCCAAATGGCCGAGGGGGCGGCTTTGCGCCTCGGGTCCGACATGGCGCTGTCCACCACCGGCATTGCAGGACCGGGGGGCGGCAGCCCGGACAAGCCGGTGGGCCTTGTGTATGTGGCGCTGCACTGCCGCCAAACAGGCACCGAGGTGCTTGAATTGCAGCTGGCTCGGGGCCGGCAGGACGACCGGGAGAACATCCGTCAGGCGGCAGCTTCCCGGGCGCTGGCCATGGTCATCCGTCATCTGCGGGGTGGGCGTCCCCTTATTGGTGCCTAACCTCGTATTATTATAAAGGAGTGTACACCCGATGCAATATGTTATTAAAGACCGTCAGCCCGAGGGCCTATTCCGCTTTTTTGAGGATATAGCCGCCATCCCCCGAGGCTCGGGCAACGAGCAAGCCGCCACCGACTATCTGCTGGCCTTTGCCGAGAGAAAGGGCTACTGGGCCCGCCGGGACGAGCTGCTCAATGTCTATATCAAAAAGCCCGCCTCCCCCGGTTGCGAACATCTGCCCCCGGTGGTGCTTCAGGGCCATACCGATATTGTCTGCGAGAAAAACTCCGACACCGAATTCGACTTTGAGACCCAAGGTCTTAAACTGCGCCTAGATGGCGACATCCTCACCGCCGAGGGCACCACGCTCGGAGCCGACAACGGCAATGCGCTGGCCATCATGCTGGAAATCCTCGACCGGGATGATCTGGTGCATCCCCCCATCGAGTGTCTGTTCACCGCCCAGGAGGAAATCGGACTGATCGGCGCCGCCCATGTCAATCCCGAATATATCGAGGGCCGGCTGATGATCAACCTCGATATGTCCGACGAGCAGGAAATTCTTGTGAGTGCCGCCGGAGGCACCATGGTGGACTATATCCTGCCTGTGCAGTATGAGCCCGCCACTGGCGAGGGTCTTGCGGTGCGGGTGCGCGGCCTTAAAGGCGGCCACTCGGGCAAAGAGATTGATAAGGGCCGCCTAAACGCCAACAAGGTGCTCGGCCGCCTGCTCTACCGCCTGAGCGAGACCATAAGCTTTAACATCGGCTCGGTTTCGGGCGGGCTTAAGACCAACGCCATTCCCCGGGAGGCCGACCTCGAGCTGCTCCTCAAGGCCGAGGATGTAGAAAAAGCCAAAGAGATTCTCAGGGCGGTGGAGGCCGATTTCGCCGCCGAAAACGGCTCTGCGGAGCCCGATTTCCGCCTTGTGATCGAACCCGCCGCACCTCGGCGCATGATGACTCAGGGCAGCACCGAGCAGGTGACCGACCTGCTGACCCTTCTGCCCAACGGCGCCCGGGAATATAGCCAGGACATTCCGGGGCTGGTGGTGGCCAGCCTCAACCTCGGGCTGGTGGAGGAGACCGAGGAGGGCGTGCGCTTTTGCTACGCCATCCGGGCCAACACCGACAGCTTTATGCCCTATATCGACAGCGAGCTTAAAACCCTTGCGCGGCTCTACGGCATGACCCGAGTTTTTCTTACCTCCTACCCGGCCTGGACCTATGTGCGGGATTCCAAGCTGCGGGATGTGGCGCTCAAGGTGTATAAGCGCCGCACCGGCGAGGATGCCTCCGTTCAGGCTGTGCATGCCGGCCTCGAGGGCGGCGTGCTGATGGGCCGCATTCCGGGCATGGACATCATCGCCATCGGCCCCAACTGCGGCGATAACCACACCCCCGAGGAGTGGCTGGACATCGCGTCCTTAGCCCGCACCTTTGAGTTTGTGGCCGATATTCTAAAAGAGCTGGCCCAGTAAGCCCAGCAATAAAAAGCCCGACTGACCCCGTTGGGGACAGGCGGGCTTTTGCTTGTACATAAAACAGCGGCACTCTCAGGCAGTAGGCTGGTGAGCCGGCGCGGCCATGCGCTCTACGGCGGCGCTCACCCGCTGCATAAGCAGCTCGGGGGTAAGACCCGCAGGCGAGATGGGCTCGCCGTAAATCACCTCTATGCGGTATTTTGAAAAGGTCTTGAGATTAAACAGCTTAGGTAGCGCCTGGGTAGCGGGATAAACCTCGTAGCCGCCCCGGATGCAGGCCGGAATTATGGGCACGCCGCTCTCCACGGCCAGCAGCGCCGCCCCGGGCTTGAAGGCGCCCATCTCGCCGGTGCGGCTGCGGGTGCCCTCGGGGTGCACCAAGAGGCCCCAGTTGTCCATCAGGCGCTCTTTAGCCATGCGCATGGCCGCCGTGGCCGTTCCGGTTCGGTCCACCGGAATCATGCCGGCCACACGGGTGAGGGTGCGGCTGATAAATCCGCCGCTAAACAGCTCCTGCTTGGCCATACAGCAAAAGGTCATAAACCGCTCCCGCTGAAAGCGCAGCGTCAGCAGCAGATAGTCAAAGTTGGTAACATGGTTCGAGCAGATGATATAGCCCCCCTGCTCGGGAAGCACCTCGGCGTTTTCCACCCGGATGTTATAGAACCAGCGCATGAGGGTGCGCCCGAGGTTGAACAGCGCATAGTCCATCTGGCGCTTTTTCTCAAGCAGCATGGCCCGCATGGGCTGACCACCGGCGTCGGGTTGGAGCATCAGGACGTCCACCGCAGCAGTCAGCTCGCCAAAGGTCATGCCCGGAGTTTGGTCCACCCCTGTACCTGAGCCGGTCAGGCTCTCAATCTCGAGCGCAAGCTCAATGGCACCCAAAGAGTCCAGGGCCAGCTCCTCAAACAGGCGGGTGTCGGGTTGGATGGAAGCCGGGTCGGTGCCGGTCAGGCGGCTGAGCAGCTGGCGCAAATGGCTCTCGGCATCCACCGGAGCGGCAGCGGGGGCGGCAGTCGCCGGGATGCTCTGCTGCTCCACCATGCGGCGCAGCAAAAAGCGCTTGGGCTTTTGCAAGGTGGTTTTGGGGATAGACTCCACAAAGTGCACATCGGCCAGCCGCATATTCTGGCTCAGGCTGCGTCCCCGCTCGGCCAAAGCGGCGCGCACCGCCTCATGATGGGCGGGGTCGGCCACCACAAAGGCGTGCACCCGGTCGCTGCCGCCCTCGGCATCGGGAATGCCGCAGATGACCAGCTCCTCTACAAAGTCGATGGCGGCATAGGCCTGTTCCACATCGTCGGGGGCCAGCTTTTTGCCGGTGGCCAGCACAATGTTGTCCTTTAGCCGGCCGCAGAAGTGGATATTCTCCTTAGCATCCACAAAGCCCCAGTCGCCGGTTTTAAACCAGCCCTCCTCGTCGTAGCAGGCGGCGGTGGCCTCGGCATCTCTAAAGTATCCCAGCATCAAGTAGGGGGACTTGATGAGAAATTCCCCCTCGGCGCTCTGACGCACCTTAATGGCCGGATAGGGCCGACCGCAGGTGTCGGTGGTCAGCTGGCCGCCGTAGTTGCCGATAACCGGAATGCTGGTTTCGGTGGCGCCGTAGGTAATCAGCAGGTTGAGCCCCACGCCGTAATAAAACTCGGCGGTTTCTCGGTCGGTGGGGGCACCGGCCGAGGCTATCACCCGCATACAGCCGCCAAAGCCCTCGCCCACCGATTTGAGCAGTATGGCGCCCAGATTAAATCCGGTGTGGCGCCGCACCTTGATGCAGAGGGGGAGCAGCAGGTCAAACAGTTTTTTGGTTTTGGGGTTGGCCGCCACCTTTTTGAGCACCGAGGTGCGCAGCAGCTCGAACACCCGGGGCACCGCCGGAAACACCGTGGGTTTATAGCCCGTCATGGCGCCGGCGAGACAGGCGGCATCCATGCTCTCGATATAGCAGACGCTGCCGCCCAAAATAAGTGGAGCGATAACCTGCACATAAAGGCCGTAGATATGGCTGTTAGGCAGCACACCCAAAAAGCGGTCCTCGCCGGTGACGGCGTTGCTGTCACAGCACATCAAGGTCGAGCCGATAACGGCCTCGTGCCCGTGCATAACCCCCATAGCCCGACGGGTGGTGCCCGAGGAGAAGATGATGGAGGCAATATCGCTGCTGCCGTCCACGGTGCCCGACGCAGACAGCGGGCGCTCGTGCCCGGGGAAGGGCCGGCCTGCGCCATGAATATCCAGCACGGGTCCGGCGGCGCTGTAGGCAATTTTATCGAGGGTGGCGGCCGAGGCATAGACGCAGCAGGCATCGGCGGCCAACAGCAGCTCGGATAGGTCGCCGGCGGGCAGCGAGGCATCTAACAGCACCGGTGTGCCCCCCAGCTTAAGGGCGGCCAGATACCCAAAGCTCCACTCGGGGCAGCTCTCAGCCACCATGGCCACCCGGCCCCCGGGCTTAAGTCCAAGCTCGCTCAGCGCCTGAGCAAAGCGCTCGGCCTCGCTGAGTACCTGAGAAAATGTATAGCTGCGCACAGGCCCGTCCGCCCCCCAGAGCACCATGGCGGTTTTGTGGGCGTTTTGGTTGCAGGTTTTATAAACTTCGTTATAGATATGCACGGTATGTAGCTCCTTTACAGCCATAAGAGGTTAAATGGGGCGCCCAACCTAGGGCATACCCATCCAGCCTTTAGTATAACAGGCCCCCGCTTTGGCGGCTATGCACAAAAAATCCAACATATTTCGTCACAGGCCGCACTTTTTGACAAATATGGGGACATGGCTGTAACAGCTGTGTCCCCGGCTCGGTTTTTATGGACAAAATTTTAGCCCGTCCCCCACACTTGGACCCTTATGGGTCAGGCTTATCTGCGCATATGCTTAATTTGTAGACCCGTCCGACTCCGGGCGGGGGTTCAGCTTGGGAGGAATGCCATGTTTATGGGATTTATAGGCGGATTGTCTTTGGTGGGGCTATTGTATTTCGCCCTGACGGTGGAGGGGGGCGGCTCCTTTCCAAAGCCCTTATCGCCGGCCGAGGAGCGCGAGTGCCTGCGTCTGATTGCCGAGGGCGATCAGCAGGCCAGAGGACGGCTGATTGAACACAACCTGCGGCTGGTGGTGCACATTATAAAAAAATATTACGCCACCGCCAGCGACCAGGACGATTTAATCTCCATCGGCACCATTGGGCTGATTAAGGCGGTATCCACCTTTGACCGCCAAAAGGGTACCCGCTTTGCCACCTATGCATCACGCTGCATAGAAAACGAAATTCTTATGCATTTTAGGGGGCGCAAAAAGAGCGCTCAGGATGTGTTTATCTCCGACCCGCTGGACACCGACAAGGACGGCAACGCCCTGACGCTGGTGGATATTATGGCCGACGATGTGAACATCCTCGACGATATTGACCTGCGCCTAAAGGCCGAGCGGCTTTATAAGCACCTCTCCACCGAGCTGGATGACCGAGAGCGCGAGATTTTGATTTTGCGCTACGGTTTAGGGGGCGGCATTCCCCTCACCCAGCGGGAGGTGGCCGAGCGGCTGGGCATTTCACGCAGCTATGTCTCCCGCATCGAGAAAAAGGCCGTGGCCGCCCTGCGCCAGCGCTTTAAAAAGGACGGCGACTTAGACTGACCCACTCAAAGGCTCCCTGTTCGCAGGGGGCTTTGCATACATGACATATGGGGGCCGATAAAATATCGGCCCCCATATTGAATACTATATGTGCACCCATCAGCCCTCCAGCAGGTACTCCTCCTGCGGGATGTTGGTTATGAGCTCCAGCCCCTCGGCCCTGCGCACGAGTATGGCATAGCGCCAGTTTTCAAGGTGGGTCTTCGCAAAGGCCACCGCCTTTTCGCTGCCCATAACGCAGAGCGCCGTAGACAAAGCATCACTCTCGCCAGCGGTGCCTCCGATAAGCGTGACCGATGCGACATCGCTGGTGGTGGGCTGGCCGGTATACGGGTCGATGATATGGCTGTATTCCCGCCCGTCGACAAAGTATCGGTCGAGGTAGGTGCCGCTGGTGGACAGCCCGACATCCTTGCCAAACGCCGTCATGTACCTTAGCGCCTGTTCGTCCGGGTTGACCACATTGATGGCCCACATATTATCCCCCGGTGCACCTTGGTTAGATATATGGCGCTTAAGCAGCCGCAGACTGCTCATCCCCAGGTTCACAAAGCCGTATTTGTAGCCGTATTTACCGAGAATATCGGCCGCCAAATCGGTCGCATACCCCTTCCCGATGCCACCGAGGTCAATTTTAAGCGAATAGGTCACGCCGTCCACCTCGATATCGGGCACAAGCTTGGTGAGTGTGTAGCCTACGGTCTCATCCCCCGAAAGCCTGACGCCCGAAAAGTCGGCAAGCGTCAAAAAAGCTTCCACATAGCGCGGGTCGGGCAGTGGGAAACCCCCACCGGGATTTCGCGGCCTGTCGTAGGGCATGGCGGGGCCGAAGCCGCTGTGGATCCGCGGCGAAAACCCCCACAAGTCCACAAGATGACTCACCGCAGGGTTATAGGCGCCCTCGGTCAGGTTGTAGGCGTCCATGGCCATTTGAACAATATGTGCCGTCAGCGGACGCACCAGCACGCTCTCGCCCTGCCCCGCGCGATTAAACTTAGCTATGTCGCTCTCCGGGATGTTCACACTCAGCGCCTGTTCAACCTCGGTGAGCATATCGTCGATCTCGCGCCACGCCTCCTCAAAGCGCTGTATTGCCCTGTCTGAGGTAAAGTCGTCATAGACCAGCACGGTGCACACGGTGGCAAAGTGGTCAAAGCTGGTCTTGCGGTGCGATGTAAAGTATTCGGGTCGTGTGGCACTGCACCCGGTCAGCAGCATGAGCAGGCAAAGGGCCGCGACAAGCGTTTGCTTCATGGGCAAAGCGCCTCCTCAAAACAGATAAGCGCCTGACAAAGCGGGCGCTTACCCTGATGCGTTTTATTTATTGTTGACATAAAACCTTGCGGCGGTCTCAAAGCATCTACGCACAAGCTGGCTGGAGAAGGTGCCCTGAACCGTGGCGCCGGTGTAGATAAGCGATGTGCCGGTGATAACCTCGGCTTTATCGGCGTTAATCTCGGTGTCGTAGAGCTTTTCGGTGACAAGACCCTCTCTATAATCGTCAAAGGCCGTTTCGGATGAAATAACAACTTCCTTGTAGGCATCGATTTTCTCGGGAGGTACCGAAAAGTAGGTCTTTTCATTGGCGCCCTCGCGCACAACATTGTAGGCAATCACCTTGTCTGTGGCCTTATCAATCACAATAATCATGTGATAGGAATCGGGGAACTGCGAGTCGTACTGATAGTTCATGGCGCCCTCGCTGTCCACTTCCTCGGAACTTTTTACATAGAGGGCCATCACTTTGGTGCCATCGGCAGCGGTGCCATCGGCAGCGTAAACCACCGAGCCATGCTTCTCGTCCACCGTATATCTGCTTTTGATGGTCTTATAGTTGGCCGGGTAGACATCGTTGAGCTTGGCCTTGTTGTTTTCTTCTTCCGGGTCGGACTTGGCACCGCAGGCAGCCAGCGACACGATTGCACAAAGGGCAAGAAGAAGAAGCAGTGTATTTTTTATAGTTATTTTCATCATGTTTTCCCTCATTTACAAAACGAAAGCCATTATGCAAGACAATAGCTTTCGTTTTGTTTTTTCTATTGCCGCAACGGGATTATTGTCTGGCTATTTCGCCATAACCCAGTTCTCGGGATAGTTGTTCTTGGTTACGCTGGTCTCGGCTGTCTCATCGACGGTGCCGATGATAACTGCCATCACGAACTTCAGGTTGCCATAGGCCTCGGCCGCATCGTTCTCGTCGCGGGGATAATCACGGTTGCGGTAGGTGGGGTTGCCAAAGGTGTACCTGTAGTCCTTACCACCGAGGTAGGTTTCCTCAGCGGACTGGGAACGGGTCTCTTCCCAACCGGGCTTGGTGTACTCGGTAGTCAGATACCAGTGGGTGCCAAAGCCCTGGCTGACTGCGGCGATGTTGAGATAGCCGCCCGCCATGCCCGAGGTCACATAGCCCCTGTCAATCTGCTGCTCGTGATTGTGAATGCTCTCTTCGGGAGAGAACAGTCTGTCCGCAAACAGCATGGCCATCACGGTGCCGCTGTGTGCATTCTTTTCGCCCACAACATCCCTCTGCTGATCAACATCCCTGACAATAACCCACATATAGTCGGTCATACCGCCGGAAGTGGGGGTCAGGCTGGCCATGCGCATAATCCTGGCAATTTCCTCATCCGTGGGGGCATATTCCTCGCCCTCCTTGAACGCCGCCGACAGAACGGTGCGCCAAGTAGCCTCGTTTTCAAACCACTCGGGGAACTGGGAGCCGTCATAGGGAGCAGGCTCGGCAGGCGGTGTCGGCGTCGGTGTGGACTGTGTGCAGCCCGTCAGGCTAGATAGAACGAACAGAGAAGCAAACAGAATGGCGATCATTTTCATTTTTTGCATTAAACATACCTCCCTTGTAGCTAAATTATCAGCTTTACAATTGTTTGTCAATGTAATTTCAAAGATACAAAATATTTTAGTGAAAACTATTTAAAAGTGTTGTGAAAATAAAGCGGTTTTGCCAAAAAACTCATATTGGATGATAGGCAAACCTGTCATTTTTACCCGGTGTTTATCAGAGCCGGTGTCCTCTTCTAAGCCGGATATTTGGCTATGTTAAGTCCTCCTACTGAAAAAGGCCGTGGCCGCCCTGCGTCAGCGCTTTAAAAAGTACGGCGACTTAGACTGACCGCCGCCATAAAAAAGCCGCCCCGATGGGGTGTTTTTTATTTGGAGCAGGTAACGGGATTCGAACCCGCGGCCTCTACCACCCCAAAGTAGTGAGACCCTGTTCCCGCGAGGTCATCAATTGTTATTCTATGGAGCATCCGAGTTCTTAAAATCATAGGGCCATAATGATTTTTGCTGCAGCAGGTTTTCGTATCATAGCTTTTGTTATTGTTAGGCGGCAAATGGGAAGTGATAAATGTCGGTATGAGACCACTTGACGCTTACCACTGAGCCTTATATAATAAAGAAGAAAGCAGCAATTGTAGGAGAGGGTGCGGGCAATGGGTTTTCGAAGTTTTCACTATTTTCTGGTGGCGGCTGAGGAGCTGCACTTCTCAAGGGCGGCGCATCGCCTGTTCATAACCCAGCAATCCCTCAGTGCACATATACAGAAACTTGAACAGCGTTATGATGTCGTGTTGTTTGATCGCAAGCCAACCTTGCGGCTCACTCTCGCCGGGGAGCGTATGGTGGAGCATGCGAAACGGATCCTTGAAATTGAGGCCAAGATGAACGCCGAGTTTGCCGATATATCCGAACATAAAAAGGGCAAGCTGTCGGTGGGCATTACCCGCACACGGGGCCAGGTATTTATGCCGCTTATATGGGAGCGATACCATAGAGAATATCCCAACATTGCCATATCGCTTGTAGAAGCTATGACGCTGGAGCTCGAAGAGGATCTGCAAAACGGCAAGATCGATGTATATATCGGCGTCAATGCGCCCGAAAGCCCGGTCACCCATAAGATACCCCTGTTTCAGGAGCAGCTTTATTGCATTGTGAGCAAGGCGCTTTTGCAGCGCCAGCTTCCGCGAAACTACCAGACTTTCTTGCAGACCTACAGCGGTGGCGTGGATCTCCTGGCCATTAAGGATTTTCCTTTTATCATGCTGCCCAAGCGCAATATGCTGCGCACATCCGTCGACTACTATTTCGCTCAGAATCAGATTGTACCTGAAGTCGTCTTTGAGACATCGGAACATGACCTGATCTTTCGCCTAAGCCGCAATGGAAGCGGTGTGGGCTTCGTGTCTCAAATGTATCTTCATGAGCCGCTATCCGACCCTGGCCTTGGGAGTGAGTTTTATGTTTTACCTATAATTAGCAATATCGAGCACAGCTCGGCGGATCTTGTTTATCGATCAGGATACAAACTCCCACAGTATACCCAAGCATTCATCTCAATCGCTGAGGAAGTTATACAGTTGCACATGGGGAAAATAAACGAACTGCTTTACATAAATAAGCAATAGTCCTTCTCAAAACAGGGTATTTGCAGCGCAAATACCCTGTTTTTTTACGCCTTTACAGCAAAAACATTGTGGATGTCAAAGTTATTACGATGTCATATGCGCTTAACAGTGAAAAGGCTGTTGGAATAGCTATAATCTATTGTTTGACTTTGTTTTGTGAGCAATGGTAGCATACGCCCAAAGGGTACATTTACATTTTGTACATATATCGCAAACCGATAAAAGAATAAGAGAGTGGGCGTGAAACAATGTATTTGCTTGATTGTACATTGAGAGACGGAGCTAATGTCGTTGGAAAAGGTTTTTCGGGTGAGCTTACCAAGAGTATGCTCGGCGGCCTGATCAAAAATGGTATTTCAGTGATTGAGTACGGAAATGCGGGGGGTATTGGCGCCTACGAGGTATCGAACTCGGTGGCCCCGCTCACAGATTTAGAATATCTGCAGCTTGCACAACCCTATGTAGATAAAGCCGAAATTGGCATGTTTCTTAATGCGAAACGTTACAGGGAAAAGTATGTTGAGCTTGCAGCCGAGCATAAGATGTCTTTTTTGCGTGTAGGTGCCGACGCAGGCGACGGCGCCCTAAGCCTTGAGCCCCTCAAGGCGATAAAAGCAAATGGCATGAAGGCTCGGTATTCACTGATGAAAGCTTATATCCTCTCCCCCGAGGACCTCACCGAGGAATCCAAGATGCTCGAAGCGGCGGGAGCCGACGAGATCACCATCATGGATTCGGCAGGATGCATGACCCCGGACGATGTTGCGCGCTATACGCAAGCAATGGTAAAGGGTCTGTCTATTCCGGTGGGATTCCACGGACATAACAATTTAGGATTCTCGGCTGCCAATGCCATAGCGGCACAGAAAAATGGGGCAGCAGCGCTCGATTGCGGCCTGCTCGGTATGGCGCGAAGCGCCGGCAATCTGGCTACAGAAGTAGCCGCCGCCCTTATGCAGAAGTCTGGCGAGCTAGTAGAGGTCGACTTTTATGGATTGCTTGATTACCTTGACAATGACCTTATCCCAGCCATGAAAACCCACGACTACCATGTGCCCATCATGCCCGTGGATCTCATCTTAGGTATCAGTGGCTGCCATTCGAGCTTTATAGGACTATTCAAAGAAGTGGCTGCCCAGCATAATGTGAGCCTCTACAGGTTAATTGTCGAGGTATCGGCCATAGATCGAAAAGCCCCGGGCAAAGAGCTTATTGAATCGGTTGCCTTGAGCATGAAAGTATAAGGTGGCAGATATGAAGGTAATATTGGCGGGTACATATCCCGAGGGAACCCTCGAACGGTTCAGTAAGTTGCTCCCGGATCATGTAGTTGAGTCGGTACAGACGCAAGGTGAATACGACACAATGACCGATGCCGAGTGCATTATCGTGCGTATCCTCAAGACGCCGGCATCTGTTATTGAGCGTAATCCCCATCTCAAAGCAGTCATTCGCTGGGGCGCCGGCTACGATACGGTAGACATTGAAGCCGCGGGCAAGCGAGGTGTCATAGTGGCGAATACACCTGGTACCAATGCTTACGCAGTGGCCGAGCTTACAGTGGCGCTTATGGTCGCACTGAGCCGGAAGCTTCTGGGCTATTACCAGAATGTGCGTGCGGGCAACTGGGACAGGGGTGCATACAGCGACCAGTCCCACAGTGTCAATCAGAAGATTGTCGGTATTGTGGGCGCGGGAAACATTGGTCGCAGGGTTGCATCACTGGTCCAGGCATTTGGAGCGCAGGTCCTGTACTACGATGTCTGCCGACTTCCACGGCAGCAGGAGGAAGAGATGGGCATGGCCTATGCGCCGCTCGACGATTTATTGGCAAGATCGGATATCCTGTCTCTACACCTCCCGCTACTCGACAGCACGCGGCATATAATTGGTGCCAAAGAACTGGCCGCAATGAAGTCAACGGCCATTCTCATCAACACATCGCGGGGCAGCCTTATTGATGAGCTGGCGCTCATTGAGGCGCTGGAGGCCGGGCACCTGTCCGGGGCGGCACTCGACTGTGTGGAGGACGAATCATCGCCCGTGACATCCCGACTCCTTGCGGTGCCCAATGTTATCGTAACGCCCCACATAGGCGGAACCACCGCGGACCTTGCGGATGCGATGATTCCCATAATTGCCGAAAAGGTGAAGACCCTTGCCAGTTCAGGAAACATGACCGATACGGTGAATGGGCAGTTTCTTGTGGATCGTGGCTAAAAAACGGTAAAGACCGGCCCGGCACTTGATTTCATCTGTTGAAAATGCGAAGAGAGGTGATCTATGACCCGCACTGTAAATAGGCAATATGTTCCCGGTGGAATTTTCAGAACAGGACAACATCGAAGAGCAAAATAGTCGCTCGGCTAAAAAGATAATATAGCCGAAAACACTTCAAACAAAAGGAGAATCGCTTAATGGAGATCAATGGTTTTAAATTTCGGTATATCAATTCCCAGTGCTATGAGTTTATCCTGCCCAATGGCAAGCACATCGTAACCGACCCATATATTTCGGTGGAAAATCTTCATGGGTTTCGCAAATTTTCGGTTGACGAGATAGAGCAATGCGACTATATTTTGCTAACCCATACGCATTTTGACCACACGACGGATATAGGCTACCTCTCTAAAAAGTTTAACCCTAAGCTGTTTGTCGGCGATAACGCCTGCGTTGAACTGGCCAAATACTCCAAGGCGGAGTTGGGCATGTTTTACCCCATTTCAAATATGCAGACCTACGAATTGGCGGACTTCAAACTGACCGCTGTCCGCGGCAAGCATTTTCCCATGAAGGGCGATTATGAGATGGGTCTGCATATTGCCGAAGACCTGGTTCCCAACCATGGGGAGCTAAATGTTATTGGCAGTATCGATACATACGACTTCTGCATTACGCTTAACAACAATGTGCGCATTATGTTTGTAAGCGGTTTTGACGACCTTGATAATATCAACACCATTGCAAGGGAATTTCGCCCCAATGTGGTGATTCGCCACACCGCTGGCTGCTGGACGGGGTACCACTGTGCAGAGTTAATCAGCAAATTTAACGCGCAACTGGCTTTGCCCAATCATCACGACAACCTGTACAACGGCAAATGGGGCAAAACCATGGACGACTTTACAAAGGAAATTCAGGATGGTTTGCGGGATCTCAACTGTGACACGCAGTTCCTTAATCCCGAGCCCTATCAGTGGTATACCGTTTCACTCGGCATCTCTTAGTGATGGATGCACTGTGCTAAATAACCTGATAGAAATGGGGAAAGAAAATGAGTCCTTTGGTCATAACTCTAATCGTCTTTGCATTAACAGTCGCGTGTTTTTTTAGTGGCAAGTTTTCCCTTGGATTAATTGGACTGACCGCATCGCTGGCACTCCAACTGACCGGCGTCCTTAGCAGTGCTGCCGTGTGGGCGAACTTTACCAATGCAAGTGTTGTGATGTTCGGGTCCCTGTTCGTGCTATCGGCAGGCCTGATGAAAACCAGCATAGTCGATAAATTTGTCGAGAAGCTCTCAACCGTTAAAGGCAATCAGAGGGTTGTTCTGTGGTCCTGCCTGACCGTATCTATTATACTGGCTTGTTTGATGAATGCGACGGCGGCTATGTCTACCATGATTCCCCTTATCATGGTCATAAGTGAGCGCTCAGAGGTAAATCCCCGAAAAATCCTTAAGCCCTGTTGCGATGTTGCCAATACCTGGGCTGGCGCGTTGCCTATTGGTGTGGGGGCCAGTGGCTATCTGACGACCAATTTGCTTATACAGCAACTGGGCGGCACGGTTGAAATGGGCATTTTGGATTCCGCCCTCATGAAATTGCCGCCGCTTATCTTAGCAACTGCTATCTATTACTTTTTCAGCCACAAACTAACACCCAACGAACCCCTCGTTGTTACCGGTGACGCAGTGGAAAACAGTGCCAGCGTCAGAACAAAAGAATCCCAGCTCACACCGACCAAGGAGAAGCTGACCTATACCATCTTCTTCGGCACCATTGTGGGAATGCTGCTGTCCGGCATGCTTCGATGGACAAATCTCCCTACCTTCATTTTCCCTGTGTTGGGTTCCATTATTATGGTGTTCTGCGGGATTCTGACGCCCAAGGAGGCCACCAGCAATGTGCCTCTTGGCATGATGCTGCTGGTTGGAGGCATGATGAATGTGGCCGGTGCACTTGGTAGTACGGGCGGTGCTGAACTGATTGGCAACGCGCTCTCCAGTATGCTGGGTGGAACCTCCAATATCTATATCCTGACCGCTGTTCTTTTTGTGGTTCCGTTCATTGCCACCCAATTTATGAACAACATTCCGGTGGCGAATGCATTCCAGCCTCTTGCCATAGCGACCTGTCTGACGGTCGGGGCTGATCCTCGTATCGGCGCGATGGCAGTTAGCTTTGCGGCGGGAGCGTCTGTCCTGACCCCGATGGCAGCCGTCGTACAGGCAATGATCATGGGCCCGGGGCAGTATAAGTTCCTCGACTATGTAAAATGCGGACTCCTGCCCATGTTGGTTTATATGGGTGCGCTGATCGTTTGGATGCCGTTTCTGGCAGGTGTTATTTGGTAGGCTGCTTGGGTACTTCATACGGGCTGTGCCAGTGTTTCGCTTCCCAGAACAAGTTATCTATGCTATTCTTTCTAATAGAAAAATACTCCAGAGAATCGGGGTGTACTTGTAATGTCAGATAACGATATCCTGCAACTGCTTCCGGAGATCGATGAGATCAGTGATGCTTCCCTGCGAAGCAAGACCGCAGAAGCGCTTTCCTTAGCCATACAAAGGGGCGGGTGGACAGCAAAGAACATCCAACATGCACCCGTTACAATAACTTGGAAAGGCTGTTCCTGCAACCTGATTGAGCACATACGGGTTGTCACCCAGCTTTGCATAGCAAACTATAACTGTTTGTCCAAATTCTATGTGGCAAATGGGGCCCCCCTGGACTGGGACACGGTAGTATGCGGGGCACTGCTCCACGATCTGGGCAAGTTCACAGAGTTCACCTGGAGTGCCGGTGGGGTAACCTACAGCGAAAATGCACATTTAATGCGGCATCCCCTCTCAGGTGCGGTTATGGCCGCACAATGTGGCTTGCCTGATACCATTGTCCATCTGATAGCGACCCACTCATTTGAGGGTGACGCGTCTGTAAAAACGGCAGAGTCCGCCTTTGTCAGGGCTATTGATGATTTCGCGTTTAAGTGTACGGTGTTTGGTTTGGAGAAATAACAGGGTACTGCAATGAAGTAAGAACAGTCCCATCTGGTCACTCACATTCCCCGACGAGGATCACCATGGCGCTTACTAAAAGGCGCTGCGGGTCTGCGATGGACGCGAAAACTTTTTACCTATGATGACTTTCTTCGAGAGATCTATAGTGGATGCCCAGATAAAGGCCATTAAGCGTGAGAACGACACTCGCAACTGCCACGAAAATGCCCTGAACAACTTGACACCCTAACGACGAATACATATGAAACACAAAGCGCAATGGTGTTACCATTGCGCTTTGTGTTCGGGAATGTCGGGGAGGTAGATGAGACCCATTTCCCGCAGCGATTTAATCGTATCTGTTATCATGGGCAGCCCCCTTACTATCAGGTATATTAGACACTGGGCGAGATTAAGTTATCACGATATGTATGGTTTGGTTGGCAAATGGACACCTACAATATATTTTATAAGCGAACCGGCTATAACCATCCATGATGCTTATAAAGCAACATGATAAAAAGCAGATAAGACAGAAACTGAAGGAAAACGACAAAAAAAGACACAACGCTTATGAAAAACGGGTGTAAGAACTTAACATACCACAAGTAACTACTAAGGTGAACATGAGAGGACTTAGAAGGGTGTATTTGATTCCGCATAATTTTTATTTTGGAGAGCAAATGATAATATCTATTCTTTTCCTAATTCACATGATGCAGTTGTGTACAATGTCAACATGGATTTAATTATCATTCCTATCGAAAATATAGAGTATTATTATAAGACCGGTGAAATTATTCAAGAAACAAGAACAACTGGCGGAGGCTCTTCAATGAAAGGTGCTCTAATGGGCGGTTTGGTAGCCGGTGAAGCAGGAGCTATCATAGGTAGTCGCAAATATGTACAAATAAAAAATTTTAGACATAATAACAGAAGAGTACAACTCAGTTATTTTGACGAAGATGAAAATCGCCACAAATTGATATTCAACGATGCCGACTACTACACAATATCAAGTGTTATTCCGGAAAAGGACTTTAATGTTGTGCAGGCAGCAAAAATAGCTTCGATGAATAAGTCGAGAGTTGTTGCTGGCGATTTAGAGCAATTGGAAGATGTTGAGGGTCAAAGCGTTTAATATATTATAAAAAAGATTATAAAAGGAGACGCTGACATTAAAAACTCGTAGCCGCTGGGCATTGTTGGGTTGATATTCGCAATTCTTGCAATGTTCATACTTTTCGGTTCTGTTTTTGGCTCAGGTGATAGTACCTGTCTCTGTCTTTTTTTGACCATGTGTTTGTATGCCTTTCCATTTGACTGCTAAATGCACTTTTTCATTCTGTTTCCATGTATCATTTTAGCAATTGGCTTGATAAGCAAAAGGGATGAGTATCATCTTAATAAATCGCACAATATTTCTGCATTCGAAGAATTTGTGCGAAAGTTCTTTTAGGAATATTGTTAAAATAAAAAAGAGGGTCAGCCTGACGGCTGACTCTCTTTTTTGGAGCAGGTAACGGGATTCGAACCCGCGCCGTTTGCTTGGGAAGCAAAAATGCTACCATTACACCATACCTGCGAGTGCTTTAACACTATATCACAGGCGGGGTTAAGTTTCAATACTATTTTAAGTGATAAGCGGGCATTTACGCAAGCAGCACAAAGACGCCCTAGGCTGCCAAAGCTGCCACAAGAAGGCTGGCAGCGTAGTAGCGGTACTCCTTATAAAGCCGGGAGGCGCCGCATTTGAGGTAGTCCAGCGTGAGCACCTGGCAGAGGTGCAGCGGCGAGAAGTAATAGCCAAAGTATCCGGCCACAAACATGAGGAAGGTGTTGGCGGCGAGCATATTGTGGCTCTGGGGCAGCGTGATGAGCAGCGGCAGCGCAATGCCGAGGGAGGTCAGCGAGGAGCCCGTGATAAAGGACAGCAGCACCGAGGCCAGCGCATAGGCGGCCACCGCGCCGGCGCCGTCGCCGAGAAAGCCGGTGAGCTGGCTGATGACCACATCGAGGTCCTGAATAAAGCCCTGCATGAGGTTGATGCCCGCAATGGTGAGCAGCATACGGGGGTTGGCGGCCTTGATCATCACCTTTATAAAGTCCTTTTTGTCCGAGATGAGAAAGGCCAGCAGAATGCCCACGGCCACGCTGAGATAAATGGGTGTGCCAAACACAAAGGCCACGATGACCACCGACAGTATGGGCGAAAGGTTGATCAGCAGCTCCAAGAGGCCGCCTTTGTCCTCCTCGCCGGCGGGCTGGGCGGGCAAGCGGGCCGGAACCCCTTTAAGCAAAAATACATAGCCAAAGAACAGGTTGAGCAGCACAAAGACCACGGTGCGGCTGGCGATGTCTATGTAGGTAATGCCCATGGGCGCGAGGATGTCCAGCGCCACCATGACCGTGGTGGAGAAGGGCATCAGCAGCATTCCCGCATGGCGGAACACGAGGTTGATGGCGCTTTTGCGTTCGGGCGGCACATCGTATTCGCCGGCGATGGTGTCCACAAAGGGCACCGACATCACAGCACCTCCAGCCACCGGCATGAGTCCCACAATGGCGGGCACCAGCATGAGGTTGGCCCTGGGGCTGCGCACCACCCGCTTGAGGTTGTGCACAATGCGGTCGAGAATGCCGTAGTGGCGGCAGACGCCGCTGAGAATGCCCACAAAGAGCACGGCCGCCATGGTCTGAAGGGCAGTTTTACGGGTGAGCAGCACAAATACCCGCCCGGGCAGCGCAGGCAGTCCGCCCGATACGGTCAGGGCGCCGAGCAGCAGCGCCGAGCCGAAGATGGCCACGCCAAACTCCACCTTGCGACGCAGCAGCAAGGTCAGGCAGCCAAAGGCGACTATAAGTGCAACAATTGTATCATGTCAAGCACACACCTCTCTAATTGGGCCGCCATTTGGGCGGCGGCCCTTTCGGCTGTTGCTTTAGAGCATCCGTCAGCCATTGCTAACATTATACTTGCAAATTCGCCCCTATGCAAGAGAATAAACTACCTGAATAAAAGGCTGTGGGCCGGTGGGTTTTGGTGGGTTTTGGCCGCGATGGGAGCTCTGGGTGGATATGGGCGGGGCTTTATGGCGCAGCCGGAGGGGTTTGGGCGGGCTCGCGCGGCCTTAGGCGGGGTTTAGGCGCGCCATCACGGACAAAATGCCAGCCCGGGGGTCGGTCGGTAACGCCTAGAAGGGCACAGGGCGATAGCACGGGGCGGCGGCGTGGGGCGGCGGCGTGAGGTGGGCGGCGTGGGGTGGGCGGCGCAGAACGCAAAAAGCCCCCGCTGAAATGGGGCGGCTTTTTGGGTATGTAATAAAGTTGGGTGTTTTCAGCTGGTCATGATGCGCAGAATCTCCCGGTCGGTCTCGCGCATACCGTCCTGACCCATGCGGCCCACATTGGCGATAGTTTCTTCCACACATTCGCCCACAATGCCGTCTCCGGGCAGGAACCCCCGCCCCCGCATGGCCATCTGCCAACCGGTAAATCCCGACTCTACCGACAGGGCAATTTTGGCCGCACAGGAGGACTTGGCCCCATCACAGACCATGCCCGATGAGGTGGCCAGCGCATTGATAAGGGTTTGGGCAATCTGATCCCGGGTGCCCCCTTCCAGCCAGCAGACCGCTGCGGCGGCCCCGGCTCCGGCGCTTACGGCACCGCAAAAAGCCGACAGTCGGCCGATGCCGGTTTTTTGGTGGATGGTGAGCAAGTTGGAGATGGCCAGCGCCCGCAAAAGCTGCTCGTGGCTGGTTTGCCGCGCCCGGGCAAACTCAATGACCGGCACCGAAGCCGTGATGCCCTGATTGCCGCTGCCCGATACGATAACCACCGGCAGCTCGCAGCCGTTCATGCGGGCATCGCTGGCGGCAGCGGCTTTGGCCCGGGCCTTCAGCTCCGCCCGGTCGTCTCCGCTTTCAAGCAGCATCCGTCCCACTGCGGCGCCGTAGTCCCCCCGCAGCCCCTCCTCGGCAATGGCCGTGTTGTAGGCAATTTGGGTGTCCAGCAGGGCGGCTAAGTCCTCGATTTGGGCGGTGGTGGCAAAGTCGAGAATGTCGTCGAGGTTGAGCAGACTGCGGTCGGTCAGCTCGGTGTCGTCGTCGCTCGCCACCGGGCGGTCGATAAGCCGCCGACCGTTCTTTTCGGCCAGCACCACATTGGTGTGGTAGTTGGCAATGCGCACCCGGGCGGTGTCCTCACCGAGATAGGCCGTGACGATATAGTCAAAGGTGAGGCCCCCCTCACAGAGCGAAATGGCGATATCCCGCTCCTCGGCATAGGCTTTGATGTCCTTTTGCTGCTGCTCGCTCACCTGACTGATAACCTCCAAGAGGCGCTCGGTCTGTCCGGCAATCACGCCGGCCGCCGCCGCAGCCTTGATGCCCCGCATACCGCCGGTGCCGGGCACCACCACGCTCTTGGCGTTTTTAATCAAATTGCCGCTTACGGCAATGTCCAGCCGCTCGGGCAAGCCCCCCCAGCAAATCCCGGGCATAGGCCGCCCCATAGGCTATGGCAATGGGTTCGGTGCATCCCATGGCGGGGATAAGCTCCTCTTTTAGAATGGCTATGTATGCCTGATAAAGTGCGTCGCTTGGCTTCATATCTCAGCCGTCCTTTCGGTCTTATTATAAAGGGCGCCTTAAAAAGCGTCGGGGGGTGCATCTGCCGCCGCCCTGCTTCACCCATATTATAGCAGACTTAAATAAAAATAAAAACTCTTAAAATTCCTCCCGTCCCGATAGCACAGCGGCGGCTTTTGCCGGGTCTTTGGTTGTAATAAGGCTGCCTGCTTGGTATAATTATAGGATACAGCCCCCGCTTTTCTTAAGGGGCCTATGGGAGGATTCTATGCAGGCTATCTATCTTGACAACGCCGCCACCACCCGGGTGGAGACTCCGGTGGCTCAGGGGGCCTACCGAGTGATGACCGAAGAATATGGCAATCCCTCGTCCTTGCACCGCTTAGGGTTGCGGGCCGAGCGACTTATAGAGGCGGCCACCCAAAGCGTACTGCGTGTCCTTGGCACCGGCTCGGGGCGGGTGGTCTTTACCGGCAGCGGCACCGAGGCTGACAACATCGCCCTGTTTGGTGCGGCGCTGCAGCGCTCGGGACGGGGGCGGCATATCATCACCACCGCCATTGAGCATCCGGCGGTATTAGGCCCCATGAAGGAGCTGGAGCGCCAAGGCTATACCCTCACATTGCTGCGCCCCGGCCCCGGCGGCACCGTATCGGTCGAGGCGCTGGCTGAGGCACTGCGGCCGGACACCATTTTGGTGTCGGTGATGGCGGTGGGCAACGAGACCGGGGCCATGCAGGACATCCCGGCTATGGTGCGCCTTACCCGGGAGAAAAGCCCCCACGCCCTCTTTCACTGCGACGCCATTCAGGCCTTTGGCAAGCTGCCCTTTCATGTGGGCCAATGGGGGGTGGACCTGCTCAGCCTGAGCGGGCACAAAATTGGTGCGCCCAAGGGCATTGGCGCCCTCTATCTGGCCGACCGGGTGCACATTGCCCCGGTGGTATTCGGCGGCGGACAGCAGCAGGGTCTGCGTCCGGGCACCGAGAGCGTGCCACTTATCCATGCACTGGGGCTTGCGGCCGATTTGGCCATGGAACACCGGGAAGCCGCCTATGAACAGGTGTCCCGGCTGCAGGCGCAGCTTTTGGAGGGCCTTGGGAAGATGCCCGGCGTGGTGGTGCATCTGCCAAGCGCCGCCTCGCCCTATATCCTCCACTTCTCGCTGCCCGGCTACCGGGCCGAGGTGGTGCTGCACTTTCTTGAAAACCGGAACATCTATGTCTCCTCGGGCTCGGCCTGCAGCCGGGGGGCGCTGAGTCCGGTGCTCACCGCCATGGGGCTGCCCCGTCGGGAGATTGAGGGGGCTTTGCGGGTGAGCTTTTCACGACACAATACCCCCGACGATGTACAGGCGCTGCTAAACGCCCTCCAAGACGCCCAGACACAGCTGATAAAAGCGAGGTAAATATGCGGGAAGTAATACTGCTTAAACTGGGCGAGGCCGCCCTTAAAGGCCAAAACAAAAGTGCCTTTGAGGAGGCGCTTATTAAAAACGCCCGCCGCCGCCTTAAGGGCTGCGGCAACTTTAGGTTTACCAAAGCCCAGTCTACCATCTATGTGATACCCGACGAAGGAGCCAATTTGGACGAGGCCGTCTCCCGGCTGCTGCGGGTATTTGGTGCGGCGGGGGTCAGCCGCTCGGCGGTGACCGACAAGGACTGGGAGGCCATCAAAACCACTGCCGCCGACTATCTAAAGGCACCGCTTGAGGCCGCTTCCACCTTTAGGGTGGATGCAAAGCGCTCGGACAAGAGCTTTCCCATGCTGTCTCCGGCCATTTGTTCCGAGCTTGGGTCCTATCTGCTCATGCGCTTTCCTCATCTGTCGGTAGACCTTCACAACCCCGATTTGCGGGTAACGGTGGAGGTGAGGGACTTTGGCGCCTATATCCACGCCGACCAACTACCCGGTGCGGGAGGCATTCCCGTGGGGGTCAGCGGTCGGGCCAGCCTGCTGGTCTCGGGCGGCATCGACTCGCCAGTAGCCGGATACATGATTGCCAAGCGGGGCCTATCCATGGACGCCATTCACTTTGCATCACCCCCCTACACCAGCGACCGGGCGCTGCTTAAGGTAAAAGAGCTGGTTAAAATTCTTGCCCGCTATACCGGGCGGGTCTATTTGTCTGTGGTAGGCTTTACCGAAATTCAGGAGGCCATTGCCCGCCACTGCCCCGAGGCCTTTTCAACGCTGATTATGCGCCGCTTTATGATGGAGATTGCCTCTATCCATGCCGGGCGCCATGGCTGCGATGCCCTTGTCACCGGCGAGAGCCTGGGGCAGGTTGCCAGCCAGACCGTTCAGGCCATTGCCTGCACCAACACGGCGGCCAGCCTGCCGGTGCTGCGCCCCTTAATCGGCCTGGATAAAACCGAAATTGTTGACCTTGCCCGGCGTATTGATACCTACGAAACCTCCATTTTGCCCTATGAGGACTGCTGCACCGTGTTCACCCCCCGCCGCCCCAAAACCCGGCCCCGCCTTGAGCAGGTCATAGAGGCCGAGCGGGCGCTCGACCGCCCCGCCCTCATCGCCCGGGCGCTGGAGCGCATAGACACTCTGGTAATCGACGAGGACACGGTCCTTTAGCCCTATAAGTCCCACACGAAAGGAGGCCACCGCCCTGAAGTCCGAGATGCTGCTCTATGGCGCATCCAAGGTGCCCGAGGACAGCCTGGATGCCTTAACCGCGCAGCTCAACGCCCTGGGGGTGGGGGTGCTTCGCTGCATTGCCGACCCCCAACCCCTGTCCGCCGCACTGAGCCGGGCCCTGACCCGCAGCGACTTTGTGGTGGTAGTGGGCATAGACCGCCCACTGCTTAAGGAGATAAGCGCCCTGCTTAGGCTGCCCATGCGGCCTTCTCGCCGGGCGGCGGCCTATATTGCCGGTGCCTGCGCCGCACAGGGCCGGCCGCTGGATGCCACCACCCGCCAACTGGCTCTGATGCCCATGGGCTCTAGGGTGCTGGGTGCCCCGGGCAGCCTGGAGCTGGGATGTGCGCTGCCCCTGGGCGGACGGGGGCTTGTTCTGCTGCCCCCCGCACCCCCGCCGGCCATGATAGAGGGCGACCTTAGGCGGTTTGTAACCGCCCTTATGGACACCGTTGCAGACGACGAGGACAAAGGTACTATCCATACCGATACAAAGACCCCGCCGGGCAGTGCTGCCAAGGGTGACCCCATCTCCAAGGCGGGCACTTCCACCGGTCACCATAACACAGCCAAAACCAAGATCTCGGCCGATGGCGCTGACGAGGATACCAAGGCGGACGCTTCAGCCGGCCTACAAACGACCGCCAAGACCCCGCCGGACCGTGCTGCCAAGGGTCCGGGGGATAGGCCGCCTAAGGACAACCCGGTTTCAAAGATAAGCGCTGTTGCAGATTTACATAGCACAAACAAAACAAATAATTTAATGGCCAGCGCTGAGGACAGTTTCTCTTGGGAGAGGACTGACGCCTCGTCCGAGGCAGACACTTCTTTAGACCTACATATCTCCGCCCAAAATGAGCGCGGCCATGAAACCACCGCCGAAGCAGAAAGCCCGGCGGGCGGCTCGGCTGCGCCCAAATGGCGGTTGGCGCTGTGGCTTTTAGGGCTCTGCGGCCTTGGTCTTGGGGGCTATCTGGCCTTTGGGGCACCGGCTGCTCCGGCTCTTTCCCCCGCCCAGCCGCCCCCCGAGCCGCTGCCCCTTAAGGCCCACCACTACCGCTATGTGCAGCAGGATGTCTACGACGCCCTGTTCCCCGACAGCGGCTACGACCAGCTGACCTTTTTAGATGCGGTTATAAGCGGCGATGCCCGGGATGGGCAGGTGGACAGTCCACCTGCCGCCGAAAGCCAAGCACCCCCGGCCAAATCCGAGCCGCCTGCTGCAAGCAGCACACCACCCCAGAGCCAGCCCGAGCCGCCCCCCGCAAGCAGCACGCCGCCCCAGAGTCAGCCCGAGCCGCCTGCCGCAAGCAGCACACCACCCCAGAGCCAGCCCGAGCCGCCTGCCGCAAGCAGTACACCGCCCGAGCCCGAACTGCCACGACAAAGCCCTCCGTCCGAGCCGCCGGTGGCCGTGTGGGAAGCCGGAGACAGCTCCGAGCCCGAGCCCGAACCTGAGCCTGAGCCCGAACCTGAGGATGAACCCGAGCCCGCCTCCAATGGCTGGGAAGAAAGCCTTTGGGTACAGGTGGGCGGCGTGGCCAAGCGCTACGACACCTACGACCTCATCGGACGCATTGTGCAGGTGGAGATGGGCGGCAGTCTGGACACCGAGGCCCTCAAAGCCCAGGCGGTGGCGGCCTACAGCTATATCCGCTACAACAACCTAAAGGGCCTCTACCCCTCGGTGGGCGTGGCCTCGAGCGTCTCGTCGGCCGCAGCTTCGGCGGTGCGGGCCGTGGCCGGCCGGGTTATCACCTACAACGGTTCGCCCATCAATGCGGTCTACCACTCTACCAGTCGGGGACGCACCAGCTCCTCCCAGGCCGTGTGGGGAGGCTATGTGCCCTATCTTGTGCCGGTAGACTCGCCTTGGGATACAGCCTCGCCCTACTACCACGGCCGCTATGTCATCTCGGCCGAGAGCTTTAGAGACAAAGCTTACGCCACCTATGGCATCAGCCTGCCCGGCGACCCGTCCGACTGGCTTGTGATCGATGAAAATGCGCTGTCCGACGGCGGCTATGTGGGCCGGGTTTACCTGGGCGGTCACAGCGTAAGCCAAGGGGGAAGCGTGGGAGCCGGGGTGGCCATCACCGGCCGGAGCATTCGAGAAAGGCTGCTGGGCTATGCTCTGCGCAGCCACAGCTTTGAAGTGAGCTGCGACGGCGAAAACCTCATTTTCAACACCGCCGGCTACGGCCACGGGGTGGGCATGAGCCAGTACGGTGCCCATCTTATGGCCCGGCAGGGCTATGACTATATCGACATTTTAGAGCACTATTACACCGGGGCGGTGGTGCAATAAAAAATCTGCCCCAAAAGGGGCAGATATATGGCTTGGGCCGCCGTGGCTTTTAAGTGGGACAGGCTCCGGCGCATATTTGGGCCGATTGAAGGCAAAATTAGGCATGGGACGGCTACCGGCTCAGCTCGTCGAGTGAGAGGGCATAAGCCGGAAGGCACTCGGCGAGAAACATCTGGGCCTCGGGCAGCTCTAAAGCCGGCGACTCAAGCAGCGCCTGCCGGGCGTCGGAAAACTCCCGGTTGCCTCCGGACAGCTCCTCGGTGCATTTGATAAGGGCCGACAGCTTGTCCGCCGCCCGCACATAGGGCAGATAGTCGGCCATATCCTGGTCGGGCAGCAGCAATGCGCGGTAGCTCGGGCGCAAATCGTCGGGCAAAAGCCGCAAAAGGCGCTCGCCCGCCATGCGCTCCACCTCCTTGTAGGCCTCGTTTAGCCGATGGCTGTGGTACTTGATGGGGGTGGGCAGGTCGCCGGTGATAATCTCGCCCGCATCGTGATAAAGCGCCAGCAAAACCCCCTTGCCGGGGTCGAGATTAAGCCCCCGCCGGGCGTTGCCCATCAGAATTAAAGCATGGGTAATCAGGGCGGTCTCTAAGGTGTGCTCGCTGAGGGTCTCGGGCCGGGTGGCCCGCATAAGCCCCCAGCGTGTGATGTATTTCATGCGGGAAAGCATGGCATAAAAGCGGTTCATGGCGCCTTCTCCTTACAGGTGGGTTTGGGCCGCTTGATGAATATTGGCCCTGCCTCGATTATAGCACTCGGTGGGCTAAGAGGCAATTGGGGTCTGTGAGGTGACTGCAGTGGCAAAGCTGCTTAAAAAGCGCAGCAGCCAGACCTTTCTTTTAACCTTGCTGCTTTCGGGCTGCGTCTTTCTGCCCTTTGTGGTGGTGGACGGGGGCTATTTTTTCTATTTTGGCGACTTTAATGTGCAGCAGGTCCCCTTTTATCAGCTGGCCCACCGGGCCATCCGCAGCGGCAATATCTTTTGGAACTGGCACACCGACCTCGGGGTAAACTTTATCGGCTCATACAGCTTTTATCTGCTGTTTAGCCCCTTTTTTTGGCTGACTTTGCCCTTTCCAAACCATGTGGTGCCCATGCTTATGGCCCCGCTGCTCATGCTTAAAACGGCCTGCGCCGCCCTTACGGCCTTTTTTTATGTAAAGCGTTTTGTAAAGGACGAGCGCTATGCCCTTTTGGGCGGTGTGCTCTACGCCTTTTCGGGCTATTTAAGCTACAACATCTTTTTTAACCACTTCCATGAGGTGGTGGTGTTTTTCCCGCTGCTGCTCATCGCCCTGGAGGAGCTGGTGGAGAACAACCGCCGGGGATGGTTTGCGCTGGCTGTGGCCGCCAACTGCCTGGTGAACTACTGGTTCTTTATCGGCGAGGTCATGTTTGTTATCCTCTATGTGTTTGTGCGTATGTCCTGCGGCGACTGGCCCATGACGCTGCGCAAGTTTCTCGCCCTTTCGACAGAGGCGGTTTTGGGGCTTATGCTGTCCATGTTTTTGCTGCTGCCCTCGCTGCTGGCCATCGCCGGCAATCCCCGGGTGATGGAGGACCAGCTCATATCGAGCTGGGGCTGGCTGATGTGGATTTACGGCTACAACCAGCGGCTGCCCGCCATTTGGGCCAGCTTTTTCTTCCCCCCCGAACTGCCCAGCCAGCCCAATCTCTTTCCCGACATGGGGGCCAACTGGTCGTCCATGAGCGCCTATCTGCCGCTGTTCTCCCTGTCGGGGGTTGTGGGCTTTATCCTGTCAAAACGGCGGCATTTTATCAAGCGTATACTGCTGATAAGCGCCCTTATGGCCTCGGTTCCGGTGTTAAACTCGGTGTTTGTGCTGTTTAACATCGCCTATTACGCCCGCTGGTTTTACATGCCGGTGCTGCTGATGTGTGTGGCCACGGTCATCATGCTCGAGGACTTTGTGTACGCCGACTTTATGCGGGGGCTGCGCTGGACGCTGATGATTACCATGAGCATCGGCCTGGCGGTGGGGCTTACCCCCATCACCAAGGACGGCGTGCGCAAAATAGGCCTGTCGGCCTATCCCCAGCGGTTTTGGGGCTACTTTATCTTTGCGCTGCTGAGCCTTTTGCTGCTTACCATTTTGCTCTCACTAAGGGAGCGGCCCTCATTTTTGCGACTGACTACCGGGCTTTCGGGCGTGCTGGGCGCCGGTATGGCGGTGGCGCTGCTTGTGATGGGGCGCTATAGCGCTACCAGCGCAGACTGGCTGGTGAACACCGGGCTTAAGGGTCACGAGCAGATTCACCTTGATGAGAGCGTTTTTTCCCGCAGCGACATCTACGCCGGTATGGACAACTTAGGTATGTACTGGGGGCTGCCCAACATTCAGGCCTTTCACTCCATCATCCCCGGTGCCCTCATGGAGTTTTATCCGGCGGTGGGCATCAAGCGGGATGTCTCCTCCAAGCCCCCCACCGACTACCCCGAGCTGAGAAGCCTGCTCTCGGTGCGCTATCTCTTTGTGGACGAGCGCCAGCAGGACATCCCGCTGCCCGACTTTGAATATTACGACACGGCCGTGGGCTACAACATCTATGAAAACCTGAACTTTTTACCCATGGGGTTGGGGTACGATGCCTGCTATGACCATGCGGGCTTCGAGCGGCTGTCCGGCCCCGAAAATGTCAAGCAGATGCTCTCGGCGCTGCTGCTGGACGAAGAAACCATAGCCCGCCACAGCGATATTCTATCGGTGCAGCGGGAGATTGACTATTTTGACCTGCGCACCCGTTCGATGGCCGGGCAGGCCGAAGACCGCCGGGCGCTGGCGGCTGACAGCTTTGAGATAGACCGCCGGGGCTTTACGGCCCACAGCAACCTCGACCGCCCGGTGCTCATGTTCTTTTCGGTGCCATACGACGCGGGCTGGCGCGCCACGGTAAACGGACAACCCGCCCGCATCGAGCGCGTGAACATCGGCTTTATGGCCGTGCGCCTTGAGGCCGGCGAAAACCATATCCGGTTTGACTATCTGGCACCCGGCCTTAAAGAGGGGCTGCTGGTGTCGGCCATCGGGCTGGTGCTCTGGGCCGGCTACCTGCTGCTCTGCCGGCGGCTCTACCCGGACGGGCCGGGTAAACCGCCTTTGCCCGAGCCACCGGAAAGCACCGCCGAGACGCTTGTGTCGGCCGAGGACGACGGTCACGCCGCCTTTCTCACCGAGCCGGTGGACCCGCCCCCGCCCGACCACCCCATGACTTCACCTAAGGAGGAGGGCCCCCATGCGCCATAACACCCTGTATATTGTGGTTCCATGCTACAACGAGGAGGCGGTGCTGCCCGAAACGGCCCGCCGGCTTAAAGCAAAGCTTGCATCTTTGCAGCAAAGCGGGCAGATCGGCCCCAACAGCCGGGTGCTTTTTGTGGACGACGGCAGCAAGGACGCCACCTGGTCGCTGATCAGCGATTTAACTGCCGAGGATAGCCATTTTGGCGGCCTAAAACTGGCCCACAACGCCGGACACCAGTTTGCGCTGCTGGCCGGACTGACCGCCGCACATGGTCGGGCAGACATGGTCATCTCGCTGGACGCCGATTTGCAGGACGACATTGAGGCCATCGACGACTTTGTGGATGCCTACCACACCGGCGCCGATGTGGTCTATGGGGTACGGTCCTCCCGGGAGACCGACACCCGCTTTAAGCGGGGCACCGCCGAGGCGTTTTACAAGCTCATGGGGCTATTAGGGGCCGATATTGTAAGAAATCATGCCGACTACCGGCTGCTTTCGGCCCGAGCGCTGGCGGCTTTGCTGGAGTTTGAGGAGGCCGACCTGTTTTTGCGGGGCGTGGTGCCTCTGCTTGGCTTTAACACGGCCACTGTGCCCTATGTGCGCCACGAGCGCTTTGCCGGCGAGAGCAAGTATCCCCTTAAAAAGATGCTGGCTTTTGCTTTGGACGGCATTTTGTCCTTCTCGGTGCAGCCCTTGCGGCTTATCACCGGACTGGGGATTTTAATATTTGTGTGCAGTGTTATAGCGCTGTTTTATCTGCTTATACTCAAGCTGTCGGGCAACACGGTGGAGGGCTGGGCCACCCTCATGGGCTCCATCTGGGCCATCGGGGGCATTCAGCTGCTCTGCTTAGGGGTGACCGGTGAGTATGTGGGTCGCATCTATAAGCAGGTAAAAAAGCGCCCCCGGTTTATTGTAGAGGCCCTCACCCTCACCGAAAAGCAGGAGGTGTCCTTGTGAAAAAAGTCGTGCTGCTTCTTGTCTGTGTCGGGCTGCTGCTGAGTGGCTGCGGGCGGGATAAATCCCCCACCCAGGCTGCCACGCTGGTAAACGCCGCCGGACCCGCAGCTTAAAAAAGCCCCGCTCCGCCATCATGTGCGGTGCGGGGCTTTGTTCTGCCTGATGCTAAAAAAACAGCTGGTAGCCTATGGGTACAAGCAGAGCGGGCAACAGGTTGGCCACTTTAATTTTAAGGTCGAACAAAAAGTTAAGGCCGATGCAGAGCACCAACGCATAGCCCACCATGCAGATATGGTCGAGCAGCGCCCCGGCCAAAACCGCCGAAAGCGAGCCGGCCAGCAGCGAAATGCCCCCCTGAAGCAGCAACACCGGCACCGCCGCAAACATCACGCCGGCGCCGAGGGCGGCCGCCAGCACAATGGCGGTGGTAAAGTCCAGGGTGGCTTTGATGATGAGGATGCTGCTGTCGCCGGTCAGCCCGTCGTTGAGGGCGCCGATGATACTCATAGCCCCGATGCAAAACACCAGCGAGGCGCTGATAAAGCCCCGGGCAAAACCCGACGCCTTAAACCGCTGTTCGATGCGGTTTCCAAAGTTTTCTATGGCCGTTTCGATGCACAACAGCTCACCCGCAAGGCAGCCCAGCACCAGGCTGACAAGCAGCAGCAGCCCGCCGCTGTCGGTGAGGCGGCCGGTCTCGGTCACCGAAAACATGGAGGCAATCACGCCATTTAGGGCAATGATGGCAATGGCAAGGCCCTCGGTGCGCATAATGGCGGCGTTGATATGATCGGGAATGCCCTTTTTAAGCAGCAGACCAATCAGTCCGCCGGCCAGAATTCCCACTACATTGATGATGGTTCCGGTCATGGCTAAGGCTTGTCCTCCTCGTGATTACTTAGGCGGCGCAAAAAAGGCCGAAAACAGCCCATCCTGCTCGGGTAAATGCACCACATAGCCAATGCCCACCCGGCCGCCTGTGTGTGCAATAAGGTCTCTGGCTCCCGCCTCGCCAAAGGCCCCGCAAAGCTCAATAATCTCCACGCCCTCCTCTATCAGAGCGTCGGCCACGGCACAAGCCTCGGCAAAATCACGCACCGTGCGAATAAGCCCGATGCGCTGCTCGGTTTCTATCTCGGCCCGGTGGTGCCGGGGGTCGTAGTTGGGGCCCATCAGCAGATAGGCGTATTTTTTCTTCATCATATCCCCCTCTTAAAGCTGCAAGCCCCGTGAGGCATTTTTGCTGATTATAACACATCGGCGGGGGAAACAAAACTATTTGCAAGAATTCGGCAAAGCGGCAAAGGCATAGTCTCAGGGGCGGATACCTTCCGATGTGCCTTGGCTCCCTAGGGCAAAAAGCCGGGATGGTAGCCCTTTCACAGTCAAGATAACCGAGAACATATCCCAAACATCGATAATGTAGGCCATCCTATCTGTTATATGAGTTGGACATTTCCATATCCATTGGCTGTTCTGAGGGTTGTCTGTGGCAAAACCTGCAAGACATATTTCAATTTCATATGGAGGAAAAGCGGAAAGATGAAGAAGTTCTTATCTCTGGCTCTTTGCATGGTGCTGATGGGAGCATTGCTCGTGGGCTGCGGTGCTCCGACAACCGAGCAGTCCCAGCCGGCAGCCGAAACCGAAGTTGACGCTATTGGCGAAAAGGTGCTTCGCATTGCCACCCCCGGCAACTACCGTCCCTTTACGATTTTTGACGAGTCCACCGAAACATGGTCGGGCTTTGAAATAGATCTTTGGGAAGAGATCGGTACACGCATCGGCTTTGATGTTGAGTATATCCGCATCGACATTCCCGGCGCTTTTGGTGAAGTGGACATCGGCAAAGCCGATACCTTGCAAAGCAGGTGAGCATTACGCCCGCCCGTCTTGAAAAATATGACTTTACCCGGCCCTTCTTCTTCAGCCCCTACTGCCTGACGGTTTCTGTAGATAATGACGAAATCACCAGCTGGGCAGACATGGAAGGCCGGACCATCGGTCTGACCGAGGGCAGCGCCATGAACGAATTTGTTGCTGCTCTGGATCCCGACAACAAGGTTAAAAGAATGTCTACGAGTCCAGCGGCGTTACCCTGCAGGAGGTCTCTCTGGGTCGTGTAGATGCCTGCCCCTATGCTTACCTTGTGCTTCCTTACTTCCTCGAGAAGAACCCCGAGCTCAATCTTAAGTCGGTTGATATTGATAACCCCATCTACATCGAGGTAAACGGCTATCCCTTTGCCCGGACCGAGCGCGGTGCAGAGCTGCTCAAGTTGGTTGACGGTGCTCTTGAGGATATCATGCGATTTGAGGCCCCTACCCGAAAAGTTAGGGGCTTTTTTCATGCATACTACCCGGTTGGGTGATTTTTTATGAACCCGCCTTTGCTATGCTGTTTATAAGGGAGAATAGAGCATAGACCAGTGCACTTATGCCCTCCATGAGGCGGGCAGTATTCCCCTTGGCGAATCGGGCGATTTCTCATTTTATGCTGACCCACGACTTCTTTGAACGGGGCAGACTGGCTTCGGGCGAGGATGTCCTGGTGTTCGGCGAGGCCGGGCAGGTCATGGGGGTGGTGTTTTTGCATTCCTGGCTTTTGTCCTGCGGTCTTGAAATCAATGTCATCGGTCCGGAAGGCTTTCAGCCGCTGGAAAGGCTTTTTATCACACCCATGGTGCTGACAAACCATTTTGTGCGGCTCGGGACTACGCAGGACGGTAAAGCGACTGTCAACCATCAGGCCTGTACCGCAGAGCAGCTCCTATCAAAGCTTGAGGAGCTGTTCGGGAGCGCTTTCGCTATGGATGTGCCCGCTGCCTCATCTGCATAAAATCTGCTCAGTCCGCACCTGCCCCCACTCAGGCCGACACAAAATCCGAGAGCACCTCCAGTCAGCCGAAGGCCGCAGCTGCGCCGCCTGCCCATAAATTCTGCCACCATTGTGGCACAAATTTGAAATAATCTGAAAGGGGAGAAAAATATGCGCAAATCAAAGCGTATAACGAAAAGTATTTTGCACCTTTTCCTGGCCATATTGATGGCTGTTGCTTTGGCAGGCTGCGACGATGACAACACAGGGTCAAAAGGCAGCGGAGCAATGGAGGATCCCTATGTGGCTTACGGACTGGAACATGGTGCTATCTTCGACTTGCTGGAAGCCATGAGAGAGAAGCCGCCGGCAGCCATCCTGCTTCAACCGGCATTTTATGAAAGGGCGTATTATGAAGCGGTACCCCAAAGCGGGGAGATACTTCTGAAAAAAGGCAAGAGTTCAAATATATCCCTGGAAGTGGTGACAGCCCATGGAATCGGGTGTAGAAGTTAACATTAAATCAGACATTACAAGGGCCATAACAAAGAGAAAACCGTCTTTCTGGTATCCAGAAAAACGGTTTTTTTGGTGGGAGCGGGTGGATTCGAACCACCGTAGTCGTCGACAACAGATTTACAGTNNCCTGCTGATTACAAATCAGCTGCTCTACCGGCTGAGCTACACCAGCAAATCTGTACAGCGTTATCAACTATATCATAGCCGTGGAAGGTTGTCAACCGGGGGGGGAAATTTTTGTCGCTTGGGCTAAACGGGCCTAAAAAGCAGCCATAATAGAGCGATAAATACCGGCTGGTGGATGAGATAGAGCATCAGCGTATGGCGGCCGATTTTCTCTAAAACCGGCAGAGGGGTGGGGGCATAAACCCATCCGGGCAGACGGCCCTGCCGCAGCGGCGGGGCATAAAAGGCCCCGGCAAAAAAGGCACAGCCCCAGGGCAGCAGCGGATAGTAGTCGGCACTTAAAAAGCCCGCAGGCGCAAAGCCCAGCGGTATCAGCCAGTCAGACCGGTAAAGCGCCGAGGGCAGCCGCAGCGCAAGGGGGCCGTAGCCCACCCACCCCCGGCCCATGGGCAGCAGTAGCACAAACAGCCCCATACAGACCACAGCGCCCATCCAGGGGGTCGGTGCCCCTATCCTATGCCCCATAAGCGCATAGAGCAGCGTGCAGGCGGCGTAGAGATGCAGCACCCCGAACACAATGGGCTCCCGGGGCAAAAACACAAAGCTTACGGCCGTAACAAGCGCTGCGGCTCCGGTTAGCTTGGCCGCCCGGCGCAGCCCGCTGCGACTGTATCCGCTCACCATACCCGAAATAAACAGCAGCATACTCACGGCCACCACCCGCACACCCTGAAACCATCCGCTAAAGAAAAAGGGCAGCGGATAGCCAAAGAGCACGGTGATATCATAAAGCAGGTGGTAGGCCATCACATAGAGGATGAGCAGCCCCCGCACAAGATCGATAAAATGAGCTCTTTGCCTCATGGCCCTCTCCTCCTTTGGTGTGGGGATGATGGTCTTGTAAGTTTACGGTTGAACCCCGTCGCCATTTGTTGTATGATGGGCTCAAATCTGCAAAAGAAGGTGTCTTTTTGCGCTGTATTTATGTGATGATCAGTCAGACCGGCACCTCGGGCAGCCGCTTTTTTAAGATGATAACCCGCCGGCCCTACAACCATTCCTCGCTGTCGCTCGACAAAGAGATGCGGGAGATGTATGCCTTTGGGCGGCGGTGGCTCTATTGGCAGTTTGTGGCGGGTCTGGTGCAGGAGGACCCTGACACCTTTGTCTATAAGCGCTTTAAGCGCACCCGATGTAAAATTATGGAGATCCCCGTCACCGAGGGCCAGCACGATGCCGTGCGAAGGGTGATAGAACAGGACTTTCTGCCCGAGATGCCCCGCCATAAATACGACTTTTTGGGCCTGCCCTTTAAGAGCATGGGCATCGATTGGCCCCGACCTTACCGCTTTGTCTGCTCGCACTTTGTGGCCGAGGTGTTGGTGCGGGCGGGGGTGTTCACCTTTTCACGGCCGCCCTTTCTCGTCTATCCCCACCACCTCGAGGAGCTGCTCAGCCTGCCCGGCGCCCGGGTGCTCTATGAGGGAACCCTCACCGGCTACAAGCGCGGGCGCTTTGACAGCCCATAGCCCTCCGCCCCCAGGCGGGGGTTTTTTATTGCCCGCCGGCGTTTTTGCGCCGCTGCATATAGGTCTCTAAAATGAGCACGGCGGCCACAGCATCGGCCGTCTGCTTGCGCTTTTGGCCCCGCACATTGGTGGTGCTCAAAATCTGGTGGGCCCTTACGGTGGTGGCCCGCTCGTCTACAAGGTCGATGGGCAGCTCGGTCTTGGTGGCCAGCAGCTCGGCAAAGTCCCGAACCAGTTGGCTGCGGGGGCCCAGGCTGCCGTTCATATTGATGGGGTGGCCCAGCACCAGTTGCTCGGCGCCCTCCTCTTTGGCAATTTGAACAATGGTGTCGGCCAGCCGCTCCCGGCTGCGCTCGGTAATCACCCCTATGGGACTTGCCAGCATCTCGCCCTTGTCGCAAATAGCAAGGCCGGTGCGCACATCCCCAAGGTCAATGGCCAGTATCCGCATAATACGCCTCCTTATTTCCGGGCAATGCCGGTCAGCTGGCTGGCCGCACCAAAGCCCTCCCGCTCCAGATAGGCCTCCATGCCCTCGATGATGCGCACGGGGGCATAAACATCGTAAAAGCTGGCGGTGCCCACCTGCACGGCGGCAGCCCCGGCCATCATCATCTCCACGGCGTCCTGCCACTTTTCAATGCCGCCCAGGCCCACCACCGGCACCGACACGGCACCAGCCACCTGCCAGACCATGCGCAGCGCCACAGGGAACACCGCCGGACCGGACAGGCCGCCCATCACCTGATTGAGCACCGGACGGCGGGTCTTGATGTCGATGCGCATACCCAGCAGCGTATTAATGAGCGAAATGGCGTCGGCCCCCTCGGCCTCGCAGGCCTTGGCGATAGACACAATATCGGTGACATTGGGGCTTAGCTTGACCATCAGCGGCTTGGTGGTGCGCCCTCGCACCGCCCGCACCACCCGGGCCGCCCCCTCGCAGGTGGCTCCAAAGGCCATGCCGCCCTCTTTGACATTGGGGCAGGAAATGTTGAGCTCAATCATATCGATGGCGGTGCCTTCTAACAGCTCGACAAGGCCCACATAGCTTTCGATGCTGCTGCCGGCCGCATTGGCAATCAGCACGGTGCCGCATCCGGTTAGGCGGGGCAGCTCTTCTGTTACAAAGGCGTGTCCCCCCGGGTTTTGCAGACCCACCGAGTTGAGCATACCCATGGGGGTTTCGGCGATGCGGGGGGGCGGATTGCCCTGGCGGGGCTCTAAGGTGGTGCCCTTAAGGCAGACCCCGCCCAGCCGGGAGAGGGGGTAAAAGTCGGTGTAGTCGCCGCCAAAGCCATAGCAGCCCGAGGCAGTTATCACGGGGTTTTTAAAGGTCACCCCGGCAATGTTGACCCGCATGTCCACCTTCATAAAACAACCTCCTCGGCCGGGAACACCGGTCCGTCCTTGCAGACATGGCGATAAACCACGCCCTCGGCAGTCAAAATGGGCACCGCGCAGCCAAGGCAGGCCCCCACCCCGCAGGCCATGCGCGCCTCGAGGGAGAGATAGGCCGTCACGTGGTATTTGGCCGCCAGCGCCTGCACGGCTTTGAGCATGGGCTCGGGTCCGCAGGCGTAGAGCACATCGGCGCCATGGCGGGCAAGGTGCTGCTCCAGCGGCTCGGTGACATAGCCGTGGTGCCCGGCGCTACCGTCCTCGGTGGCCAGGGTTACGGTGGCGCCGGCCGCCTCAAAGTCCTCGGTGAGGATGGCTCTGTCCGCACTGCGAAAGCCCAGAAAAACCTCGGCCTTGTGGTAGTGTTCGGCCAGTGGAAGCAGCGGCGGCGTGCCGATGCCCCCGCCCACCAATACCGCCCGACGGTGGGGTGCCTCGGTTAAAAAGCCGTTGCCCAAGGGGCCCAGTAGGTCTATAAGGTCGCCGGAGCCCAGCCGGGCCATCTCCTCTGTTCCGGCCCCCCGCTCCTCCACCACGATACGCAGGCCATCCTGCGTGATTTGGCAAACCGAGATGGGCCGCCGCAGCAAAAAGCCGGGTAGCCGCACATGGACAAACTGACCCGGCCGAGCCAAAGCAGCCATATCGGGGCAATCTATAGAGAAGCTGTGGGTATGGGGGGCGATAAGCGTCCGCCCGATAAGCGGATAGGCCTTTTGCAGCATGGGCTTGTCCCTCCTTGGGGCAGCGGATATTTTGGCCCTATTGTAGCACACCCGGCAGCCAATTTCACCCCTTTGTTGCACCTGTGGGTTTTTTGGGCTATACTTTTATCACCCTTAATCCGGGAGGATGCCATGGATAAGTTCCATATCAAAAACATGACGGTGGCGGCTATGATAGCCGCCCTCTACTTTGCCTTGGGGCTGGCCTTTGCCCCCGTAGGCTTTGGGGCGGTGCAGCTCAGAGTGGCCGAGGCGCTCACGCTGCTCTGCGTGTTTTCGCCGGTGGCGGTGTGGGGGGTCACCTTGGGCTGTGTACTCACCAACAGCTACGGTATTGCCGCCGGTATGAGCATTTTGGGCCCTATTGATATTGTGCTGGGAAGCGCCGCCACATTGGCAGCCGGTATGCTCAGCTATCGCCTGCGTGGGGTGCGCATCGGCCGACTGCCGCTGGCGGCCATGCTGCCGCCCGTGCTTCTCAATGCGCTGGTCATCGGCGGCGAACTCAGCTTTGCCATGGTGGGCAGCCTCTGGGGCGGTGTACATCTGCTGGCCGGGCTGCAGGTAGGTCTTGGGCAGCTTATGGCCTGCCTGCTGGGCCTTGTGATGGTGCGAACACTGGAGCGCACCGGCCTTTCGCACCGGCTGTTTTCCACCGAACCCGTTTAGACTATAAAAAACGCGCCCGTCCAAAACAGGACGGGTGCGCTTTATTGGGGATTGCCCTATGGCCGATGCCCGGGTAGACGGCGGCTATCGTCTATATTTTTCCTTGGTGGCCATGCCGCCCCGAATGTGGCGCTCGGCCTTATTTTTATCCAGAATGCATTTAACCGAAAGATAGAGCGGACCGCTTATTTGCCGCAGGCGCTCGGTGACATCCTTGTGCACGGTGGACTTGCTCACGCCAAATTGGGCGGCAGCTTGGCGCACCGTGGCGCCGTTGTCGATGATGTAACGCGCGAGCATGACTGCCCGCTCTTCGGGAAGCCCCTTCAATATGAAACCCTCCCCAACAGCAACTTTTATCTCACTATATGATAAGAAGCGTTGGGAATATGCGGATAAGCGGGCGTTTTTTTGTCGGACGGCCTTTCCCGCAGCCCCGGGGTTTGGTATACTTAAGCCAAACGGCTCTGTCCGCCCAAAAGGAGGCCCGCCATGGAGCGTGTAGCGCTAATCATCCCGCCAAAAAAACGCATTGCCCTTATCGCCCACGACAGCCAGAAGGCCGATATCGTCGACTGGTGCACCCGCCATAAAAGCATTTTGCGCCGCCACAACCTGTGCGGCACCGGCACAACTGCCGGGCTGATTGCCCGCAAAACCGGCCTTGTGGTGGAAGCTTACAACAGCGGCCCCCTAGGGGGCGACCAGCAGATTGGAGCCGAGGTGGTCTGCGGGCGGGTGGATCTGATTATCTTTCTCTGCGATCCGCTTACAGCCCAGCCCCACGACCCCGATGTCAAGGCCCTGCTGCGCATCAGCCAGGTGTATGGCGTGCCCATTGCCACCAATCTCTCCACCGCCGACTTTATCATCACCTCGCCCCTTATGGAGTCGTCCTACCAGCGCCATGTGATACGCCTAAGCCGGGCCGAGGCCACCCAAAGAAAGGAGACCCAAATATGAGCATTGCCCGCTTTGAAGGAAATGGACGCATGAGCCGAGCCGTGCGCCACAATGACACCCTCTATCTGGCCGGCCAGACCGCCAAAGACGCCGGCGACATCACCGCCCAGACCGCTGCTGTGCTGGAAAAGGTGGAACAGCTTCTGGAGGCCTACGGCTCCGACCGGCGGCATATGCTGTCGGCCGTTATCTATCTAAAAAGCATGGACGACTTTGCCGCCATGAACGCCGTTTGGGACGCTTGGATTGAGGACGGCTTTGAGCCCGCCCGGGCCTGTGTGGAGGCCAACATGGCCTCGCCCGATATTTTGGTGGAAGTCTCGGTGATCGCGGCGGTGCGCCCATGACCGAGCTGCCGAAGTCCGACTGCCCGCAGGAGAACCTGCGCCTGATGACCGAGGCGGCCGCCGGGCTGATTGCCGAGGAGGACGATCTCATCAGCGGCCTCTCTAATCTGTCGGCTGTGATTGCCGCCTATCTGCCCGACATAAACTGGGCCGGATTTTATCTGCTGCGGGGCGATGTGCTGTTTTTAGGTCCCTTTCAGGGGTTGCCGGCCTGCACCCGCATTCCGCTGGGCAAGGGGGTGTGCGGCACCGCCGCCGCTCAGCACCGGGTGATTGTGGTGGAGGATGTACACACCTTTCCCGGCCATATCGCCTGCGACGCCGCCTCCAACTCCGAGATTGTGCTGCCCCTTTACATAAGGGGCGAGCTATTTGGCGTGCTGGACATAGACAGCCCCCTTAAGGCCCGCTTTGGCCCCCACGAAGTGGCGGCGCTGGAGCGCCTATCCGCCATCATTGGCGACTTTTTAAGCAGGCTTGATTAAAGGCCGGTTTTACCTGCGCATCTTGACGAAGTCGCCCCGGCCATGCTACCTTTAGAAATACAAACTGATAATGAGGAGATGACCTGTATGAACCAAATCATCGCAACCGACAAAGCTCCCGCCGCCATTGGCCCCTATTCTCAGGCCGTAAAGGCAGGCGACTTTTTGTATGTATCCGGCCAGCTGGCGCTCTGCCCCGAGAGCGGCGCACTTCTAGGCGAGGACGCAGCCGCCCAGACCCGTCAGGTGCTAAAGAATGCCCAGGCCATTGTGGAGGCGGCCGGTTATACGCTGGCCGACACCGTTAAAACCACCGTCTACCTTAAGAACATGGCCGATTTTGCCGCCATGAACGCCGTTTATGCCGAGTTCTTCCCCAGTAATCCCCCGGCCCGTGCCGCTTTTCAGGTGGCCGCACTGCCCAAAGATGGACTGGTGGAGATTGAGCTGGTTCTGCATAAATCTCAGGGCTGCTGCTGCTAAAGCCCTCCCCATCTAAAACAATTAAAAGGAGCTTGCCGTGGCCATGACTACGCAAATGTTAAAAGACGGTCTTGACCGCCATATAGACGACATCCTTGCCACCCGCCGCTTTCTTCACGAGAACCCCGAGGTGTCCGACAAGGAGTTTAAGACCGCCGAGTTTATCCGCAGCCAGATAGAGGCCGCCGGTCTGACCTACCGCACCCGTGGCACCAGCACCGTGGCCTTTTTAGAGGGCAGCAAGGGCCCCGGCAAGACCTTTCTTTATCGGGCCGATATCGATGCGCTGCCCATGACCGAGGACGACACCAACGCCGGCGGAAATAAAAAGTCGGCCGTGTCCAAAAATCCGGGGGCGGCCCACACCTGCGGCCACGATATGCACACCGCCATGGCCCTTGGGGTGATGAAAATCCTGGCCGAGCTGCGCCATGAGTTATCCGGCCGTGTGATATTCTGCTTTGAAAACGGCGAGGAGACCTATGTGGGCGACAACCCCGACACCGACGACTCCCGCTCGGCCGGCGCCATCCTGAAGCTGCTGGAGGGCGAGCAGATTGACGCCTGCTTTGGTATCCATGTCTATGCGGGGCTGGAGAGTGGCAAGTTCTCCCTCGACCCGGGCAGCCGCATGGCCGGCATCAACAAGTTTGAGGTCACCATCACCGGCCGCAGCGGTCACGGCAGCCGGCCCGACCAGGCCATAAATCCCATTTCGGCCGCCGCTTATGCCATTGCCAATTTGGGCAGCGCCTGGGTTAACGAAATTGATGTCACCAAAACCGTCACCCTCTCGGTCTGCAGCATCGATGGGGGCAGCACTTTTAACATCATCCCCGACCAGGCAAAATTCACCGGCAGTATGCGCTTTTTCGACACGGCCGAGGGCCGCAAGGCTGAGGATGCGCTGCGCCGCATTGTGGGCGGCACGGCCCAGATGCTGGGCTGCACCGCCGACATTACCACCGGTTTTATGGGCGCTTCGGTGAGTGATGCCCAGATGGCCGCCCGCTTTAGCGCCTCGGTGGCCAAAGCCTGCGGCGAAGGGGCCCTTGGCAGCTGCCCGCCCTGGTTTGCCAGCGAGACCTTTAACTACTATCTGGACAAATGGCCGGGCGCCTTGGCCTTTTTGGGCATTCACAATCCCGATAAGGGCCTGACTGCACCCCACCACAACGCCCACTTTGAAATTGACGAGGAGAGCATTCCCGTAGGTGTTCTGGGCACTTTGCAAATTATTGCAGACTTTTTAGCCTAACCTTTATATCTTTCCCGCCGGGGCCGTCCGCTGGGCGGCCCCTAATATTGTATCAGCAGGTGAACTCATGAAAACACGCTCACTACCCATGCTTGCCGCTCTGGCAGGCTACACCATCTTTTCCTTTGCCTTTTTCTTTACCGTGCGGGCTCAAAATGCCATTGGGGGCGACACGCTGCGTCTGCTCACCTTTCGCATGACCACCGCTGTGGTCACCATGACGGCGCTGCGGTGGCTTGGCATATTCAAAATGGACTTTAAAGGCAAGGATATACGCCCACTTATTCTGTGCGGATTGCTGGTGCCCAGCATCGGCTTTTTTTGTGAGTTCTATTCCATCGGGCAGGGCTGGGTAACCACCGGTCAGGTGGCGCTGTTCTACGCCATGTCGCCGGTGCTTATCACGGTGCTGGGTGTGCTCATCCTCAAAGAAAAGCCCAGTCGACGCCAGTACGCCTGCATGGCTGTGTCGGTGTGCGGGCTTATGATTATCAATCTCGGCACAAACTTTGAAACCAGCCATCCCCTGGGTATGGTGCTGCCGGCCGTTGCGGTGCTCTGCTCGGGCTTTAACAGCATTCTGATGCGGCGGATTGGCGGGGCCTTTTCCCCAGTGGAGACCGTGTATGTCACCACCTCGGTGGGTATGTGCTTTTACAGCCTGCTCTCGGTGGGCGGACATCTCATCAAGGGCACGCTGCATAGCTATTTAGACGGGGTGTTCACCTTTCCCTTTATCATCGGAATTCTTTATCTGTCGGTTATTTCCTCCACTATCGGTTTTTCGCTTATCAACTACACCCTCACCCAACTGCCGCCGGTGGTGTCCTCCTCCTTTTCGGGCTTTTCCACCATCCTTACCATCACGGTGGGGGTCTGGCTGCTTAACGAGACCTTCAGCCTGAAAAGCGCCGTGGGCTGCGCGCTGATTTTGGCCGGTGCGCTGCTTATGAACGCCGGCTACCGCCCGCCCGCTACCCAAGATGAGGCGGCACAGCTGACCACCCAGACCGATGCCACTCTTTAAAAAGAAGGCGACTTAGTGTCCTTGGTGGGCGCTGGTCTATGCCGATGCACTCCCCCGCCGGTTTGCGGGAGTTTTTGGCGCATAGGCCAAATTTGCGGCTTTGGTTGTCATACTGGCAGGAAATATGTATAATGGTTTTTAATAGATATTGCCGTTTTTTGGGCAAACTTATTTATGAAGCTTTAGGGCGTTTGCCCCCTGTTTCCAAGCCTTTATAAGCAATTGTTAAAGTGCTACTGCTTTAATGATGCAAACCTTTATATCTCTACCGCAATTTTGTATCCATATAAGGAGCAACCTCATCATGCTAAGCCCAAAAGTAACCACTTTGCTGTCGGTGGCCAGAACCTGCAACTTTTCCCGCAGCGCCGAGGAGCTTTCGCTAACCCAGCCGGCGGTCAGCCAGCATATCAAGGCCCTTGAAGGGGAGCTTGAGGTGCAGCTTTTTAACCGCAGCCAAAAGGAGCCCCGCCTCACCGAAGCCGGCAAGATTGCGGTGGCCTACGCCCGCAAGATGCACGCCCTCTATCAGGAGCTGTTTCGGGAGCTGGAGGACGAGCGCCGGGATGTGCGCCGCCTTACAGTAGGGATGCTTCCCACCGCCGAGGGCAGCCTGATGCCCCGAATTTTGGCGGATTGCGGCAGCAACCACCCCAAGCTGCACATCTCCATCCTCACCGACACCCACAAAAACCTCTGCGATAAGCTGCGCAGCGGTGAAATTAATCTGGCTGTGCTCGAAAGCGCCGTGTCCGACCCCAACTTTAGCACCATCTTGCTGGATACCGACTATCTGGTACTGGCCGTGCCCGTCCAAAGCCCGCTGGCCAAAAAGAACATGGTCACCCTCGGCGAGCTGCGGCAAGAAAGGCTCATTCTGCGGCTGCCCGGCTCGGGTTCCCGCAGCCTGTTCGAGGCTGCTTTGGCCACGGCCGGCGAACGGATAGATGCCTACAATGTCATCCTCGAAGCCGACAACAACGCCATCATCAAAGAGCTGGTGCAGGCGGGCTTTGGGGTGTCGGTCATTCCCAAAAGCGCCTGCGGCGATTCGGTGCGGCGGGGCACCATTCGGGCGCTTCCGGTGGAAAATCTCACCATGGTTCGAGAAATCAGCCTGGTTTATCACCGGGATTTTCGCCACACCGGCCTCATCGAGGACATATCCGGACTTTATAACGACGCTTTGCGCAAATCTATTTCAAGCCCGCAATAAGCAGGGGCTTTTTCAGGAGGTCTTATGAAAAACATCAGCGTATTTGAAGTGATTGGTCCCAATATGATCGGGCCATCCAGCTCTCACACGGCGGGGGCGCTGCGCATTGCCCAGGCGGCTTTAGGCATGACAGCCCGACCCATTGTGGCGGCCCGGTTTACCCTGTACGGCTCCTTTGCCCAGACCTATCGGGGCCACGGCACCGACCGGGCGCTGGTGGGGGGCATTTTGGGATATAACACCGAAGATCCCCGCATAAGAGACAGCTTTGCCGAGGCCGAGCGCCGGGGCATTGCCATCGACTTTGTGGCAGATGCCGACACCCCGGTACCGCATCCCAACACGGTGGATATTGAGCTTACGGCGGCCGGGGGAGAGCGCATCCGCATCACCGGCGTGTCCACCGGGGGCGGGGCCATGAAGATTGTCCGCATCAACGGCGTGGAGGTCGACTTTACCGGCGAATATCACACCCTCATCGTGGAGCATATCGACCAGCCGGGCATGGTGCGCCATATTTCGGGCTGTCTGGCCGATCATCGCATCAACATCGCCTTTATGAAGCTTTTCCGCGAGGAGAAGGGCCAGCTTGCCTATGCCGTAGTGGAGGCCGACGAGCCCATCTCATCGCAGGCCATCGACCAAATTTTGAGCAGCGCCGATGTGCGCTCGGCCAAAATCATCTCGCTTAGGGGGGAAAGTGCGTGACCGATTTTAAAACCGCTGCCGAGCTGCTAAGCCTCTGCGAACAGGAGGGCATTTCCATCGCCGAGGCCACCCTGCGCCGGGAGATCTCGCTATTTAGCCAAAGCCGGACCGATGTGCTTTCCCGCATGGGCCGCAGCCTTGATATTATGCGTGCCGCCGTGGACCGTGCCCAAACCGAGACCCTGCACTCCATGGGCGGACTGGTGGGGGGCGAGGCCATGCAGATAAAGTCCCATCTGGCCGGGGGCTATACCGCGAGCGGCCCGCTCACCGGGCTGGCTATGGGCTACGCCCTCGGGGTGATGGAGGTCAACGCCGCCATGGGTCTTATTGTGGCAGCCCCCACGGCCGGCTCGTCGGGGGTCATTCCCGGGGTGCTCATGGGTCTGGGCGACTACTACAAGCTGCCGAAGGAGCAGCTGCTCTCGGCTCTGTTTTGCGCCGGGGGAGTTGGCTATTTGATTATGCGCAACGCCACCGTGTCGGGCGCCGAGGGGGGCTGTCAGGCCGAGGTGGGCTCGGCGGCCGCCATGGCAGCCGCAGCCGCCACCCAACTGCTGGGCGGCAGTCCGGCACAGGCGCTTGATGCCGCCGCCGTTGCGCTGATGAACTTGCTGGGGGTGGTCTGCGACCCGGTAGGCGGCCTTGTGGAGGTGCCCTGCCAAAAGCGCAACGCCGTGGGAGTGGCCTGTGCCCTCACCTCGGCCGATATGGCTCTGGCCGGCCTAAGAAGCCACATCCCCCTTGATGAGGTGATTACCGCCATGTATGCGGTGGGGCGCAGTATGCCCCACGAACTGCGCGAAACCGCCCTCGGTGGTGTGGCGGCTACACCCTCGGCCTGCGCCCTCTGCATCGGAGGGCGATAAAGGGCATACTCATGCGGTTTATGGAAATCCTATATCTATGGTGTGCAGGAAAACATTCAAAGTGACAACTATTTGACATATATCCTTTACAAAATCCGCAATAAATGCTATCCTTATGAGAGATATTTTTGTAGTTTGACCATCGCAGGCTCTGCCTGTAATAATAAACTTCAGCAGTCAGAAAGGGGAAAGATTCTGTGGCACGACAAATGAAAACCATGGATGGTAACACCGCCGCGGCACATGTGTCCTACGCATTTACCGAGGTGGCGGCAATCTATCCTATCACACCCTCCTCCAACATGGCCGAGTACACCGACGAGTGGGCTGCAGCCGGACGCAAAAACCTGTTTGGTCAGCCCGTAAAAGTCACCGAGATGCAAAGCGAGGCCGGCGCCGCCGGTGCCGTGCATGGTTCGCTGGCCGCCGGTGCGCTAACCACCACCTACACCGCCAGCCAGGGCCTTCTGCTCATGATCCCCAATATGTATAAAATGGCCGGCGAGCTGCTGCCCGCTGTCATCGATGTTTCGGCCCGTGCCGTGGCCGGACATGCCCTGTCTATCTTTGGCGACCATTCGGACATCTACGCCTGCCGCCAGACCGGCTTTGCCTTTTTGGGTTCGTCCAATGTGCAGGAAGTTATGGACCTCGGTGCGGTGGCCCATCTGTCGGCCATCAAGGGTCGGGTTCCCTTTGTCCACTTCTTCGACGGTTTCCGCACCAGCCACGAGATTCAGAAGATCGAGGTCTGGGACGATGAGGACCTGGCCGAGATGCTCGACTGGGATGCCGTTGAGGCCTTCCGCAAGCGCAGCCTGAACCCCGAGCGCCCGGTGCTGCGGGGCACGGCCCAAAACCCCGACATCTTCTTCCAGGCCAAAGAGGCCGCCAACCCCTACTACGATGCCCTGCCCGGCGTGGTAGAGGACTATATGGCACAGGTCAACGCCAAAATCGGCACCAACTATCAGCTGTTTAACTACTACGGCGCCCCCGATGCCGACCGGGTTATCATTGCCATGGGCTCGGTGTGCGACACCGCCGAAGAGGTCATCGACAAGCTGACCGCTTCTGGCGAGAAGGTGGGCCTTATTAAGGTGCGGCTCTATCGCCCCTTCTGCGCCGACCGCCTCATCGCCGCCATTCCCGACAGCGTAAAGAGCATCAGCGTGCTCGACCGCACCAAGGAGCCCGGCTCGGTGGGCGAGCCCCTCTACCTTGATGTGGCGCTGGCCCTGCGTAACAGTAAGTTTAAGGACATTCCCATCTACTCGGGTCGCTATGGCCTCGGCTCTAAAGATACCGTTCCCGGCCAGATTGCCGCCGTGTATCAAAATGCCGCTTCCGATGCCCCCAAGCCCCGCTTTACCATCGGCATCAACGACGATGTGACCTATCTGTCGCTTGAGACCATCGACCTCGACACCAGCCCCGAGGGCACCACAAGCTGTAAGTTCTGGGGTCTGGGTTCGGACGGCACGGTGGGCGCCAACAAGAACTCCATCAAAATCATCGGCGACCACACCGATATGTATGCGCAGGCCTATTTCTCCTACGACTCTAAGAAGTCGGGCGGCATCACGGTGTCGCACCTGCGCTTTGGCAAAAACCCCATTAAGAGCACCTATCTTATCAGCAAGGCCGACTTTGTGGCCTGCCACAACCAGAGCTATGTCAACAAATACGACATGGTAAGCGATGTTAAGCCCGGCGGCGCCTTCCTTCTCAACACGGCTTGGACCGTCGAGGAGCTCGACGAGCACCTGCCCGGTGATGTCAAGCGCACAATCGCCGAGAACAACATCCGCTTCTACACGGTGGACGCCGTGGGCATCGCCCGTGAGATCGGTCTGGGCGGCCGCATCAACACCATTTTGCAGTCGGCCTTCTTTAAGCTGGCGAACATCATCCCCATCGAGGATGCCATCCGCTATATGAAGGAAGCGGCCACTGCCAGCTACGGACGCTTTGGCGACAATGTGGTCAAGATGAACCACGAGGCCATCGACCGGGGCGTAAGCGGCATTGTGGAAGTTAAGATCCCCGAGAGCTGGAAGAACGCTTCGGGTTCCATCTCTTATCCCAAGGCCGAGGAGGGTTCCCCCGAGCTGCGCCGCTTTGTGGACGAGATTCTCACCCCCATGAACGCCCAGAAGGGCGACGAGCTGCCTGTGTCGGCCTTTGTAGACGCCGCCGACGGCACCTTCCCCCAGGGCACCTCGGCCTACGAAAAACGCGGCATTGCCGTGGATGTGCCCGAGTGGCTGCCCGAAAACTGCATCCAGTGTAACTTCTGCTCCTATGTATGCCCCCACGCCGTCATTCGGCCTGTGCCTCTCAACGAGACCGACGCCGCCACCATGCCCGAGGGCACCAAGATGGTGGATATGGTGGGTATGCCCGGCTACAAGTTTGCCGTGACCATCTCCCCCCTCGACTGCACCGGCTGCGGCAACTGCGTAGCGGTCTGCCCGGGTCGCAAGGGCGAAAAGGCTCTGGCGCTCCAGCCCCTCGAGAGCCAGATGGCCGAGCAGGCTGTGTTTAACAAGGGCGTTAAGGTTCGCCGCTACCCCGAGGTGCTCGCCAAGTTTAAGGAGACCACCGTTAAGGGCAGCCAGTTCAAGGAGCCCCTGCTCCAGTTCTCGGGCGCCTGCGCCGGCTGCGGCGAGACCCCCTATGCCAAGCTGGTCACCCAGCTGTTCGGCGACCGTATGTATATCGCCAATGCCACCGGTTGCTCCTCCATCTGGGGCGGTTCGGCTCCCTCCACCCCCTACAGCGTGGGTCAGGACGGCCGTGGTCCCAGCTGGGCCAACAGCCTGTTTGAGGACAATGCCGAGTATGGCTACGGCATGAGCGTTGCCCAGAATGTGCTGCGCGCCCGCCTGATTGAAAAAATCGAGCAGCTGAATGCCATGACCAAGAAGGACTATATCCGCGAGGCCACCGATAAGTATCTGGCCACCAAGGATAACTCGGCCCAAAACCGTGTGGCCACCGACGAGCTGGTTGCCGCACTCGAGCGCTCGGCCGCCGAGGGTTGCCCCACCTGCGTCGAGATTCTTAAGTCCAAAGAATATCTGGCCAAGAAGTCGGTCTGGATCTTTGGCGGAGACGGCTGGGCCTACGACATCGGCTTTGGCGGTCTTGACCATGTGATTGCCTCCGGCGAGGATGTGAACATCTTAGTGTTCGACACCGAGGTCTACTCCAACACCGGCGGTCAGTCCTCCAAGTCCACCCCCATCGGCGCCGTGGCACAGTTTGCCGCCGCCGGCAAGGAAATCGGCAAGAAGAGCCTGGCCGAAATCGCCATGACCTACGGCTATGTCTATGTGGCACAGGTGGGCATGGGTGCCGACTACAACCAGTGCGTCAAGGCCATGGTGGAGGCCGAAAGCTACAACGGCCCCTCCATCATCATCGCCTACGCCCCCTGCATCAACCACGGCATTAAGGGCGGCATGGGTCTGGCCCAAGCCCGGATCAAGAGCGCGGTTGAGTCCGGCTACTGGCACACCTTCCGCTACGATCCCCGCCTTACCGCCGAGGGCAAGAATCCCTTTACCATGGACTCCAAGGCTCCCTCGACCAGCTATCTGGACTTCATACAGGGCGAGGCTCGGTACACCTCCCTCAAGCGCAGCTTCCCCGAGCGTGCCGATATGCTCTTCGAGCGTGCGGCTGCCGGCGCCCGTGCCAAGTACGATCACCTGCTCCAGCTCTCCAAACTCTACGCTCAGGATTAAGCAGCCGACTGCTAACAGTAAAAAGCCCCCGCCAATCGGCGGGGGCTTTTGTATGGCTGTATTCAGGCATTGCTGCGCTTTATGTTATGGCTTCCCTCGTCCAAAAACCGCCCTAAGCGTATGCCACAGCATCCAAAGGTCGCTCAGGGGCGTGGCGTGGCGCGCGTAGAGAATGGAAAGCTTAAGCTTGCGGGGCAAAATCTCCCGGCGGTAAACCGCCTCGGCTCGGTGCCCGGCCTCGGCCAGTATGCGCTCCTCGCCGCTAAAGCGCAGGGCTGCCGGGTCGGTCAGGCCGGGCCGATACCGCAGCACCTCCCGCTGAGCGGGGGTGTAGCCCGCCACATAGCGGGGCAGCTCGGGGCGGGGACCCACCAGGCTCATCTCCCCCATCAGCACATTGAAAAGCTGGGGCAGCTCGTCGATTTTGGTGTGGCGCAGCACCCGCCCCACCCGGGTTATCCGGGGGTCGTTTTGGGCGGTAAGGGCGGGCCCGGGCGTCCGACGCATGGTGCGCAGCTTGAGCATGGCAAAGGGCCGCCCCCACCTACCTATACGCCCCTGACAAAACAGCACCGGCCCGCCGTCCTCAATCCAGATGGCGGCACAGGCCAGCGCCATCACCGGCAGCGCAGGCAACAGCCCCACTGCAGCCACCGTAAGATCAAAAGCACGCTTTATGTTTTGGCATCTGGTCTGCATCATCCGGCTCCTTTGGCTTCATGCTCTTTAGTATGGGCGGCGGAGAGTGGGCCATTCACAGCAGGGGCGCTTTGTGCTATACTTTTTTAAGTATAAGAAAGCGGGTGGAAGCTATGGCGATTTTGGTAACCGGAGGCTGCGGTTATATCGGCAGCCATACGGCGGCGGTTTTGACCGAAGCCGGGCGAGAGGTGGTTATTGTGGACAGCCTTGTGAATTCCAAGGCGCTGGTTGTCAACCGCATCGAGGCCCTTACCGGGCGCCGCCCGGCCTTTTATAAGGCCGATGTGCGAAACGAGCAGGCCCTGGCCGAGGTGTTTGAGACCCATCCCATCGAGGGGGTTATCCACTTTGCCGGGCTCAAGGCGGTGGGCGAATCGGTGGCCCAGCCTCTGGCTTATTATTCGGCCAACATCGAAGGGGCGGCGGCTCTGCTGCGGGTGATGCAACGGCAGGGCGTGCGGCGGCTGGTGTTCTCCTCCTCGGCCACGGTCTATGGCGACACCGACATCATCCCCTACACCGAGGACCTGCCACTGCAACCCATGAACCCCTATGGCCGCACCAAGGCCGCCGTGGAGTGGATGCTCACCGACCTTTATCACAGCCAGCCGGGCTGGTCTATCTCCATTTTGCGCTACTTTAACCCGGTGGGGGCCCATCCCTCGGGGCTGATTGGCGAGGACCCCGCCGGCATACCCAACAACCTCATGCCCTATATCACCCAGGTGGCGGTGGGGCGGCGGCCCGAGCTGGGGGTCTTTGGAGGGGATTACCCCACGCCGGACGGCTCCTGCGTGCGAGACTATATCCATGTGATGGATTTGGCCGAGGGGCATCTGGCTGCGCTGGGGCTCATCGAGGGCAGCCACGGGCTGTTTGTGCACAACTTAGGCTCGGGGCGGGGGGTCAGCGTGCTGGAGATGGTAAAAGCCTTTTCCGAGGCTACGGGACAGGCCGTTCCCTACAGCATAAAGCCCCGCCGGGCGGGAGATTTGCCCGCCTACTGGGCCGATGCCTCCAAAGCGCTCAGGGACATGAACTGGCGCACCCACCGCAGCCTTGCGGACATCTGCCGGGATGCCTATGAATTCCAGCGCCAAAACCCCAAAGGCTATGTGGAGACCACCTAAAAACCAGGCCCCCACAGGTGAGCCCAAACCCCCAATCAAAAAGCCGCCGCGCTCATTGCGCGGCGGCTTTGGTGCGTTATCAGGCCGATAGGCCAAGGCCGATGGTCAGCGTGCCGATCAGATCTCCAAGGGTGATCCCCATGGATGACAGGGCGATGCCCAACATATGGCTAATGACCGCCAAACCCAGGGCCACAACGCTCATGGTGCGGGCCGTGGTGCGGGTGGTGAGGCCCTCTTTGAGCTCTCGGGTGCTTTGATAGATGCTGTAAATAATCACCGGATAGGCGAAAACCGGCCGCAGCAGCACGCTAAACAGCAGGCTGATAATCGCCAGCGAAAGGCTGCCGCCGGTGGGCTTACCGTCCGGCCGGGCCGGGGGGGCATAATAAGGCTGGCCTACCGGGGGCTGACCCGAACCATAGTCGGGCACGCCGGTGTCGGCCCCATAATAGGGGTTATGTTGGGCGGCCACCGTGGGAAGCCGGGTGCCGCAATTTGGGCAAAACAGCGCCTCGGTTGGGGCTTGCTCGCCACAATGTGTACAATATCGCATAAAGTTTACCTCTTAGGTCGTTTTTATAAGTATAACACAGACCGCCTATCCTTGACAAGAAAAGGGTTCTGCCCGGCGCAAAAGCGCAGCAGCTGCCGCCAAAACGGAAAAGGGGCTTGCCGCCCCCTTTCCAAGCCTGCCCGCATCTGCGGAGCATATTTGGTGTTTTTAAGCCACTCTGATCTGCCGGCGGATATGTTCGGGAATGCGCTCGGTGAGAGGAACCTTCACGGTGATCTCCCGGCCGCCCCGGATGACCTTCATCTCAATGTTCTCGCCCACCTCATGGCTGCTGATGACCGAAGCCAGCTCGGCGTTGGTGCTGATCTCCACACCGTCGGCCTCCACAATCAGGTCGCCGGCCTGCAGGTTGTTGCCGGTCACGGTGACCTCAATCACATAGATGCCCACCCGGTCAAGGCCGTATATGCCGGCAGTGGTCAGGTCCCGAATCTCCCGCACACTGGCCCCAATTTGGGGGCGGCCTCTCACATAGCCGCTGCGCATAATGTCCTCGGCCACCTTGGCCACCAGGTTGCTGGGGATGGCAAAGCCCAGTCCCTCGATGGTGGCACCGCCCGATTCGCCCGAGCTTTTGGCGTTAATAATACCAATGAGCTGGCCATGGGCGTTAAACAGGCCGCCTCCCGAATTGCCGGGGTTAACCGCCGCCGAGGTCTGAAGTAAGGTCATGGTGCGGTTGTCGAGGATGAGCTGGCGGTCTTTGGCGCTGATGATGCCTGAGGTGACCGAGCCGCCCAGCGTGCCTAGCGGATTGCCGATGGCTACCGCCACCTCGCCCACCCGAATCTGGTCCGAGTCGGCCATGGTCACTGGGGTCAGACCCTCGGCGTCAATCTTAAGCAGCGCCAGGTCGGTCTGCTCGTCGGCCCCCACAAGAATGGCCTCGTATTCCTCGCCGGTGCCGCTACGCACCATGATGCTCTGGGCGCCGTCGATAACATGGTTGTTGGTGATAACATAGCCGTCGGCGGTGTAGATAACGCCGCTGCCGGCTCCTTCGGTGATGTACTGGCCAAAATAGTTGGCCCGCATGGTTTCGGTATAGATTTCTACCACGCTGGCGGCGGTTTTTTCTACCACATTGCTCAAGTCACCGCTCACGGTGATCACCTGAGGGGTGGAAATCGGCCCGGGAGTGCCCTGGGATGCCGTCTCGGCGGGCTGCTCGGGCAGCGGGTAGTTCTCCATCACCAGATAGGCTCCGCCCGCCCCGGCACATACCGACACGATAGCCACGGCTAAAAGGGCGGCCAGATTGCGCACACCGGCGCCTCGACCCCCTGTATAGGGACTTTGTTGGTCATACATAGTATCTGCCTCCTTAGTTTGAGCGATTACTGCCTATTGTAGCCTAATACTGTGATAAATGCATGAAGCATAAAATAACAGATAATGAAAGAAAATGCGATAATTTATGGACAGCCAAATTTAGCTTTCGGCCCGGCGAATACTGTGCAACATCTGCATATAGGCCTCGTAAGCCGCCGTTTCGCCCATGGGCAGGTTGATATTGACCGCAATGCCCGTGTAGTGCTCGCCAATATCATCATTGGCCGAGAGAAAACGGATGGAGTGGGTCTGGGTATCCCTGTCCTCAAACTCGATGATATAGGCCTGCCAGCCCTCCCGGGTGCCCGAGTGGTCCACCGTAAGGGTGTACTCGAAGTCGGCCACGGCACGCTGCTGACCACGGTGGCGGTCGCCGGTGGGGAAGATATAGGCAATGAGCTTATTTGTAAGCTCCTCCTCGCTGGCAAGATCAAAGTAATCTAAGGGGTCGCTTGGGCAGGACAGCAGCGAGATGCTCATGCTCCCGATGCCCGAGGGCTCGATCACGGTGTAATTCTCGCTCCAAACATCGCCGCCGTGGGCGACAAAGGCAGCTTCGGGCAGCAGGTCGATATAATAGCCCGGCTTTTCGGGGGCATGGGGGCTGAACACAAGCAGCTCGATTTGCGCCTCCTCGATAGGTTCGGGCACAAAGGCCACATCGGTGCGCACATCGGCCTCGGGCGGCGGCTGGGGCTGCGAGGAGGCGGGGGGCAGACTCTCGGCGGGCTGACTACAGCCGATTAGCAGCAAAAGAGCCATGACGGTGAGTAGGTTTTTTTTCATATTTTCCTCCAGGAATATTGACATTCTGCCTTTATAGCATAGCACAACCCATGCTCTGCCGCAATAAGCAGGTGCTGCCCGGGATTAGAGATAATCGAGCTCCCGAGCTAAGGCGGTAAGCAAAGTGCGGCGGCGGCGATAAAAGGTCTGGCGGCCGCAGGGCACACAGAGATGCTCGTAGGGTATGCGGTGGATGAGCGAGTCCATCACCGGGCGGCGCAGCACCGGTTCAATGCTGCAAAGGGCCTGTTCCACCGCCTCGTACTTTTTGCGCTCGGCGCCGCTGATTTCTCCGGTCTGTATGGCCCGGCGGCGGGCGGCGTGTCCCCGCAGCAGATAGGTGCATTCCATGCGCAGATAGTCGGGCAGGGTTTTGTTTGGGTTTAGGCTGGTTTTTTTCACGGCTGTTGTCCTCCCAATAGAATTCCCCTTGCAAGGCCATTCTATCGGGGTCACTTGTGGGCGGCAGACTAAAATCGCCGAAAAAAAGGCGATTTTGGCCTCTGCTGCCCCCAAAACCACCTCTAAAGAGGACAAGCCCGCCATTTTTGCGGAGATTTCCGCCTTTTTTCTTCATAATAAATTTTATATATAGTGCCTTAAAGCTTTGTATCTGCTGCATATTGGTGCCGCTCTAGGGCCTTTTACTCTGATGCGGCCACCTATCCCCCCGCATAAGCCCGGCGCCCCCGCCGTTTGGCGGGGGCGCCGGGGGCTTTGTCAGCCAATTGCGCTCTTTTGTATGTTGGCGGTGTAATACACACGCTCGCTTCGGGTAACAAACTCAAGGCGGATGGTACCCTCAAGGGCTCTCCAGCCTGTATGATAATGTCCGATGTTAACCTGTGTCTGGGCGGTGCCGTCGTAGCTAAAGCTAAAGCCACGGTCGTCGGCGCCGGTCTTCTGGCCGCTTTTTGGCGTAAAGCGCAGGTGCACCCATTCCACCGGGTCGTTATAGAAGGGGTTGTTCTGGCTTAGGTCAACGGGGTTTTCGGGGTCGATAGGCTCGGGGGCATCGGGCACCAATTTGGGCAGGGTTATCCCGTCGCCGTCCATGGTCAGCGCACCGGTGCTGAACAGATAGAAATGCATCAGCTCGGAAGCCTCTGTGTTGTGCTCCACATACCGGGGCACCGTGCGCAGCACGATGTGGATGGTGGTGGGCCCATCGGGTGCGGGCATCTCGAACTCTTTGGCCGTCGTGGTGCCGCTGGCGGTGGTAACCAGATTAAAGTCGGTACCCGTTGGGGGATTAATCCAGTAGCGGAACTGGTCGTTGGCCGCATTGTAGCCACTGCCCGCCTCCCAGCCCACTTTAAGCTTGGAAGCATTGTGCTCAAAGAAGGGGGCAGTGGGCGGCGCGAGCTTGCGGGCGCCGATGGTGGAGGTCACCAGAGCGCTTGGGGCCGAATCGTCGTTCCAGCTGGTGTCCTTGGCCACGGTAATCACCTGCACACTCAGGCTGCGCAGCGTGTCGGGGTTAAGACCCTCTATCACGCATTCGGTGCGGGCCGTGTTGGTGAAGGGCACCAACATCTCGGCCTCGGTCACGGTGCCGGCCGCCACCTCCTGCCGGTAGATAAGCTTATACTCGGCGGCATTTGGCACGGTGTTCCAGCGGATAAAGGCCTTGCTGTGACTGTCGGTAAACTCTATCGAGACATTTTGCGGGGTGGGCATGGGCTGGTTGATCTGCCTCGGGATGCTGTCGGTCAGGTCGGAGCGGCTGTACCATGTGCCCTCGGCGGGCAGCGCATAGAGCCTAAAGGCAATGCTCTTAATATCGCTGCCAACGCCGGTAAAGGTGTGCTGCCATTTGCCGCCGGTTGGAGCGTCCACAATCACTTGCAGGTCGGTTTTGGGGTCGCCGTTGTAGATGGGGATGACCAGATATTTGGCGGCATGGCTGACCGGCTTCCAGCTGACCGTGTAGTCGGTGCGGTTAAGGGCGCTCAGGGCGATGTCCATGTCCTCCCGGGCGGGCGGGTCGAGGTAGATGGCCGACGCAAATCTGCCGCTTGTAACCGGCTGGGAATCCCGGTACCAGCCCGGGCTGTGGGCCACAGCCTGCACAGTGAAGCTCAGGCTGTCCACTTGCTCGCTGACCACATCGGTAAAGCGGTGGGTGGTGCCGGTGGTGCTGTGCTCTTGGGCGGGACTGGTGGGAGCAACCTCGCCGTATAGGTCGTAGTGGGTGGCAAACACTCGGTAGCTCTGAGCCAACGGCACCTCGGCCCAGCTGGCGTTAAAGTGAGTGTCGGCGCTGTTGCCGATGAGCTCGATACTGAGGCTGGAGGGGTTGGGGGGGCTCAGCACAACGGGCACTGCGATGGGGCTGCTCAGCTCGGCGGGTTGCGAGCTGTTGTAGATGCTGCCCGGGGCGGCGTTGGCAACCACTTTGACGCTCAGGGCGGTGATGGCATCGGGGTTGCCGCCCGACAGATCGCTAAAGCTGTGGCTGGTGCCGGTGACCGTCTGGCTGATATGCTGCACCGCCGTACCCCGGCTCACCAGGGCGGTCACCGTATAGTTCTCGGCGTCGGCCACGGCGTTCCAGGAAGCCGTTAGCCCGTAGCCGCTCTTAGACAGCGTTGCCGTCAGGCCGGTGGGGGTGGAGAGGTCGCCCAGCCTGAAGATATCCGAGATGCTCTGCTCGCCCTCGAGCACGCAGGGGTAGACATCGGTGTCCACCTCGGCGTGGACGGTCACCTCGATAGAGGTACCATCGGCCAGACCCGGGGGCATATAGGGGATTTTATAGCTGGTTTTGGTGGTGGAAGCTCGCCCCGTGGGCCGGTAGACCACCGTACCGTCGGGCATACGCAGGGTGTAGTCGATGCTATAGGTGGTGCCGCCGGGCTTTATGTTGCTCGAGCGGCTATCCGACGCAAACTCAATCTGCCCCCACGAGATGGTGTATTCCTCATTTTTGGGGTTGCGGGTTATGCTGAGGCCGTCTCCCCCAAAGCCGGCGGTGAGATAGACCGTCTGGTTGGCCGAGCGGGCGTGTTTTTTGGGCACCGCATTGGCATAGACCTCAAAGGCCACCTTGCGGCCGCGCAGAGAGGCGGCCTCGCCGATGATATAGATGTCGGTATGCTCGGGCGGGGTGCCCTTGCCCGCGCCCGATACCTCCACGGCCTTTTGCTTGCGCCCATCGATGATGGGCACCAGGGTATAGCCCTCTTTGGCGTTTTTATCGCCCACGAAACGGGCGTAGATGTCGTTGCCTTGGGTATAAATTTTAAGCTGGGTTGGAGTGCCGAGGGTACCCTTGGGATAGTCGGCCGGGCTGGTGCCGCTTTCGCTGGGCTGGCCGTACGAGTCGCTGCCGATGGCCCCGGCGCTGGAGTTGGCCGTGTGACCGCCGCTTTCGGTGATGCGGGTGGGCTTGGTCTCGTAGGTCGCATCGGGGCTGCCCACCACCAGCTCTCTAACCGGACCGGTGCCGGCGATATGGGTTTGGGCGGCGGCATTGATTTTGGTGATGCCGCTATCGGTGGGTATGTGCACATTGGTGGGGGTGGAGGTGCCCAGCAAATCGAGATGGGCGCCCTTTAGGGTAAGGTCGTTCCACAGCCGGCCGCCGTCCTGAGAATAGACATTGACCACGCCGGGAGCGCCCATAAGCCCGCTTTCGTCCAGCAGGGCGTGGCCCTTAAGCCAGAGATTGGGCACCGCCGTCTGGCCGGACAGCACAAGGCTCTGGCTGCCGGTGGGCTGGTCGGCCACCATGCCGGCAGCCCGGGTGCTTTTTAGGTTGAGCTTGCCTCCGCCCGAGGCGAAGATGTTGCCCGATATGCGCACATTCTCAAGGGTGATGTCGCCGCTGCCCGCCGTGGGCGAGATAATCACATCGCCCAGCACGGTTTTGTTCTTAATCACGGCGGGGGTGGCCTCGATATAGAGGTTTTGCACCGTTTCCTGGGCGGTGTTGGTGCCCGATTTGCCGATGGTTAGGTTGCCCACCGCAGGCTGTGCCGTATTGCCGGCCCCGGCGCTGGTGCCGGGCAGCGTGGTGACGGGCGGCGTGGTAACGGGGGGTGTGGTAGGCGGCGGGGTCGGAATGGGTTCAGGCTCAGGCTCGGGTTCTGGTTCGGGCTCGGGGGTCTGCGAGCTCTGCTCAGCCGGCTCCGAGGCACTGCCGGGCTCCTCGGGCGGCGGAGCATTGGCCGTCTGATCCATAAGAAAATAAACGGCCGCAGCGCCCCCCACCATCACGGTGAGGGCCAGTCCTATTAATATTAAAGCAGTTTTAGCTTTCATATAAAGTCGCTCCTAAAGGCGCCTTTGCGCCGGGGTATCTTCGTTTTAATATACCATATGGCCGGATTTTGCGCCAGCCTTGAGCAGCACAGGGCTTATCAGTATATCCATTCGGCAGCGTACATAAAAAACAAAGCCGCCGCAGAAATTTACACCTATAGTCCCCGGCGGTAGACAGCCGCCCCCAATTTGTGCTACGCTTTAGACAAATATAACCGGGAGGAAGCAACCATGGACCAACATACCATTATGAAGGGTATTCTTGACAGCTACCCCTACCCCATTGTCTTTGTGGACAAGGACTATATCATCCGTTTTATGAACCGCTACGCCGAATACTATTACTACAAAGAGCGGGGCTATGGGCCGCTTATTGGCAAGTGCCTGTTTGACTGTCACGACCGGCCGGCCTCCCGGGAGCGCATTGCCGCCGCCTTTGAAAAGATGCAGAGCGATGGCAAGGAGGTCTATTTGGGCGTGAACACACGCAACCAGCGCTTTTATATGCAGGGCGTGCGGGATGAGGAAGGAAACCTCATCGGCTTTTTTGAGCGCTTTGAACTTAACTTAGCCAAATAGCCGTCTCCTGCGCTTTTTGCGGGGATTATCTCATGGATGGCGCCCATGAATCAAGGGCTTCTAAAGGACAGTGTCCTTTAGAAGCCCTTATGTTGCATACTTTTTAATGTTTAGCGCCGAGAACCACAGGTTACCGCCCCACATTGATGCGGCGGTCCAAGTCACTCAGGGCAGTGCGCATGGCGATATAAGCCTCCTGAGCTTCGGCCAGAGAAACCGCCTTAAATCGCAGGCTGTTTCCCGGGCGCAGTTGGGCAGCCAGCGGGATATCGGCCATAATCACCCCGCCTAACTTGGCATAGCCGCCGGTAGTCTGGCGGTCGGCCATCAGCAGAATGGGCCGTCCCCCCGCCACCTGAATCGAGCCGAGGGTGGTGCCGTCCGAGATGATGTTGCCGTCAAACCCCGGCGCATAGGGGATGTCCGGCCCCTCAAGGCGGCAGCCCATGCGGTCGCTGTCCTTCGAGACGGTGTAGGTCTGCCCGGTGAGGATGGTCACCGCCCAGCCGTCAAAGTAATCGGGACGGGTCTCGAGCACCACCCGCAAAGTGGGCGTATCGCTGTAGGCGGGCAGCAAGGCAGGGTCGGCCTGCCGCAACGAGAGGTCGCCACGCAGGGCCGTTTGGGGGCCAAGGGGCAGAATGTCGCCGTTTTGCAGCGGGCGGCCTCCGTCTATCCCGCCCAGTCCGGCCTTTAGGTTGGTGCTCACGCTGCCCATCACCGGCGGCAGGTCAATCCCTCCCGAAAAGGCCACATAGCCACGGGCACCCGAGGTCGCAATGCCCATCTCGAGGCGGCTGCCGGCCGGAGCCTCGTGGCAGCGGTTGAGGTCGATGTTCTTGCCGTTAAGCTTGGGTGCAAAGGCCGCCCCGGTCATGGCAAAGCGGCAGGCCCGGGTGATTTCTAAGGTCGGCCCGATGATGGTGGCCTCGATAACCGGGGTGTTGGTGCCGCAGCCCACAAGGATGTTGGCCAGCGAGGCGGCGTGCCAGTCCATGGCACCCGACACGGGCACCCCATAGCGCTGCCAGCCCCGTCGACCCAGGTCCTGCACGGTGGTAAGCAGGCCTTTTTGGATAACCTTAATCATGGCTCTGGCCTCCCATCCGATGGTATTCCTCCTCGGTGATGGGCACAAAGCGCACCACATCGCCCACGGCTAGCAAAAAGGGCTGGGGGGCTGTGGGGTCAAAGAGCTTGAGGGGCGTGCGGCCAATGAGCTGCCAACCGCCGGGGCTGGCCAAGGGATAGACGCCGGTCTGGCTGCCGGCAATGCCCACCGACCCGGCCGGTATCCCTGTACGGGGGGTGCTCAGCCGGGGGGTGGCAATGCGCTTATCCATGCCACCCAGATAGGGAAAGCCCGGCGAAAAGCCCATCATATAGACCGGGTAGATGCCCGCACTGTGGATTTCTATAACCTCTTCGGCATCGAGACCGTTGTGGGTGGCCACGGTTTCAAGGTCGGGACCAAAGGAACCGCCGTAGCAGACGGGCAGCTCCACCTCCCGCCCCGACTCCACGGGCTGTGCCCCGGCCTTTTGGGCAAGATTGGTGAGCATCTCGGCCATGTGAGCGTAGTCCATAAGAAAGGGGTCATACTCCACCATCACCGCCCGGTAGCTGGGCACCACCTCGACAATGGCCGGGTGGCCCAGGGCGTCCAGCCGGCTTACCATGGCCGCCACCCGGCGGCGCAGGGCGTCGGAAATCTCGTCGCCAAACTCCACCGAATAGGCGGTGTCCGACAGGATAAACAGCCTTGGCTTTGCATAAATCATGCCCGCACCCCCTAAATGCACCGGGCCATGGGAGCCAGGTCGATGCCCTCGGCCTCCAGCCGCCGGCGGATTTGCCGGGCAAAGTCTACGGCCTGGGCATTGTCGCCATGCAGGCAGACCGTGTGGGCCTTTAGCGCAAGGTCGCTGCCATCGCTGGCGGTCACCTTGCCCTCCTGCACCATCCGCACCACCCGGGCAGCGGCCAGGTCCACATCCTCAATCATGGCCCCGGGCTGTCCTCTGGGGACGAGGGTGCCGTCGGGCCGGTAGCCCCGGTCGGCAAATACCTCGCTGGCAAAGGGCAGCCCCAGCTCGCCGGCGGCCTCTTCCATTTTGGAGCCGGCAAGACCGCAGTAGATGACATGGCTGCCAAAGTCCTTGATGGCCCGGCCAATGGCCAGCGCAATATGTATATCCACCGCCGCCGTGTTATAAAGGCTGCCGTGGGCTTTTACATGCGCAAGCGTAAGCCCCTCGGCCCGGACAAAGGCGTCTAGCGCCCCCATCTGGTAGAGCACATAGGCCCGCACCTCCTCGGGGGAAAGGGCCATGGCCCGCCGGCCAAAGCCCTGAAGGTCGGGGTAGCCGGGATGGGCACCCACCGCCACGCCATGGCGCTTGGCGGTGCGCACGGTGCGCGCCATAACCAGCGGGTCGCCGGCGTGGGCTGCACAGGCGATATTCACCGAGGTCATACAGGCGATAACCTCCTCGTCCATGCCGAGGGTGTAAGCGCCAAAGCTCTCACCAAGGTCGCTGTTCAGATCGATTCTGGCCATAAAAAGCCTCCTGTCCTGCTGGATATTGGGATGCGGGGCTGTTAACCCTTGGAAAGTGTATATCGGCATTGTAACACGCCATGCAGGCTTTTACAACGGCCCCTCGTATTCTAAAAAATCCGAAAATCGGCCGAAAAATTCGAAAAACCCCTTTACAAAAACCAGCTGCTTATATATTATTAGATAAATAACTTATTATTTTGGATAGTGGTGATGTTGTGCAGAATCTACGCAAGCTTCGCAAAAGTCAAAACCAGACCCAGGCTAAGCTGGCCATGCATACCGGCCTTCAGCAGGAGACCATCAGCGCCTATGAGACGGGCAAAATTTTGCCCACCAGCGAAAATCTCATCCGACTGGCCGCCTACTTTGGCTGTTCCACCGACTATCTGCTGGATTTGAGCAATGTGCCTATGCCGGCGCACCAGTTGGCAGCCGACAATCTGTCGGTGGAGGAGGCCGAGCTGGTGGCCATTTACCGCCAGCTAAGCCCCGAGCGCCGCCAGCGGCTCTATGGCTTTGCCGAGGGACTGCGGGGCTAACCCATGCCCTTTGTTTAAACAACACCAAAACCCCCGCCTTGGGCGGGGGTTTTGCTGTATCCGACTGCTTTTAGCCACCGACCTTATAGGGCGCATCGTCGGGGCTGTAAATAGCCACCACCGTCTGGTTGGGCATACAGATGGCGCTGTCGTACTCTCGGCCGATGGCGCCCATGGCCTCGCAGAGATGGTCGGGGCAGTCTACATTGACAAAGCGGATGGTGGCATCTCGTATCTCAAAATCCACCGGCACGCCATAGTCCTCTCTAAGGGTGATATAGTCCTCTTTGTTGGTGTAATCGCCGAGGTCGATGCGCATAATCTCCCGGCCTTCCACCGTGACCACTGCAATATTGCCCGACGGTGCGCCCATCAGGTAGATAACCACCATGGCTATCAGGGCCACTGCCACCAACCCCGCTACCACGAAAATATCTCCCCGCCGGGCAAAGCGGCGCTGATTCGGCTCGGTCATAGGGCATCCTCCTCCTCGGTCTGATCGATGGGGGACAGCAGCTTGATGTGGGTGTTAAAGCTGTCCTCCATAATGCGGCCGTCTCGTATGCGGATAACCCGGCTGGCCTGCTCGGCAATCTCGTTGTCGTGGGTGATGAGGATGATGGTGCGCCCCTCCATGTGCAGCTCATGGAGAATGCGCATAACCTCCTCGCCCGAGCGGGTGTCCAGGTTGCCGGTGGGCTCGTCGGCCA
>DBQC01000008.1:0-7968 GCA_002305075.1 Ruminococcaceae bacterium UBA1404 | reverse complement strand
CCGCTGCTGCTGCCCGCCCGAGAGTTGACTGGGCTTATGGGTCAGGCGGTTGGCAAGGCCCACCCGATCGAGCGCCTCGGCCGATAGGCGGCGGCGCTCCTCCTTTTTAATGCCCCGGTATATAAGGGGCAGCTCAACATTTTCGATGGCCGTCAGGCTGGGGATAAGGTTAAATCCCTGAAAGACAAAGCCGATGCGCATATTGCGAATGTCGCTGAGCTCGTCCTCGGTGAGGGTGGCCACATTCTGCCCCTCGAGATAATACTCACCCGAGGTGGGCACATCCAGGCAGCCGAGCATATTCATCAGCGTGCTCTTGCCCGAACCCGAGTGTCCCACAATGGCCACAAACTCTCCGTGGCCGATGGTGAGTGAGATGCCATCGATGGCCCGCACCTCGTTCTCCCCGGGGTTATAGATTTTGTACATATCTTCAATGCGTATAAGCTCTGACAAGACGGTATCCTCCCTAACTTAAGTGGCTGCAGGCGGCCCTTCCATCACCACGGTGGGCGCAGGCTCGGGCACAAAGCCCATGTCTGTAAGAAGGCCGGGCAGATAGGTGTTGTCGGTGGCAAAGGTGCAGGTGAGCCGGGGCAGCTCCTCGGCGGCCGTGTAGGCCACCGCAAAGCGCAGGCAGCGCTCGATGTCCCCTATGGGGGCGGCCAGATGCAGCCCCTTAAACCGCTGAAACCGTGCGCCCAAAACCAAAGCGCTGCCCGTTTCGGGGTGGATAAACACCCGGCCATCGCCCGCAAGACCGGCTATGGTGTCGGGGTTGTGGGCATAAAAAGTGCGGTTTAGGCAGATAAATCCGCTTTCCTGCCCGGCGTAGGCCGCCATAGCCTCCCGGGGGGTGGCCATGTAAAAGCCCTCGGGCAGGCCGGGCAGATGGGCTGTGGGCAGGTCGAGCGTCATGCCCTGGTGCTGGGCCACAACCTCGAGGCCATTGAGCCGTGCAAGGCCGGCGCTCACCACATTGGAGGCCCCGGTATACATACGCATCACCGGGCAGCCCAGCTCAACAGCCTGCTGGCTAAAGCGATTATAAAAGGCCTTGCCCAGCCCCCGACCTTGATACCGGGCGTCCACCCGCAAGGTTTCCAGCCAGGCGCTGCCGTCGTAGAGACGGGTGAGCTTACCAATGCCTGCAAGCTGTCCGTCTATGTAGCCGCAGCTAAAGTCGCCCACGGTATAACGGGTAAAATGGTCGAACACATCGGCCACATAGGCCAGTCCTATGTTGGATGCCTGCTCCACACGGCAGCATTCGGGCAGATCTTCGGGCAGGGCCCGCTTTATCAAGATGGCTATGGGGATAGCCCCCTTTCGGCAGAGTTTGTTCTTATTATGCGCCAGCGGCCGGGTAAACACAAGGCCAAAATGGGCGTGCACCCGAATTTTGCCCCCCATCGGCCTCCACTACACAAAGCCCCGCTGCCAAAGCAGCACATTGCCGGCCACAGGGCGAGGAGGGCGGTGGCGGTGTCCGGCTGGGGAGTGGCCTTGCAGCAGGGCAGGCCATCCCCCGCAGCCATGACACAGCTTATTGGGGATAGGGCGGCCTTATAAAATGCCGGCCTACTTGCCGCAGCACTTTTTATATTTAAGTCCGCTGCCACAGGGGCAGGGGTCGTTGCGACCGATTTTGGGGCCGGTGACCACAGGCTGGGGCTTTGCGGGCGGCTGATTACCCCTCGTCACGGGCGGACGAGCAGCCACAGCCCGGGGGAGCGGCACCGCCGGCCTGTTGGGTATGGGCTGCATCACCTGTTCCCGCTGGACGGGGGCCTCAAGCTGTATGCGCACCGTGAGCAGACCCCGCACCGTGTCCTCCCGGATGGCGGCAATCATCTCGTCGAACATCTCAAAGCCCTCTATGCGGTACTCCACAACCGGGTCACGCTGACCGTAGCTGCGCAGGTAGATGCCCCGGCGCAACTGGTCCATGTTGTCAATGTGCTCCATCCAGTGGCGGTCCACACAGCGCAGCAGCACCACGCGCTCAATCTCGGCCCTAAGGGTGTCGCCCCACTGGGCAGTACGCTGGGCATAAAGGCCGCTGGCCTGTGCATAGAGCAGCTCGCGCACCTGCTGCCGACTTAGGGCCCGCAGGGCCTTTTCGGTAAATCGGGGGTCGTCGGGGGGCAGCACCACGCCGCTAAAATGCTCGATGAGGCCCGGGATGTTGTAGTCGGCCGGGTCATAGCTTTCGGGCATATAGCGGTCTATGGCGGCGTCCAGGCTCTCCTCAAACATACGGGTAATGGTGGGGCCGATGTCCTCACCCTCGAGCACCTGACTGCGCTGACCGTAGATAATCTCCCGCTGGCGGTTCATCACATCGTCAAACTGCAGCACATTCTTACGGGTTTGGAAGTTGCGCCCCTCCACCCGGCTCTGGGCCGATTCGATGGAGCTGGAGAGCAGCTTGGCCTCGATGGGCATATCCTCGTCCACCTTGAGGGTGTCCATCAGGTTCTGCATACGCTCGCCGCCAAACAGCCGCATCAGATCATCCTCTAAGGAGAGGAAGAAGCGGGACTCGCCCGGGTCGCCCTGGCGGCCCGACCGGCCACGGAGCTGGTTGTCGATGCGGCGGGACTCGTGGCGCTCGGTGCCCAGGATAAACAGGCCGCCTGCGGCAATCACCCGCTCGGCCTCCTTTTGCACCTCGGCCTCAAACTGGCCCAGCAGCGTTCTAAAGCGCTCCCGGGCGGCCAACACATCGGGGTCGTGGGTATCGCCATAGCCCATGGCCTCGGCGATAATGTGGTCCTCCAGGCCCTCCTGCTCAAGCTTTTGGCGGGCCATAAACTCGGCGTTGCCCCCTAACTTGATGTCGGTGCCCCGCCCGGCCATGTTAGTGGCGATGGTCACAGCCCCATACTTGCCGGCCTGCGCCACAATTTGGGCCTCTCTGGCGTGGTATTTGGCGTTGAGCACCTGATGGGGTATGCCCCGGCGGCTCAGCAGCGCCGATAGCCGCTCGCTGTTTTCGATGGACACGGTTCCCACCAGCACCGGCTGACCCTTTTGGTGGCAGGCAATAATCTGCTCGATAACGGCCCGCTCCTTGGCAGCCAGGGTTTTATAAACCTGGTCTGGATGGTCCTGGCGCACCACCGGACGGTTTGTGGGAATGGCCACCACATCGAGGTGGTAGATGTCTCTAAACTCCTGCTCCTCGGTGAGGGCGGTACCGGTCATGCCGGCCAGCTTATCGTACATTCTAAAGAAATTTTGAAAGGTGATGGTAGCCAGGGTCTTGCTCTCTCGGGCTACCTGCACCCCTTCCTTAGCCTCGATGGCCTGATGCAGCCCCTCGTTGTAGCGGCGGCCAATCATCAACCGGCCGGTAAACTCATCCACAATGATGATTTCGCCGTCCTTGACCACATAGTCCACATCCCGCTTCATGATGCCGTGGGCCTTAATGGCCTGATTGATATGGTGAGACAGGGTGAGGTTCTCATAGTCGGTTAGGTTTTCAATGCCAAAGTGCCGCTCGGCCTTTTTTACACCAAGGGGGGTGAGGGTGGCGGTGCGGGCCTTTTCGTCCACCAAATAGTCGCCCTCAAGCTCGTCCTGCTCCTCCTTGCTGTCGATATGGGCCATCACATTGGCCTTTAAAGTGCGCACAAAGCGGTCCACCTGCTCATAGAGCTCGCTGGATTCCTCGCCGGCGCCCGAAATAATCAGCGGCGTGCGGGCCTCGTCTATGAGGATGGAGTCCACCTCGTCCACAATGGCATATTTAAAGCCCCGCTGCACCCGCTGCTCCTTGTAGACCACCATGTTGTCGCGCAGGTAATCAAAGCCCAGCTCGTTGTTGGTGCAATAGGTGATGTCGCAGCCGTAGGCCTGGCGCTTTTGGTCGCCCTGCATACCGGGCACTACCAGCCCCACCGAAAGCCCCATAAACCGGTGCACCTTGCCCATCCACTCGGAGTCGCGGCGGGCCAGATAATCGTTGACCGTGACAATGTGCACGCCCTGACCGGTAAGGGCATTCAGATAGCTGGGCAGCGTGGCCACCAGCGTTTTGCCCTCGCCGGTTTTCATCTCGGCAATGCGCCCCTGATGCAGCACAATGCCACCTAAGAGCTGCACAGGGTAGTGCTTAAGGCCGATAATCCGCCAACTGGCCTCTCGCAGAGCGGCAAAAGCCTCGGGCAGAATATCGTCCAGGCTCTCGCCCGCCGCTAGGCGCTCGCGCAGCTGGGGAGTTACAGACTGCAGCTGGCTGTCGCTCATGGCGGCATAGCGGGGCTCTAATGCCACAATTTTGTCTACCAGCGGATTTAGCCGTTTAAGCTCCCTGTCCGAATAGGAGCCAAAGATTTTATCAAATAGACCCATTGCTTCACCTCAAAATATTCGCCAGTTCTGGCCGCCTCCAGGCGGCAGGCTCCCAACAGGCCGCATCCTGCAACCTGGTGGGATATCTATTCATTTTACCCCCTATTAGGGCCTATTGTCAAAACAAATGGTAAACTTTTGGTGCTGCATCCCCCACGCAAAAAGCCCACCCCGGTGGGGGTGGGCTAAAACTCGGCTTGTCCGCTTTAGAGGCGGGCCGATCTTGTTGAATAAAAGGTCAGGCGCGAATTTCGGCGATGCAGTCCTGGCAAATGTTTTTGCCCTTGTGCTGGGTGATGCCGTCGGCACTGCCACAGAAGATGCAGGCAGGCATATACTTGCGCAGTATGATGCTGTCCTCATCCACATAGATTTCCAGCGCATCCTTTTCGGCAATATCCAGCGTGCGTCTTAGCTCGATGGGCAGCACGATACGGCCCAGCTCGTCCACCTTTCGCACTATTCCTGTAGACTTCATTGGAATCATCCCTCTTTCTGCCGTGTTTGACACGACAATACATTTTTGTAAAAGTATAGCATGCCTCCGGCGACTTGTAAAGCGTAATTTTGCCATTTTTATGGTTATTATCCGATTTTTCTCAGATCACCTGTCAATTTAGGGGGGAAATGCCCGTTCACTCCCAAGTTTATATTATAACAATGTAGGGGCGGGTTGTAAAGGCTATGGATCGAAATCTCGGTCTTTTTGCCCCTATCTGTCCCCCGTTATTTTAGGCGTGCCCCCCTCATATGCTTGGGACAGGAGGTGACCGGCATGATGAACGCCGTCTTTGGGGGTATGCTGCTCATGGGAGTCGTTGTGGGGGCGCTCAGTGGGCGTATGCCCGAGGTGTCCGAGGCGCTGCTAAACCAGCCCGGTCAGGCGGTAGAGCTCACGCTTGTGCTGCTGGGCAATATGTGCCTGTGGAGCGGGCTGATGAAGGTGGCCGAGGCCGCCGGGCTGTCTCAAATGCTGGCCCGACTGCTCTCGCCGGTGACCAAGCGGCTGTTTAGGGGGCTGCGCCACAAGGGCCGAGCCATGGGGCTGATTACCCTTAATGTGGCGGCCAATATGCTGGGGCTGGGCAATGCCGCCACCCCCTTGGGCATTGCGGCCATGCAGGCCATTGAAAAGGAACAGCGCTATCCCGAGGACGCCACAGAGGATATGTGTATGTTTGTCACGCTGAACACCGCCTCGCTGCAGATTATTCCCACCACCGCCGCTTTGCTGCGGGCGGCTGCCGGCTCAAAGGCCCCCATGGAGATCCTGCCGGCGGTCTGGCTATCCTCGGCCACCTCACTCATGGTGGGATTGCTGGCCGTGCGACTCTACGGCGGTGTGCTGAGGAGGATGGGACGATGAACGCCTCAAACTTTGCCCTGCCCGCCGTGGTGCTGATTATTTTGCTGGCCGGCTGGATGAGGCGTGTCCCCCTGTTCGACACCTTTTTGGAAGGGGCCAAGGAAGGACTGTCCGCCGGCATTGCGGTGCTGCCTCCGCTTGTAGCCCTGATGGTGGGGGTGGGGGTACTGCGGGCATCGGGCGCCCTCGATATGCTCAGCTTTGCGTTGACACCAGTAGCGGCGCTGCTGGGCATCCCCCGGGAGGTGCTGCCCCTTACGCTGATGCGCCCCATCACGGGCAGCGGAGCGCTGGCCGTGTTTACCGACATTATCCGCATCCATGGTCCGGACAGCCCGGTAGGTCGGGTGGCCAGCGTCATCCAAGGCTCCACCGAGACCACATTTTACACCATCGCCGTCTATTATGGGGCTACCCGGGTGCGCCGCACTCGGCAAAATCTGCCCGCCTGCCTTACGGCCGACTTGGTGGGATTTGTGATGAGCGCCGCTGCCGTCCGGTTGCTGCTGTCCTGATTTCGCACCAAACCTCGATATCGGCAATATAGTGTAAGGAGAGCACAAAGCATCCACTCTTATACAGAAAGGGTCTTACTTACATGACGGTACTTATTTTTAACCATCAAACCGGGCGGATGGAACGCCACGAGCGCCAGCCGAACGAAGCCCTGCCTTATGCGGGGGGCACTTTGTCGGCCGGGGAGCTGCGGGGCCGCTCGGACTCGGAAATTATCTGGACAGACCGCCGGGCGCTGGAGGCTTGGAACCGCACCCGCACGGCCTGGGGACAGCCCATCTATGTGGGCTACGCCTTTCGGCGCATCGGCGAGGGGGGCCACGCCGACCAATCGCAGCACTATGCCGGGGTAGCCTTTGATGTGGCTCAAAACCTGCCCTTAGAGCAGCGCGACCGACTGCGGGAGCTGGCCGCCTCGCTGGGGGTTTGGAGCTATGTGGAGCCCAAGAGCCTGACCCCCACCTGGGTACATATGGACGCCCGTCAGGGTCCGCCGGCCTGTGCCGCCGGCTACCCCATGCTGCGGGAGGGCAGCCGAGGGGTCTATGTGGCCACTTTGCAGGACGCCCTCAACACGGCCGACATCACCGGCATGGCGGTGGACGGCGTCTTTGGCCCCAACACCCGTCGGGGGGTGGTGGCCTTTCAGCGGCAAAACGGCCTGAATCCCGACGGCATTGTGGGCTGCGCCACATGGCAGGCCCTCACCTCGCAGGTCAACGGCGTTTTGCGCCGCACCGGAGAGTATGTATTCACCGGATAAACAAATGCCCCGGCCCAAAGGCCGGGGCATTTTGGTCGGGGGCACCCCTTATCCGATAACCTCTCGAGTAATGCGCAGTAAATCGTCGTAAAGCGCCTGCGTGCCGCATACAAAGGCCCGGTCATACGGCGAGATGCAGCTCTCTCCCTGCAGATTGGTGGCCCGCAGCCCAGCCTTATGGGCGATAAAACAGCCGGCAAACTCTGGAAAGGCGTCCTTGGTCAGAGAGACCAGTCCGCCAAATCGCCCCTCGGCCACCAGACAGTAGTTGAGAGCGAAGGAGCCCTGGGAGGGCACAAGGGTATAATGCGCCTCAAGGCGCTGGCGCAGAGCCTGCTCCTTATCGCCGTAGGGCGAGGCGTAACTGGGCGCAAAAATGATGCTTTGTCCGGGCGTCGCCGCAGGAGAGGGCGGCTGGCCGTTTATGCGCAGGCCGTCCCGGTCGGCGGTGTAGAGCCGGTCGGCCGAAGGGTCGTACACGGCAGCAAAATCCGCTTGACCGCCCGTCAGATGGCTGGCCACAATGGCGTAGTGGGACTGGCCCTCGATAAACAGCTTGGTGCCGCTGATGGGGTCGACCACCCAGAGGGAGGAGGCGTCCACAAAGGTATCATTTTCTTCCTCGGCGTAAAAGAGCCCGGGCTCGGGAAAGGATGCAATGATGGATTTGATGTCTCGCTCGATGCGTAAATCCTCCTCGGTGAGAAACTGCTTTTTCACACCGATGTCGGTGATGTGTCCGGCACGCAGCAAAAGAGCCCGGCCGGCGGCGACCATATAATCAATGAGTGGCTGTGCCTTGGCTGTTGTCATGGTGAGCGCTCCTTTCTTGTAAGGTAGCATACACCTTTTTAGGGAAAAAGAAAAGCAAAAAACCGCACCATGCTTGCGCGTGGTGCGGTTTTTGGCTCCCCAAGTTGGACTCGAACCAACGACCCTGCGGTTAACAGCCGCATGCTCT
>DBQC01000017.1 GCA_002305075.1 Ruminococcaceae bacterium UBA1404 | reverse complement strand
CATTTTATCACTGCCACTGACAGTTTCCAGCGATATAGACGAGGTGTTTGAAAAGGGCTGGAGAGAAAAGCTGGAAAACGCATGGAAAAGCGAACATACAAGAGCAAAATATAGGTTTGTTTGGAGCCACAACCAAGATAACTCTATAGAAAAGCAATTTTCTATGGAAAAAATCCACCGTCGACACGGATTCCAATGGATTCATCCTGTCCACGAGATTTTGCAGTACAGCGGTTCGGACAAGGATACATCGGTTTGGATTCCCGACTTGGTTTTACACCATTATCCTGATAACACCAAATCGAGAAGCCAATATCTGCCGCTGCTTGAACTATCGGTTAAGGAGAACTCGACAAACGATCGAGCAGTCTTTTGGTTGGGCAGAGAGTATATGTATCATAAAAAGTATAAAGAGAGTATCCGCACACTCAAAAAGCATCTTTCGCTGCCTTCTGCAACATGGAAGGAAGAGCGAAGTGCGTCTATGCGGTTTATTGCACATTGCTATGATGCATTGGGTAACGCTTCCGAGGCAAAATCCTGGTTTTTTCGCGCAGTTGCCGAGTGCCCCGAAAGCCGAGAGCCCTATTTGGCGCTGGCACGAATGGGGTATAAAGAGCAAAATTGGCCGCTGGTTTATGCCATGGTTCAGCGTGCTTTAACCATTACCCAAAGCACGGGAAGCTATCTAGTCGATCCGGAAAGCTGGGGTTATGCTCTGTATGATTTAGGTGCCATTAGCGCCTATCATCTGGGGCTTTGGGATGATTCAAAAAATTATGCTTTGCAAGCACTCCACTTAAAACCCGAGGATGAACGGCTAAAGAAAAATCTTTCCCTTATTAAACAGAAGATTGATACACTTAACAAGGAAGATGCATATGCAAAAGCTTAAAGTCTGTGTCTATGCGATATGTAAAAACGAGGAGAAGTTTGTGGATGCATGGGTGGAATCTATGAGTGAAGCCGACTTAATCGTCGTCACCGACACCGGATCTACCGACCATACCGTCGAGAAGTTACGGTCGCATGGCGTCATTGTGTTTGAGGAGCAGATATCTCCCTGGCGATTTGATGTTGCGCGCAACATTTCCCTCTCGCATGTTCCGGAAGATGTGGATATTTGTGTCTCTACCGATTTAGACGAGCGTTTTCTCCCCGGATGGAGGGCAAAGTTGGAGGCTGCATGGCAAAAGCAAGATAACATGGGAAAAGTAGCCAAAACCGGAAGATATCTATATAACTGGCGCTTGAAGGACGATGGCACCCCAGATATACAGTTTCATTATTTTAAAGTACACGAGAGAGTGGGCTTTAGATGGAAGTGCCCGATTCATGAATATCTTGAGTATATTGGGTCGGCGCCGCTGAAGAAGATATTTATTGAAGGCATGGTGCTAAACCACTACCCGGATCCGAGTAAGTCCCGGAGTTCATACCTGCCACTTTTAGAGATGGCTGTTAAGGAAGATGAAAATGATAGCAGGATGCGGTACTACCTGGGTAGGGAATATATGTACGCCGCCCAATGGGAAAAATGTATTACAACATTAATTGAATACTTGAAGTTGCCCACCTCTACATGGAAAGACGAACGCTGTGCCGCAATGCGGTGGATTGCCAAGAGCCACAGGCAGATAGGGCATATATCAGACGCTTATTGTTGGTATTATAAGGCCATCGCCGAACAGCCGGAAATGCGAGACCCCTATATTGAATTTGCGCGTCTTTGTATGGCGCAGAGAGATTGGCCCATGGCATATTTTCTTACAAAGGAGGCCCTCAAAATAACCGAAAAGTCCATAACATTCATTAATATGGGTTATGCGTGGGATTACACGCCCGATGATATCTGTGGCATTTCGGCGTTTTACATGGGTCTTTTTAGCGAGGCGAAAATTCATGCTCAAGCCGCACTGGAATTTGAGCCTACAAACGAAAGACTCATCAATAATTTACGGTTAAGCCGTAAAGAATAAACGCCCTTGTTTTATTAATATAGGAGGAATCCTCATAGGGGGACATCCTGCCAAAAGTTATCGCTATATCTTAAAAGCCTCCACAACACAAGCAACAAAACCGCATGGATAGGCTGCAATGGCTTGTCGTGTGGCTTTCTTATCCTCATATTGGGCTTACAGCGTGGCGTTTTTACCAAAACACTGTCGGATTTAGGAATATTGTGGTATAATCATTTTAGAGCGTAAAAGTGTTGCGAGCATTTTTTCAGTATCAATAAAGGCAGGGAAACCCTATGAGACAACGGGCCATGGTTGCCAAAGCTCTTTTCCTTCTAATAGTACTATTGCCCCTATTCTCAGGTTGCTCATACGCCGGATCTTTAGGCCCGTTAAAGGCTTCTGGAGGCAAGATCGATCTGACTAAGGTGCCGTCAACAAGCCAACCGGTAAGATTGGACGGAGAATGGGAGTTTTACTGGAATGAACTCCTGAATCCCGAGGATTTTAGAAATTCCGAAAAGCAAAGCGCAGGCTACATTAATTTACCTGGCTCGTGAAATACAACCATACACGAGGGGCAACGCCGCGCCGGCTACGGATATGCAACATATCGGCTCATTTTTCTAACGCAAGACAGCACAAAGCTTGCACTAAAGGTTCCCAGAATGTTTACGGCTCATCGGCTTTGGGTCAACGGGGAGCTTATTGCATCGGCCGGAACCGTTGGCAAGAACAGGGATGTCATGCATCCGCAGTATCTGCCCCAGGTAGCGCTTTTTTCATCTGAGCCGGGCGAAAATGAAATTGTTATTCAGGTATCCAACTTTAATCATCGAAGTGGCGGAATTCTGGAAAGCATCGTTCTAGGCAGCGAGAATCAAATCCTGAATATGCGGTATCAAAGAATAGCCTTTGAATTTTTGCTGTTTGGCAGTTTGGTCATGATGGGGCTCTATCATATCATTCTATTTTACTATCGAAAAGTGAATAGGTCTCTGCTTTTTTTGGCCTGTTCTGCCTATTCTTAGCCATCAGAACGCTGCTGGTCGGGGAGCGTATGTTCATTTACTTTTTCCCGCAGTTTAGTTGGGAAATTGCACATAAGGCTCTAACGCTGACCTTCTATCTCGGGGTCCCGCTGATTGTCACATTCTTCAGGGAGGCGTTTCCCGCCCATTTTCATCAGAAAGTCGTTCGGGTTATCCAGAGCATTGCGGCTATGTTTGTGGCTCTGGTGATATTAACGCCGGCGAGAATATTCTCCGTGGTCAACCCTGGATATCAAATCTTTACCATCTGTGTCATTGTCTATCTTATGGCTACCTTTATGAAAATTGTTCATGCGAACGACGATGGCTGGCTCATCATTGCGTGGGGACTTGCCATTATTCTGACCAGTCTAAACGATATCATATTTCTAAGCATCTGGATGAACGACCATAGCCTCCCCGTTTTGCGGAATATCTTTAGGACTGACAACCTGTCGGCCATCGGGCAGCTCATCTTTGTCTTTACAAATTCTATCGTTCTGGCCAAACGGTTTTCTAAATCTTTAGAATACGAAGAAAATATGACAAAAGAGCTCACGGCCATCAACCAAAACTTAGATGCTTTGGTGAAGAAACGAACAGAGGCTTTAAATGAATCAAAAATAGAGCTGGAGAAGGCCAATTATACCCTTGAGCAGATGGCCCGAAGGGATCCGTTAACGGGGCTTTGGAACAGGCGGCATTATAATGAGACCATCGAACTTGAATGGCGCCGCTGTCTCCGACATCAAAAGCCAATTACTATTATGGTTTTGGATATTGACTATTATAAAATGTATAACGACTGCTATGGTCATGTAGCCGGTGACGAATGCCTGATAAAAATTGCGCAGACCATAGAGGTGCTTTTTGGACGCTCGAGTGACCTTGTTGTTCGCTATGGGGGCGAAGAATTTGTCATCGTTATGCCGGAAGCTGGCGAAACACAAGCCATACAAATGGCCCGCAAAGTATTAAAAAGTATAGAGGCTCTGAACATACCGCATGAGTTGTCTCCCATAGCGCCCAGGGTAACTGTAAGCATCGGTGTTGCTTCCATGGTACCGGAAGATCATCGTTCTTATGGGGATTTACTGCTATCGGCCGACAAAGCACTGTATCAAGCGAAAAGTGCGGGACGAAACCGCTATCATTACTTTACCTAAGCTGTCTGGGCTGTCTGGCCAATGAAGATAGGGCAAGCCCACAATTTAAGTTGAAGAAACAAGAGGCCGCTGCATCTTTTATTGGATGTAGCGGTCTCTTTATATATAGCAAGCAACACTTAAGTTGGGATGCCCGGCAAAGGTCACCCGTAGTAAATGGGGAATTTTCATGATGTGTTCTGGCTATTTCCCTGGAATATGAAAGAAAAATCTAACTGGCGAGCAGCTAGGAAAAAACTACTCTATAATAACAGCAAACTCTAAAGAGGAGCAGATATCCTCCTGCAAAACGGTTGGAAGAAAACTTGTGAATGCAATTTTGCAAAGTCATCCCGAAATTCAGCTTTTTGCTCCCTCCCTCATTTATCGTATTGCGTTACGGCCTTTCCGGGTCGGGGTTAACAGTTATCGTCACATCCTGCACTGCGGTATCCTCCGGCAGGCGTTTTCCCATAATCACCAGCCGTTGGTCCCTTGGTTTCTCTGTATCGTAGCGGTAGGAACAGGTTGAAAGCGTCAGCACCTTGTCGCCAGGTGCAAGGGGCAGTCCATCAAAATTAAACTCATTCTTGGCCGCTACGCTGGTATAAAAATCCTCCGGCGGATTGGGACTGATATAGTCAAAGCTAATATCTGTGAAGAACACAGCACAGACTTGAAACACCAAATCCTCACCGTCCAGCGACAGGTGTATACACGGATTTTCTCGTACAAAATCAATGTCGCAGTAGCGAAAAAGCTGGGTAAACTTGCGTTCGTTGGGCTCCTCCGTTTTGTAGGAATGCCCATAGATGACAGTATTTGCGTCTAAAGTGTCTCGACTGTCCAATGTATTGAGATAATCCGCAAAATAGCTGCCCCAAACGCTATATTCGCCTTCAAAGGTGCGCTGCAAATAAAAGTTGTTGTTATCTGCTTGCAAAACAGAATCGTCAATCTTCGTTCCCGGCAGATAGAGCCATGCAACGGTATCGGGATTATTATTTTTGGCTTGCACGAACTCTTTCTGCCTGCTTGCAGTAGGGGCCGGTTTTGATCCATTACGGGAAAAAGGGGACGCACATTGTACCCACAAAGGAGGCGATTACAGATGACGCTTAAAGAGGCAGAAGGCCGCAAGGTAAAGGTGACCTTTACAGATGGAGAAACAATGTCGGGATTGGTGGTCTGCTATACCTCTGCCTTGGACAATGAGCCTGAACCGGCCAGTATCACAATCGGGAACACTGAGCTCTATGAAAACGAAATTCAATCCATCGAGTTGATTTAACCACCACCCTTGCGGCGGTGCTTTTTTCATACCATTTCTGCCTTCCATGCGGGCGTTTAAACGGCATGGGCGCCCCGGAGCGGAGTGGCCGCGCGGTTACAAGCTAAATCTCGGGCGGGAAAGGAAGAAACATGGAATTTCTGAAAAATGTATTTGCGACAGAGCACTCACCTATGCCGAGTTTGAAGCGGCCCTCAAAGAGAGCAAGGACATCAAGCTTGCCAATTTGGCCAGTGGGCAGTATGTGGACAAATCCAAACTTGACGGCAAAATCGGAGAGCTCAATGCCGCAAACCAGACCATCAAGGATCTACAGGAAACCGTCAAAAAGTTTGACGGAGTGGACCTTGAAAAGCTGAAAAAAGATGTGTCCGACTGGGAGCAAAAGTACAACAACGATATTGGCAAGCTAAAGCTCGACTACGCTTTGGAAACAGCGCTCATGGCCAGCAAAGCAAAGAACACAAAGGCAGTTAAAGCTCTGCTGGACCTGGAGAGCGTTAAGCTGGACGGCGATAAGCTACTCGGGTTGGATGCCCAGCTTGAAAACCTCAAGCAAGAGGCGGACTATCTTTTTGACATTGAGAAACCTTCTGAAGACGGTGCGAAAGAAGAAGGCAGTAACAACACTTCGTCGAGCGTGCGCTTAAGCAGTGCAGGCTCGCACGGTAAAAGCACCCCTGATTTTGACAAGATGTCGGCTCAGGAGTACTACAAAATGATTTTTAACAAAAATAAGGAGTAGATGATTGATGGCAAACGAATTTATCACGATTAAAGAAATTGCACGTAGCTTTTACCGCGTCTGTCTGTTTTTAATTGTTATTGCGCTGTGTATTTTCTGTGTAGGATATCATGTTTTAACATGCTTTTTCATGTTCTTTCATGCAGGGCAAAAACACGAAAAACCGCACCATTGAGCCATTTTCGGCTTGATGATGCGGTTTGTGTTTGGCGGAGAAGGAGGGACTCGAACCCTCGCGCCGGTTACCCGACCTACGCCCTTAGCAGGGGCGCCTCGTCACCAACTTGAGTACTTCTCCACGGTAACGGTTTTTCTATCTATTCGCTTGTAATGCGCATCGCCGGCTTGGGCGAGGGAGATTCATATGGCGGAGAGGGTGGGATTCGAACCCACGGCTCTCTCGAGTCACTGGTTTTCAAGACCAGCTCCATAAACCGCTCGGACACCTCTCCGTAAACCTGATGCGAATGCCATTTTAACACAGCTTTTGCATGAAGTCAATATGTTTTTACCGCGCTTTAGCGTAAAAGTCGCACAGCCCAAAACCCTTGTCAGCACCGGATTGTCATGTCATAATAGGCCATAATGACACAGAGAAGGGATGTCGCCCATGCACAACACCCAAAACTTTCATATCAGAGAGGCTACTCCGGCCGATGTCGGACTTATCCTCACCTTTATCAAAGAACTGGCCGAGTATGAGCGTATGCTCGACCAGGTGGTGGCCACCGAAGAGCTGCTTCATGAGTGGCTGTTTAAGCGGGGCATTGCCCGCTGCCTCATCGCCGAGGAGGACGGCCAGCCCATCGGCTTTGCGCTTTACTTCTTTAATTTCTCCACCTTTGTGGGCCGAGGCGGACTCTATTTAGAGGATCTTTACATCCGCCCGGCCTTTCGGGGCAAGGGCTATGGCAAGCGGCTGTTTCGGCGGCTGGCGGCCATCGCCAAGGCCGAAGGCTGCGGCCGCTTTGAGTGGTGGTGCCTCGACTGGAACACCCCCTCCATCAACTTCTACCGCTCCCTCGGGGCGGTGGCCATGGATGAGTGGACGGTCTACCGGCTGGACGGCGAGACGCTGGAGAACCTTGCCCATGAGGACAAGATGCCCTAATCACGCAGGCCCCCGGATAAGCCGGGGGCCTTTTGGTATGCTTCTTTAGTCGGCGGCGTCGGCATAGACGGGAGTAGTCGCCGGCAGCTGGGCAGAAGCCCCGGACCGATCGGCCAGCAGCGTCACGGCGTTAAGCACGCAGAGCACCGTGACCCCCACATCGGCAAACACGGCCATCCACATAGCGGCGTAACCCAGCGCACCCAGAATCAGCACGCCGATTTTAACCGCCAGAGCAAAGGCTATGTTAAACCGAGCCTTGCGCATCACCCGGCGGCTGAGGGCCATGGCGGCGGGCAGCTGCACAAGGCGCTCGCCCATAAGCACCACATCGGCGGCCTCTATGGCCGTGTCGGTGCCCAGCCCCATGGCGACCCCGGCGTCGGCCAGGGCGAGGGTGGGCGCATCGTTGATACCGTCTCCCACAAATAGGGTGCTCCGGTGGCGCTTTTTAATCTCGGACATGGCGGCCACTTTGTCCTCGGGCAGCAGACCGGCTTTTACCTCACCGATGCCCACTTGAGCGCCCACCTCTCGGGCGGTGACGGGATTATCCCCCGATAGCATATAGACATCGGCGCCCAACCTGACGATGGCGTCCACCGCCGAGGCAGCCTCGGGGCGCAGCCTGTCGGTGAGGGTGATAGCCCCTAAGGCGACCCCGTTTTTGGCTACATAGATGCCGGCATCGGGCAGGTGGCTAATGTCCACGCCCTGTTGGGCCATAAGCTTAGCCGATCCGCAGAGCAGCTGCATTCCCGACAGCTCGAGGCTGACGCCCATACCGGTGATTTCGTTAAAACTTACCACTTCGGGCCGGGGCACCGTGCCGGCATAGGCCACCACGGCCTTTGCGGCCGGATGGTTGGAATACTGCTCGGCGGTGGCGGCCAGCTCTATCAGCTCGGCCTTATCCACGCCGGGTGCCGGAATAACGGCTTCTACTGCCGGAACCCCCTCGGTAAGGGTGCCGGTTTTATCAAAGGCCACGGCATCGGCGTAGGCCAAAGCTTCTATGTACCGTGTGCCCTTAACCAACACGCCCTTGCGGCTGGCCGCGCCCACCCCCGAGAAGAAGGTGAGGGGCACGGCGATCACAAAGGCGCAGGGGCAGGAGGCCACAAGAAAGACCAGCGCCCGCATAACCCAGTCGGTGAGAGGGCCCATGCCTAAAATGGGGGGCAGCAGAGCCAGCGCCACGGCCAGCGACATGACAATGGGAGTGTATACCCGGGAGAACCGGGAGATGAACTTTTCGGTGCGGCCCTTTTGAGCCTGAGAGGCTTCCACCATCTGGATGATGCGGCTGGCCGCCGAGCTCTCAAAAGAGCGCAGCGTGCGGGCATAGAGCAGCCCGTCGGTGTTGACCGTGCCCGAGAGCAGCTCGTCGCCGGGGGCAACGGCCCGGGGCAGTGGCTCGCCGGTCAGGGCCGAGGTGTCGATAAAGCTTTGGCCACCGGTTACCACACAGTCCAGCGGAATGCGCTCGCCGGGCAAAATCATAATGTTGCTGCCCTGGGGCACCTGATAGGCCGGCACCTGCGTGGCCGAACCGTCGGCTGCCACCAAATGAGCCGTGTTGGGACGAATTTCGGTGAGGGCCTCAATCTCCCGGCGGCTCCTGGCCACTGCTCTGGCCTCCAGCCATTCGCCGATGCGAAACAACACGGTTACCATCATGGCCTCGGGCGCCTCGCCAATAATCAGGGCGGCGGTCACTGCGATGGACATGAGCGAGAGCTCCTCAAACTGCAGATGTCGCAGGTTTTTAAACCCCTGCACAAACAGCGGGTATCCCACCAGTAGCGTGCCTGCCGACATCAGCCAAACAGACAGGCCCGACAGCGGCGGCAAAAAGCTCAGACCCACGAGCACAAGACCTATAAGGAGAGCGGGCTTGTGATAGGGGGCCTCGGTCACCGTGTCGTGGCTATGGCCATGGTCGCCGTGGTCATGTCCGCAGCCGCAGTCCGGGCCGTGGATATGGCCGGGTGCATCGTGACCGGCATGGTCGTGGTGATGGTCGGTATGATCATGATGGTCATGTCCGCAGCCGCAGCTCGGCCCCGCAATGGGCCGGGGCGGGTGACCGGCATGGTCGTGGTCGTGATCGTGATCGTGATCGTGATGGTCGGTATGATCATGATGGTCATGTCCGCAGCCGCAGGAGGGCTCGGTCACGCGTTCGAGCAACTGTAGGTTATCATTCATCGCAGTCATCTCCTCGGATATGCTCAAGCCCCATGGCTAAAATGTTGTAAATATGATGATCGTCCAGTGCATAGTAGATGTTGCGGCCCTCGCGGCGAGAGCGCACCACCCGGTGAGCCCGCAGCAGCCGCATGGCGTGAGACACCGCCGACTGGCTCATGTCGGTGGCCTCGCAGAGCTCCTGCACGCAGAGCTCGCCACCGCTTAGGGCTGTGATGATGCCAAGGCGGGTGGGGTCGGAGAATATTTTAAAGATTTCCGAAAGCAAAATCAGCTCGACCTTGGTAGGGGGGCCGCCTGGGGTATAGTCCTCGGGTTCGTGGGGAACAGGGGATATCACTTCAGACATAATAGCACTCCTTTCGGGAGAAATAGACATCGAAAGAGCCTATTTACATGAACACATGAGTAACTGTTCATATATATTATAGCAGTCAGGCCACCTATGTCAACTAGAAAAAGCGGAATTCTTCCCATTTTATGTGGACATATGAATGGCTGTTCATCTGTGGCTAAGGCGCTCCTAAAATCTCGCAGCCGCCTTTCGCTTGCCTTGCAGTCGTGCTATAATAACCGGTAGGATGCCCCCGGCCTCATGGGTGTTCGGGGGCAGATAGAGGGTGTGATTCCTCAGCAGGCGGGGCAGGTCCCGCGGAAAGGTGTGAGCAGCTATGAGTAAAATTCGTGCGGCCATTGTGGGTTACGGCAACATCGGCAAAGGGGTGGAGGCCGCCCTGAGCCAAAACCCCGATTTTGAGCTGAAAGCCGTGTTTACCCGAAGAGAGCCCGATACCCTAACCCTTAAAACGCCGGGAGCACGGGTATTGCGGGAGCAGGACGCCCATCTTTATAAAGACGAAATCGATGTGATTGCCCTCTGTGGCGGCTCTAACGACGATCTTCCCACCCAGGGCCCTAAAATGGCCGCCCTATTTAATATGGTGGACAGCTTTGACACCCACGCCGCAATCCCCGGCTATCTTGCTAAAATGGACGCAGCGGCCCGCCAAGCCGGCCGGACGGCCATTATCTCCACCGGCTGGGACCCGGGGCTTTTCTCCATGCTGCGGCTGCTTTCGGGGGCCGTTTTGCCTGTGGGCGAGGACTATACATTTTGGGGCAAAGGGGTCAGCCAGGGCCACTCCAGCGCCGTGCGCAGTCTGCCCGGCGTAAAGGATGCCGTGCAGTACACCATCCCCGTCGAGGCGGCGCTCCAGGCCGTGCGGGCCGGCGAGCAGCCCAACCTCACCACTCGGGAAAAGCACATACGGGTCTGCTATGTGGTGCCCGAAGAGGGCGCCGACACCGCCCGCATCGAGCAGGACATCAAGACCATGAAGAACTACTTTGACGCCTACGACACCACGGTGCACTTTATCACCCAGGAGCAGATGCGTCAAGACCACGCCGCCATGCCCCACGGTGGGTTTGTGTTTCGCAGCGGAGTTACCGGCGGTGGACACAGGCAGATTGTGGAGTTTTCCCTCAAGCTGGCGTCCAACCCCGAGTTTACCGCCGGCGTGATGGTGGCCTTTATGCGGGCGGCCTACCGCCTGAACAAGGAGGGTCAAACCGGCGGCCGCACCGTGTTTGATATACCCCTTTACTACCTGTCGGCTGCCGAGCGGGACAGCCTGATTAAAGAGCTGCTCTAATATCCGGCACCCAACCGGGCTTGCGTTTATGAGCAAATTACGGTACAATAAGGACAATAGGTGTCGCCGGGTCTGTAAGGCCCGGCGGCCAAGCGTTGTACGGTGAGAGGGGCTGCGGCCCTTCTCCGGTGCTTTTTAAGCGGGAAATATTATCCAATCACCGCTAAAGGCACTCATATCACACTTTGGAGGGAACAGGGATGACCGCTAAGCGGGAAACCAAATTTTTTTACGGATGGATTATAGTGGTGGCAGGATTTTTGGTCACCGGCGCCTCGGTGGGTATTATGAACAACACCCTGAGTATCTTTGTTAAGCCGGTTACCGAGGACCTCGGATTTTCTCGGGGCGGCTTTACGCTCTACCAGAGCCTTATTGCGGTGGCATCAATGTTTGCCATGCCGCTCTACGGCGAGCTCTTTCGCCGGGGCAACATGAAGCGGGTTATGTTTATCGCCGCGCTGCTCCTGGGCCTTGTGCCCTGGGGCTACTCCTTTGCCAATCGGCTCTGGCATTTTTACATCCTAGCTATCTGCCACGGCTTTCTGGTTAGCGGCTGCAACATCATGGCGGTGGGCACCATTGTCAACAACTGGTTCCACGAGAAAAAGGGCATGGCCACCGGCCTTGCAGTGGCCGGTTCGGGCATCACCGCCTCGCTGATGGTGCCGGTTATCAGTGCGGTTATCGAGCAGCTTGGCTGGCGGTGGGGCTACCGGGTTATGTCTATCTCTGCAACGGCGGTGCTGCTGCCCACCATCTTGTTGCTCATCCGCATCCGCCCGTCGGACATGGGCCTTGTGCCCTACGGCGCCAAGCAGGACTATACGGTCGGCGACGCCAGCGACATGGTGGGCTTTACCCGGGCCGAGGCGCTGCGTATGCCCAGCTTTTACCTCGTCGTGGGGGCGCTGCTCACCACCTGCTTTGCCGCTGCCAGTATACAGGCCCACATGGTGAGCTATCTCACCGACATCGGCCACTCAGGGCTGTTCGCATCCAGTATGGTGTCTCTTGCTATGCTGGTGCTCACCTTTGGCAAAATTGGCCTGGGATGGGTGATCGACCGCTTCGGCGTCATGGCGGGGGGCTTTACCTCGGCCATCACCATCGGCACGGCGGCCATTCTCCTGGGTTTTGCCTCGGCAGCGGCGGTGGTGCCGGTGGCTGTTATCTGCTATGGTTATGGTATGGCCTGCGGCTCGGTGGCACCCAGCCAGGTTTCCAGTCGCTACTTTGGCAGCCGCGATTTTACCCGGGTTTATGCTTTGGTTACCATGACCACCAGCATCTCCAGCATCTTCGGTCAGCCCACCCCCGGTTTTATTTACGACATCACCGGCAGCTACGCCCTGGCTTGGTACATTGCGGCCGGCATGACGGCCCTTTCGATGCTGCTGTTTTCCCTTGCCCACCATCAAAACAAAAAGGCCTGGACGGCCCTGTTCGAGCAGGAGCAGCAGTCCAACGAGATTACTTAAATAGCAAAACCGCCGGACGGCTGTCCGGCGGTTTTTATTATGATGTCTTTAGCCCCCGCTTAGGGCTTCGGGGCAGGTGCGGGCGTAGTGGAACAGATATTGCTGGGCGATGCCGGCTATGGGTCGCACAGACTCGGGCCAGCCCTCGGGCAGCAGAGCGGCCATGCCCCTTTTCATCCAAACATCCATGGGGCAGACCTCCGCCCGATAAAATCCATAGAGCAGCGCACAGTCAGCCACCTTGATCCCCACCCCTTTAATCTCCATGAGAGCCGCGCGGGCCTCGGCCAAGGGCAGGGCTGCCACTTCGGTCAAATCGAGCGCCCCCGAAGCCACCCGGACGGCGGCGTCCAGCAGGTACTTGTCCCGGTAGCCGGCCTGAAGGGGTGCCAAATCGGGCAGCGAGAGGGCGGCCAACCGCTCGGGGGTGGGAAAGCTGTATGCGCCGCCCCCCAAATCTTCACCCCACCGCTCGCACAGCCGCTCGATGATGGCCCCAATGCGTCCGATGTGGTTATTTTGGCTTATGATAAAGCTGATCAGGGCTTCAAAGGCGCCCTGGCGCAGCAGCCGTATCCCCGGCGCATAGTCCACGGCCGCCTTTAGGGGCGGATGGGCGGACAGGGTGGTTTTGATGGCGGTGTAGTCGGTGTTGAGGTCGAAGTAGTTGCGCCAGAATGCCTCGGCATCGGGTGCGTCATCGCCGGACACATACAGGTAGCCCTGCTGCACCCATACCGATACGGCCCGGTCTCCGGCCACTCCCCGATGGACACCGGGGGAGATCTCTCGCCAGCGAAAGGCCTGACCGCAGTGCAGGGTCTGGTCCAGACAGAGCGCATCCTCTAGGGGGAGGATGGTTAGGGCGGATGTTGGGGTGTGCAGCATGGCAGCCTCCTTGGCAGTGGGCGGCAAACAGCCGCCAAATTCCTATCATACTACCCTAATCCGGGGGCCTTTGTCCAGCCCCTATAAGGGTGACAAGCTGTTTAAACTCCGTGTAAAAAGTTTTTTATCCGCCGGCATTCCTGCAAGTTTTACACAGCTAAAGCGCCAAGACGAGCATCGATATAATGGGGTTTTCCACAGTTTCAACAGGGTTTTCAACAGCCTTTTGACAGGCCTTTTCACGGGTCAGGGTTATTACTGTGGGTAAAATAGGCCGGCTATCATCCAAACTTTGCATAGTTTGGCGCCGCATACCCCATGATGTAATAGGGCCGGTGCTCAACTCTATCCTGTTGCTAAAAAAGTGGGCAGCACCCGGTATGAGGCCTTGGTGGCCGTGGGTTTTTGTGGTATACTTTATTATACAGCTTTCAACAAAGTAACAGGGAATATTTCCCGAAAGAGGCCATTTATGAACAATATTCGAGAAGATATGATCTACGGGCGCAACGCCGTAACCGAGCTGCTTAAAAGCCAGCGTCCGGTGGATGTGCTCTACATTCAGTCGGGACTGGAGCGCCAGGGCAGCATCGGAGCCATTATTAAGCTGGCCCGGCAGCGGGAAATGCCCATCAAGGAGCTGCCCCGCGAGCGGCTGGACGCTCTCTGCGGCGGTCCCCATCAGGGGGTGGCCGCATCGGCCGCCGCCGCCCGGTACTACGAGCTTGAGGAGATCTTGGAAGCCGCCGGCGAGCAGCCCCCCTTTCTTGTGGTGGCCGACGGTATTCAGGACCCCCACAACCTTGGGGCCATCATACGCACCGCCGATGCGGCGGGAGCCCACGGCCTTATTATCCCCAAGCGGGGCGGGGTAGGGCTTACCCCCACGGTGCTCAAGGCCTCGGCCGGGGCGGCGGCCCACTTTCCGGTGGCTCGGGTGCCCAATTTGGCCGCCTGCCTCGAGCTGCTAAAAAAGCGGGGCATCTGGTGCTACTGCGCCAGCCCGGACGGTCCGCTTTGGTGTAAGCAAGACTACGCCGGCCCCGTGGCCCTTGTGGTGGGCGCCGAGGGGGAGGGAGTCTCTCGACTTGTACGGGAGCGATGCGACTTTGTGGTGTCGCTGCCCATGCAGGGTCACATTAGCTCGCTCAACGCCTCGGTGGCGGCCGGAATCATCCTCTACGAGATTGCCCGACAGCGCATGGGGCTTTAGCCCCACCAAACGAAACGGAGTTGTATGCTATGCCCAAAGGCTACAATGTAGACGATATCCTTGATGAATTTGAGGCCCGCCGTCGCCCTCCAAAGCCCCCCAAAGCCGAGGAGCCGACCCCGGCACGGCAGCCCTTTAAGCTGCGCAGCTTTGAGGACACGGCCGACCTAGGCCCCGTGCAACCTGCCCAGCAGGCTTCGTTTGACAGTCATGCCACCCGGCTGGACATTCCGGTGGCAAGCCCGAACACCGGGGCCAATCTTGGGCGCACCATGGTTATCGAGACCGACGCCCTGCGGGAGGAGCTGGCTCGGGACCGAGCCGAGGCCGAGGACCGTGCGGCCCGCCGGGAGCGGCTGCGCAAATTCGCCAGCCTTACGGCGCTGCCCGACGAGGAGGATATGCCTGAGGAGGACGAGGAGAGCTTCATGTCTCTGGGCGCACTCCGCCGGGCCAAACAGGCTGAAAAGCAGGCCAAAAAGGCGGCCAAGGTCATGGGGGACGCATCGCCGGCCATCGGCATCAAGACGGCCGAGACCCCACCCATCGACGAGGAGGCCGCTCCGGTGGTGGAGGAATTCTCCTCTTTGGGGGACGCCGCCATCATCGAGCGAGATCTTGCCGGCCTTTGGGGTGCTTTGCTCTTTAGGCTGATTGTTAGTCTGGCTGGCTTTGGGGGTATTCTCTATCTTTCCCTTATGAGCCTGCTGCCCAAAGCCCTTCCCGGCAGCACGCTGCTCACCGACACTCCCGTCCTTTACATGGGGATGATGACCGGGATGCTCGCTCTGCTCTGCCTTGTGTCCAACAAGGTGGTGGGGGGCGGCCTTATGGCTCTTTTTCGCCTGAAGGCCACCAACGACACGCCGCTGGCCCTATCTGCGCTGGCCTCTCTGGGGCTGGGGGCGGCGCTCACCGCCGGGCCGGGGCGCATCGAGGTGGGCTATACGGCCTTTTACTTTACCAGCGTGGCCGCCGGTTTTGTGTTTAACGCCTTGGGCAAGCTCTTTATGGTGGCCCGCATCCGCAAAAACTTTGCCCTTGCTTGTGCGGAGGAGGTCTGCTGTGTGGTGCCGCTGGACGAGGCCACCGGAGGACGCCTGGGCGGACGCAGCGCCCTGCAGCCGGTGCGGGCCAAGCTGGCCGGCAGCTTTCTTGCCATATCCTACTCGGACGATCTGGCCGAAACGCTAAGCCGGGTGACCACTCCCGTGTTTTTGGGCTTTTCGGCGGCGGTGGCTCTCATCACCTTCTTTATCTCGGGGGACGGGATGCTGGCCCTCACGGCGCTGGCGGCGCTGTTGGCCATGGCCGCCCCCCTCACCGCTACGCTTTGCGGCAGCCTGCCCTTCTACAGGGCCTGCCGCAGGCTCTCGCCCTCGGGTAGCGCCGTCTGCGGCCACAGCGCCATCGACACCCTTGAGGACACCGACGCCCTCATCCTCGAGGCCGCCGACCTCTTCCCCCCCGGCACCGCCGTTTTACACGGCATCAAGTCCTTCGCTGAGGGGCGCATCGACCGGGATATTGTGATGGCCGCCAGTCTGCTCTGCCAGCGGGAGGGGCTGCTCTCCTCGGTATTTTTGCAGGTTCTGGGCGGGCGGCGGGATATGCTGAGCCGTGTGGACGCCTTTAGCTACGAGGACAACCGGGGCATAAGGGCCACGGTGGATGGTGAGGCTGTCTTCCTGGGCGGCCGAGACCTTATGCGGGCCCACGGCATTGCCGCACCTTCGCGGGACTATGAGCAGAAGTTTACCGACGGCGACAAGGACATCCTCTACCTGGCCAACGCCCGAGAGGTCACCGCCATGTTTGTGGTGAGCTATCACCCCGACGAGACGCTGGAACCCCTGCTGCGTCGCCTCTGCGACCGGGGCATCATGCTGATGGTGCGCACCACCGACCCCAACATCACGGCTGCCCGCATTGCAGAGGCCTATGATTTGCGCGATGAGTATGTGCGCATTCTGCCCCAGGCGGTGGCCGAGCAGCTCCCCGGAACGGCTGTACAGGACGAGGCTCCGGCCTACCTCATAGCCGGAGATTCGGTGGCCGACAAGCTGCGGGTGGTAGCGGCCATACACACGCTGCGGGGCTCGGTACTGGCTGCCACGGCTTTGCAGCTTATCGGTATGATTATTGGTTATGCGCTTATTGCATTTTCGGCCTTTATGGGCGCCATGGACTCCATGGGCTTTGTGCAGGTGCTGGTCTATCAGCTTTTTTGGGCACTGCTTTCGATGCTGGCCGCCTGTATTGGAAGGCTGTAAAAATGCCTTTAAAAGTGCAGTAATTCGCCAATGTGTCCGCACTGTTAATTAAAGGGCGGTGTTTTTATGAGCTTTAAAGGGCGGGCAAAACTTCTTAAAACTCTGATGCTTCTCACGCTGTCCGGTGCGCTGGCGCTGGGCGGCGTGGGTTTATTTGCTCATGCTGCCCAAGCTGCTCCCCAAGCGACTGAGCCGATCGCCGAGCAGGACGCCACCGCGCTCATGATGGAGCACCTGCGCCGCAAGGCCAGCCGTAACGACCCAGTGATGGATCAGCGGACGCTGCAAAGTGCCATCGACGCCGCCATCGCACAGGGGGCAGAGCGGGTGACCCTCACGGGCAATGTCTATCTCATCGAATCGCTTAAAATCCGGGGACTTACCCGACCCCTCACGCTGGAGGGAGAGGGCTACACCATGATGTTTGCCTTTCCCGCCCGGGAGAACGGCCGACACATCCTCGTCACCGAGCCCGAGGGCTTTAACCTCTCGCTGACGCTGCGCAACCTGCGCCTTGAGGGACCCGCCCGGGGCTACCTCGGGGGCGGTGTGGCTGTGGGCTCGGGGGTGGACATCAAGCTGGAAAACTGCCTGCTTATCGGCAACAAAGCCAAGGAGGGCGGCGGGGTTTATAACTATAACAACGCCATCCATCTTAACAACTGCATCCTTATAAACAACACCGCCGAAAGGGGCGGCGGACTCTACAGCTACTACGGACAGATTCTTATAGAAGGTGTGCACAGTCTGCTCACGGGCAACACGGCCACCGATCCCGAATCGGGGGGCGGCGCGGTTTACGGCCACCGGGGCAGCTTTATTGCCGAGGACAACACAAGCTTTGTCAGCAACCGAGCGGCCGGCCTAGGGGGCGCCGTCTATCAGCCGGGCGGGCTGATACTGGTGGACGGGGCGCAGTTTAGCGGTAACACGGCGGTTAGCGGCGGAGCCATTGCCGCCGGCGAAAACATCGGCACCATCGCCATCCACAACAGCACCCTTAGCAACAACAAGGCCACAGGTTCGCAGGACGGCAGCCAGGGCGGCGGCTATGGCGGCGCCTTATACCGCCAGGCGGGTGGCACTGTGGATATTACGCACAGCACGCTAAGCGGGAACACGGCACGGTTTGGCGGAGCCATATTCACCGGCAGCGGCGAGGCCGACAGCCTTTGGATAGCCTCCAGCCATTTGCGCCACAACATGGCCACCTACGATGGCGGCGGCCTCTATACCGCCGACCGAATTTCCACCACCTATCCCGATCCGGTCTACATCACGGTCTCCCGGCTCGACTACAATACCGCCGGACGGGATGGCGGGGCCTTGTTTGCCCCTAACCGGGCGGCCGTGCGGCTGGCCGGTGTGGGTTTTAGCGGCAACACGGCCTCTATCTGCTGTGTCTGGGACATGGCAGAGCCCGAGCCCCTTTATCTGACCGATGCGCGCATCTATGCCCACAACATCCTCAATGTGGAGGCCTCGGCCCGGCCTCAGGAGGGCATTGTGGATCGGATGCCCAACATCTACAACAACTACGACATCAACTTTCCCAGCCGGGTCGGTGTCACCTTCCGGCCCTGGGGGGGCCGTTGGAACGACGATTTAGCCGGCCCCAACCGCCGCCGAGACCCCTTTGTGGGCGAGGCAGTGCAGCCACCTGCACCACCGTCCTACGGCGATTATCTGTTTGGCGGCTGGCGGGTGGCCACGGTGGGTCATCCAAATGAGGGGGAGCTCTGGAGCTTTGGCGATCCGGTGCTGCGCCCCATGGCTTTGGATGCCGTCTGGCTCACCCCTGGGGAGAGCGCCAAGCTCATCCTAAAACCCATGGGCGGCATTTGGGGAGACGGTGGCAACCGCAATCTCACGGTGGATGTGGCCAAAAACGGCTTGGGATATCAGCCCGGCACCCTGCACCGCGAGGGTTATCGCTTTGTGGGATGGGCCAATCAGGCCACCAATCAGCGCTGGCATATGAACAGCGACCGCATCAGGGAAGACAGCGTGGTGCTGGTGGCCCGTTGGGAGCGTATCGAGGAATAGCACTAGGCCGGTCGACAACGACCGGCCTTTTTATTCGGAAAATGTTCCCACCCTTATTTTGTGGAAATTTTAGCATAATAAGGGTGGAGGTGATTCATTGGCAGATCGTTCGAGTATTGATGAAAGACTGTTGCATGACCCTGCCATGCGAGCCTATTTTAACGCACTGCCGGCATATGTAAAAGAGAACATCTATATGTCGGCCACCAACTTAGAAAGTGTAGAGCAACTAAAGGCCATCGCTGCCGGTTTGATGGAACAGAGGGGATAGGCCCCCACACCAAAAGCCCGCCCCCTTCGGGGCGGGCTTTTGGTGTGGTTAGGCAAAACACAGCTGCATGGCAACGCATCATCGGCCGGCCTAAAGCGGGTATTCTTTAGGCCATCTCGCTTTTCAACGCAAGAATTTTGTCCCGCAAAAAGGTGGCCAGTTCGATAATCTGCTCGTCGGACAGCTCGCGCACCTCGCCGCTACTTAGCACCTCAGCCGGGTCGGTGAACATGGGGGCGGGGGTAAAGACCTTGAGGGCCACCTCAGGCACACCATTTACCCAGTGCACCAGCAGGCTCAGCCCGGGGCCGGCGGGCTGCCCCTCCAGGCTGCCGGTGACCACCGTGAGGGCCAGCTCAAGGGAGTGCTCGTCCTCCCGCCAAAAAGCCCTGCCCTCGCATTGGGGCAGCAGCGCCTCAAAGTCGGTAAGATGGGCGAAAAACAGCCTGTCCGATAAACCGGTGAGATCCTCCACATCCAAAGTCAGGTCGTAGTAGGCGGCAGGCAGCTCATCGGGCCGTGCCGCAATAAAAGCCTCGGCGGGCAGCCATCCTCCCTTGGAAGCGGACGGGTCGTTCCCGGACGCAGGATATAGGGAGCCCATATTCCAAAAGTACACCGAACCGTCGGCGGACGATACGGCCACCCGGCCGACCACCAGGCCGTCGGACTGGCGGCTTACATGATAAATCAAAGCCGTGGCCCCAAAAAGATCCTCCATCTTTTCAAAGCTCAGGGTGGTCCCCTCGGGGTAGAGGGCGGCGGCGATCTCCCGGCACTCCTCCTCGCTGAAGGCGGTGCCCGACGAGGTGGTAACAGGCCCGGTGAGTGTGGGCCGAGGAGGGTTGGGTTCCTTGGCGCAGCCGGACAGCAAACCCAACGCCATCAAAGCGGCACAGACAACACAGAACATTTGCTTCATTATAAACAACCTTTCATATAGGCCTATGGAACTATGGTAGCATATTTCGGCAAAAATTTCAGCAAAATCACTAAAACTCTAAGCCTCATGGTATCCATGAGATCAAAGGCTGGGCTTATGGAAATTTTGTGCTTGTAATGCCTGTATGTAAATTGTATAATCATACTTGTAACGGCTCTTGGCCGGAAAGCTTTATGTCGATTTTGCACAAAATGGACAGAAAAGCTTTAGGCAATACGCCAAACGAAAGGGGAAACACGATGAGGCAATATTTGGCAGGTAAAATACGCAATGTGGCTTTGGCTGGTCACGGGGGGAGCGGTAAAACCTCGCTGGCTGAAGCTCTACTATACACAGCGGGCGCCATCGACCGGCTGGGCCGGGTAGAAAACGGCAATACGGTGTGTGACTATGACCCCGAAGAAATCAAACGGGTAAACTCGGTGTCGGCCACAGTGGCCTCCTTTGCCTATGGCAGCACCAAAATCAACCTTATTGATACCCCCGGTCTGTTCGACTTTGCCACCGGTCTCTACGAGGGCGTGCGTGCGGTAGAGAGCGTGCTCATCACCGTGTCGGGCAAATCGGGCGTCACCGTGGGCACCGAAAAGGCCTACAAACTGGCCCGTCAGGCCGACAAAGCCTGTATGTTCTTTGTGGGCAAGCTCGATGCCGAGCACGCCGATTTCTACAAAGTGCTCGAGGAGCTCAAGGGCAGCTTTGGCCCCTCGGTCTGTCCGCTGGTGGCCCCCATTTACGACGGGCACAATGTCACCGGCTATGTCAATTTGGTGGACAACAAGGCCTATAAATACTCCGATGGAGAGGCCAGCGAAATCACCATGCCCGACATGGGCCACCGCCTGGAGGGCCTGCGCACCGCTTTGGCCGAGGCCATTGCCGAAACCGACGAGGCTTTGTTTGAAAAATACTTCTCGGGCGAAAGCTTTACCCGGGACGAGATTTTGAGCGGCATCCACAAGGGTGTTAAAAGCGGCAGCATTGCGCCTGTGTTCTGCGGCTCTGCCACCACGCTGGCCGGTGTGGACATGGTGCTGGACGCCATTGTGGACCACCTGCCCTCGGCCTACGAATCGGGCGCCGAGCAGGCCACCGACAGCAAGGGCGAGCAAGTTCTTATCGCCTGCACCGACGAAGCCCCTCTGGCCGCCTTTGTGTTTAAAACCGTGGCCGACCCCTTTGTGGGCAAACTCTCCTTTGTCAAGGTCGTGTCGGGCAAGCTTTCCACCGATATTGCGCCGGTTAACGCTCGTACCGGCAGTGCCGAGCGCATGGGCAAGCTGCTTTACATCTGCGGTAAAAAGCAGGAGGACACCGCCTTTGTTACGGCCGGCGACATTTGCGCTGTCACCAAGCTCAGCGAGGCAGTCACCGGCGACAGCCTGTGCGATCCCAGCCGGGTGGTCTCCTTCGAGCCCATCGCCTTCCCGAAAGCCACCCTTACCATGGCCATTGTCACCAAGAAGAAGGGCGACGAGGGCAAGATTGCCCAGGCCATCGCCCGCCTTATCGAAGAGGACCCGATTATCGCCTTTGACAACAACATCGAAACCAAGCAGATGACCCTGTCGGGTCTGGGCGACCAGCACATCGATATGGTGGCCTCCAAGCTGCGCAGCAAGTTCGGGCTGGATATCGGTTTGGAGAAGCCCCGTGTGCCCTACCGCGAGACCATCCGCAAGAAGGTCAAGGTTCAGGGCCGGCACAAGAAGCAGTCGGGCGGCCACGGCCAGTTTGGCGATGTGTGGATTGAGTTCGAGCCCGGTGAGGGCGAGGGCCTCACCTTCGAGGAGAAGATCTTCGGCGGCTCGGTGCCCCGCAACTTCTTCCCAGCGGTGGAAAAGGGTCTTCAGGAGGCCATTACCCGCGGCACGCTGGCCGGCTATCCCATGGTGGGCATCAAGGCCACTCTGGTAGACGGTTCCTACCACGCGGTGGACTCCTCGGAAATGGCCTTTAAGCTGGCGGCCCACCTGGCTTATAAGGCGGGCATACCTCAGGCCGCTCCGGTATTGCTCGAGCCCATCGGCAAGCTGATGGTACATGTGCCCGACAGTTATACCGGCGACATTATGGGTGACCTTAACAAGCGTCGTGGGCGCATTTTGGGCATGCACCCGGGCGAGGACGGCCTTCAGACCATCGAGGCCGAGGTGCCCATGAGCGAGATGCACGACTTTACCACCGCCCTGCGCTCCATGACCCAGGGTCGTGGCAATTTCAGCCTCACCTTCGAGCGCTACGAGGAGCTGCCTAAGAACCTCGAGGCCGGCGTTATCGAGGATGCGAAGGTGCTGTTTGAGAACGAATAATACCCCAAATAAAAGCCCACCTCGTTCGAGGTGGGCTTTTTGCGATGCGGTGGTGGTTAAGGCGTGCTCGAGGGTAGCGGATCGGGTCTGGCGCCAGAGCGGCTGGGGTGATATTTACAGTCGGGGCAACAGCTACATTGGGGACCCACCTCGCCGGCGGTGGCCGCACCAAGCGGAGGCAGCGGGCCGGAGGGCGGCGCAAAGCCGTGCATAAAGCCATCTTTTTCAAGGCTGCACACATCCCCGGCAATAATGCGGTTGCCCTGCACCACCAAATTCAGCCGCACACCCCCCGGATAATCGGGGTAGTTGTGCACCACATAAGTGTAGCGTTTGGCCTGCTTGCCGGCATATTTGCCAAGGTTAAAGCCCTGCTCGCGCTGCATTTCGTCGTAGGCGGTATACACATCGTCAAAGTTTTTAGGTAGCCTGATCTCCACCACTTCGATGGGCTCGGGGTCCACTTTGTAGCCGAGCGATGCGATGAAGCTTTGGCGCTCCTCCTCGCTGCCGCCCCGGGGGCCCTTTTGCATAAAGGCGGCCACCGCGTCGCTGCGCAGGAGCATTTGACAGGTGGTCAGTGCCGCCGCTACCACCGCCACGGCAAGCAGCGCGATGAGCACCTTCTTCCTAGTAATCTTCAGCGTAATCGTCATCAAACCACATCACCTCCTCACACTCTATGCGCAGGACGAAGCTGACATGCAGAGCCCGGCCAACTTTTGGCCTAAATAGGCCCGTCCGCGCCTGTCCGCCTTGGGCGGACAGCCTCTCGCCAGACCATCAAATGAAAGGGGTGTGCGCCCATGTCTCTCTGGCGTCTTGATAAGTTCATCGCCTCCCAGACCGGCCTCTCCCGCAAGGAGGCCAAATCAGCCATCGCCGCTGGCCGGGTGCTGGTGGAGGGCGTACCGATCCTTAAACCCGAGCACAAGATAGACCCCCACACCGCCACCGTGGAGTTGGACGGCGCCGCCATTGCCTTTCGTCGCCATGTCTATCTGATGCTCAACAAACCGGTGGGCTATGTGTCCTCCACCGGCGGACGAGATGGCCCCAATGTATTAGAGCTGGTGCCCGACGAGCTTATGCGCCAGGGACTGTTTCCTGCCGGGCGGCTGGACAAAGCCTCGGAGGGCATGCTCATCCTCACCGACGATGGCGATTTTGCCCACCGCCTGCTGTCCCCCCGCCACGGTGTGCCTAAGCGCTACTATGTGGAGGTGGAGCCCGGTCTTATCGATCAGGGTCTTGTGGCCGATTTTGCCGACGGGGTAGATATGGGGGAGCAGCGCCTTATCCCCGGCGAGCTAGAGCCCATAGATCGCTACCGGGCCTATGTGACCATCCGGCAGGGGCTATACCATCAGATCCGGCGTATGTTCGCGGCCCGGGGGGCCAAGGTTGAGCGACTTCGGCGGGTGCGCATCGGCGGTCTCGACCTTGATCCCCACCTCGTCCCGGGGGTCTGTCGTCCCCTCACCGAGGACGAACGGGCCCTGCTGCTTGAAACCGGCGAGCCGCAGAATCCCATGTGAAAGTTTACCGAAACCGTTTACCTGCTTTGAACAAACAGCCCAAAATCCGACACTATGTAAGGCGGAGGGTATTTGCCACCACATTCGGCTGTGGGTTTTGTCGTTTTTGAGGAGGAAAAGCAGGAAAAACTATTATTTCGCACAATGAATTTGTATTCTCTGTTGCAAAAGCTGTGCTCTTTATGTAAAATATAGATAAATTCATCCCAACGCAGCGACAGACAGCGTAGGAAGAGGAGATGCACATATGTCCAACAGATTATTCCGCGGAATTATTCATCGTATGAGAGACTCCATCGACCGTGTAATTGGCGTGGTGGACGAAAATGCGGTGGTGGTCGCCTGCTCCGACCTTGGCATGATCGACGAGACCAACGAATACCTCGCCATGGACATGGCCGAAAACCAGGATATCTTTGTGCGGGACGGCTTTACCTATAAACCCATGGGTCAGCCCGGCAGTCCTGAATATGCCGTATTTGTAGAAGGGACCGACGAGACCGCCGCCCGCTACTGCAGCATTATTGCGGTGGCCACATCGAGCATCAAGCAGTATTACAACGAAAAATACGACCGCGGCAATTTTATTAAAAATGTCGTGCTCGACAACATCCTGCCCGGCGACATCTATACCAAGGCTCGGGAGCTGCGATTTAACACCGATGTCAGTCGGGTGGTTCTGCTGGTTCGCACCACCTCCTCGGCAGGGGTGTCTTTGTTCGAGATGGTGCAAAACCTCTTTCCCGACAAGCAAAAAGACTTTGTGTTCTCGGTCTCCGAGAGCGATATTGTTATCGTCAAAGAGGTCAAGCCCAACATCGATTCCAAGGATCTTGAAAAGCTCGCCCGCTCCATTTCGGACACCTTTGGCAGCGAGATGTACGCCAAGGTGATGGTGGGTATTGGCACCACGGTGGTGGGCATCAAGGATCTTGCCAGGTCCTTTAAGGAGGCCCAGGTCTCGCTGGAAATCAGCAAGGTGTTCGACACCGAAAGAACCATTGTCCGCTATGACAATCTGGGCATTGCCCGTCTGATCTACCAGCTTCCTACCACTTTGTGCGAGATGTTCCTCAGCGAGGTGTTCAAAAAGGGCTCCATCGATAGCCTGGATAAAGAGACCCTCTTTACCATCCAAAAGTTCTTCGAGAATAACCTCAATGTGTCCGAGACCTCTCGCAAGCTGTTTGTGCACCGCAACACCCTTGTTTACCGGCTCGAGAAGATTAAAAAGCTCACCGGTCTTGACCTGCGGGAGTTTGACCATGCCATCACCTTCAAGGTGGCGCTCATGGTTAAAAAATATCTGACCGCCTGCTCGCACAAATATTAAGCGGGCCCTTTGCGCTAACGCGCAGAATACTCTAAGAAAGTGCAAGGATACCGATGATAGAGTTTGTGGATGTGACAAAAACCTACGAGGGCGGCGCCCGTGGCCTCGAAAATGTCAGCCTCAAGGTGGACAAGGGGGAATTTGTCTTTGTGGTGGGCCAGTCGGGGGCGGGTAAAAGTACCCTGATTAAGCTGATCATGCGCGAGTTTTTGCCCACCTCGGGCAGCGTGATTGTGGCTGGCAAAGACACCGCACGGCTTAAAAACTCCGAGATACCCTATTTTAGGCGCAATCTCGGGGTGGTTTTTCAGGACTTTCGCCTCATTCCCACCATGACGGTCTACGAAAATGTGGCCTTTGCTTTGCATGTGACCGGGGTGGCTTCACGCCAGATAAAAAAGCGGGTGTTTTACATACTCGAGCTGGTGGATTTGCTCGACAAGGCCAAGCGTATGCCCGAGCATCTCTCCGGCGGCGAACAGCAGCGTGTGGCACTAGCCCGTGCGCTGGTTAACAACCCTCAAATCATCGTGGCCGACGAGCCCACCGGCAACATCGACCCCGAGATGAGCTTTGAGATTGTGGACCTTCTCAACGAAATAAACAAGCTGGGCACCACGGTGGTTATGGTCACCCACCAGCACAATCTGGTAACCCGCTTTAACCACCGCACCCTGGTTATCGATCAGGGCATCCTAGTGGCCGACGGCCGGATTGGAGGCAGGCGTGCGTACAGGTAGTTTTGCTTATCTCCTGCGGGAGGGTGTTCGCAACATTTGCCAAAACCGGCTCATGTCGCTGGCCACCGTGGGCACGCTGCTTTCCTGTTTGCTGCTTATTGGCTGCAGCGTGCTACTTACTGCCAATATTAACGCCCTTGTGGGCTATGTGGAAAGCCAGAACGAGCTGATGGTTTTTATAAGCGACGACCTCCATGAGGAGGATGTCGCCGAGCTGGAGGCCGAAATCCGGGCCGTGCCCAATGTTGCCGAGGCGACCTTTATCAGCCGGGAGGAGGGCCTAAAACGCTGGGTGGACAAACTTAACCAGACCAGCGAATTTTACGCCTTTTTAGAAGGGGACAACCCCATGCCTAACGCCTTTGAGGTGCGGGTGCGGGAGATCGACGAGATGGATGTAGCCGTGATGCACTTAGAGGGCCTGCCCGGCGTGGACAAGGTGCGTGCCCCCGTAGAGGTGGCCGAAGCCATGGCCGGCATCAAGCAGGCCTTTACGGTTATCTCCCTAGGTGTCATTCTTATTTTGGCCGCCGTTTCGCTGGTCATTGTGGCCAACACCATTCGCATCACGGTGTTTGCCCGCCGACGCGAAATTAGCATTATGCGCTATGTGGGGGCCACCAATATGTTTATACGGCTGCCCTTTCTGTTAGAAGGGGTTATTTTGGGGCTGCTGGCCGGGCTGCTAGCCTTTTTGCTTATTTGGGGAGGCTACAGTGCGCTGGCGGCCTATATGCCCGCTGCCGACGCATCGTGGATAAGCCTTTTGGCCGGCAATCTGGTGCCCTTTTCAACGCTGGCTCCGGGCCTGTTAGGCGGATTTTTAGCCGCCGGCGCCGGTATAGGTGCGCTGGGCAGTATGCTGTTTATCGGTAAGCATATCAAGCTGTGAGGGGGATTGTTTGTGAAACGCATCGCTGCTTTTGTTCTGTCGCTTTTGATGCTGACTCCGCCTTTGCTGCCACTCATGGCCCGAGCCTCCTCGGTGGAAGACTACCGGGAGGTACTGGGGGCGCTCAGCTCCGAGTATAAGGCGCTGGAGAACAAACAAAAATCCATTCAAAATGAGATTAACAAAGCCGTTAGCGAGAAAGCTAAAGAACAGGCTAAAAAGAAGAATGTCGATATGCAGGTTCAAACAACCACCCAGCAAATCAACCTGCTCAACCAGCAAATTGAGCTGCTAAGCCGGAATATCGCCGAAAAAGAGCAGGAGATTGCTGAAAAGCAGAGAGAAATCGACAAAAACTACATCCAGCTCAAAGAGCGCTTTAAGGCCATGTATATGTCCGGCGACGAGAGCGTGTTGGGCCTGCTCCTTGGGGTAGAGAGCTTTTTTGATTTTCTCACCCGCGCCGAGGTAGCCAGCCGAGTGGCCGCCCGGGACCGAGAGGTGCTCGACTGGCTGGGCACCGAGCTCATGGCCATTGAGGACGCCAAGGCCGAAATTGAGCAGAATAAACAGGATGTGGAAAAGCACAACCAGACCCTAGCCGTAAAAAAGGCCGATTTGTCGGTTCAGTCCGCTCAGCTGGCCGATGCCATTCAGGACATTGCGGCCATGGAGGCGGCCTACCGTAAAGACGCCGCCAAAATTCAGGCCGAAATGGCTGCCGTGCAGGCCGAGCTAGATAAGATTTATGCCTCCATCAACTCGGAGGGCGATTATTTGGGCGGCATCATGAGCTGGCCGCTGCCCGGCTATCCCACCGTCACCTCGGACTATGGCTACCGGGTGCTGGGCGGCTACCGGGATTTCCACACCGGCATCGACATATCGGGCCGCAACGCCGCCGGCGTGGGCTCCTATGGCAAGTCCATTGTGGCCGCCTCGGACGGCAAGGTGGTTCTGGCCAATAAAACCTATGTGGCCGGCCGAGGCTATGGTATGTATCTCATCATCGACCATGGCGGCGGCGTGACCACCCTTTACGGCCATTGCAGCGAGTTGCTGGTCACTCTCGGCCAGGAGGTCAAGCGGGGGCAGACCATTGCCAGGGTGGGCTCTACCGGCTGGTCGACCGGACCGCATCTCCACTTCGAAGTGCGCGAGAACGGTAAATATGTCAACCCCTGGAGCTATCTGCGATAGCCCATTTCTCCCAACCTAAAGGAGCAATTATGAGCAAAAAAATCTCTCTTGGAACCGCCCTTGCCCTTGCCTTGCTGTTTGGCATGGTGGTGGCGGTGATGACCCTCATCTTCTTCATGAACCGTCAGGATGCCAGCCTGCGTAACTTGCAGGGCCGAGCTAACCTCTACGGCAAACTGGAGGAAATAGATAAATATGTCCGAGACAACTATTTCGGCGAGATTAGTGAACAAGCCCTAAACGACTATCTGGCCAGAGGCTACATGGCCGGCATTGAGGATCCTTATGCCATGTATCTCACCGCCGACCAATACCAGCGGGTTATGTCCAGCTACGACGGTCAGATGGCCAACATCGGCATCGAAGTTAAGGCCGAGGCCTCGGGCTATATGCAGGTGCTGGCTGTCTATCCCGACTCGCCGGCCGAATCGAAGGGCCTCAAGGTGGGCGACCTCATTGTCAAGGTGGACGACCTTTCCCTCACGGCCGACAACTTCGACGAGGCAGCCGCAGCCCTACAAGGCGAGAGCGGTACCACCGTAAGCCTCACCATCCGCCGCATGGGGGAGGAGAGCGAGGTAGAGATCACCCGGCGCAAGATTGAGGTGCCCTCGGTGGACTACCGTGTGATCAAGCACATTGGCTATATCCGCATCAAGGAGTTTAACGACAACACCCCCACGCAGTTTAACCGCGCCCTCGACCGTCTGTTGGCGCAGGAGGTCACCGCCCTCTGCTTTGATGTGCGGGACAACCCGGGGGGGACACTTACGGCGGTCACCGCCATTCTTGATGTTCTGCTGCCGGCCGGGGACATTGTGTCGGCTACCTATAAAAACGGCGAGACGGTGGTGCTGGCCACCAGCGACACCAACGAGATCGATCTGCCCATGGCCGTGCTGATAAACCAGCGCTCGGCTAGCAGCGCCGAACTGTTTGCCCAGGCCCTTAAGGACTATCAAAAGGCCCGCACCGTGGGGGTAACCACCTTCGGTAAGGGCATGATGCAGACCATCCACAGGCTGACCGACGGCTCGGCCATCGAGTTTACGGTGGCTCAGTATAATCCGCCCCGGTCTGAGAACTTCGACGGTGTGGGTGTCAAGCCCGACTACGAGGTCAAGATATCGGCCGAGCTCGAAAAGGTTTTGTTTCAGCTCGACGAAAAGTCCGATCCTCAGATGCGCAAGGCCATGGAGCTTCTAGGCCTTAAAAGCGCCGAGCCCATCCCGACCGACTGGCCCGATGAGACCAGCCAGCCGCCTGAGGATGTCGAACAAGGCTTAGAGGACGGCGAGCAAAGCCCGGAGGAGGGCGAGGATGCCGCCCAATCCGAGGACACCTCGGAACAAAGCTCCAAGGCTGCCTAAAAAGGCTGTCGGCTCTTCTAAGGCAGAGAGCAGTGCAATGAGTCTATGCTATAACACACCGAGGGGCCCGCTTTTTCAGGCGGCCCTTTGGACTGTGTGCCAAACTTTTTCTTACTGCGCATGAACACCCAGGGCAGGGGCATATATATTCCTTGATTTCCCCCGCTGCACCCGCGGTCACCCGCCGGTGCGCAGCTTGACATTGGGGGGAAGTTTGACTATAATGCTTCTATTGTCCGGGCGCCATTCCATGAAATGACAACCCTTTTTTGGGTTATGGAGGAGAGAACATGTCCGAAATCCTGGTCACCGACGAGGGCTTCCAGCAGCTCAAAGAGGAGCTTAACGCACTTAAAACCATCGACCGCACCGCCATTTCAGAACGCATTCGCATTGCCCGGGGCTTTGGCGACTTATCTGAAAACAGCGAGTACGACGAGGCCAAAAATGCCCAAGCCCTCCTTGAGGCGCGCATTCAGATCCTGGAGGATCAACTCAAGCGTGTGCGCATCATCGACAAGGATCAAATCAGCACCAACGAAGTGTCGGTGGGCACTTTGGTGGTGCTTAGCGAAATTGTGGACGGCGTGGAGACCGAGCCGGTTGCCTACCGCATTGTATCGGCGGTGGAGGGCAATGGCATCGAGAATACCATTACGAGCAATTCCCCCGTGGGTCGGGCCCTTTTGGGCCGCCGCACCGGCGATTTAGTGCTGGTCAAGGCCCCCAAGGAGGACATTAGCTTTAAAATTGTGTCCATCTCCATCTGACACGAGCATATCTAAAAAAGAGGGGACTGACGAAAGCATGAGCGAACACGAGGAAAGGGGCGCAATGCCCTCGGTGGAGGAGCTAAGCGAGCTGGCGCGCATACGCCGGGAAAAGCTTGTGGCGCTGCGGGCGGCGGGTAAAGACCCCTTTGTTTTAACCACCTATGAGCGCACGGCCTATGCCGCCCAGATTACCGAGAACTTTGAGTCCATGGAAGGCCAGACCGTGTCCATAGCCGGCCGCATTATGAGCTGGCGAGACATGGGCAAGGCCAACTTTATCGACATTATGGACGCCTCGGGACGCATCCAGATTTATGTTAAGCTCAACGATGTGGGCGAGCAGACTTTTGCCCAATTTTCCACATGGGATCTCGGCGACATCGTGGGGGTCAAGGGCTTTGTTTTTCGCACCCGCCGGGGCGAAATCAGCGTCCACGCCCAGGAGCTCACGCTGCTCTCTAAGGCCCTGCTGCCGCTGCCCGACAAGTGGCACGGCCTAAGGGATACCGACCTGCGCTATCGCCAGCGCTATGTAGACCTCATTGCAAACCCCGAGGTGCGCGACGCCTTTGTTAAGCGCAGCCACATCATTCGGGAGATCCGAAGCTATCTCGACGGTCTGGGTTACCTCGAGGTGGAAACCCCGGTGCTTCACAACATCGCCGGTGGCGCAGCGGCTCGGCCCTTTATCACCCACCACAACACGCTGCATATGGATATGTATCTGCGCATCGCCCTAGAGCTGCATCTTAAGCGGCTGATTGTGGGCGGCTTTGATAAAGTTTACGAAATCGGACGGGTATTTCGCAACGAAGGCATGAGCGTGCGCCACAACCCCGAGTTTACGCTGCTTGAGCTCTACGAAGCCTACACCGACTACGAGGGCATTATGCGCCTGACCGAGGACATGATCCGCACCGTGGCCGATCGGGTACTGGGCAGCGGTAAGATTGTTTACGGCGGCGAGGAAATTGACCTCGATAAGCCCTTTGCGCGGATGACCATGACCGAGGGCGTGTTGCAGTACAGCGGCGTGGACTTCTCGACCGTCACCACGGTTGAGCAGGCCCGGGAGCTGGCTGAGGAGCACCATATTGCCTATGAGCCTCACCACGGCGTGGGTGGTATTCTCGAGCTGTTTTTCGAACGCTATGTGGAAGAAAAGCTCATTCAGCCCACTTTTGTCACCGAGTATCCGGTGGAAATTTCTCCCTTTGCCAAGCGCTGCCCCGACCGGCCCGACTACACCGAGCGCTTTGAGCTGTTTATTATGGGCCGCGAGCACGCCAACGCCTTTTCCGAGCTCAACGACCCCATTGACCAGCGCCAGCGCTTTGAGCACCAGATGGCCCAAAAGGCCCTGGGCGACGAGGAGGCCGGCGACATCGACGAGGACTTCCTCACGGCCATGGAGTATGGCATGCCGCCCACCGGAGGACTGGGTATTGGCATCGACCGGCTGGTGATGCTGCTCACCGACAGTGCCTCCATCCGGGATGTGCTGCTGTTCCCCACCATGCGGCCCATCGGCTCTGCGAATAAAGAATAGACCAAAATCTAAGCGCTCCGGCTACTGCCGGAGCGCTTTTTTGCGCTGCAACCTATGCAGAATAGGGTCTTATGGGGCCTACCATGGGGGCAAAGCCCAAAACCGGGTCAAGGGCACTTATCCCCTGACAAAACATGTGTTTATTGTCCGTCCAAGACATAGAGATTTAAAGCTTAAAAAACCAAGGGGCTTTTAAGGCAGCTCCCCCAAGGCTCATCCGCAATCGTCGTCATCCCAATCCTGCTTGCGGCCCCTTTCGCGGGTGGCCGGGTCGTGGCTGTAGAGGGCATTATAAGAATCGAGCTCGTGGCCGGCCTTGGGGGCGGCGGGAATCAGTCCGGTCATGTCGCCGGCGCTGCCCGCACTGGCACTGGTCATGTCCAGGTATTCCTCGTTGCTCAAGGTGCCCCGAGCAGGCGTCTGCTCGGCCGAGCCATGCTGCTGCTTTTTAGCGGCTGCTTCGATGGGCTTTTTGTCGGCCGTCCGGCCGGGGATGTTATCGGTCACGGCGTTGTCCCCCCCGTTCGGTCTCGCCCGAGATAATGTTGCGCAGCGCCGTGGCGTGGCGTCCCTCCACCTCGGCATGGGCCTTTAAAAAGGCACCAACCTTGGGATCCTTGGCCTGTTCGGCATAGTACATATAGTCTCGCACCCGCTCCTGGGTATCCAGCAGCGCCTTCTTAAGATAGTCCTGTGTGGTATATTCCATATATGTCACCTCGCCCATAGCTTGCCTCGCTGCATCGGAAATATGAGGGCGTGCGCATTCAATTTTGTGCAACTTTTTGTCTTAAGCGGCTTTACGCATGACACTTTCGCGTGTATAATATTTAAAAACATAAGAGAGCCTTTGTCCTTTAAGCAGGTCCTGTGAGGCCGGCAAGGCGAGGAGCAGCAGCATTTGGCATGGCCGCCGGCCATGCGCAGATTTTGTGTAGCCTTAGCGCCTGTCCGCCTGCGGATGGGCGCTTTTTGTGTGAAAGGAGATAGACATGATCGAAAAGGCGCAGGTGATGGACGAAAAAGCTATGGCGCGCACCCTCACACGCATCAGCTACGAAATCATCGAGCGAAACCGGGATGCGGCCGACCTCTGTATCATCGGTATCCTCGAGGGCGGGGCCGAGATTGCCCGGCGCATTGCCCAAAAAATTGCCGATACTGAGGGGATGGCCATAAGCCTTGGCAGCCTGGACATCACCCCCTTTAGGGACGACCGAAAAGGGGAGAAGGGCCTGCCTGACCGAAGCTGCATCGATTTTTCGGTGCAGGACCGGCAGGTGGTGCTGGTGGACGATGTGCTGTTTACCGGCCGGTCGGTGCGGGCGGCTATCGACGCCATCATGAGTCGGGGGCGGCCCCGCAGCATCCAGCTGGCTGTGCTGGTAGACCGTGGCCATCGGGAGCTTCCCATTCGGCCCGACTATATCGGCAAAAACCTGCCAACCGCCCTGAGTGAGATGATACGGGTGCGCACAAAACAGCGAGACGGCCTAGACGCCGTTCACATCATGGAGAAAAAATAAAAATCCGAAGGGATGGCGTATATGGCATTCGGCAAGCTGATTGAAAGCATTGTAAAAACAAATAACCCCACCGTGGTGGGTCTGGACCCCCGGCTGGAGCTTCTGCCCGAGTTTATAAAGCAGGCGGCCTATGAAGAGTATGGGCAGACCCCCGAGGGAGCCGCCGAGGCGGTGCTGCGCTGGGGCATGGGCCTCATCGACGCCCTGTGGGATATCGTGCCCGCCATAAAGCCCCAAAGCGCCTTTTACGAGCAGTTTGGCTGGGCGGGCATCCGGGCGCTGGAGCAGACCGTGGCCTATGCCCGCAAGCGGGGGCTCTATGTAATTATGGACGCCAAGCGTGGCGACATCGGCTCCACCATGTCGGCCTATGCGGCGGCGGTACTGGGCGAGGTGCAAATTGGCCAGTCAGCGTACGAGCCGATAGGGGCCGATGCCCTCACGGTGAGCGGTTATCTGGGCAGCGACTGCATCGATGCGCTGCTGCCCCTCTGCGACAGCCGGGACCGGGGGGTCTTTGTGCTGGTTAAAACCTCCAACCCCTCGTCGGGCGAGCTGCAGGACAGGCTGTTGGAGGGCAGTCCGGTCTACGCCGCAATGGGGGCCATGTGTGAGCAGTGGGGCAGCCGAACGGTCCACTGCTACGGCTACTCTGCGGTGGGTGCCGTGGTGGGTGCTACCTATCCCCGGCAGCTGGCCGAGCTGCGCAAGGCCATGCCCACCACCTTCTTTTTGGTGCCGGGCTACGGGGCTCAAGGGGGCACTGCCGCCGATGTGGCTGCCGCCTTTGATCAGCGGGGACTCGGTGCGGTTGTCAACTCCTCCCGGGGTATCATTGCGGCCTACAAAAGGCTTGGCTACCCCGAGCAGGAATACGCCGCTGCCGCCCGTCAGGCTGCCCTCGATATGCAAAGCGATCTTTTAAGCCATCTGCCTGCCATCACCCTTTAGGAGGGGGGAGAGCCATGATTAAAAATCCCATCAAGGCCCGGCTTATTTTGGCCGACGGCCGTGTGTACGAGGGTATCTCCTTCGGCTGCACAGGCAGCGCTCTGGGCGAGGTGGTGTTTACCACCGGCGCCGTGGGCTATCAGGAAAGCCTCACCGATCCCAGCCACTACGGTCAGTTGGTGGCCTTTACCTTTCCGCTTATGGGCAACTACGGAATAAACCGGGAGGACAGCAGCTCCGAGCATTTTGCCGTAGCCGGCTGCATTGTGCGGGAGTGGTGTGAAGTGCCTTCTAACTTCTGTTTGGAGGAGGATCTACACAGCTTTCTAAAGCGTCGGGGCGTGGTGGGCATCTGCGATATCGACACCCGAGCCCTCACCCGCCATCTGCGAGACCACGGGCCCATGAAGGGTCTTATCACCACCGAGGCGCTGTCGGTGCAGGAGGCCCTTTCTCAAATAGAGGCCTTTCATATTCAAGATGCCGTGGCGGCGGTGACCTGCCGCACCGTCACCCGGCACAGCGCCCCCGAGCCCCGTTATACCGTGGGCCTTTACGACCTTGGGCACAACCGCCGCACCCTCGGGTGGCTGATGGACATGGGCTGCCGGGTCATTTTGCTGCCCGCCGGCACACCCCCCGAGGACATTGCTGCCCTGGATCTGGACGGCCTGGTGCTCAGCGAGGGTCCCGGCGATCCGGCCGACAATCCCGACATCGTCGCCGACATCGGCCGCATGGCGGCCATGCGCGCTCTGCCCATGCTGGGCATTGGGCTGGGGCATCAGCTTATGGCGCTATCTGCCGGGGGGTGCACGGTTCGAATGCCCCGGGGACATCGGGGCAGCAACCAGCCGGTGGCCGACCTTGCAACCGGACAGATATTTATAACTGCCCAAAACCACGGCTACCAAGCGGTACCCCACAGCCTGCCTGCCGAAGTGGCCGTGCTCAGCCATCAAAATGTCAATGACCAAAGCTGCGAGGGCCTGCGCTACCTAACCCACCCGTGGCTGAGCGTGCAGTTTAGGCCCGAAAGTTTCACGGCACCCGGGGGCACCAACCGCGTATTTTTAGAGTTCGCCGCCCTGATGGACGGCATAAAGGAGGGGAAATAAATGCCGCTTAACCCCGACATAAAAAAAGTTTTGGTCATCGGCTCGGGACCCATTGTCATCGGGCAGGCCGCCGAATTCGACTATGCGGGCACCCAGGCCTGCCGGGCTCTCAAGGAGGAGGGGCTGGAAGTGGTGCTCATCAACTCCAACCCGGCCACCATTATGACCGACAAGGCCATGGCCGACCACATCTATATAGAACCCCTCACCCTCGAGGTGGTCAGGCGGGTTATCGACATAGAAAAGCCCGACAGGCTGCTCTCCACCTTGGGCGGGCAGCACGGCCTCACGCTCTCCATGCAGCTGGATAAAGAAGGCTTTCTGGCTGAGCGGGGGGTGCGGCTGCTGGGCGCCAGGCGGGATACCATCGACAAGGCCGAGGACCGCCAGCTCTTTAAGGATGCCATGGCCCAAATCGGACAGCCCTGCATCCTCTCTAAGGTGGTGGAGAGCGTGGAGGACGCCGTGGACTTTATGCGTGAAATCGGCTATCCGGCCATCATCCGCCCGGCCTTTACCATGGGGGGGTCGGGAGGTGGCCGGGCCGACAACGAGGAGGAGCTGCGCACCATTGCGGCGGGCGGGCTGCGCACCTCGCCCATCCATCAGATTTTGGTGGAAAAATGCATTGCCGGCTGGAAGGAAATCGAGTTCGAGGTTATTCGCGACAGTGCGGGCAACATGATTACCGTTTGCTCCATGGAAAACCTTGACCCGGTGGGCGTGCACACCGGCGACAGCATTGTGGTGGCTCCGGCGGTCACCCTATCGGCCCCTCAGCTTCATATGCTGCGCACCGCTGCCCTTAACATTGTGGACGCTTTGGGGGTGGAGGGGGGCTGCAACTGTCAGTTTGCGCTGCATCCCGACTCTTTGGAATACGCCATCATCGAGGTCAATCCCCGGGTGTCTCGCTCCTCGGCTTTGGCCAGCAAAGCCACCGGTTACCCGATTGCCCGGGTGGCCACCAAAATTGCCGTCGGCTACCGCCTTGACGAGATAGAAAACACCGTCACCGGTAGCACCTACGCCTGCTACGAGCCGGCGCTCGATTATCTGGTGGTCAAGTTTCCCAAGTGGCCCTTTGACAAGTTTGTCTACGGCAACCGCAAGCTGGGCACCCAAATGAAGGCCACCGGCGAGGTGATGGCCATCGGCAGCAGCTTTGAACAGGCCATCATGAAGGCTGTGCGCTCGGTGGAGTTAGGCATTGATACGCTGCGCCTGCCCCGGCTGGCCGGCAAGACCGACGCTGAAATAGAAGATCTTTTGTCTTGCTGCGACGACGAACGCATCTTTGTGGTCTACGAGGCCCTGACTCGGGGCATCGCCCTAGAGCGCATTCATGCGGCCACCCAAATTGACCGCTGGTTTTTGGCCAAGCTTAAAAACCTTGCCGACATGGAGGCGCTGCTGTCGCAAGACGGTCTTACCCCCCAAACCTACCTTGCGGCTAAGAAGTGGGGCTTTCCCGACAAGGCCATCGAGCGCCTGTCCGGCCAGCCGGTGGGCGATCTGCACCGCCCGGCCGTCTACAAGATGGTGGACACCTGTGCCGGCGAATTTAGGGCCGAGGCCCCCTACTTTTATGCCACCTATGGCGATGAGAACGAGGCCGAGCAGTTTCTACAGGCCCATCCCACTGATAAAAGAAAGGTTCTGGTGTTCGGTTCAGGGCCCATCCGCATCGGGCAGGGCATCGAGTTTGACTATTGTTCGGTGCACTGCGTCTGGGCCCTTAAGCAACAGGGCTACGAGGCGGTCATCGTCAACAACAACCCCGAGACCGTCTCCACCGACTTCGACACCTCCGACCGGCTCTATTTCGACCCCCTCACCCCAGAAGATGTGGACAATGTTCTGGCGGTCGAGCAGCCCTGGGGGGTGGTGGTGCAGTTCGGCGGCCAGACCGCCATCAAGCTGACCGGGCACCTTGAAAAGCGCGGAGTCAACATTTTGGGCACTTCGGCCGACAGCGTAGATGCCGCTGAGGACCGCGAGCGCTTTGACCGGCTGCTTGAGGACTGCGGCATCCCCCGACCGGCCGGCGATACGGTGTTCACCACGGAGGATGCGGTCAAGGTAGCCAATCGACTGGGCTACCCGGTGTTGCTGCGGCCCAGCTATGTGCTGGGCGGCCAGAATATGATTATTGCCCACAGTGACCGGCAGGTGGAGGAATACATGACCATCATCACCGGGCACAAGCTGGAAAACCCCGTGCTGGTGGACAAATATATGATGGGCACCGAGGTGGAGGTGGACGCTATTTGCGACGGGGAGAACTACCTCATCCCCGGCATCATGGAGCATATCGAGCGGGCCGGCATCCACTCGGGCGACTCCATCTCGGTCTATCCGCCCCAGAACCTCAGCCGGCGGGTGCGGGACACCGTTGTGGAATACACCGGCAGACTGGCTCAGGCTCTCGGGGTTGTGGGGTTGGTCAACATTCAGTATGTGGTCTACGATGGCGAGGTCTATGTCATCGAGGTCAACCCCCGCTCCTCCCGCACAGTGCCCTATATCAGCAAGGTGACCGGTGTGCCCATGGTGGAACTGGCCACCCGGGCTATGCTGGGAGAGAAGCTTGCAACCATGGGCTATGGCACCGGTCTGTACCCCGAAAGCGACTATGTGGCGGTTAAGGTGCCGGTGTTCAGCTTTGAAAAGCTTCACGATGTGGATGTGCATCTCGGCCCTGAGATGAAGTCCACCGGCGAGGTGTTGGGGGTGGCCAAAACCTTTGAAGAGGCCCTGCTCAAGGGGTTGGTGGGTGCCGGCTACCGGCTGGAGCACCAAGGTGGCGTGCTGATAACCGTGCGTGACCTGGATAAGGCCGAGATTTTGCCCATTGCCGAGGCCTTCGAGGCGCTGGGCTTTGACCTATACGGAACCGAGGGCACGGCCAACTTCCTAAACAATCACATGGTGCCCACCAGCAGCGTTAAAAAGATTGGCGAGGGCAGCCCCAACATCCTCGAGCTGATCGACTCGGGCAAAGTCAGCTATGTCATCAGCACCTCCGAAAAGGGCGCCAACCCTGCCGAGGATTCGGTAAAAATGCGCAGACGCACGGTGGAGCGGGCCATCGCCTGCCTCACCGCCATCGACACGGCCGCCGCCCTTACCGGATGTTTGCGCACCGGCAAAACCATGGCCGATGTCGAGCTTATTGACATCACCCGCATCTAAATCGGCCCATAACCACAGCCCACAAATTAAAACGCCCGCCTGTATAGGCGGGCGTTTTTTCTGCCACCATAGCACAAAGGGGCGGCGGCTTTTGTCTGAACTGCCCGTAGAAGAACAGGGTTTTTGTAAAAGATTACCCTTAAAAAAACAGGGCTCCACAGGGGCTTTAGTCTTGCATTTGGGACGAGTTCTGGTTATAATTATTACAAAAGTGGAGCCAAGTGGTGATTTGTGGGGAGATCGCAAGGAAGGGAGGCTATCCGCCATGCTGATGGGTCAATACAATCATACCTTAGACACAAAAGGGCGGGTAAACTTTCCGGTCAAGCTGCGTGAGAGCCTGGGCGACCGCTTTGTTATCACCAAGGGCCTGGATAACTGCCTGTTTGTCTACGATATGGAGGAGTGGGCCACCCTCTCCCGCCGCACGGCCGAACTGCCTCTTAGCCGCTCTCGCAACCTCCAGCGCTTTTTCTTTGCCGGAGCCGCCGAGGTGGAGGTGGACAAGCAGGGGCGCATCAACATCCCTCAGCACCTGCGGGACTACGCAGGTCTGGTTAAGGATATCACCATCATCGGCGCTTCCACACGGGCCGAAATCTGGAGTGCCGAGCGCTGGGCCGAAAGCCTGGACAGCCTGACTCCCGAGATTATTGCGGACGCCATGGAGGAGCTGGGATTTTAATGGATAGCTTTGTGCACCGCCCGGTGCTGCTTGAGGAATGCCTAACGGGCCTTGCCCTGCGGCCGGACGGCGACTATGTGGACGGCACCGTGGGTGGCGCCGGACACTCGGAGGCCATAGCCCGGCAGCTGCAAAGCGGACGGTTGTTGGCCATTGACAAGGACCCAGATGCTCTGCAGGCGGCGGCCAAGCGGCTGGCCCCTTATCCCTGCGCCCGGGTGGTAGAGGGAGACTTTGCCCACATTGCCCGCATAGCTCCCGAGCAGGGGTTCGACAGCTTAGACGGCGTGCTGCTGGACATCGGCGTATCCTCTCACCAGCTGGACACCCCCGTTCGGGGTTTCTCCTTTCACGCCGATGCCCCTTTGGATATGCGTATGAGCCAAAAGGGTGTAAGCGCTCGGGATATTGTCAACGATTATACTGCTGAGCAACTGGCGCATATTTTGTTTACCTATGGCGAGGAGCGCCACGCCCGGCTTATTGCCCGCAAAATCCTAGAGCGAAGACAGCAAAAACCCATCGAAACCACCTTAGAGCTGGCCGACATCATCAAGTCGGCGCTGCCCCCAGCGGCACGGCGCAAACCCGGCCACCCGGCCCAGCAGAGCTTTCAGGCCATCCGCATGGCGGTCAACGACGAGCTGGGCGCTTTAAGCCAGGGCATCGAAGGGGCATTCGACCTGTTAAAACCGGGGGGGAGGCTGGCCATTATCAGCTTTCACTCACTTGAGGACCGCATAGTCAAACAGAGCTTTGCCCAGTTTGCCAAGGGGTGCACCTGCCCGCCGGATTTTCCGGTCTGTATCTGCAACAAGCAGCCCAGAGGCAAGCTTATTACCCGCAAGCCTATCACAGCGGGCGAGCAGGAGCTCAATGAAAACATCCGCAGCCGGAGCGCCAAACTCCGGATTATCGAAAAGCTGCCCCCGCAGTCTTTATAGGGGGATTTAAGAAAGGGTGAAAAAAGATGCCATCTGCCGCTAAAAAGCTTCATACTCAAAGCTATGACTTGGCCGCCTTCGAGCGCGCACCGGTGCGTCAGCCAGCCCAGTTGCGTGTTATCAAGCGGCAGCAGGCCGCCCGTCGGGATGTCACCCTCACCGTGGCGCTGTGCTTTATCATGGCCATTGCCATTTCGGCCATGGTGGTTTACAACTACATGACCCTCAACGAGCTCACCGCCGAAATCAACAAAGGTCACGCCCAGTACGAGATGCTGCAAAGCGAGTACCGCCGGCTTATGGTGCGCAGCGAGAGCGAACTTTCCTTGCGAAAAATAGAGGAGCGTGCCCGAACACAGCTGGGCATGGCCCCCATAGAGGGCTATCAAATTGAGTACATCGAGGTCATGCAGGAGGAACAGGTGGCCGTGGTAAGCTCGCCCCCCTCCATGCTGGACAGGCTGTGGGGAACCTGCGCATCATTGGTGGAATACCTGCGCAGCTGACCCAATATGATTTAAAGATAAGCCGAGAGTTAAGTCATAACCCTGTCTTAGCTCTCCTTTCTTTTAAGGGGTTCTTTTGGCTTGAGGAGGCGTTTATGGTACGGGGTACAAGCAACAAAATGCGTTTAAGGCTCAATATTGTCATCTTTCTTATGGCGGTGGCCGCCATGGCTGTGCTGATTGGGCGGCTGTTTTATATTCAGATTTACGAGGGCGAAAAATGGCAGGGCAGAGCCATCAGCCAACAGATGCGGGCCATGCAAATCAGCGCCGAGCGGGGTGTTATCTACGACACAAATATGAAAACCCTTGCGGCTAGCGCCACGGTATGGGATGTTATTGTCTCCCCGGCCCAGCTTAAGGGACCCGAGGAGCTCGAGCTCATAGCCGACTATCTAAGCGAACTGCTCGAGGTGGACCGAGAAAAAATCATCGAGCGGGGTCAGCGCACATACAGCTACTACGAGGTGATTAAGTCCAAGGTAGAAAAGGACATAGCCGACGAGATTAACGCCTTTATCCTAAAGCACCGCTTAAACTCGGTCAATCTGGTGGAGAACACCCGCCGCTACTATCCCTATGGCAGCCTCGCCTCCACCGTGCTGGGCTTTACCGGCAGCGACAACAATGGCGCTTACGGATTGGAGGCCTATTACAACAAGACCCTAAGCGGTCTGCCCGGCGTGCGCACCTCGGCCAAAAATGCCAAGGGCGCCGACATGGACTTTCTCTACGAGCAGCGCTTTGAGCCTCAACCCGGTAACTCCATTGTGCTGACCATCGACGAGGCAGTCCAGCATATTGTGGAGAAGCACCTGGAGGCGGCAGTGGTGGAACACAATGTGGAGGCTCGAGCCTGCGCCATTGTGATGGATGTAAACACAGGGGCTATCCTGGCTATGGCCACCAAGCCCGATTTTGACCCCAACGAACCCCGGGTGATTGCCGACCCCCATGTGGCCGAGCAGCTGGCCCAGCTCAAGTTGGAGGTGGATGAGAACGAATACCTAAAGGCCCTTGGAGAGGCCCAGTTTGCCCAGTGGCGCAACAAGGCCATCTCCGACCCTTACGAGCCGGGGTCGGTGTTTAAGATTCTCACATCGGCCATGGCGTTAGATCTCGAGGTTACCAAACCCACAGGCAACTACTTTTACTGCCCGGGCTTTCATGTGGTGGCCGGCCGCCGCAAGGCCTGCTGGAAGGCCGCCGGTCACGGCAGCATAGACTTTACCCAGGCGGTAAAATTCTCCTGCAACCCGGCCTTTATGATGCTGGGCGAACGCATAGGCGCCGAAAACTTTTATACCTATTTCGACCGCTTTGGCCTTCTTAGCACCACCGGCATAGAACTGCCCGGCGAGGCCGACAGCATCTTCTACTCCATGGATTTGCTGGGCAAAAAGTCCGGCGAAGAGCTGGCCTCCAGCGCCTTTGGCCAGACTTTTAAGGTCACGCCCATTCAGCTTATCACGGCCGTTTCGGCTGCGGTCAATGGCGGCAACCTCATGGAGCCCTATATTGTAAAACAGGTTATCGACGCCAATGGCAATGTGGTGGAGACCACCCAGCCCAGCGTGCGCCGACAGGTCATATCGGCCGAAAGCTCCAAAACCTTGGCCGAAATTCTCCACAAGGTGGTCAGCGACCCCGACGGTTCGGGCCGCTATGCCTATGTGCCCGGCTATCGGGTGGGAGGCAAAACCGGCACCTCGGAAAAGATTGACCAGAGCGTAGACGGTGTGGTTAAGGAGCGCATCTCCTCCTTTTTGGGCATCGCCCCCAGCGACGACCCCCAGTATGCCGTGCTGGTCATGCTCGATGAACCCCACCTGCAAAATATTTATGGCTCTATCATTGCGGCCCCTGTGGTGGGCAACATCTTTAAAGAGATTCTGCCATACCTTGGCGTGGAGCCCCACTACACCGAAAAGGAGCTCCAAAACCTCGATGTATCCACCCCACAGGTGACCGGCGGCCTTGTGAGCGACGCCCAGCGTCAAGCCACAGCCAAGGGCCTTAAAATCCGGGTTGTGGGCGAGGGCGACACGGTGGTCCGGCAGGTGCCGGCCTCGGGTCAACCTATCCCCCGAGGCAGCACCATTATCCTCTACACCCAAGAAACCGAGCAGAGCACCACCGTTACGGTGCCCAATGTGGTGGGCATGTCGGGAGCGGCAGCCAACGCAGCCATCGTAAACGCCGGTCTTAACATCAAGGTGGGTGGCATCGACATAGACAGCGTAGGCAGCGTGGCCTATAGCCAAACCCCCTACGCCGGCACAGTGGTGGAGGCGGGGACTGTGGTGACCGTGCTGTTTACATCAACCACACCCGAGGCCGACTAGGCCTGCCAAGGCACAAGGGAGGGAGTTTGAGCGGTGAAATTATCAGATTTGCTACGGGATGTAAAAACATCCTCGCCTGTTGAGGACATAGAGATAGCGGGCGTGAGCTCGGACACCCGAAAGCTGCGTGCCGGAGATCTGTTTGTGGCGTTGCGGGGCGGCGCCTTTGACGGGCACAAGTTTGCCGCCGAGGCGCTGTCCATCGGCGCTGTGGCCATCGTCTGCGAATACGACCTTGGGCTGCCCGGCCAGATTATAGTAGAGGACAGCCACATCGCCTACGCCCGCATCTGTGCGGCCCTTATGGGCAATCCCGAACGGCGGCTGACTTTGGTGGGGGTCACCGGCACCAACGGCAAGACCACCACCACCCATATCATTAAGCACATTCTCACCGAGTGCGGCCATAAAACCGGCCTGATTGGGACCAACAGCATTCAAATTGGCGATTTGGTTATCCCGGCCAAGTATACCACCCCTGACCCCATGACGCTGTTTGCCACCCTCAAGCGCATGGCCGACCTGGGATGCAGCCATGCGGTCATGGAGGTGTCCTCCCATGGGCTCGACCAAAACCGGGTGGCGGGCATCCGCTTTGCGGCGGGGGTGTTTACCAATCTCACCCAGGACCATCTGGACTACCACGGCGATATGGAAAGCTACTTTGAGGCAAAGCGCAAGCTGTTTGACCAGAGCGACCGGGCTGTGGTAAACTACGACGATCCCTATGGCCGCCACCTGCTTGGGGTGCTTGCAGACAGGGCCGTGAGCTTTTCCACCCGAGAGGATGCGGCCACCTATACCGCTCGCAGCATCCAAATCAAGGCCGGCGGCTCCAGTTTTGCCTTTGTGGGGTCGGGGGTTATTGCCCGGGTTAATATCCCTATGCCGGGAGAGTTTTCGGTTTCCAATGCCATGGCGGCCATCAGCACCGCCCTCGAGCTGGGCATCCCTCTCGACAAAGCGGCCGCTGCGGCCTCAAGCTGCCCTGGTGTCAGCGGGCGGTGCGAGCTGCTGTATAGCGGGTCGGATTTTACTGTGATACGGGACTATGCCCACAGCCCCGACGGCCTAGAGAAGATTTTGTCGGCCATCAGGGCCTTTGCACCGGGGCGGATTGTCACGCTGTTTGGCTGCGCAGGCAACCGCGACCGCACCAAACGCCCCATCATGGCCGAGGCTGTGGCCCGTCACACCGACTTTGCCATACTCACCTCAGATAATCCACGGCAGGAGGATCCAAAGCAGATTATCGACGACGCCCTGCCCGGGCTGCTCAAGCACAACACCCCTTACAAGGTGATTGTAGACCGCTACGAGGCCATTCGCTGGGCACTGGAACATCTTGAGCAGGGGGACATCCTGCTGCTGGCCGGCAAGGGACACGAGGACTATCAGGTGCTGGATTTTGGCACCATCTACTTCGATGAGAAGGTCATCGTGGCCGATCTGCTGGCCCGACGGGGAAAATAGACCTTTGGAGGACTGTATATGCGCGCCATGAGCATCAACGCCATCGCCGAGGCCATCGGCTCCCCCTGGCGGGGAGAGGGCATGGTGACCGAGGTGGTTACCGACTCTCGGTTGGCAGGCCCAGGCAGCCTGTTTGTACCCATTGTGGGCGAAAATATGGACGGCCACCGCTTTATAGCCGACGCTTTTAAGCGGGGGGCCGCCTTTGCGCTGTCGAGCCGGGAGGAATTTGCCTGGGACAGCCGGGTGCTGCCGGTGGCCGACACCAAGCAGGCCCATATCGACATTGCAGCCTGCTATCTTAAGGGCTTTGATATCAAGGTGGTGGGCATCACCGGCTCGGTGGGCAAAACTACCACCAAGGAGTTTGTGGCCGCCGTGCTGAGCAGCCGATACCGGGTTCTTAAAAACGAGGGCAACAAAAACAACGAGATCGGCCTGCCCGAAACGGTGTTTGGCCTCACCGAGAGCCACGATGTAGCCGTGCTCGAGATGGGTATGAGCGGCCTTGGGGAGATACGCCAGCTGGCATTGGCCACGGCGCCCCACGCAGGGATTATCACCAACATTCATGGCGTGCATCTTGAACATTTGGGAAGCATAGAGAACATTCTAAAGGCCAAGCTCGAGCTGGTTGAGGGCCTGCGTTCCGGCGCCCCACTCTTTCTCTGCGGCGACAATGCGCATCTTAAAGATGTCTTATTGCCGGGAGTAAATTGTGTTTTCTACGGCGCCGAAAATCCCGACTGCGCCATCAAAGCGATAGATATATATGACAACGGCTGGGAGACACATTTTACCATCCGCAGCCCCTACGGGTGCTTTGATACCCGCATCCCCACCACCGGAGCCCACTTTGTGCCCAATGCGCTGGCTGCCTTTGGCGTGGGCTGCGCTTTAGGCATCCCCCCCGCCGAGGCGGCCGCCGCCCTTTGGAACTACGCCCCCTCGGGTATGCGCCAGCGGCCGGTGGAATTTATGGGCGGACTTGTAATAGAGGACTGCTACAACGCCTCGCCGGTGTCGGTGCAGGGGGCTATCGACACGCTACAGTCCATGCCCTGCACCGGGCGGCGGATGATGGTGCTGTCCGATATGCTGGAGCTGGGGGCCGAGTCCAAACAGCTTCATATGGATATTGGCCGAGCCGTGGCCGAGGCCAATTTGGACGCACTGCTTGTGTGGGGCCGGGATGCCCGGTACTACCTCGAGGGGGCCGCACAGGCCGGCTACACCCGTGGGGAGGGTTTTGCCACCAAGCAGGCGCTGGCGGAGGCCATCCGTAAAAACATGGGCCCGGGGGACATCGTCTGGGTCAAGGGCAGCCGGGGCATGGCCCTCGAGGAGATGCTCGAGCTGCTCTATGGAGGGAATAACCATGCCTAACAGCTTGCGCTTTGCACTGGTGGGCCTTGTGGCCTTTGGTCTGACCGCCCTTTCGGGTTTTTGGATTGTGCCCTATTTAAGACGGCTTAAATATGGCCAAACTATTCTGGATATTGGCCCCAAATGGCACAAGGACAAGGAGGGCACCCCCACCATGGGGGGGCTGATGTTTATCCTAGGCATTACCGTGGCCGTAGTGCTGGGTCGCCTGATGGCAAGCGACCCTTCGGCGTCTATGGTAGACGGCGGGCGGGTCATGCTCACCCGGCTTATCGGGGGGCTGCTTATGTCTTTTGGTTTTATGGCTGTAGGGCTGGCCGATGACTATGTCAAGGTCTCCAAGCGGCAGAACCTTGGCCTTACGCCCCGGCAGAAGCTGATATTCCAGTTTGCCATTGCGGCGCTCTATCTGACAGCCCTCTTCCTCTCGGGAGACACCTCCACTTTGGTGCACCTGCCGGTGCTGGGATGGATGAACTTAGGGCTTCTCTACTGGCCTCTCGCCATGACGGGTATTGTCTACATGGTCAACTCGGTCAACATTACCGACGGGCTGGACGGCCTGCTCAGCTCGGTGACCCTCTTCGGGGCCATGGGCTTTTTTGCGGCGGCCCAAGCCCTTAGGCTGCCCGAGATACAAATGCTGGCCACCGCCGTGATGGGGGGTTGCCTGGGCTTTTTGGTGTGGAACCACTATCCCGCCCGGGTATTTATGGGAGATACCGGCTCTATGTTCCTTGGCGGCCTTGTGTGCGCACTGACCTTTGGGGTGGGACTGCCTGTTCTCATTGTGCCAATCGGCATCATATATATAGCCGAATCCCTCTCGGTGGTCATCCAGACCCTCTACTTTAAATACACCCGCAAAACCACCGGCACAGGTAAGCGGCTGTTTAAGATGAGCCCCATACATCACCACTTTGAAATGCTTGGCTATACCGAGCACCAAATTGTGCTGGCTTTCTCGCTGATTACGGCGGTGGGCTCGCTGCTGGCTGCCCTCTATGTGCTTAACTACTTTGGCTAAGGAGACAATACATTGGCGACGAAAAAGCGTAAAAAAGGATCCTTCCTCTTTGTCTGGGGTGAAATGGACTACGCCTTCCTGCTTATTGTGGTGGTGCTTATGTCCATCGGCCTTGTGATGCTCTTTTCCGCCAGCTATGCCAACGCCCTCTACTATATGGGCGATTCGCTCCACTACATCTCCCGCCAGGTGGCTTTTGCCGTGGGGGGGGTCATCTGTATGCTGGGAATCTCACGCATCAATTACCGCATTCTAAAGCCGCTTACGCTGCCCATTTACGGCGTTACTATTTTACTGCTTATCCTTGTGCTGTTCATGCCGCCCATCAACGGTGTGCGGCGCTGGATACCCATTCCGCTTATAGGAACCCTCCAGCCCTCCGAGGTGGCCAAGTTCGCTTTGGTTCTTATGTACGCTTCTTACATCTCGGTCTATCACCAAAAGATGCACACCTTTAAATACGGTCTGCTGCCCTTTGGAGCCATTTTGGCGCCGGTGGTGTTTTTGCTGCTCAAGGAGCCCCATCTGTCGGCCACGGTGCTGATGATTGGCATCACCGGTGTGATGATGTTTGTGGGCGGCACCGACTACCGGTGGTTTTTGGTGGCGGCGGGGGCAGCCGGGGTGCTGATAGCTGTGGTGATTATCTCGCCCGATATTGTGCGCTACGCAGGCGGTCGGGTAGAAACCTGGCTTGACCCCTTTGCCGACCCCCAGGGTTACGGCTTTCAGACCATCCAATCTCTCTACGCCATCGGCTCAGGCGGACTCACCGGGGCAGGCATTGGGGGCTCGCGGCAAAAGTATCTCTATCTGCCCGAAGCACAAAACGACTTTATCTTTGCCGTGGTGGCCGAGGAGCTGGGCTTTATCGGCTCCACCCTCATCCTCTGCCTGTTTGCGCTGCTTATTTGGCGGGGCTTTGTGATTGCCATGCGCTGCCGCGACCGCTTTGGTTGTATGGTGGCAGTGGGCATAACGGCTCAGGTGGGCATTCAGACGATTCTCAATGTGGCGGTTGTCACCAACACGGTGCCTAACACCGGCATCAGTCTGCCCTTTTTCTCCTATGGCGGAACGGCGCTGCTCATGCTGCTGTGCGAGATGGGGGTTGTGCTGTCGGTTTCCCGCTGCTCGGCGCTCGAAAAGGAATAGGGAGGCGTTTACTATGAAGCTGTTATTTGTTTGCGGCGGCACCGCCGGACATATCAATCCGGCTCTGGCTGTGGCCGACCTTATGCGCCAACGCCATCCCAACTGCGAAATCCTGTTTGTGGGCAATCCTAAGGGGATGGAATCCAGCCTTATTCCGGCGGCGGGGTACGCCTTTGCACCCATAGCGGTGGCCGGCTTCCAGCGTCGGCTCTCGGTTGAGAATGTGGGGCGCAATCTTAAGGCCGCCTATCTTTTGGCCCTTAGCGGCCGCCGTGCAAAAGCCATTTTGCGCCGCTTTAACCCCGATCTTGTGATGGGCACGGGTGGCTATGTTACCGGCCCGGTGGTGCGTCAGGCGGCCAAAATGGGTATTCCCACCGTCACCCACGAGCAGAACGCCTTTCCCGGCGTTACAACCAAACTGCTGGCCCCACAGGTCGATCGGGTGCTCCTCGCCTTTGAGGAGGCCGCCCCACGCCTGCGGTGCAAAAACCCGCCCATCGTCACCGGAAACCCGGTTCGGGGGCAGTTGCTCAGCGCCGATCGTCAGTACGCACGGCAGAGGCTGGGCGTGCCGCCGGACAAGCTCTGTATCCTCTCCTTTGGGGGCAGCCTCGGGGCTGAGCCGGTCAACGCCGCTGTTGCCGCATTTATGTTGCACCACCGGGGCAAATACCACCACATCCATGCCACAGGCCGCCAGAACCACCCCGCCTTTACCGCTTTTCCGGGCATTGCGGCGCTGCCTGCCGGGGCGGGCATCGACATTCGCCCCTATATCGAGGACATGGCCGACTGCCTTGCCGCCGCCGACCTTGTCATCTGCCGGGCGGGGGCCATCACCCTAAGCGAGCTCACGGCGGTAGGACGAGCCTCCATCCTCATCCCTTCGCCCTATGTGGCCGAAAACCACCAGTATCACAACGCCATGGCGCTGGTGAACGCCGGTGCGGCCGACATCCTCGAGGAGAAGGATCTGACCGGGGAGAGCCTGATCGCCCGGGCTGAGGGCATGCTCGAGAATCCGGAGACGCTTGCCGACATAGGCCGCCGGGCCGCGGCTTTGGGCCTGCCCGACGCTGCTGAGCGCATAGCCAAGGAGCTGGAGAACTTGCTCTAAATCACCCTGCACCCTTCTTGGGCATAGTATGGTCTGTAACAGACCCAGACCAATTCTGTGCGAAAGGGCGTGCAAAATGGCAAAATATCGAATTGAGGGCGGAGGGCGTATCGGCGGTGAGCTGCATATGCACGGTGCCAAAAATGCCGCGCTGCCTATTTTGGCGGCGTCGCTGGTGCCTGCCACCCCTAGCGTGATTTCCAACTGTCCCCAGCTGTCCGATGTGGATGCCGCCTGCAACATCCTGCGCTGCCTCGGCTGCACCGTCATCCAGCAGGGACCCTCGGTGACCATCCAGCCGGCTGCCGACCACGGCGGCGAGATTCCAGATAACCTTATGGGCGAAATGCGCTCCTCCATCCTGTTTTTAGGCGCAGTGATCACCCGATTCGGCAGGGCCCGCATCTCCTATCCGGGCGGCTGTGAGCTGGGACCCAGACCCATCGATATGCATATTTCCGCCCTGCGCAAAATGGGGGCGATTATTGAGGAAGATCACGGCTATCTGGACTGCCGCGTGGATGGGCGTCTGACAGGCTGCGAAATCAGCCTGCCCTTTCCCAGCGTGGGCGCCACCGAAAATGTGATGATTGCGGCCTCGATAGCTCAGGGCACCACCATTTTACATAATGCTGCCCGAGAGCCCGAAATTGTTGATTTGGCCGGCTATCTCAACGCCTGCGGTGCCAAGGTGACCATCCACAGCGATTCCACCGTGGTGGTGGAGGGGGTGGAGTCCCTCACTGGGGCCGAATACAGCGTGATCCCCGACCGCATTGCCACCGCCACCTACCTGTGCGCCGCAGCCATCACCGGGGGCGATCTGCTGCTGCGGGGGGTCTGTTCGGGACATCTGGCTGCGGTGCTTCCGGTGTTTGAGGAGATGGGTTGTCAACTGACCACCACCCGCCACAGCATCCGCCTTAAAGGGCCCGAGCGGCTGCTGCCGGCGGCCCACATCAAAACCATGCCCTACCCCGGCTTTCCCACCGATGCCCAGGCACCCTTTATGGCGGTGGCTTGTCTGGCCGACGGAAATACCATCTTTGTGGAAAACATCTTTGAGTCCCGCTATAAGCAGGCGGGCGAGCTGATTAAAATGGGGGCCAAAATCCGCTTAGAGGGCCGAGTGGCCGTGGTGGAAGGGGTGCCGTCGCTGCACAGCGCCTCGGTGCGCTGCACCGACCTGCGGGGCGGTGCTGCTCTGGTGGTGGCCGCATTGGCTGCCGAGGGCAGCACTTTGATACAGGATGTGCGCCATATAGATCGGGGCTACGAGCGCCTAGAAGAAAATCTGGGCCGTTTGGGTGCCCGTATTATAAGGGAGTAGACATAGGTTGAAGTCAAAAAAAAGGAAGGCCGGCCAACAAAATAGCCGTCAGGCCGCCATAAAGCGACGCAGAAAGCGCCGCCTGCGCAAATATACGCTTTATTATCTGCTGCTGATTATTGTGGGGGTAGCGGCAGGCGTGGCCATGTCCCTCACGGTGTTTTTTAAGATTAACACGGTGACAGTGGAGGGCGGCACCCGCTATGCCGACGGCGACCTCATTGCCGTGAGCTGTATAGAGCGCGGCACCAATTTGTTTATGGCCGACACCGAGAGCGCCCGCCTGGCTATTTTGTCGGCCTACCCCTACATCGAGGATGTGCGGGTGCGCAGAGCCTTTCCGGACGGCATCGTCATCGAGGTGACCGAGGCACAGCCCTATGCGGCTTTGCGCAGCGCCTCGGGCTATATGCTCATCACCGAGGAGGGGCGCATACTGGACACCGAGCTAACCGAGCTGCCCGCTGGCTTTGTGCAGGTTATCGGCATGGAGCCGGGATATCTTCGTCCAGGCGCCTATCTGCCCGAGAGCTGCGGCGAGCAGCTGGTGATGTTGCGCTACTTGCAAGAGGCGCTGGGGGAGGTGCCCTTTGGGGGGCTTGACCTCATCGACCTTAGCGACCGACTCAACATCCGTATGCTCTATGAGCGGCGTATCATCCTCAGCCTAGGCAGCGAGAGCGATCTCGAGCGTAAGCTGCGGCACGCCCGGGTTATCCTCGAAACCAAGACAGGAGAGAATTTCCAGGGCATACTCAACGCCGCCGAAACTCTGCCCACCCTGCGCTACCGGGACATTTTTTCTCCCGATGTCTGGCCATTTGGTGAGACGCTGCGCCAGCTCTATCTACCCGTAGACCGGCGGCAGGACAGCCTCGCACCCTCGCAGGAGCAGAATGATGCCGACGATATGGCCGACATGATGACCGACCAATCGGCTGACTCCGACGCATAGAAGGACAAGCTCTGATGGCGGTTGGTATATTTGGGCAGGGATTGATGATGGGCTTGCGTCTGTCCGTGTTTTATGGTAAATTTAGTGATATAGTTTAGTAGGCTCGCTGTATCGCAGGATACGCTTAGTATAGGGGGATTATCAAAAGTGCAGATGAATTTTAATTTGGATACCGACTATGAGCGGGTAGTAAATATTAAGGTTGTGGGCGTGGGCGGCGGCGGTGGCAACGCCGTCAACCGCATGATCGAGTCGGGCATGAGTTCGGTGGAGTTTATCTCCATGAACACCGACAATGTGGCGCTGCACAGTTCTAAGGCCACCTATAAAATACAACTGGGCGCCAAGCTCACCAAGGGCACCGGTGCGGGCGGCTACCCCGAGCGGGGACAGCGGGCCGCCGAGGAGACCCGGGACGAAATTGCCGCCAGCCTTAAGGGCACCGACATGGTATTTATCACCGCCGGCATGGGCGGCGGTACCGGTACGGGTGCGGCTCCGGTGGTGGCCGAGGTAGCTCAGGAGCTGGGTATTCTCACGGTGGGCATTGTCACCAAGCCCTTCGTGTTCGAGGGCCGCCGCCGCATGGAGCAGGCCGAAATGGGCATCACCGCCCTGCGCGAGCATGTGGACGCTCTGCTGGTTATCCCCAACGAGCGCCTTAAGCATGTCACTGAGGAGAAGATTACACTGCTAAACGCCTTTACCATGGCCGACGATGTGCTGCGTCAGGCTGTGCAGAGCATCTCTGACCTCATCAATGTTCCCGGCATGGTCAACCTTGACTTCTCAGATGTTACCGCCATCATGAAGGGCGCCGGTTACGCCCATATCGGCATGGGCCGAGGACAGGGTAAGGACAAGGCCAAAACCGCCGCACTGCAGGCCATCTCTTCGCCGCTGCTCGAAACCTCCATCAATGGCGCACGGGGCGTTATTGTCAATATCACGGTGCCGCTCGATGTGGGTCTCGACGAGACCGACACCGCCTCCTCCATGATTCACGATGCAACCCACCCCGATGTCAACCTTATCTGGGGTATTGCCTATGATGAGACGCTTCAGGACGAGATGATTGTCACAGTGATTGCCACCGGTTTCGACCCCGACGATACCATGCAAATAGACTATAACTTTAAGTCTCCGGCGGCCAAGCCCACCCCCGATGTCACTCCCCTTGCGGGCCAACCTTCCGTACTTGACCCCGCTGCCGAGGATGACGACGACAGCGACTTTATCAAAATCCTCGAGATTTTTAACCGCAAAAAGTAACCCCTACATAAAAACCGGCCCCGCCGAAAGGCGGGGCCGGTTTTGCTTTGTTATGTTACCCCTCCAGCACAGAGGTGCAGGCGGGACAGCGGGTGGCGCCGATTGGTATCTCGGTCAGGCAGTAGGGACAGGTCTGGGTGGTGGGCGCCGCCGGAGCCTCGGGCTCGCTCTTGACTAAAGGCTCGGTCAGACGCTTCATCAGGCGCACAAGAATAAAAATGACCAGCGCCATAATTATGAAGTTTACCACCGCTGTGATAAAGGCGCCATAGCGAATGGTCACGCCGATACTTGGCCAGTCCAGCACCAGATCGTCAAAGTTCCCCCGCACAAACAACCCAATAATGGGCGAGAGGATGTTCTCGGTCAGCGAGGTGACCACCGATTGGAAAGCCGCACCAATCATCACACCAACCGCCAGATCAAAGGCATTGCCCCGTAAAGCAAAGGTCTTAAAATCCTGCCAGAAATTCTTCATTTTTTTCACACTCCAGCCAATATTCGTAAAGAACCGACCACAGCTATTGTAGCATATGGGCAATCTTAAGGTAAAGGGGCGCAGAATAAAAAGATTATGCGAAAACTTTGGGCAATAAAGCTCTTATTGATGGGGGATATTGGGCATTCTATACAATGAAGCTTGGCAATAGAAAAACTATATTTACGCAAATTGGGTTGCAAAAACCACAAACTTATGATACGATAGGCAAGATTGCCAACAACCTAAAATAATAAGTGGGTTGTCGGTTCGACGAATTTGCGTAACAACAAGGAGGAATTCTATGCAAAGAACATTCATACGGACGCTTACAGCTGCCTGCCTTCTTATAGGTGTTTTGGCCGGATGCGGGCCAACCGGCTCCAATGAGACCGGCAAACCTATAACCATTGTGGCCACCAGCAACGGCTGGGACAGCCAGATGATTCACAACGCCATTGCCGAGATTGTAGTAGAGAACGCCTACGAGGGCTATGTCTTCGAGACCTCTACCGCCTCGTCCACCATGAACTGGCAGGCCCTTATTGCCGGTGATATAGATCTGGATATCGAGAGCTGGACCGACAATGTGATCTCCTACCCCGACGATGTGGCTCGGGGCGATATTGTGCCCATCGGTGTCTTGGTGCCCGACAGTCGTCAGGGTCTTTATGTGCCCCGTTATGTTATCGAGGGGGATCCCGAGCGGGGTATCGAACCCATGGCACCCGAGCTTAGAACGGTCAAGGATCTGCTTAAATACCCCCATGTTTTCCCCGACGACGAGGATCCCACCAGAGGCCGGCTTTACGGCGGAACCCCCGGCTACATGGCCGACGAAATTCTGCACAAAAAGTATCTGCTCTACGGTTTGGACGAGAGCTTTAACTACGCCCGTCTGGGCAGCGAGGCCGCCATATTTGCCGGACTGACTTCGGCCTATAACCTTGGCGATCCCTGGGTGGGTTATCTCTATGAGCCTACTTCGGTGACCGGCAAGCTGGATCTGGTGCTGCTTGAGGACGAGCCCTACAACCCCGAGGATTTTGCCGAGGGCGCCTGCGCCTATCCTGCACAGGAGCTGCGCATTCTGCACAGCCGCGGCTTCCCCGAGAAGGCACCCGAACTGGTGGAGTTCTTCCAAAATTACCGGACGGGTAGCAAGGTCATCTCCGAGGCTCTGGCCTATCTTGACGACAACGATGCCAGCTACGAAGAGACAGCCATCTGGTTTCTCAAACAAAATGACCAACTTATTGACCAGTGGCTTCCCGAGGAGAACGCCGCAGCTCTGCGGACATATCTGTCCGAGCAGAACTAAAAGGGGGCGGAGGCCTGATGTCCAAATGGATCGAGGAATATATCCTCCAGTTTCCCAAGGCCTGGGAGTTTCGGCTGGGCGACTCGGTGGACGCCGCAGTCAAGGAGTTCGCGGTGCGCAACCGGGACACGCTTGGCGCCATTAAGAGCAGCGTCATTTCGGTGATCGGCGCCATCCGGGGCACTTTGGAGGGCATTCCATGGATTGTCCTGGTGCTGGCGGTGGTGGCCCTTGCCTGGTATCTCACCCGCAGGTGGCGGGTGGGTGTGGCCTACGGGCTTATGCTGGTCTTTGTCGGATGCAGCGGCCTTTGGGGCCATATGCTTCAAACCCTCAGTGTGGTTATAGCCAGCGTGGTGCTCTGTGTGCTCTTGGGCTTTCCCCTCGGGGTGCTACTCACCATGAGTCCTCGGGCCAATCGGGTTCTGCGCCCGGTTCTCGACACCATGCAGACCATGCCTTCCTGGGTGTATTTGGTGCCCGCTGTGCTGCTTTTTAGCACGGGCACCACCCCGGCTTTGCTGGCCACCACCATCTACGCCATTGTGCCCATGGTGCGCATGACCAGTCACGGCCTTCTCTATGTGGACGCCGAGATGCTCGAGGCCGCCCGGGCTTTTGGATCCACCCGGATGCAAACCCTTATCAAGGTGCAAATTCCCCAAGCCAAGCCCACCATCATGGCGGGGGTCAACCAGACCATCATGATGGCCATGGCTATGGTGGTCACCTGTGCGCTCATAGGTGCCAACGGCCTGGGTATGGAGATATTGCTGGCCACCAATCAGGTTCAGGTGGGCAAATCCCTGCTGCCCGGTATTGCCATTGTTATCGTGGCGGTGATTTTAGACCGGCTTACCCAAGCGGTGGCCAAGCGGAGCGAGGTGCAACCGGATGGAGCGTGATGTGGTTTTAAAAGCCGACAAGGTCTGCAAAATCTATGGTGCAAACCGTGCCGAGGCCGAGCGGATGATGGCCGCCGGGCATACCAAGGAAGAGGTCCAGAAAAAAACCGGAGCCACGGTGGCTTTGTGGGATGTCTCCTTCGAAGTCAACCGGGGCGAGGTCTTTGCCATCATCGGCCTGTCCGGCTCAGGCAAGTCCACCATCATACGCTGCTTTAATCAGCTTTTGCGCCCCACAAGTGGCCATGTGTATGTAGAAGGCCGCGCCGTGGATTCTATGAGCAAAAAGGAGCTCTTGGAGCTGCGCCGCCACAAGGTGTCCATGGTATTCCAGAATTTTGGGCTTTTTACCCACCGCTCGGTGCTGGAAAATGTGGCCTACGGGCTGGAGGTGCGGGGGCTGTCCAAGACCGAATGCGCCGAACGGGCCATGGAGTTCATCGATATGGTGGGCCTAAAGGGCTGGGAGCAAAGCCCCATCCACAGCCTGTCTGGCGGCATGAAACAGCGGGTGGGTATTGCCCGGGCTCTCACCAGCGACCCCGAGGTGCTGCTAATGGACGAACCCTTTTCGGCTCTCGACCCTCTTGTGCGCAGTGAAATGCAGTTCGAGCTGCTTAAAATTCAGCGCAAACTGGGCAAGACCATCCTGTTTATCACCCACGACATGAACGAGGCCTTTAAGCTTGGCGACCGAGTGGCCATTATGCGGGACGCCAAGATTGTTCAGATCGACACCCCCGAGGGCATGACCACCAACCCCGCCGACGATTATGTGCGGCAGTTTATTGGCAGCGCCGACAAAACTCAGGTGTTCACCGCTCAGCAGGTGATGATCGGCCATGTCTGTCTGGTGCAGGAGAAGGACAACCCAAGCAACGCCCTGCGCCAAATGCAGCGCGAAGGCTTTTCCAGCGCCTATGTGGTAGACAATCGGATGCGCCTGTTGGGCGTGGTCACCGCCGAAAGCGCTGTTGAAGCCCGCCAGAAATCAAGGCCCCTTGCCGAGTATATCGAGAGGGATGTTATCAGCGTCCCCCCCGACAAGCTGGCCGGAGACATCATCCCACTCACCGTGGGGGCCCGGTTTCCCGTGGCTGTGGTGGAGGAAGACGGTACCCTCCTAGGGATTATTACAAAGGCGGCACTGCTGTCCTGCGTGTCCTAATACAGTCGTAGCACCCAGCTGCCCTAAACAACATAAAACCCCCTAGGCTGTCTGGTCTAGGGGGTTTCGTTCTATTGCAAATAGAATGGGCATGTCAAGATTCTATCCTTAGAGATTGCTCCAAACTCCTATCATTCCTGCCGCATCAGTTCATCGGCCTGAATCCACGGGTTGCGATACCGCCTTCTGGACTGTGTGTGGTCGCCGTATTGGGTGGCTCTTTCCGGACACCAGCTAATGCAGGCGACACAGTGCTCGCAGTGATGAAGCCACTTTGGTCGGCCATTTTCCAGCCGTATGTTTTTTACAGGACATATTCTTTCGCACAAGCCGCAGCCGGTGCACTTGTCGTCCACGGAAAACATTGTGTCCAGTGCTTCGATGTTTTTGTACAGATTATTGGCGGTAACCGGAAGCGATTTAACCTTTTTTATCCCTGCCGCTATCTCGGCGGCGAACTTGTCAATGCGATTGTTCGCTTTATCCATCGACCTGGCGCTCTTATCCGGATCAGCAGGGTTATACTTAATCACATAGTTGGCTGGCATGGGCAGACCTCGGCCATAACTCAGATGCGATCCCTTTTTTCTAAGCGCCTTGTCCAGTGCGGCAACAGATCCCTGTCCGACCCCGCCCATTGTCACAATGGCAAAGAGATATGTACCCGGTCTGATGTCTATTTTATTTACAAATGCGCGGACAGCACGGGGCAAATTTCCATAATAAGATGGGAAGACAAAGCCGACTCTCGCACCCTCGCCGCCGACTGAACCGGAAGTCGCGCCGTCCACCATCTGAGCAAGAGGCAAATCCCCGAGCTTTGCCGACAGTCGCTTAGCCGCGTAAAGGGAATTGCCTGTTCCAGAAAACCAGAATATGCGGGATGGATTGTCCATGCCATCACTCCTTACTGTATTAATAATTGCGTTGTCGAGAGCGTCCGTCGGGTTATTTACCTCTATTTAAAAAATAGGCCCTTACCAATTTCCGATTATTGTTACACCATTCACCCGTTCAATATTACCAAAATTGTATAATATTTTCAATGTTGACTTTAACATATAAAACGATATGCCCACCAAAAAGAATAACCCATTATCGTACCATTGTCTTACTTCCCCTCCACCGACCCAAACCCAGACATAACAAAAACCCCCGAAACCTTTTGGTCTCGGGGGTTTATAGGTGGTGGACGATAACGGGATCGAACCGCTGACCCTTCGCACGTCAAGCGAATGCTCTACCAGCTGAGCTAATCGTCCTTATCTAAAATTGGCTGCGAGCATGATTATACTATACCTTTTCAGGAAAAGCAAGCCCCCAAAATGCAAAAACAAAATAATCGGCATGGCTAAAAGGCAAAATTACCTCTAAAAATGTTCATAGCTTAGTCGTTGTTCGTGGCGCCACGCTGTGCTATGATAACCTACATAAACGCTGTGAGTATCAGCCCGGGATGGCGTAGAGTCGCGCTTTGTGCTATAATAAAGCGATATAACTGGGAAGGAGCGGAGGCACTTGACCATACTGGGTATCGACCCCGGCTACGCCATAGTGGGCTACGGTGTCATACGGCCCCGGGGAGCGCGGTTTGAGCCGCTCGGGGCAGGAGCCATCCGGACACCGGCGGGCATGCCCTTCGAGGCTCGGCTCGATGATCTCTACACCGGCATCTTGTCTGTTATCGAGCGGTATAAGCCCGACGCCATGGCCGTGGAGCAGCTCTTTTTTACCACCAACCAAAAAACGGTTATTTTGGTGGCGCAGGCGCGGGGCGTTATTCTGTTGGCTGCCCAGCGCAAGGGCCTGCCGGTCTACCAGTACACGCCGCTACAAGTCAAGTCGGCGGTGGTGGGCTACGGCAAGGCCGAAAAGCATCAGGTGATGGAGATGACCCGGCAAATTCTCGGCCTTAAATCGGTGCCCAAGCCGGATGATGTGGCCGATGCGCTGGCAGTGGCTATCTGCCATGGTCACACTGCCGGTTCGCTGCTGGGCCGAACGCCCTCTCGGGTGACGGCCGACCGCATCAAGCCAAATATGCGATAAAGGTGGTTTTTTTCTGCTATATTCAATTAGAGGCATCTTAGTCCACACCGAACCCGACATTGCCGTGGTGGAATGCGGCGGCGTGGGCTTTCACTGCAACATATCGCTCTATACCCATCGGGCGCTGCCCAGCCGGGGCGCCGAGGTGCGACTGTTTACCCACATGGCCGTCAAGGAGGACGCCATCACCCTCTATGGCTTTGCCGATATGGCCGAGCTGGAGGCTTATAAAAAGCTCACCACCGTAAAGGGCGTGGGGGGCAAGGTGGCTCTGGCCGTTTTGTCCGAGCTGTCGCCTTCCGAGCTGGCGCTGGCCATTTCGGCCGGAGACGCCAAGGCTGTGTCCAGGGCGCAGGGCATCGGTCCCAAGCTGGCTCAGCGCATTTTGCTGGAGCTTAAAGACCAGTTTGGATTTACCACCGACGAGGGGGTTACCCTCACGACCGACACATTGGGGACAGACTCTCCCCGAGGCGAGGCGGCCAGCGCACTTGTGGCGCTGGGCTACTCTCAGAGCGAGGCGGCTTTGGCCCTTTCAAAGTGCCCGGATGGTCTGTCCACCGAGGACATGATTCGTCAGGCACTGCGGGGTCTGGCGGGCAGAGTATAAAAGGGAAGGGGAGCGACTATGCCGACCAACGAGATCGAGCTGGAGCTGGAATATCCGGGCGACCGTCTGGTGACGCCCGACCCGCTCAGCGAGGACGCCGGAGCCGACTATTCTCTGCGTCCTAGATATCTAAACGCCTACATTGGGCAGGAAAAGGTTAAAGAGCAGCTCTATGTGTTCATCGAGGCGGCTCGCCGCCGGGGCGAGAGTCTTGACCATGTGCTTCTCTACGGCCCGCCCGGGCTTGGCAAGACCACACTCTCTAACATCATCGCTAACGAGATGGGGGTGAGCATCCGGGTCACCTCGGGTCCGGCCATCGAAAAGCCCGGGGACCTTGCGGCGCTGCTCACCAATCTCAGTCAGGGCGATGTGCTGTTTATCGACGAGATCCACCGCCTTAACCGCAGCGTAGAGGAGGTGCTCTATCCCGCCATGGAGGACTTTGCGCTGGACATCATCATCGGCAAGGGGCCCTCAGCCCGCTCTCTGCGGCTCGATCTACCCCCCTTCACGCTGGTGGGTGCCACTACCCGAGCCGGTCAACTCTCGGCCCCGCTGCGGGACCGCTTTGGAGTCAGCCTGCGCCTCGAGCTCTACACCCCCGAGGAGCTGGGCATCATCATCCAGCGCAGTGCCGCCATCCTTCAAATAGACTGCGAGGAGGCCGGTGCAGCCGAAATTGCCCGCCGCTCTCGGGGCACCCCCCGCATTGCCAATCGGATGCTCAAGCGGGTGCGGGACTTTGCTCAGGTGCGAGGCGACGGTACCATCACCCAGGCCGCAGCCCAGCAGGCTCTGGCCGAGATGGAGGTGGACGCCCTGGGTCTTGACCATCTGGACCGCCGCATGCTCAGCACCATCATTAAAAATTATGGCGGTGGCCCGGTAGGCCTCGACACGCTGGCGGCGGCCTTGGGCGAGGAGGCCATCACCCTCGAGGATGTCTACGAGCCCTATCTCATGCAGATGGGCTTTTTAAGCCGTACGCCCCGGGGGCGCTGTGCCACCCATCGGGCCTACACCCATCTGGGTCTTCCCCCGCCGGGAGGGCCGGACGACGGTCAGATGGCGCTGGAGACATAGGCTTGCACCTCAAACAGTAACATATTAAGGCCTATTTCGCTTATAATGGAGGGTGGATGTTCTGTCCGCTGGCCATAATGGCGAAAAATAAATCGGCCCCTCTCTTGGGCGCCAATGGGCGTGGAGGGGCCAGAAGGAAGGGTTCTATGGGTCGTATTTTTGGAACGGACGGCGTCCGCGGCATCGTGGGATGCCAGCTTACCGCCGAAGTAGCCATGAACATCGGACGGGCGGCGGCCATGGTGCTGGCAGAACAGCCCACAGCTGCGCGGCCACGGGTGCTCATCGGCAAGGATCCCCGGCTCTCCTCGGATATGCTCGAGGCGGCGGTGGCCGCCGGCCTCTGCGCCGTGGGGGCCGATGTGCTGCGGGTGGGGGTACTTCCCACGCCGGCGGTGGCCTATCTTGTGCGCCACTACAAGGCCGATGCCGGGGTGATGATTTCGGCCAGCCACAACCCGGCTCCTTACAACGGCATCAAGCTGTTCGGGGCCGACGGTTACAAGCTGTCCGATGCTCTCGAGGACGAAATCGAGGCCATCATCTTAGACGGCGCCCGCCCCTACCCGGTGAAAACCGGCGTCGAAATCGGGCGCATTACCGAGGATGCCGAGGCGGCACGCACAGCCTATGTCGACTACATTGCCGGCCTGGCTCAAGGCAAGCTTGCCGGCCTGCGCCTGCTGGTGGACTGCGCCAACGGTGCCGCCAGCACCACCACCCGACCTCTGCTCGAGCGGCTGGGTGTAAGCTTTGATCTTATCTTCGATAAGCCTGACGGCCTTAACATCAACGCCGACTGCGGCTCTACCTGTATCGGCGCCCTTGGCGAGCGGGTGCGAGCCGGCCACTACGACCTGGGCCTTGCCTTTGACGGGGATGCCGACCGTCTTCTGGCGGTGGACGAAAAGGGCCAAGTGTTTACCGGCGACCATATTATGGCTTTTTTGGGCCGTTACTTAAAGGCGCAGGGCCGCCTTAAAAAGGATACCATTGCCATAACCCCCATGACCAATATGGGCTTTTATGGCTTTGCCGAGGCCGCCGGCATTCAAACGGCGGTCACAAAAGTGGGCGACCGCTATGTGCTGGAGTATCTGCTCGAGCATGGCTGCAACTTTGGCGGCGAGCAGTCGGGTCACTTTATCTTCTTAGACTACCATACCACCGGAGACGGTGCTCTGTCGGCCGTCCTGCTGCTTAATGCGCTGGCCGCTTCGGGCGGGCCGCTGTCTGTCCAGCAGAGTATCATGGAGGTTTATCCTCAGCGTCTGTTGGGTGTTAAGGCCACACCGGCCATGAAGGCTGCCCTAACCGACCATCCCGGAGTGGCCCGCGCCATCGAGGACGCCCGGGCCGCATTGGGCCGTAGCGGTCGGGTGGATGTGCGCCCTTCGGGCACCGAGCCCCTTATTCGGGTGATGGTGGAAGGGGAGAGCGACGAAAAAATATCTGCCGTGGGTCAGACCCTTGCGGCGACTATAGAGGAGTATTTAGGCCCATGCGAATAGCAGATGGCTGGCAGGACTACACACTGATAGACAGCACAGATGGGGAGCGTTTGGAGCGGTGGGGAGATATCCTCCTCATCCGCCCCGACCCCCAGGTTATCTGGAGCAGTCCCCGCGACCCGGCCCTTTGGGGTGCGGCCCATGCCCGCTACCAGCGCTCTAACACCGGTGGCGGGCGGTGGCATCCTCTGCGCCCCTTTCCCGAGCGGTGGCAAATAGGCTACGGCCCCCTGCGGTTTGGTATTCGGCCTACCGGCTTTAAGCACACCGGCCTGTTTCCCGAGCAGGCCGTCAACTGGGACTGGATGCAAAGGGTCATCCGTGAAGCGGACAGGCCTGTGCGTATACTCAACCTGTTTGCTTACACCGGCGGGGCTACGCTGGCCTGTGCCGAGGCGGGAGCCTCGGTCTGTCATGTGGACGCTTCCAAAGGCATGGTGGGTTGGGCGCGAGAAAATGCCGCCCTCTCGGGTCTGGAAGCGGCCCCGGTGCGCTGGATACAGGACGACTGCTTAAAATTCATCCAGCGAGAGGCCCGGCGGGGCAAGTTTTATGAGGGTATTATCATGGATCCCCCCTCCTATGGCCGGGGCCCCGGCGGCGAGGTCTGGCAGCTCGAGCAGCAGCTTAGCACTCTTGTGGCCGAGGCCGGAAAGCTCCTGTCCGAGCGACCGCTGTTCTTTTTACTCAATACCTACTCTACAGGACTGTCCGCCGGCGTAACCGAGGCGCTTTTGCGCCTTACTCTGCCGCCGGGGCAGGTCAGCTCGGGGGAGATCGGCCTGCCCCAACAGCGGGGCGGCATTGTGCTGCCCTGCGGCAACACAGCCATCTGGCAGCCTAATTCTGCCCATCAAGCATAAAGGAAGATACCATGGACAACATCATCCAAACCGAAGGCCTGTCTTTTCGCTACGAGGGGTCGGACACGCTGGCCCTTAACAATATCACCCTTTCCATCGAGCGGGGCAGCTTTGTGGCCGTGCTCGGGCACAACGGCTCGGGCAAGAGTACGCTTGCCAAGCATTTCAACGCCATCCTCACCCCCACCGAGGGCAGCTGCCACATAGACGGCATCGACACCCGGGAGCAGGACAGGCTCTACGATATTCGCCGCCGTGTGGGTATGGTGTTTCAAAATCCCGACAACCAGATTGTGGCCACGCTGGTGGAAGAGGATGTGGCCTTTGGCCTTGAAAACCTGGGGGTGGAGCCCCAGGAAATCCGCCGCCGGGTGGACCAAGCGCTGGAGGTTGTGGGTATGGAGGCCTTTAAGCTCCATGCACCCCACCAGCTTTCGGGCGGGCAGAAACAGCGGGTGGCCATTGCAGGTGTTCTGGCCATGCGCACCGAGTGCATTGTGTTCGACGAGCCCACCGCCATGCTGGACCCTCGGGGTCGCGCCGAGGTGATGGAAGCCATGAAGCATCTCAACCGCAACCATGGGGTTACGGTGGTGCTGATTACCCACTTTATGGACGAGGCCGCCCAGTGCGACCGTGTGGTGGTCATGGATAGCGGCAGCGTGGTGCTCGACGACAGTCCCGAACGGGTGTTTACCCAGATTGGGGCGCTGCGCTCGCTGGGATTGGATGTGCCTCAGGTCACCGAGTTTGCCGACCTGATGCGCCGCAGCGGAATAAACCTGCCCGAGGGCATTCTCACCGAGGAGGCCTGCGTGGCCGAAATCGAGAAGCTGCTAACGGCCCGCCAATAGGCCGACATAACACAACGCCGATGGGAGCGCGCATACATGGCAGTGATTAAAACCGAACATCTTACCTATATTTACGGTGCGGGCACCCCTTATGAAAAGCGGGCGCTCGACGATATCAACCTGTCTATTGAGGCGGGGGAGTTTGTGGGGGTTATCGGGCACACCGGCTCGGGCAAAAGCACCCTCATTCAGCATTTTAACGCTTTGTTAAAGCCCACTTCGGGCAAGGTCTACATCGACGGCGTCGATGTTTGGGCCGCCGGCAAGGCCGCCCTGCAGGGATTTCGCTTTGATGTGGGGCTGGTGTTCCAGTACCCCGAGCATCAGCTATTTGAGGAAACGGTCTATAAGGATATCGCCTTTGGGCCGAGGAATATGGGTCTGTCCGAGCGTGAAATCGATGAGCGGGTGCGGGAGGCCGCCCATTATGTGGGCCTTACCGAGGCTATGTTAGACCACTCTCCCTTTGAAATATCGGGCGGGCAAAAACGCCGGGCGGCCATTGCGGGAGTGTTGTCCATGCGTCCTAAGGTGCTTATTTTGGACGAGCCCACTGCCGGTCTTGACCCCCGTGGGCGGGATCAGATTTTGCGCCTGATTGCCGACTATCACCGCACCACCGGCTCCACGGTGCTCATTGTCTCCCACTCAATGGAGGATGTGGCCCGCTACGCCAGCCGCATTCTCATCATGAACAACGCCAAAGTCCACGCCTATCTGCCGGTGCGCGAGGCCTTTTCCGACCCCGAGGTCCTCATGAACATGGGTCTGTCGGTGCCGCCCATTACCCGGGTGTTCCACCGCCTAAGTCAGAAGGGGCTCTACAGCGGCCCCGAGGTACTCACCCTCGAGGAAGGCAAAGCTGCCCTTAAGGCCATGTTAGGGGGTGCCAAAGATGCTTAAGGACATCACCATTGGCCAATATTTCGCCGGCGATAGCCTGATTCATCGCTTAGATCCCCGCATCAAGCTTATCCTCACCATGCTTTATATCGCCATGGTGTTTATCCCCACAAATCCTGCGGGGCTTATTGCGGTGGCGCTGTTTGTGGTAGCCTGCTACGGAGTATCGGGCATTTCGCTGAGCACGGTGCGCCGCAGCCTAAAGCCCATCTTGCCCATTGTGGTTTTTACCACCATCCTCAACATCTTCTTTATCGAGGGGCGTGTCCTAGTCAATCTTGGCTTTGTGCAAATAACCTACGAGGGACTGCTTGTTTCGGCCCTGATGGTGCTGCGCATTGTCTGCCTTATTGCGGGCACTTCGCTACTGACCTACACCACCTCGCCCATCGCACTGACCGACGCCATCGAACGGCTTTTTGCCCCCATGCGGCGCATAGGTGTGCCTGTGCACGAGCTGGCCATGATGATGACCATCGCTCTGCGCTTTATCCCCACCCTTATCGAGGAGACCGACAAGATTATGGCCGCCCAGAAGGCCAGAGGGGCTGATATGGAGTCGGGCGGACTGGTTGACCGGGTGCGGGCACTTATTCCTATTTTGGTGCCGCTGTTTGTATCGGCCTTTCGTCGGGCGCTGGATCTTGCCACCGCCATGGAGTGCCGCTGCTACCGAGGTGGCGAAGGCCGCACCCGTATGCGCCAGATGCAGCTGATGCCCCGAGACATGGTTGCCCTTGTGGTGACTGTGGCAGGGCTTGCGGGTGTTATCATGCTAAACGGCTGGCTGCCCAGCGTCTATGGGTAAGACCATGCGCAATCTGCTGCTGACCTTGCGATTTTTAGGCGGGCGCTACTGCGGCTTTCAGGTGCAAAAAAACGGCCTGAGCATCGCCGAGGTGGTGCAGGACGCCGCCGAGGCCGTACTGGGCCACCGCCCCCCCATCAAGGGCTGCTCGCGCACCGATGCGGGGGTGCACGCCTTGGGATTTGGCCTCTCGCTTAAAACCGATAATCCCATCCCGGCCGAGCGACTACCGCTGGCCATGAATGCCCATCTGCCCGAGGATGTGGCTGTGGCCGCCTGCGTCGAGGTGCCCGAGGACTTTCACGCCCGCTACTCGGCCATAGCAAAGGAGTATATCTACCGCATCCACAACAGCCCCTGCCGCCATCCTTTCTGGGAGGGCAGAGCCCTGCGCCATGGCCCCACGCTCGATGTTGCGGCGCTCAATGAGCAGGCAGCCGACTTTATAGGCCGCCACGACTTTTCGGCCCTGTGCAGCGCCGGCAGTTCGGTGGAGAACAGGGTGCGCCATGTGCAGAGCTGCCGGCTTGAGCGGGAGGGGGAGCTCGTCACCTTCACGGTGGTGGGGGACGGCTTTCTTTATAATATGGTGCGCATTATGGTGGGCACCTTGCTGGACATAGGCAGCGGTCGCATACCGCCCGGGAGCATCCCGGACATCCTTTTATCGGGCGACCGGCGCCGGGCGGGGCACACCGCACCGGCCCATGGGCTTTATCTTAGCCGGGTGTTCTATCCGGGGATGGACACAGGCAGCATTGTTAACGAGAGGAGTTGAGGACCTTGGCACGGGTGGACGAGCTGGAAAAAGCACGCAAAAAGCGTGCCCGTAAGCGGCTGATGCGCCGCCTGATGGCGCTGCTTATGACGCTTATCCTTGCCTTTGGAATCCTCTACGCCCTTCAGGGCGGGCTGCTGCGCGTGGCCGCCGGCCGTGTGGCGGACGGAATGATGGTCTTTCTTGCGGGCGAGACGCTGCCGGTCACCCTTTCGATCGGACGGCCGGTCTGGGCTGCCGACCTCTCGGGGCGCATCGCTCTATCGGACGGCGCCCTGCTCAACCTCTATACCCGGGCCGGGCGGCAGCTCTCTAGCCATGTGCTTGGCTACCAGAACCCGGCTTTTTGGGCCTCGGGTCAACGGGTGCTCACCTGCGACATGGGCGGCCCCCGGTTTGACCTCTACTTTTGGGGCGACAGGCTATTTTCGAAGGACTTGGGCGGAGCTATCTACTGCGCCGACCTTGGGCCTAACGGTCATGTGGCCATCGGCGGCCGGTCGGACACGGCGCAGTCGGGGGTATGGGTTTACGGCGAAACCGGCCAACTCTATTTTCGCTGGAACTCCTCCGAGCTGGTGGTGTCGGCGGTGGCCTTAGGGGGCGGCGGGAATAAGCTGGCTTTTGCGGGCATTTCCACCGAGGGGGGCGAGGTCTATTCGGCTATTAACCTCTATAATATAGATAAGGAAGACCCCACCGCCCGCACCACTTTGCCCGGCGAGGCGGTGGCGGCTCTGGGCTATACGCCCCAGGGCGTGGTGGTCATCAGCGACCACAGGGTGACGCTCTTAGACGAAAAGGGAGACACCAAGGCCGTCTACGACTACACCGACTCCCCGGTGGCCTATGCCCTGTCGGACAGGGGCGAGGTGGCGCTGGTGACGGGCGATTACATCGACCGCCACAGCCTCAAACTCACGCTGTTAGACAGCCACTTAGCACTGGTCGGAAGCTGGGAAATCCAAAGCGAGGTAAGCCAGGTGGGCTTTGCCGGGCATCGGCCCTTTGTGGTGGCCGACGAACGGCTCATGTGCTTCGAGCCGGGGCAAGAGGTGGAGATAACCCGCCTGCCCGAGGGAATCTTGGCTCTGCCGGGCAGCGGCGAGGTGTACTACATAACCCCCACCCATCTGCGCAAGGTCGCCCTGCCGGCGGCCTGATCGCCTATGCCGGGCAGCAATATGCGCTGTCCGGCGCACTTTTATCACAGGACCGGCGAGAAGGGAGGCTTTTTCCCATGGAACCCTTGATGCTCGACCTGATAACCCTCATCATTCTGGCGGTGAGCGCACTTATTTGCTACCGTCGTGGCTTTGCAGCCTCGGTGGTGCGGCTGGTGGGCTGGCTGTTGGCCTTTGCAGCCGCCTCGGCCCTGAGCCGTCCGGTGGCCCAGTGGGCGTACGGGCGGTTTTTCGCCCAGCGCATTCTTGCATCGGTAGAGACACAGGTGCGGGCCTTTGTCTCGCCCGAGGAGCTGGTAAACAACCTAGAGGCGCTTATTGCCCAGCTGCCTGCCGGCGTGGGCGCCATTTTGCGCATAGACGGCCAAACCGTGGGAGACTGGATGCTCTCGCTGGTGGAGCAGGTGCCTTTCTCCGAGCTTTCGGCAGCCATTACCGACCGGACGGTTGCGCCGATCATCATCGCCATGCTGGGTATGCTGGTGTTCTTTGGGCTCTTTATGCTGTTAGGGGCGCTGGTGCGCTTTGTGGCCTCGGCGCTTAGGCTGGTCAACCGCCTGCCCGTGGTGGGGCGGCTCAATGCGCTGCTCGGCGCCGGAGTGGGCCTTGTGCAGGGCGGACTATTTGTGCTGGTGTTGGCCATGGGGCTGCGGCTGGGGGTGCTGGCCACCCAGGACGGCCTGCATTTTATCACCCACGACCAGATAAGCACCACTTATCTTTTCCACTATTTTTATCAGGCCGGCGACCAAATGCCTTTTTCCATAGATTTTCGTTAGCACTTTGATGTTATGAGTGCTAATTGTTCATGCAAAATTCATAAATGCAGGTTATAATATCCTCAGACCAGAGATTGAGGTGATTTTATGAATTATACATGTGTTCGGTGCAAACAGCGTCCGGCCGTGCTTTTTACAACCCGTATAGAGGGCGATAAATCGATCAGCGAAGGATATTGCCTGAGCTGTGCTAAAGATATTGGCATTCCTCAGGTTAGCCATATGATCGAGAAAATGGGCATCACCGATGAGGATATTGAAACCCTAAACAGCCAACTGATGGAGATGTTTGAGGGTAGTGAGGATGGCTTTGTGCCGGGCGGAGCCATGCCCTTTCCCACCATGATGCAGAACTTTTTTGCCGGTCAGATGCGTCCTGCCCCCGCCGATGACGAGCCTCCGGACCTTCCCGCCGCGGCCCCCGACCGGCCGCAGGCCGCCCCCGCCCGGGAGCGTGCCCCCCGGGAGAGTGGCAAAAAGCGCAAGCATCTGGATGCCTACTGCGAGAATTTGACCCTAAAAGCCGCAAAGGGCGAGATAGACAACATCATTGGGCGGGAAAACGAGATTTATCGGGTCATTCAGATTCTAAACCGCCGCACCAAAAACAACCCCTGCCTCATTGGTGAGCCGGGTGTGGGTAAAACCGCCATTGCCGAGGGCATTGCCCAACGCCTGGCCGAGGGCCGTATGCCCCCCAGCCTGGCCGACAAAGAGCTCTACATGCTCGACCTTACGGCACTGGTGGCCGGCACCCAGTTCAGAGGCCAGTTTGAGAGCCGGGTTAAGGGGCTGGTGGAGGACATCAAGAGCGCCGGTAATGTCATTCTGTTTATCGACGAGGTGCACAACCTCATCGGTGCCGGAGACGCCGAGGGCTCCATGAACGCTGCCAACATCCTCAAGCCCGCCCTGTCTCGGGGCGAGATTCAGGTAATCGGCGCCACTACCTTTAATGAATACCGTAAGCACATCGAGAAAGATGCCGCACTCGAGCGCCGGTTCCAGCCGGTCAAGGTGGGCGAGCCCTCTATCGAGGACACCATAGAGGTGCTGCGGGGCGTGAAGAAGTACTACGAGGAATACCACAATGTCACCGTGTCCGACGCCATTGTGGAAAAGGCCGTGGCCATGAGCGAGCGCTATATCACCGACCGCTTTTTGCCCGACAAGGCCATCGACCTGCTCGACGAGGCCTGTTCCTGCTGCACACTCGATAACCCCGACATAGGCCGCTACAATCAGCTTAAAAAGGATATTGAGGATCTGCGCAGCGAGGAGCGCAACCTCTCGGAGCAGGAAATTGTGGACTACGAGCATCTGGCCAAGGTGCGCTATCAGATCATCAAGGCCGAGGAGGCTATGGCCGCCCTCGAGCCCGGCGCTACCGGCCGTCCGGTCACCGAGGAGCATCTGGCCAAGGTGGTAGAGCTTTGGACGGGCATTCCGGCCAGCAAGATTAAAGAGAGTGAAATGGCCCGGGTGGCCGGTCTGGCCGATGCCCTTAAGAAGCACATCATCGGGCAGGACGAGGCCGTCGACCTTGTGGCGGCCGCCGTGCGCCGCACCCGTGTGCAGTTGTCCGCCCGTCGCCGTCCGGCTTCCTTTATCTTTGTGGGTCCCACCGGCGTGGGTAAAACCGAGCTGGTCAAGCGGCTCTCGGCTGAGCTGTTTAACGACGCTGACCCCTTGATTCGTCTCGACATGAGTGAATTTATGGAGAAGCACTCGGTCTCTCGCATCGTGGGCTCGCCTCCGGGCTATGTGGGCTACGACGAGGCCGGTCAGCTCACCGAGAAGGTGCGTCGCCGCCCCTATTCGGTGGTGCTGTTCGACGAGATTGAAAAGGCCCACCCCGATGTGATGAACATCCTGCTCCAAATCCTTGACGAGGGCCGTATCACCGATGCCCAGGGCCGGGTGGTCTCCTTTGAGAACACCATCATCGTCATGACCTCCAACGCCGGGTCCAACGAGAAAACCACTGCGCTGGGTTTTAACAAGAAGCCGTCCGAGGTGGAGAAGGATAAGGTGCAAAAGGCGCTGGCCGCCTTCCTCCGGCCCGAATTTTTGGCCCGTGTGGACGAGATTGTGGTGTTCCGCGCACTGGATGCGGAGGACTTTGGCCGCATCGCCGCGCTGATGCTCGACGAACTTGTTCCCATCCTGGCCGACAAGGGCATCAAGTTCGCCTACACCGAGGAGGTCACCGACTATATTGCCCAAAAGGCTCACGGGCAAAAATCCGGGGCCAGAGACATCCGCAAGCTCATCCGCAAAGAGGTGGAGGATCCGCTCTCCCTCCTGCTGCTCTCCCATCCGGAGGCGCCGCCGGCCCTTATCAAGGCCGTGATGGAGGAGGGCGCCATCAAGATTCTCACCGCCTAAAGCGCAATTAAAAGCCCCCGCCCGGTTTAGGGCGGGGGCTTTTTGTGTGTTATTCGTGCTTGATAGCCTCTAAAGCCTCAATTTTTACGGCCCGGTTGGCAGGGAAGTAACCCGAAATCAGGCCGACGAGGGTGGAGAAGATCAGCGCGCCAATCACAAGCCACCAGGGGATGATGGATACATCGGTGGGGGCGGCTTCGCCGTAGTAGCCGTAGGGATTGCCCCCAATGCTAAAGCCAAAGGTGTTCATGAGGAAGGATACGCCAAAGGAGAGTATGACGCCCACTGCGCCCCCCATGAGACCGATGGCGCTGGCCTCGATGAGAAAGGCCACCCGGATATCCTGCACAAAGCAGCCCACCACCTTCATAATGCCGATTTCCCGGGTGCGTTCGAGGATGGACATAAACATGGTGTTGGCAATGCCGATGGCCGCCACAATGAGCGAAATGGCCCCCAGGCTGCCCAAAATAACCTGCTGCTGACGAGCCTGCTGCTGAAGCGGTTTGCGGGTGGTCTCCATGGAATAGGTCTGGTAGCCCAGCTCCTGAATATAGCTTTCCACTTCCTCAACATATTTAATGTCGCTCACCTTGACCTTGGCCTGTTCGTAGCCGGTGTTGGTCGATTCGCTGTCCTTAATTTTATTGGCCTTGCGATAGGCTTCCGAGAGCTTTTTCAGCTCGGCAATATCCATATAAAAGCCCCGGCTGGTCTCGTAATCTTTAGACCAGTCCTCCTTAAGGCGGCCCTTTACCACAATGTCGTAGGTCAGCGGGGGCTTGGAGGAATCGTAGCTTTGCAGCACCAGCCGCGCGGTTTCGGTGGAGAGGTTGACATAGGGCGCAGGTATCTCGCCCTTCTCATCGGGATAGGGGCTAATGCCGCTGTAGACTCCTTTTTTTCGGGTGTCTCTAAAGTTGTAGTCGGTGTATTCGCCCACCAATGCGGTTACGCTGTTCTTTTTCGTGTTTGTAAAGTCAAAGCTGCCCTCGATGAGCTCGTAGCCAAAGGCCTCCATAGCCTCGGGGTACACCCCCATGATACTCGGCCACATCTGATAGCGGTCCCGGTTGCCGGACACCACCTGCATATTGAGGTCATAGGGCTGATAGATGGGGGTGGCGGCAACCACCCGGGGTTGGGCCAAAATGCCCGAGATGGCCAGGTCGTCCAGCACCAGAGGCTCGCCGGTTTTGCTGTTTACGCCGCCGTAGTTCATCACATTGATGACGGTTAAATCGGGCATTTGGGCCAACATGGCATCGGTGCTGGCCTGAAGGCCAATGCCGATGGAGATCATTACCACAATAGCGCAGGTGCCCACCACAACCCCAATCACCGTGAGCAGTGTGCGGCTCTTGCTGCGGGAGAGGTTGCGAAAACACATGGTTAGAATATCAGATATCTTCATCTAACAACTCGCTCCTCCTGGCCTTGGCCCGCGCCACAGTGAGATAGGCCGACAGGGCGCAAACTGCTGCACCGGCGATGTAGGCCATGGCAGGCAGCTTAAAGGCGGGCGGCGCGTCCACCGGTATCTCAAAGCCGGGGTCGATGGGGCCGGGGTCAATCATCCAGTAAGAGGGCTCCACCTCCACGGCGAACACCACGCTTTTAGATAGGGGGTTCATGTTGGCGTCCTCGTAGGTGAGAATCACCTCGCAGTTTTTGCGACCCTCGCCGCTAAAGGTCACGGTAAAGTCCACTGAGTTCTCCTCGCCATTGGCCACATTGCCGATATAGACGCTGCGGCCGGGGGTGTCGATGTCGCCGATAATGGTGGCCGATACATTGTAAGCCGTGGTGCGCCCCTTGTTGATAATGGGCAGATAGATGTCGCAGTTCTCGCCGGCATAGGCGTTGGTGGGCAGCTCGTCGGTGTTTATCTCCAGCCGGTCGGGAAAGGTAACCGGAATGGTGATGGTCTCGCTGGAGGATCCGCTCATACGGGCGTCGTTGGCCACATATTGATAAGTAAAATTAACATCTACGGCGTTGGCTTTGGGCGTCTCGGAGGAGCTGGTGGCGGCGTTGAGGTCGGCCCGCAGCTTGATGGTGCGCATTACCGAGGCGCCGGCAAAGATATTTTTTAGGTAGTAGGTGTTAGAGCTATCGGTCAGGTTATACACCCCGGTGGGTGTGATATTCATCACCACATTTTGCAAGGTGTACTGGGTGCTGGTGTTGCGCAGTATCAGCTCCAGCTCAAAATCCTCGCCGCCCATAACGCTGGTGCCACCATAGTTAAAGGACTCCACGATGATATAAGGGGTGATGGGATCGAGCCGTTCGCCGTCCTCGGTATAGTCGTCGCTGGGGCTTAAGTCCCCCTCCACGCACTCGCTCCACTCGGTGGAAAAGTGCAGCGCATGAGACTCGCCGATGTTGTCCTTATAGACCACCGAGAACGCCAACACATTGTTTGCACCGCTATAGCGCATCCGGGGCATAACAATCTTAAAGCCTAAACGGCTTACGCCGTCCACGGGCACCGAGGCTTTCTCCACCTTGATGGGGAGGTTAATATCGTCCTCCGAGAAGGAGCCGCCGGTGATCATCACATGGGCCGAGCCCTCACGGTACTGGTTGGGGGTTCGGTTGGGGTCGGCCACCAAGAGCTCGAAGGAAACCAGCGAGTTGCGGGTAACCCGGCTGACCACATTGCCCGAGGTGTTCATAATCTTTTGGCTGCGTACAAAGCCACCGGTGGCGTTTACATTACCGATGACCAGGCTAAAACTGTCCCCGCCGTACCAAATGCCCTCCTCGTTGCCGCTGGTGGGCCTTTTTGTCACCGACAGTCCCCCCACACGGATGGTCTGGGTGTTGGAGTCGAAGGAGGCCGAAGGCACCCGGACTTGGGTTTCGCCAATGGGCAGCGGGGTGGTCTGCCAAAGGGTAAAGCCGTAGCTGCCACCAAAATCCACCTTAAAGGTGTAGGTGCCGGTGGTGCTAAACACAATGGAGTTGGGTGTGCCCCGTACCGAATATTTACTCGGCTGAACAACCTCCTCCACAAAGATTGTGGAGGCTTGGGCAGGCACACTCAGCACTGGCACAAGGGCAAAGACGGCTGCAAACAGCAGCACAAGGGTTTGTTTAATGGGTTTCAAGCTCAATCTCTCCTTCGTCTGATGGACTGGGGGCTAAACGGGGGTCTATGGCAGGTGGCCGTTTGGAAGGCGGACTTTCTCCCTCGTGGGGAGGATCGGAGGGCTTATCTTCGCCGGCCAGGCTCTGAAAGCGCTCTAGGCGGGCGGCGTCGGCGGCTTCGGCGGCGGCCTCAGCTCCCTCTCTGTCCACCATGGACAGGTTGGCTTTATCCCCCACCACCCGGCCATCGAGTAGCGTGATGATGCGGTCGGCATACTGGGCCAACTCGGCATCGTGGGTCACCAGAATAAAGGTTATGTTGTTTTGCCGGGTCATTTCGATGATCATTTTCATCACATTGTAGGTGGTACGGGTGTCCAGGTTGCCGGTGGGCTCGTCGGCAAACACAATGGACGGTCGTGCCACAAAGGCCCGGGCAATGCCCACCCGCTGCTGCTGTCCGCCGGACATCTCGGTGGGCTTGTGCTTCATGCGGTCGGCAAGGTCGACCTTGCGCAGCATATCGGCCGCCAGCCGGTTGCGCTTAAAAACCGGCATACCCCTAAACATCAGCGGCAAGGCTACATTCTCTAGCGCAGTCATGGTGGGCATGAGATTGTAGCTTTGAAAAATAAAGCCGATATGCTTTTGCCTAAAAGCGGCCAGCTGATTTTCAGTCATGGCCGAGATGCGGCGCTTATGTATGTATACATCCCCGCTGGTGGGCTTTTCAAGCCCGGCCAGCTGGTTGAGCAGCGTGGATTTGCCGCTACCCGAGGGGCCAAGAATACAGATCATCTGGCCCTTTTGTACGGTGAGGTTGATGTTGTCCAGCGCCACCACCTGCTCGCGACCCACCCGGTAGACCTTATGGAGTTTTTGCACACGGATTATGGGCTCCAAATTCGCACCACCCTTTTGTTCACTTTAACATTAGTGCAGTTAGCGGGGTGTTTTAATGCCAAATCCGGCGGCCAAGCTTAAAAATCTCTGATTATCATCAATTCGCCCGGCGCCCCGCCCGAGTATAGATATTTCCATTATAGCGCTTGCACCGGCCTTAAGCAAACACTTAATGGACAAAGGTAACCGGCCTATTGATACTCAATTTGTGGAACATAGAGCCGTATTTCTGCCCGAGTTTTAAGAATTTGCTATTGAACTATGCGCAAATTGTATTATAATCTTAATAATGTAATACAAGGGGGAAACCAATTTGACCCAGACCAAAACCCGTACCAAAGGCAAGAAAAAATGGCTGATACTCGGCGCGGTGGCGCTGGTACTGGCCGTTTTGGGCTACCGCGGATTTGCCATGTCCCGTGCGCCCCGCATTCTGACTGCCGACACAGCGGAAATACGGCCCATCGAAAGCTATATCGCCACCAGTGGCCGCATTGATCAGGGCGAGCTTAGAGAGTACTACATAGGCACCACCACCACGGTGGATACTGTGCACTTTAAGCGGGGCGACCTTGTAAAGGCCGGGGATTTAATTGTGCGTTTTGACCACACCCAAACTTTGGCCAACCTCGAGCTGGCCGAACTGGCTTACGAGCGCGTTCGCCTCTCTATCAAGGACGCCGAAATTCAGTACTTTAACGCCATGGACGACCTGGCCGACCTGCGCTACGACCTGGCCGAAGCCCGAAAGCAGCGCGACCGCTACTACGACAACTACAACACCACCGGCGATCCCGCTGACCGGGCTCGCTACGAATATTACTACGACATGGCCGATTCCTACGAAAAGCAGGTAAAGGCTAGAGAGAACACTGTCCCCACCGACGAGGCCATTCAAATTCTCACCATCCAGCTCGAGGAGGCGCGCCTAAATTATGAGACGGCTCGCCGAGAGGTAGAAAAGCTGCCCGCCAATATTGTGGCACCCTTCGACGGCGTGATTGAAATCCTGGGCGTCACCGATTATGGCACGGTGCAAAAGGGTGTGCTGGCCTGTGCGATTCGCCGCACCGAGAACAATGTTGTGGTGTTTAATGTGGGCCGCTACGATTTTCCCCACATCGAGTTGGGCCAGAGCGTGGCCGTCACCGTGGGACGCAACCGCTACACCGGCAGCGTCAGCCAAATTGGCAGCGTGGCCAGCGAGGGCAATACGGTGGAGATTGAGGTCACCGTGGATAATCCCGACCAGTACTTTATCCCCGGCCTCGAGGCCGACCTCGATGTGCTGATCTATCAGTCGGACGACCAGCTTACGCTGCCCATCGAGGCGGTAAAAAGCGACCGGACCGGCCGCTACTGCTATGTGCTAACCCCCATCCCCGAGAGCGAGGGGTTGTATAAGCCCGTTCGAACCCGCATCACGGCCGGCCACTCCTCCGACCTTTATATCGAGGTGCTCGAGGGTCTGGAGCCCGGCGCCATGGTGGTGCGCACCATCCCTGCCGACATCGATTACATCACCCAGTGCCTGCCCGAACTGACCGCCTCGGACTATCCGGCCCAGACCCCTTCTCAGGCATGATGATACAAAGCCGGACGAAAGGGGATAAGTCATGTTTATAGACAATATTAAAATGGCCATAGAGAGCATCCGCTCTAACAAGATGCGTACCTTTCTTACCATGTTGGGCATCATCATTGGCATTTTCAGCGTCATCACGGTCATTTCGGTGGGCGGCGGTGCTCGCCATTTTATGGTGAGCCAGTTTGAAGAGTTGGGCAGCACAGTGCTCATGATTAATGTGCGCAGCGACGAGGCCGAGAGCACCGACTACATCACCATGGAGGACATCCGCGCCATCCGGGACCGGGTGCCCGGCGTGCGTTACATCTCGCCGCTTTATCAGTCCTGGGCGCAGGCCCAGTCGGTGGACAACGAGAGTGTGGACTGTGTGGTGATCGCCGGTACCACCGATATTGCCACCATCCAGAGCCTTAAAATGAGCGGCGGACGCTTTTATACCGAGGAGGAGCTGGATGCCAGCCGTCAGGTGGCCTTTGTCGACGAGTTTGCCGCCCTGAGCATCTTTGGCCACACCGATGTGGTGGGCGAAAAGCTGGACCTCAGCTTTTTGGGCGGACGGGCTCGGCTTACCATCGTGGGCGTTCAGGCCCCCCGGGAGGATCCCTTTGTCAACTTCGATCAGATGGGCTATGTCTATATGCCCATCACCACCTTTTCCCAGATTATCGATAGATCCCCGACTTTTAGCCAGATTACTTTGATGGCCGAAAACAAGGATGTCACCGAGCTGGTGGGTAACAATGCAGTCACCATGCTGGAAACCCGACACAACAACGCCGGCCGGGATGTCTATCAACCCACCAACTTCCTGTCGGAAATGGATTCGGTCAACAGCATCATCACCATGGTGCAGCTGTTTATTACCTCGGTGGCGGCCATTTCGCTCTTGGTAGGCGGCATCGGCGTGATGAACATTATGCTGGTGTCGGTCACCGAGCGCACCCGAGAAATAGGCATTCGCAAGGCACTCGGGGCAAAAATTGGGGCCATTCAGTTTCAGTTTCTCACCGAGTCGGCTATCCTCACCTTTTTTGGCGGGGTTATCGGCATTGTACTGGGCTACATCGCCTCGGCCGTGGTGGGGCAGCTTATTGGCGTAGCCCCACTCTACGACTTGACCACCATCAGCTTTGCTGTGGCCTTCTCCATAGGTGTAGGACTGGTGTTTGGCGTTTACCCGGCCCGCAAGGCCGCCAGGCTCAGCCCCATCGATGCCCTGCGCCACGACTAAAGCACCCCCAATATATCCCACATCCCCCGGTTTTACGCCGGGGAATGTTATTTTTTGGGCATTTCAGGGCGCTAATCTGACAGCACAATAACGAAACCAAACCTTTTAGCCAAAAGCTTACCAAGGTTTTTGTGGATTTCATAAAAAAGCACAGTTTTACCGTTTCCTAGTTGAGATATTATTTGTTGTTTTATATAATATCAAGAGTATGTTATTATAATAGTCATAGATTATTAATAAAGAATTAACAAAAAACAGGGGGTGAACCTATGGCAGCACAGGCACTACAAAGGATTAAAGAGGCCGAGGCTCAGGCCGGCGAGCTTGTTCGCCGAGCGGGGGTCCAGGCTAAGGAGCGCCTCGCACAGGCCGCCAAGGAGGCTGAACAGGCCGCCGCCACTTTGCTTGCCGAGGCCGAGGCCGAGCGGCATCGCCTGATAAAAGAGGCCGAGGCCCGTGCCGAAACCTATTGCGCCGAGCTGGCCAAGGAGGCCGATGCCGAGATGGCGCGCATTCTATCGCCCGAGGAGGGCCGATTTGAGGCGGCGGTTGCTCAGGTGATCGAAAGGATTGTGAAGCCCGATGGCCATCGTTAAAATGCGGCATTTTAGCCTTTTGTTCCCCGAGGAAAAAAAGGCTGAGCTCATAGGTGCGCTGCAGCGCTTCGAACAGGTGCACTTTCACAGCTTAGACCCGGAGGACGAGGCCATACACGATTTTATGCGGAGAGACGGCCCCGACCAAACCGAGGTCGATTTGGATACCGAGATGGCGCAAGTGCGCTTTGCACTTCAAAAGCTTGCGCCCTATGATATGCGCCCCACCGGCCTAAAGGCCCTGCGGGCCGAGCCGCCAACATTGTCCTACGAAGAGTTTTGCGGCTTTGCGGAGCGCTTTGACCGCAGAACTGTATGCACGGCGCTCAAGCAGGCCGACGACACCATCTCGGCTATGAAGCAGGAGGCTGCTCGGCTGCAGGCCTTTATCGAGGAGCTGCGGGTCTGGGAGCGGCTGGATGTCTCCACCGAGGCGCTGTCCACCCTACGCACGACAGAGGCCTTGTTCGGCCTTGTCAACCGGGCTGTGCTCGACGGGCTGATCACCACCCTAAGCAGCCACTTCCCGGCGGTTTATACCGAGATAGTCGGCCAAATAAAAGAAGATGCACTGCTTTTGCTTATCATACCCAAGGACCAGCTCAGCCCGGTTAATGAGCAGCTCAGGGCTCTGGGGCTCACCCGCATAAGTCCCGGCTTTGAGGGGCTGCCCGAAAGGCTGATTGTAGAAAGCAAGGCTCAGCTTGCTGCCTGCCAAGCGGCCGAGACCGAGGCCAAGGCCACCATGAAGGCGCTGGCTGTTCACTGCGACGATTTGCGCACATTGCTCGACTGGTACGAAACCCTGGCCGCCCGGGCCGAGACCAGCCGCAGCTTTTTAAAAAGCCGCAGCGTGGTGCTCTGCGAGGGCTGGCTGCCCGACGATCAGGTCGATGCTTTTGTGGACATTGTGACCGATTGCTGTGGCGATACCTGCTACTACAAACTGGAAGAAGTGCCGGTCGACAGCGAGGAAGTGCCTATCAAACTCAAAAACAACCCGCTGGTGGCCCCCTTCGAGAGCATTGTGGAGATGTATGCCCTGCCCAAATACGGCGAAATAGACCCCACCGCCGTGGTGGCGCCCTTTTACACCTTTTTCTTTGGCCTTATGGTGGGGGATATGGCCTACGGGCTCTTACTGGTGCTGGGCACTTTGCTGGCCCTAAAGCTCTTTAAGCTGTCCGAGGGTACTAAGCAGTTTATGCGGCTCTTTATGTGTCTGGGCTTTGGCACACTGGTGGGCGGCGCACTCTACGGCGGATTTTTCGGATACGCTGTATTTACCCCCATCACGATGCCCGACGGCACCAAAAAAGCCATTTTAGATTCCTCGCTGGACATTGTCACCATGCTGGCCGCCTCGGTTGTGTTGGGCGTTGTGCATGTGTTGTTCGGCATCGGGGTCAAGGGCTATATGCTGCTTAAGGACGGCAAGCCCCTAGACGCCCTGTTCGACTCGGTGTTTTGGATTATCACCCTCATAGGTGGCATTGGCTATATTCTTGCTCTGTCCGGTATGCTGCCCCCCCCTTACAGCGAATGGGCCAAATGGGCCTTCATCGCCGGTGTTGTGGGCCTTGCCCTCACCCAGGGGCGCTCCAGCCCCTCCATAGCGGGCAAGCTGGGCAACGGCCTCTATGCTGTATACGGTATTTCCAGCTATGTGGGCGACTTTGTGTCCTACACCCGCATTGCGGCTTTGGCGCTATCGGGAGCCTATATCGCCTTTAGCTTTAACCTCATGGTAGATATGTTCCCGGGCTGGAGCAAAATTGTGGTGGGCGGCTTTGTGTTTATTGTCGGACAGGCGCTTAACTTTGGCCTGGCGGCTCTGGGTGCTTATGTGCACACCTGCCGACTGATGTATGTGGAATTTTTCGGAAAGTTTTACGAGGGCGGCGGAAAGCCTTATCGCCCTTTAAGGCTCATAAATAAATTTGTAAAAGTAGAGAAATAGGAGGAGCAAATTATGGAGTTCTTCATGGAGTACGGCGGCGTTATTCTCGCAATTTTGGGTGCGGCCATTGCGGTATTTGTAGCGGGTATCGGTTCGTCGGCGGGTACAGGCATGGTGGGTCGTGCCGCAGCCGGCCTCATCGCCGAGGAGCCAGAAAAGTTCGGCCAAGCCCTTATTCTACAGCTGCTGCCCGGCACCCAGGGCCTTTATGGCTTTATCATCGGCTTTCTTATTGCGCTTAAGCTTGTGGATGGCGTAAACCTTGCACAGGGTCTTTACCTGTTCTGTGCGGCGCTGCCCGTAGCCGTTGTGGGCTATCTGTCTGCCCTGCGCCAGGCCGAGGTGGCCACTTCAGGTCTGCAAATCCTTGCCAAAAACCCCAGCCACGCCACCAAGGGCATCATCTTTGCAGCTATCGTCGAGACCTACGCCATTCTGGGCTTTGTGGCTTCCATCATCATGCTGTTTGTGACCTACGGCAGTGTATGATCATACTGCCCACCCACAAACGGAAGGATGTGAGCAGACTTGTCTAGTTTAGAAAACCTGGTGGCCAAAATCCTGGCCGACGGCGAGGCCCGCGCCAAGGCCATCTTAGCTGATGCTGAGGAGCAGGCCGCCGAACTGCGTGCCCAGACACTCAGTCAGGCCCAAGCCGAGGCCGACAGGCTCATTGAGCAGGCCCACCGGGAGGCCGACCGCAGCTACGAGCGACTGGTGGCCGAGCGGAGGCTCGCCCTGCGGGATGCGGTGTTATCGGCCAAGAGTCAGATGCTCGACCGAGTATTTGCCGAGGCGCTCTCACGGCTTAACGCAATGCCTCGGGAGGCGTTTATCGACTATCTTAAAGAAGCCCTGTCCGAGCTCGACACCGACGGTGAGGCTTTGCTCTTGCCGGCCAAATACGGCATCGATGATCTAAGTGAGCTAAACGCCTACTTAAAATCCCGGGGGCGCCGGGGCAACCTTGTGCTCTCGGACGATAATCGGGTTATCGAGGGAGGGTTCATCCTCCAGAAGGAGGGCATCGAGCAGAACAACACCGCCCGAGCCCTTATCGAATTCTACCGCCATCGCCTAGAAGGCGAGTTAAGAAATCAGCTTTTTTAGAAAGGAGGCCACCGTCCTGAGCCAGCCGGATTATGTTTCCACTGTCGGCCTGCTGCGCGTCCTTGAAAAGCGCATACTGTCCACGGCCGATCTCGAGCGCATTGCCGACGCGCCCAGCGCCGCCGAGGCCCTGCGCCTGATCGGGGCGGCCGCTGCCTACGATTTTTCTCAGCTTAAATATCCCGAGCAGTACGAGCAGGTGCTGCGCCCGGCTCAAGCTGCGCTGTTTGAGTTTTGCTATGAGCTGAGCTACGAGCCCCAACCCGTGGATATTGTGGCCTGCCGCTATCTGTTCCACAACCTTAAAACGGCCCTTAAGGCCAAGCTGGCCGGCGCCGACGACACGGCGATTTATTCCCCCATATCGGTGCGGGACATCTCGGCCGAGGCTCTGCGCGAGGCCGTATTAGGCGAGGGGACGCTGCCCGATTACCTCATGTCTGCCGCCCAGGCGGCCGCCGAGCTTTATGGCCGAACAGGCAACCCCCAGTCCATCGACATAGTGGTAGACAAGGCCCAGCTTGCCCGCCAGCTTGCACTGGCCGAGGCGCTTGGCAGCCAGCTGATAGAGGACTATATACGCCGCTCGATCGACTACTATAACCTTATTGCCACCCTGCGGGCCAAAAGCATGGGCCACCCGGCCGGTGTGCTGGCCACCGCCCTCTGCCCGGGTGGCGGGGAGAGCGTGGAGTATTTTCTTAACCAGTTTACCAAGGGCTACTCGGCCATGGCGGCGGCCTTTTACTACCGCCCCTTTGGCAAGGTTGCCCAGCGGGGCATCGAGGCCTTCGAGCGCACCGGCAGCTTTGCCGTGTTAGAACGCCTGATGGATAACGACCTTCTTGACCAGGCCCGTCTTGCCAAGCGGGTGGCTTTTGGCCCCGAGGTGATTTTTGGCTATCTTGTGGCCAAGGAGAACGAGCTGCGGCAGATACGCATGGTTATGGCCGCCAAAATTAACGAGCTCAGCCCCGAGCGGCTGCGGGAAAGGCTGCGTGAGAACTATGTATAAGGTGGGCGTTGTGGGCGACCGAGATACTGTAATGTGCTTTAGGGCATTTGGCTTTGAGGTTCACCCCGCCATTGCCGACGACCCCGAGCACAACCGTCGACTGATCGACAAAATGGCAAGAGAGCAGTTCGGCGCCATCTTTATCACCGAACAAATTGCCCAAACCATTGGCGAGACCATAGACCGCTATAAGCGGCAAATGATCCCGGCCATTATCCTCATTCCCTCGAGTACCGGCTCTCTGGGCATCGGCCTGGGGCGCATTCGAGATAATGTGGAAAAGGCCGTGGGTATCAACATCTTGGACAACTAACTTTCAGCGGCTGCCGAACCCGGCAGACCAGAGGGGAGACGAGTGCTTTTGAGAACAGGCGAAGTAGTAAAGGTTTCGGGCCCGCTGGTGGTTGCCCGCGGTATGCAGGACGCGCAAATCTACGATGTGGTCAGCGTGTCGGCCCAAAACCTTATTGGTGAAATCATCGAGATGCGCGGCGATATGGCCAGCATCCAGGTCTATGAAGAAACTTCCATGCTGGGCCCTGGCGAGCCGGTGGTCAGCTACGGCGAACCCCTTTCGGTGGAGCTGGGCCCCGGCCTGATTGAAACTATGTTCGACGGTATCCAGCGCCCGCTCGAGAAGCTGCGGGAGGCCACCGGCGACTTTATCGCCCGGGGCGCCTCGGCACCCAGCCTCGACCGGGAGCGCCTGTGGGCCTTTGAGCCCCGGGCGCAGGTGGGGGATAAGGTATCCTCCGGCGACATTCTTGGCGTTGTGCAGGAAAACATCATCATCGAGCACCGCATTATGGTGCCTCCCGATGTCGAAGGCGAGGTTGTGGACATTAAAGCCGGCGACTTTAGGGTGACCGACATCGTTGCCACCCTGCGCACCCCCGAGGGCGAAACCAAGGAGCTTACCATGCTCCAAAAATGGCCGGTGCGGGTGCGCCGACCGGTTAAACAAAAGCTTAATCCCAACCAGCCCATGGTCACCGGCCAGCGGGTTATCGACACATTTTTCCCCGTTGCCAAGGGGGGCACAGCCTGCGTGCCCGGCCCCTTTGGCAGTGGCAAGACGGTTATTCAGCACCAGCTGGCCAAGTGGAGCGATGTGGAGGTTGTGGTCTATGTGGGCTGCGGCGAGCGCGGCAACGANNGACCGACGTGCTGATGGAGTTCCCCGAGCTGAGCGACCCGCGCACGGGCCAGCCGCTGATGAAGAGAACGGTGCTCATCGCCAACACGTCCGACATGCCGGTGGCCGCGCGCGAGGCGTCCATCTATACCGGCATCACCATAGCGGAATATTTCAGGGACATGGGCTACAAGGTCGCCATCATGGCCGACTCCACCTCCCGCTGGGCCGAGGCTCTGCGCGAGATGTCCGGCCGCCTTGAGGAGATGCCCGGCGAGGAGGGCTATCCCGCCTACCTCAGCTCCCGCCTTGCGCAGTTCTACGAGCGGGCCGGCTATGTGCAATGCCTAGGCAGCGACGAGCGCTATGGCACCCTTACCGCCATAGGCGCCGTATCGCCGCCGGGCGGTGACCTGTCCGAGCCGGTTACCCAGTCCACCCTGCGCATTGTCAAGGTGTTCTGGGGGCTAGATGCTCAGCTGGCCTATCAGCGCCACTTCCCGGCCATCAACTGGCTGAACTCCTACAGCCAGTACCTCGACGCCGTGTCCCCCTGGATTGCATCTCATGTGGACGCCCGGTTTGGTGCGCTGCGGGCGCAGGCCATGGCTATCCTTCAGGACGAGAACCAGCTTAGCGAAATTGTGCGGCTGGTGGGTTACGACTCGCTGTCCGAGCAGGACCAAATGAAGCTCGAAATCGCCAAGTCCATTCGGGAGGACTATTTGCAGCAGAACTCCTTCCACGAGCTGGACAGCTACGCCTCCTTGGAAAAGCAGGTAAAGCTCCTTGATTTGGTACTCTATTTTGGCAACAAAGCCACCGCCGCTTTGCAGGCCGGTGTGCACATAAAGCCGCTGCTGGCCCTGCCGGTGCGCGAGCGCATTGCCCGAGCCAAATACATCCCCGAGGACAGCCTTGCAGACATGGACGACATCCGCCGGGATGTGGAGGCAAGCGTCGAGCAGCTTATGAGAGAGGAGCTTAATATCGATGCTTAAAGAATATAAAACCGTATCCGAGGTGGTAGGCCCGCTGATGGTGGTCGAGCGGGTTACCGGCGTCAAGTACGACGAGCTGGTGGAAATCGAGCTGCGCGACGGCCAAATTCGCCGTGGCAAGGTGCTCGAAATCGACGGTGACCGGGCCGTGGTTCAGCTGTTCGAGAGCGCACAGGGAATCCACATGGCCTCTAGCCGTGCACGCTTCCTGGCTCGCCCCCAGGAGCTGGGCGTATCGCTGGATATGCTCGGCCGGGTGTTCGACGGTCTGGGCCGTCCCCGGGACGGCGGGCCCCCCATCAGCCCCGATGCCCTGCGGGACATCAACTCGGCCCCCATCAACCCCGTGGCGCGAGACTATCCTTCCGAGTTTATCCAAACCGGTATTTCGGCCATCGACGGCCTGAATACCTTGGTGCGCGGCCAAAAGCTGCCGGTGTTTTCAGCGGCCGGTCTGCCCCATGCCGAGCTGGCCGCCCAGATTGCCCGTCAGGCCACTGTGCGGGGTGTCACCACCGAGTTTGCCGTGGTGTTCGCCGCCGTGGGCATCACCTTTGAGGAGGCCCAGTTCTTCATCGACGAGCTCACCCAAACCGGTGCCATCAACCGGGCTGTGCTCTTTCTCAACCTGGCCTCCGACCCGGCGGTGGAGCGTATCTCCACCCCTCGTATGGCGCTCACCATGGCCGAATATCTCGCCTACGAGAAGGATATGCATGTGCTGGTTATCACCACCGACATCACCAACTACTGCGAGGCACTGCGCGAGGTTTCGGCCGCCCGTAAAGAGGTGCCCGGCCGCCGTGGCTATCCGGGTTATCTCTACACCGACCTTGCCAGCCTCTACGAGCGGGCCGGGCGTATCAAGGGACGGGAGGGCTCCATTACCCAAATTCCCATCCTCACCATGCCCGAGGACGATAAAACCCACCCCATCCCCGACCAGACCGGGTATATCACCGAGGGGCAGATCATTCTCTCGAGAGAGCTCTACCGCAAAAACATCTCTCCGCCCATTGATGTGCTGCCCTCGCTGTCCCGTCTTAAGGACAAGGGCATCGGCGACGGCAAGACCCGAGAAGATCATGCCGACACCATGAACCAGCTGTTCGCTGCCTACGCTCAGGGCCGTTCGGCCAAGGAGTTGTCGGTGGTACTGGGCGAGTCGGCGCTGTCCGATGCCGACAAGGCCTTTGCGCGGTTTTCCGATGCCTTTGAGGCCACCTATATCAACCAGGGCTTTGATGTGAGCCGCTCTATCGAGGAGACGCTCGAAATTGGCTGGGAGCTTTTGACCATGTTGCCACGCACCGAACTCAAGCGGGTGCGGGAGGCCTATATTGAAAAGTATCTGCCCACCGCCAAAGAGGGTGAGTAAATGAGGCTTAATGTAAACCCCAACCGCATGGAGCTCAGCCGGCTAAAAGGCAGGCTGGCCACCACGGTGCGGGGCCACAAGCTGCTCAAGGATAAGCAGGACGAGCTGATGCGTCGGTTTATTGAGCTGGCTCGGGAGAACGACCGTTTGCGCAGGCAGGTGGAGGCCGAGCTGATGGATGCCTACCGGGACTTTGTGCTGGTGGGTGCCATCACCTCGCCCGAGGCGGTCATGCAGGCGCTGATGGCACCCAGCGAGGAAATCAGCCTCGAGGTGACCACCCGCAACCTCATGAGCGTAACCGTGCCCGAGATGACCTTTACCCGCAAACAGGAGCTGAGCGGGGCGGACATTTACCCATACGGATTTTTGGGCACGGCCGACGAGCTGGACAGGGCGGTGGCCAAACTGTTTGAACTGCTGCCCAAGCTGCTTCGCCTTGGCGAAATTGAAAAAACCTGCGGGCTGCTGGCCGACGAGATTGAAAAAACCCGCCGCCGGGTTAACGCCCTTGAGTACATGACCATCCCCCAGCTTGAGGAGACCATCAAGTATATCCAAATGAAGCTCGATGAAAACGAGCGCAGCAGCCGTATTCGGCTGATGAAGGTAAAAAGCATGATGGAACAGGAGACTGCCCGCAAGGCCGCCCTGCGCCAGAGCTGACATCAACCAAAAAGCCGCCGATCCCATGGGATCGGCGGCTTTTTTATAACGGGTATGTAGGCTTTAAGCTTCGGCCTTCCACAGGCCGTGGAGATTGCAGTACTCGTAAACCGTGCAGGCACCCTCGGCCTCGACGGTGAAGTGGGCCACAGGCTCTTCACCAGGCTTGAGGTGCACATACTGGGTTTTGGCACCCTGCTCCACCAGAATCCACTCGATGTAGTGGGCCTCTTCCATGGGATGGACAACCGAGCCTACCTGTACGGTCAGAGCGGCCCCGTTGCGGGTGGCGGCGGGCACATGTTTTTCCTGCGAGGCGTCCACGGTGTTGGCGGTGAGCAGCGTCATGGGCTGGTTGCAGCATACCGGTACAACGCCACTGTCCCTCATCATAACCACAAGATTGCCGCACATGGCGCAGCGATAAAACTTCTTCTCCATTTTAGCCCTCCATTTGCTGTATTTGGTGCATCGCTTAAAGTGGATACCTATAGCAACTTCATTATAGTTTTATTTTGGAAAGATTGCAAGCAGACAAGTTGACATCTTGTAAAAGCGGCGTGTAAAAACCCACCTATATGGGCCGGATAGGCCGCATTGCACCCCTGCCGCCGCCGGGCCTGCTCCAGACACGCTCGGTCTCGGGTTGAATCGGGCTGTCCGCATCGGCAGCCGGGAGAGCTCCGGGCACAGATGCCGAGTTGCCCAGTACGGCCTCTGCGCCGGCAAAGTCAACTTTGATATCGCCAACATCGGCTTGGGCCGTAAGGGTGTAGGGTCGGTCGGGTTCCCTAAGGGACTGAGTTCCCCGCAATGTCTGGCCGGCCAGTCGGACCGATCCCAGATCTGCCGCTAGTTCGTAGCTGTAATCGTCCAGCTCGCCCGCCATAATCAGCTTGATAGAGCCCATGTCGCAGTTTATCCTGGTGTGGTAGGCCGCAAGCTGGCGAATGTCTACCGAGCCAATATCCATCTCGGCAACCAAGCTGTCTGCCCACAACCGGTCGATGCGCAAATCGCCCAGGTCGAGGTCAATATTCACCCGGGCTGCATCAAGGTCGGTGAGCTTGGCGCTGCCCATATCGAGGTCGATCTCCACATCGCCCCCCACTACCGGAACCTCGCAGATGAGCTCGCCCATGTCGTGGTCTACAAACAGGTCGGTTAAAGACGCACCCCGGGGCAGGGTGATGCGAATTTCTCTGCCCTCAAAGTCGCCAAATCTCATGCGATTGCCCCGGCCCGGAGGGGTTTGGGTGATCACCAGCCGCCCCTCGGAGACACTGTAAGAAAGGGTATCAAGGGGGACACGGACAAATTCAAGGCTGTAATCCTCGCCGTGGCGGACGGTGATTTTTCCCACATGGGTGTCCATTTGAAGAACGCTAAAGGCATCAAGGGGATAGCTGGCGCTGCCAATGCCTCGACCCACCCAAGGGGAGTGCAGAGGGCCAAAACGGCCACTCACCCACTGGCCCACCCCGGTTCGGGCCAGTATTTGGCTGCGAGCCCGCCAGATGCCTCCGCTGGCTACAACGCCAACACCGGCCAGCACACCGCCCACGATAAACAGTGCCAGAGCCACAATCAAAATAGAACGGGTGGATTTTCTCATCGTGCGGCACCTCCTGTCAGCTTGTTAAAGGCGTAGGCCGCCCCGCGGACGACCAGGTCAATCATGCGCTCTACCACATAGCGCAGCGGGATAAACACCAGCAGCGTCACTGCGGTCATCATGAGCGACAGACCGATTAGAGTGATGCTGCCCGCGGGGAACACCGCCATAGAGTAGATGCCGGCTATAAACAGCCCCACGCCTGCACCGGCCCAACCTACAAAGCCTGCCCCCACGGCCACCAGCACCACTCCGAGGGCCACCAACATGCCCACCACGGCGGCAATGGCAGCCACCGCAGCCGGCAGGGCTACCGGGGCGGCCAGAATACCCAGCAGCAGGTACCACAGCCAGGAGATGCGCCTGCGGGGTGAGCCAGAGGCATAGGGGCCGCCTCCACCAGTGGCAGACTCCCGTCCAAGGGTCTGGTCGGCGGCAAATTCGGCTAAAATTTTGGCGGCTACCTGGTAGGGACTGCCCAGCTCCTCTAAAACTTTGCGCTCGTTTTCCACACCAGCCTCGTCCAGCAGCTCGGTATAAAAGCCAAGTGCGGCCTCCCGCTCGGACGGGGGCAGCACCGAGAGACGGCGTGCCAGCTCCTCCATAAAGAATTGTCTATCCATGGCTCTCCTCCAGCAAAATGTTGTCTATGGCCATCTTATGGGCCAGCCAAGCCTCGATATAGGCTCGGTACTGAGCCTCGCCGGCGGGGGTTATGCGGTAATAGCGGCGGTTGCGGCCGTCTACCGGCTGGTCGTAGCAGCTTAGCGCCCCCTCCTTCATCAGCCGCCGCAGTACGGGGTAGAGGGTGGATTCGGACAGGCCCACCACCTCCCCAAGCTCCTGGGTGAGCTGGTAGCCATAGGTGTCGCCGCGGCGCACCACCGCCAGAACACAAGCTTCGAGCAGCCCGGCGCTCACCGGCAATTTCATTGGGCCACCTCCTTAGTGCGTTTCTAATAATATTATATTAAATATAATATCATATGTCAACCTATAATATAGAGTTGAAAACTGCACTCAGGCAATCGGACCCTATAACCTGCCCAAGGCGGCTGGCAATAGGCGATACTTAGTTGGGAAAAATAAAAAACTGCCCTCCAAGGCGGAGGGCAGCGGAATAGCGGGCAGGGGACAGGCTCTTATTCCAAAAAAGCAATCGAGCCAAAGTTGGGGGCAGTGCCGGTGGACGAAAGCAGATAGACAATACCCACCAGACAGGCAAGGATCACAGCGGTGACAAGCCAGCCAAAGATACGGCGACCTAAGCCCGGGACATAGGGCTCAAAGTTGGGGCTATTGGTCTGGGCGTCCGGCGTGGGCTGATGGGCGCCGCAGTAGGAGCAGTAGACGCTGTCATCGGCGATGTTGCGCCGACACTGATCACAGAGCATGGCTTATCCTCCCGGGTGCAACATAAGGTCGTAAAGATAGTATACCCTCTTGCGCTTTTTTTTGCAATGTAAGCACTTATGCTTTTGGTTGAATATTGTAGAAATCCCTGCTAAACTATGTGTACACAGGAAATATTACGCATAACTGTATTTTATTGCCGAACGGCCAAGCAATCAGGGGGGGCCAAAAAAGATAGCCATATAAAATATAATAGATGCAAAATTGACCTGAAAACATTGGATTACATAAAAAAGGCTATGAAAATGCCGTATTTTGCGCTATGATATAGGCAATATGTAACCAACTTGCAATGATAGGTGGGCAGCCAAGCGCTGTTCCAAAGTCTTTGAATGAGGTGCCTATGCTACGAATTAACGAACAAGAATTTCAGCAGTTCTCCAGATATATTCAGGCCACCTATGGCATCTATTTTAAGCCGGAAAAAAAACCTCTTATTGAAGGTCGCCTGGGCCCCCTGCTTTCCTCGCTGGGCATGACATCACTGTCCGATTATATGAAGTATGTACTAGCTGACAACACCGGCGAGGCGGCGGCCACCATGCTCAACCGCATTACCACCAACCACACCTTCTTTTTGCGGGAACCGGCCCACTTTGCCTACTTTAGGGATACGGTGCTGCCCTACTTAAAACAAACCGTGTCCAGCCGGGATTTGCGCATATGGAGTGCCGCCTGCTCCTCCGGGGAGGAGCCTTATACGCTGGCCATGATTATCGACGAATTTTTTGGACTAGGCAAAGCTGGGTGGGACACCAAGATTCTGGCCACCGACATCTCGCAAAAGGTGCTCGAACAGGCCCGGGCCGGTGTTTACGACGCCGACAAAATAGAAGGCCTGCCCGACAGTTGGGTGAAGAAGTATTTTAAGCAAACCCCCGATGGCCGATACGCCATTGTTGACCGCATTAAAAGCGAGGTCATCTTTAACACCATCAACCTGATGGACAGCAGCTTTCCCTTTAAAAAGCGTATGCAGGTTATTTTTTGCCGCAATGTGATGATCTATTTCGATGGGCCCACCAAGGAGCAACTGGTCGAGCGCCTATACGACATTACCGAACCCGGGGGCTTTTTGTTCATCGGCCACTCCGAGAGCCTTAACCGGGAGCGCACGCACTTTAAATATATCATGCCCGCCGTCTATCGGCGTGAATAACCACAGCTATAAGGGCCGATAGCGGCTCACCACAAGTAAGATCGAACTCCCTACCTCAATACACATCACAGAACCCATATCGTACTGAATAGGAGGACATTATGAAAAAAGCGATGAAGCAGTCTACCATGGTATACGGACTCTCGCTGAGTTCACTGTTGCTGTTGGCTGCGGTGTTTGCAATCTGCTATGCAACATTTTATAGCGATGTCCTAAATGACTACACCGCCTTGCTTCAAATGGCCACCTTTGCGGCCATTGGCCTTGTATGTGCCATGCAGCTGTTCACTTTATTTGTCATTCGCAGCAAAATTCTTAAACCGGTAAGCGAAATTCAGGAAGAGATGGAGGACATTGCCGGTGGTCAAGTGGCCACTCCTTTCGACATGGTGTCCGACACCTCGGAGATTGGCCGGCTTGTGGAGGCCATTCATACCGTGCGCCATACCCTTCAGACCTATATCGGCGACATCTCACAAAAGATGGATGAGCTGGCCAAAGGTAACCTCGATGTGACCATCGACCTTGAGTATATCGGCGACTTCCGGCCCATCCAGCTGTCCATGGAATCCACCCTCAAGGCCCTCAACGAGACCTGCAGAAACATCACCATAGCCAGCGCCCAAGTCAAGCAGGGTGCCGAGATGGTTGCGTCGGGTGCCCAGACGCTGGCTGCGGGTTCTACCGAGCAGGCGGCCACCATCGAGCAGCTTGGCGCCTCAGTGGCCGAGGTGTCCCGTCAGGCTGAGGAAAACGCCGTCACTGTCCGCAATGCAGCCCTCGACCTCGAGCAGGCCGCCCGGGGTGTTCAGAACAGCAACGACCATATGCGCCAGCTCACCGAGGCCATGAACGAAATTGATGTGGCCTCCGGGCAGATTGTCTCGGTGACCAAGGCTATTGAGGACATTGCTTTCCAGACCAATATTCTAGCCCTCAACGCGGCGGTGGAGGCCGCCCGGGCCGGCAACGCAGGCAAGGGCTTTGCCGTGGTGGCCGACGAAGTGCGAAACCTGGCCGCCAAAAGTGCCGAGGCCGCCCAACAGACCGCCCAGCTTATCCAGAACGCCGTATCCAGCGTGGCTAAGGGGGGCCGCATCACCGAAGAAACAGCCGCCATATTGGCCGAGATGCATGCCAGCACCGATCGGGTGACCCAGAGCTTTGGTCAAATCGAGCAGGCCACCGCCCGGCAGGTAAGCTCTATCGAGGAGATTCAGCGGGGTCTTGACCAGGTGTCGGCAGTCGTGCAGACCAACGCCGCCACCGCCGAAGAGAACTCGGCCACCAGCGAGCAGATGACCGCTCAGGCCGCCTTGCTTGAGGAGTCGGTGAGCAAGTTCCACCTCAAGGAGGACGGGCCGGCAACCAGCCTATCGGGCCAAGTTGTACCTTCGGCTGCGATGTCCCACTCCTCCACCGAGGCTGTACTGCTTTCGGCTGGTAGTTCGAGTTTCGGAAAATATTAAGTCATTACACATCAATAAAGCGCAAGTTGTACGCTCGGCGCACCTACAAACAATCAATATACAGCCGCCCGTAGAAACAGGCGAGCCCATGGGCCCGCCTGTTTTGGTATACAGCACCCAATGCCGTCCACAGAGGGGAGCATATCGGCATGAAAAACATCTCATCGCCCGGGCCACAGGCCGAAAGCTATACCAAAAACGCCATAGGAAAGAATGAGCAGGGTCGCCACCAGCTCGGGGGAGACATGCCGGTGCTGGTACACAGATTGATGCATTATGCTGTGCGCGATGTGCTCGAACAAGAGCTTGGCTCTGGTAAGGCCGCCGAGCTGCTTTACAAGGCAGGCCATCTGGCGGGCGCCGAGCTTGCGCAAAACGCCCTTGACCTATCCACCACCTTTAGCAGCTTTGCCGCCGAACTGCAAAGGCTGCTGCGAGAGCTTAAAATAGGCATACTGCGCATGAAGCACTATGATAAGGCGACCGGCGATATTGTGCTTACCGTCAGCGAAAACCTCGATTGCAGTGGCCTGCCCAATTCCGGTGATGTGGCGTGCACCTTCGACGAGGGTTTTATCGCCGGCATTTTAGAGGCCTATACCCACCGGCCCTATGCGGTTCGAGAAATGGACTGCTGGGCAAGCGGAGACCGGGTCTGTCGCTTTCGTGGCAGCATTATGGAACCTTAGGAGAGGAGGTGCAGGCTATGACAAATCCGGCAGCCCGACAGCTTTACAACTATCTAAGCGATGTGATGCGCCACCCCCACAAAGCTAAGCTGGACATCGAGCAGCTACCCGAGGACTTTCGGGAGTTCGGCAGGGAACTTGTTGGCTTTTGCGAGTCGGTCATGCAGGCCCGGAGTCTGGCCGAGGACCTGGCCCAGGGGCGGCTGGACACCCCGCTGCCGCCCCGGGATAACCTAGTGGCCGACCCCCTCAAGTCGCTGCACGCAGCACTGCGGCATCTCACATGGCAGACCCAGCAGGTGGCAGCGGGGGACTATCAGCAGCGGGTGGAGTTTATGGGGGACTTCTCGGCGGCCTTTAACACCATGGTGGAACGGTTGGAGCGCCAACGGACAGCCCTGCAGCGTGAGCTGGACAGCTGGCGGGTGGAAAACCACACCCTGCGCCAGAACACTTCGCTCTATGAGAAGCTCATGCGACACATCGCCCGAAGCATTATTGTGGCCGACGCCCAAACTGGCGACTGGATGTATGTAAGCGAGGAAATACAGGCCATGCTGTCCGGCGTCGAGGATATTCGGCTACTCAACCGCTGGATGGGCGACCAGCTCAGGAGCGGTGAATTTTCAACCCGCACCGCCCAGCTGGAGATAGAGATGACCGACGGGGTGCATTACTATTTGGTGTCTATTCATCCCATGCGTTGGCTCTCCCGGGATGCGGCAGCCTTTGTGTTCACCGACATCAGCGGCGAGCGCAGAGAAATTGAGAACCTGCAAAGTATCGCCCACTACGATGCACTGACCGGACTGCTCAACCGTTACCGTTGTATGCAGGTACTCGACCAATGGTTGTCCGAGAGGCGCCGCTTTGTGCTCTGCTTTGTGGATGTGGACAACCTTAAGTACATTAACGACCATTTCAGCCATCGGGCGGGCGACCAGTATCTGCTGCGTGTGGCCGACGGGCTGCGGTAAGCCTTTCCGAGCGCCATGGCCTTTCGGATTGGCGGGGACGAATTTCTGTTGCTGGCCGAGTGTGAGCCCGATGAGGCCCAAGCCCAGTTCGAGCGGATGCGCCGCCGTCTAAGCAACCTAGGTCGGCGCATAGACCCCCGGTATCTTTACAGCGTAAGCTACGGTATTGTGGCGGTGGAGCCGGACAATGTCCTGCCCGCCAGCGCCCTGCTGGACATGGCCGACGCCCGGATGTATGCATACATCCGGGCCTACAAGCGCAGGCAAAAAGACCGCTTAACATAGAGAACCCATTCTAAAACCCTCCTCCCGGAGTTACAGCCGGGGGGAGATAAAATGTAAATGGAAATTTTAGCAAAAGTTCACTTGATTTCTGTGCGGACATGCAATACAATAAAAGTATACCATTCAAGAAGGTATATAGGCATATGGCTATGGTGATATTAGACAATTATGATGATAAAAGGGGGGTTATTCGCAGACGCCCCGGTAACAATTGGATACCGTGGCTATGAATCTAGTGAGTGGGTTGCTATGTTTCCTTTAAAAGTAGCTGAAAATGAAGAACCCCAACTTCAGAACAAAAGAGGCCGCTTGACCACGCTGCGCGATAGCAGCGAGGCTGAAAACGGAGAACCACAACTCCAGAATAAAAGAGGCATATACTTATTTTTGGAGGTTTTGGCAATGAGGAAACTTTTATCTATCGCACTTGTCCTCGCAATGGTATTCTCGTTCACAGTTATAGCAATGGCCGCCGAGGGAGTTGTTCTTAGAAAGACCGCAGATAAATGTACATTGATGTTACAAACGGCTATACAGGTATAGTTACATACAAGGACAACAAAAAAACCTATACTAAAGAAGTAAATGGCAACGGCAATTATTTTGTCGGTGAGCAGAGCGCTTTTACCGGCCCACTCACCTTAGTGGGTACTTACGGTTCGGATACTCCGGAAGAACCAACCATCATTGGTACGCGTACGATAACAACAACTACGTTCGATGGTTATGTCGCTTCTGTTGGCTTCTTAGCTAATCAAAAGAATCAACAAGGCCCCAAGGCTAACTACATAACAGCAGATATCACAGAAACATATACTGTTGTGATAGATGTGTATGACGTATGGAGCGACGGTACCGAAACGCTCAATGAAGAAAAATCTTCTTCTTACACTGATACAGTCCTAATTGAAGGCAAGTCCAATGCGCTTCCTAATGGCAGTGCAAGCAACCTGACATCAACCTTTGAAGGAGATCTTGGTGGTTACAGTGTTCTAGTATCCTATAACGGTAACGGAAATAAGTTCAGCTGGAGCATCCAAAATGCTCCTGAGCGGGAAACGGTTATAGTTGACAGTGGAGTTGTTCTTAACTAAATAATCGGCAGAACAAGAAGATCGTGCAATAATAGGATACGCCTGCAAGTATTACATTACTTGCAGGCGTTTTTGTGCCCTTTTTACAAATATGTCATTTGATTTCGTTATCGTTCATCATTTCGGTTGATCAATCAGAGCCCTCCTTATCAGGCTTTTGCCATAAAAATATCGAGTATCCGGCAGTTGATCAAGACAGCAACCTTAACTATGGCGAACTGGGCCGTTTCTTAAAGCGTTTGTGCGGAATGTTTGACCTGATCCGGGTCTTTGTTTTGCCATCCTTGTAAACTACCATAATTCATCCTCCTGCTCTTTGCTTTTTTAGATGCGCTCCTACATATCCACAAACTTTTTTAGATATCGTCTGCTTACACGCCCGGCGATTACTATGTAGTCGTTTGCCTTAAGCTCTTTGCTGAGCTGTTTGATGATGCGATACGACTCCGTTATCAATACACCGAAAGACTCCTGCACTTCTCTCCCTTCATAAAAGTGCTGTTTAATGTCATTATCGTTACCTCTTCGGAGCTAAGAACCCATAAAAACAATGTCCTTCGAGAATTTTCTTGAAGCAATTGTATGTATCACACTGGTACCAGGAACAACTGCTTGATTGAGGGAACAGTAAAAGCAATAAAAAATGCCCTCGTTTTTGACTCCCTTCAGAGGGACAAACGAGGGCATAACGCCACAGAAAAATTATTCACTTAAACATACGAGTGGAACTGAAATGATATCACAGCACGCATTTTGGTGCTGCTCTCCATTTCCTGTGTCAAAAAGCCCTGGTATTTCTGGGGTGTTCAGATGTGGATCAAGCTGTATCGGCTCACTCCCACTCTATGGTCGCAGGGGGCTTGCTGGTCACATCATATACCACCCGGTTGATATGCGCTACCTCGTCTACAATGCGCCGGGAGGCTCGCTCTATCACATCATAGGGAATTCTGGCCCACTCGGCCGTCATAAAGTCGGTGGTGGTCACCCCCCGCAGAGCCAGGGTGTAGTCGTAGGTACGGCTGTCGCCGGTGACGCCCACGGTCTGGATGTTGGTGAGCACGGCAAAATATTGGTTTATGGAGCGATCTAAGCCGCCCTTGGCAATTTCCTCGCGGAAGATGGCGTCGGCATCGCGCAGAATGTCCAGCTTTTCTTTGGTGGGTTCGCCGATGACCCGAATGGCCAGACCCGGCCCGGGAAAGGGCTGACGCCAGACTATATAATCGGGCAGGCCCAGGTGAGCACCTAAGGCCCGAACCTCGTCCTTGAACAGCAGGCGCAGCGGCTCGATGAGCGCCTTAAAATCCACCTTGTCGGGTAGGCCGCCCACATTGTGGTGGCTTTTAACCACCGCCGCATCGCCAAAGCCCGACTCCACAATGTCGGGGTAAATGGTGCCCTGGGCTAAAAAATCCACGGCACCTATTTTTTTTGCCTCCTCCTCAAAGACGCGGATAAACTCCTCGCCAATGATTTTGCGCTTTTGCTCGGGATCGCTTACGCCCTTCATGCGTGCCAAAAAGCGCTCTTCGGCGTTTACCCGCACAAAATGCAGGTCCTGTCCTTTAAAAACAGCCTCCACCTCGTCGCCCTCGTTCTTGCGCATAAAGCCGTGGTCCACAAAAATGCAGGTAAGCTGGCTGCCGATCGCCCGGGTGAGCAAGGCGGCTACTACCGTGCTGTCTACACCGCCCGACAGGGCCAGCAGAACCCGGCCATCGCCAACCGTGGCCCGAATTTCCTCGATGCTGCTGCGCGCGTAGTCCGCCATGGTCCAGTCGCCGGTGGCACCACAGATGCCTTTAAGAAAGTTTCTGATGATCGCAGCGCCCTGTTCGGTGCGCTCAACCTCGGGGCGAAACTGAAGGCCGTAAAGCCTGCGCTCGGGCTGGGCAAAGGCTGCGGCTGGATGGTTGTGGTCGGTGGCGATAGCCAAAAATCCCTCGGGTAGGCGGCGGATATAATCCTGCTGTCCTATCCAGCAGATGCTCTGGGTGGGCAGCCCGGCAAAAAGAGGCGATGCACCCTCCATCTGCACCGGGGCGGCGTCAAATTCGCTGCTGTGGGCCTCGTCAACCTCACCGCCACACAGACGCGCGATGAGCTGTCCACCGTAGCAGATACCCAGAACCGGAATGCCCAGCTCAAGGATGGCCGGGTCGAGGGTGGGCGGGTTGGTGCGTGTGCCGGCTGGCCCGCCGGTGAGAATAATGCCGATGGGCGCCAGCTCGGCGACCTCCTTGGCGGTGATGGTATGAGGCTTAATCTCACAAAACACCGAGCATTCACGAACCCGGCGCGCCACAAGCTGGCTATATTGCCCCCCTAAATCTAAGACCAGAACGCGTTGATGTATGGCCGACATCTGGCTTTCCCCCTATGCTTTCAGAATAGTTCTATTTTGCCATCAGTGCGCATAAAATGCAACCTCCGACCCCAAGCAAACCCCCAAAAAATGTGCTTTTGCTGCAAAATGTATGAGCCGCACTCGACCGGAAATCCTATATTCGGGTGATATTATGAAAAAATTTCTGATAGCCACAATGGCAGCTTTAGTTCTGATACCCAGCCAGATGGCAGGCGGACAGGCCCTAGAGGACTGGCCCCGCAGGCCGATGCCTGAGTCGCCCCGGCAGCTTGAAACGGCGGTCTGGCGGGAAGGGCTTTATTTTATGCGCTGCGCCGAACTCGAGCACCGGTTGGGCATCCCCGAGGGGGAGCTTGAGGGCCTGACGCTCACCTTGCTGCCCGACAGCGCCACCGGCCAGCTCAGCCTCGACGGGGTGGAGGCCCCCCTCTACACTCGGCTTGGGCGGGACGAAATCGACCGTTTGGTCTACGAGCCGGCTGACGCTTATCTGACGGCCCACATCGGCTTTATCCCCGAATATGGCGGCTATCAGGCGGCGGTGCTGCGCATCGAGGCGACAGAGGCCCCGGTTCTGCCGCCGGTTATCTGGGGCGAGGCCGTATTCACTCTTTCAGGGATGCCCCGGGAGGGCAGCATCGCCGCCGCCGATCAGATGGGTAGTTTTCCCCGTATTGCGCTGATGTCGGAGCCGAAAAAGGGTGTGGCGGTGATTGTCGGTGACCGGTACACCTACACCCCCCAGCCCGGTGCCCGCGGACGGGACAGCTTTGTGCTTGTGGCGGTGGACAGTCGGGGGGTCTACTCCGAGCCCTACACCGTTACCGTAGACATCGAGCAGACCGCAGCCCCAAAGCCTTTTTGGCCCACTTGGCTGCGCCTACAACAAAAATAAGCAACAAGCCGCCGGACAGAGTTTGTCTGTCCGGCGGCGATTTTTGGGTGGCCGCCCACCTTTCTTAGCGGACGGTTTTCTAAGGCCTTGGGTTAAAGGCTTGTCTCTATAAGCAGGGACCACAATCAAGGGGCCAGCAGCTGGGTGAAGTCCAGCTCGGCAATGGCATCAAGGGCGTTGGCGGTGCAGACATTGAGGATAGGGCGATCGGGAGCCACCTTCCACTTGCCCTCTACCTCGGTGCAGAGCACCTCGATGGTCTCGGTGCGGGTGTTGGCGGCTTTGCCGGCGATAAGGTCGGCGGCTACGGCCCACATAATCTCGCTCTGAATAGCTGCGGTGGCGGCCTGGTCAAAGCTACCGCTGAGCAGTCGCTCGCGGATTTTAGGTGCAAAAGCCCTAAAATTGCTGTCGATGATGGGGCGCAAATCGGGGTAGACCACCTCAACCGTCAGGCTGGCCATACCCTCCTCGGGTTGCTCGGTTTCAACAAGGGTGTAGCTCAGGTCGGAAAACAGGGTCTTGATGGCCGTTTTGGCCAGCGCATTGTCGGCGGCGGCCTCAATGGCCTCGGCTGTATCATCGTTTATGGACTCCTCGGGGTAGACCACGGCCGCTTTAAGCAGCTCGAGGTCGGCGGTCTGGACGGCCTCAAACAGCAGGATGATGGCGTGCTCGGGTTTGGTTTGGGTGCGGGGATCGTCGAGAACGGGTTCGGGCTCCTTCTGGAACAGGGAGCAGCCGGTCAGAAGAGTCGCCACTGCGAGGGCGCCGGCCATTTTACGCATATGCTTGCTCATATGAACCTCCTTAGGGCGCAGCAATTAATCAATAAACGACCACGGGTTCACATAATATTCCCCCACCGACATACCAAAGTGCAGGTGAGGGCCTGTGGAAAACCCGGTTGAGCCGACCGTTCCGATGACCTGGCCCTGTGCCACTCTGTCGCCCGCCGCCACATTGAGCGAGTCCATGTGGTAATACCAGCTCTTAAGACCCAAGCCGTGCTCAATAAGTATTGTGTTCCCGGTAAGGGCGATGTATTCACTAAACAAAACCCGACCGGCATGAGCGGCCTTGACCTCGGTGCCCGTCGCTGCACCAATATCGATGGCCGCATGCCACGAAGGAGTCGAAGCACCATTGATATAGCGCTGGGTGCCAAACTCGGTGGTGATCCGACCCTCCACCGGCAGAATAAAGCGCCCTGTGGCATACATTTGGCTGTCCGCCATGCTTTTTAGCGGCTCGATTTTCTCTATATACTCAGCATTGGCCTTATCGCTTAGAATGGTCTGCTCGGTGGTGGACGGGGCCACCTGCAAATGCTGCACCACAAAGTCTCTGGGCTGTACCAAAATGGCGAATGTCTTAGACCGACCGTCGGCCGATAGCGTGATGCTATACCGACCGGGCTCCACGCTCAGCCGGACGGGAAGCAGGGCCACCGCCCCCTCGGCGCTGCTGAAAAAGCGGGGGACAGCCCCCAAATCGGTCTGGCAGGACACCTCATCAGCCGTGCGGTCTCTTACGCTCAGGCGCAGCATCTCGCCGGGATAAGTCTCGGTTGCCGACATGGAAAATATCTCTTGCTCGGGGGCGGCGGCTTGGGGAGTGATCGAGGGCACATCGGCCACCGGGGGCAGATTTTGGGTCGGGACCACGCTGTCAGCTGGCGGGCTCTTGGCTTGGTCGACCACCTCAAAGGAGAGGGCAAAATCCAGGCTTCCCCTAAACTGGGCGTTCTCGTAGCGGGGCGTGGCGGTGAGGGTTATACTCTGGCCCTGCCTAAGGCTAAAGCTGCCCTCGGTGGCGCTGTCACGCAGCTCGCCAAACTCGTCGCCAAACAGCACATGGGGCGCTTCGGCCGCTCCCTCAAAGCGGAAGGTCACCTCGGCTTCATGGGTGGGGCGGATAGCTTGGGGGCACATCTCGCCAAAAGTATAGGGATGAAACCGTCCGTCTATCCCTAAGTATTCCCATTCCCCCGACATGGGCGGCACATGCCAAAGCCGGCCCTCCAGCTCCACCACCAAAGGGCGGGGATAGACATCGAGGTAGAGCGGTGCAAGGTCGGGGTGGATGGCCAGATCTGCGGCATCATGGGCACTCATCAGGTAATTTTGCCAGCCCCGGCTTACACAGAGCCCCTCGGCAGTGCGGCTAAGCACAAAGGGCCCCTGATCGGCGAGCAGCACCGCCACCTTTTGGCCCTGCCCAAAGGGGATTTTTTTGGCTGTCGAGAGCGCTGCGTTAAAGTCTTCTGCAAACCCGGGCGCACGAAGGGCCACGGCCCCTCGGTCGCCCACCACGACAGCAAAATCCTCCCCCAGCATCGGCTGTGGGGCTGTAAGAAGCCGAAAGCCAAACAGGCCGATGATGATGAGAGCCGTCAGTAGGGCTAAAAGGGCGGCACGGATAAGGGTTTTGGTCATAGGCATCTCCTTTAGGCGATAGGCGGGGGCTGCTCTGGTGGCATAAGCGAATCTGTGGCTATTCTACCAGATGGCTATCCTAAACTCAAGGCAGCCCAACGCCGCAAAGGCCGCCTCCCACTTTGGGGAAGTCGGCCTCTTTTCAGAGATATGGCTGCGTATTAGCCGCAGCCGGTGGCCAGGGCTTGACTCAGGGTATCGGTTCGGCGCTGAGCGTCGGATAGTGCCCGGGCGAGCAGTGCGGCGGCTCCGGCGTCCTGATTTTGGCGCAAAAACCGCCGGATTTCACTCATGAGCATCCGCTCGAGCTCCATCAGTTCAAGCAGAGCCTGCTTGGGTTTGCGCACGCAGCGCACATAGCTGCCGTTCCAATATTGGCTGCGCTGAGCCATGAGCACCCGGGGTCGGGGGTCTACACCAAAGGCCAAGGTCAGCTTGCCTAAAGTTAGGGCAAGGGTCTGCACCTCGTTGGCAAGACGCCCGATTAAACCGGCCAGCCTTGGACAGTCCTCCTCAAAACAGATGCTGCAATAGGCGTAGGTCTGGGCCAGCGTCATGCTCGAGCGCTCGCCGGCATAGAGCCGCAGTACCAGTCGCCCGGCATGTTCGTCCCGGTGATCCACGGCAATGGGCGGATAGTCAAGCGCCTCTCCCGATGACTCAAGAAGGTGATGGGCGGGGGTGGCGGCCTCCAGCACCCGCCGCCAGTCCTGAAACAGGGCCTCGCTGCCCTCTGCCCAGATGTCGGGGTGCCGTCTTGAGGGCGAGGGCTGGGGCTGCTGGGTTCTAAAAGGAGAGGGAGCCTGCTGTCGTGGAGGTCTAGCCGAGGGCTGGGCGGCAGCCACCCGGACCGCGGTTTCCCCGGTTTGGGTGGGCTCGTGCCAGCTTATCAAATGGTCCTCCTCATCTTGATGCTGTGGGGGCAGCGGGATAGAAGGCTCCATTTCGACCCTCTGAATAATATTCATCGCCTCGGTTTTGGTGAGTAGCTCAAGGGGGAGTGCAATGGGCTGAACCGGCTCGGTCTGGGCGGGTTCGGGCTGGGACGCCTCGGACGGGCACGGCTCAGGACAGAGTGTCTCATCGGCCTCGGAGGGCCGGGCTTGAGGAAGGTCGGGCTGAGTAGTGGGGGTATCCGGCGGCATATCCATAGTGGGCACATGGGTACCAAGCGCCATTTCGTCCGGAGCAGTCTGTTGGCTCTTGGGCTGTGCTGTGGCCATCCGAGCCCGGGCAGGATCCTCCAGCAGCATGACCGACAGCGAATCCTCACGGCTTTGGTTGTCCAAACTCACAACCAAGGCGGGCCGACCCGGAGGTGGAGTCGCATGTTCCCGTCTTGGAGGGGGGCGTCGGGGTGCGGCGTCCTGACGGGCGGGAAGCGGCCATCCATATGTATCGGCGCCTAGATAGTCAAAGCGACGCGGAGAGGGTCGTTTGTCCATATACATACTCCTTTCACGAAAAGGGCTTTTGACCTATTCTATGCCTTTCCTGCACAAAGCGTGCCCTTTGTGGCCTTATTCAGAGACTTTGGGCGCAAAAACCCCCTGCCCAGCCGGACAGGGGGTGTGGGGTTAATCATTGTCTTCATCATACCAGTTGTAAAAGGGGAAATTCCCGTCATCTTCTTCCTCGGTCTCGTTCTCCTCTTCAAAGAGCGTACCGGCGTGCAGTGTGCAGGTGGGGGGCATATAGGTGAGCTTATACCACCCCGAACCGGCCGAGGGATGGGGACAGTCGGGGGTGGCAATCATGCCGGTCTCGGTGCAGTAGGTCTTTTGCTCCACATTGCCCCAAATCGGAAAGGCGGCGGTGGGCTTATCGTAGTGGATGGGCCCCATGATGCGGCTGAAGATGATGGGAGGCGCATAGTTGTAATAGACAATGCGCTCGGGGATATCAAAGCCCAGCCAGCAGCCGGCCAGATAATAGGGGGTCATGCCGATAAACCATTGGTCATGGTCGTTGTCCGAGGTGCCGGTTTTGCCGGCAACGGGCATCATATAGTTGGTTTGCAGCCGGGCAGAGGCGCCAGTGGCACCGGGGATGGGCTGGGTCACCGTTTGCAGCAGCTGATTTAGGATGGTGGCTGTCTCGGGGGAGATAACCCGGGTGGCCACCGGCCGTTTTTCGAGGATGAGGTTGCCCTCGTTGTCGTAAACATGGGTGTAGGAGTAAGGTTTGGTATAGTAGCCACCGTTTCCAAAGATCTGATAGGAGGCAATGAGCTGCAAAGGGTGCACGCCGTCGGTGAGGCCGCCTAGAGCCATGGGCGCCAGGTCGATGTCGCTGAGCACCTGACCGCCCGACACCCGGCGCTCCACAAGGGTGTCGATCCCCAACTTATCTCGCATAAAGTTAAAGCTGCGCCGCGGGGTGATCTGTTGAATGAGCTTGACCGGAATGGTGTTGGTCGAGCGCTGAATGGCCGTGGGCAGCAGCATATTGCCCAAATAGCTGCGGTAGTGGTTTAAGGGGTAGATGGATTCGGGATCGTCCTCATCTAAGAGAATGGGATTGTCGTCCACCACGCTGGACCAGTGCACCCAGTTTTCCTCCAGTGCCAGAGCATAAGTGGCCACCGGCTTGATGGCCGAGCCGGGCTGACGCATGGCGTCCGAGGCGCGGTTAAAGAGCAGCGCACCCTCCTTGGTCCGGTTAGAACCCACCATTGCCCGCAACTGACCATTTAGATCCATCACCACAAAGGCCGATTCGGGGTAGTCATCGGGATAGCTGCGGCCCACCAACGCCGGGAAGGTCTCGGGGTTGGTATAAGCCTTCTCCAGATAGTCCTGCATCTCCTTGTCCACGGTGGTGTAGATGCGGTAGCCGCCGCTCAGCAGCAGGGAAGTGGCGTAGTTCTCCTCATAGCCCAGCTCGCTGACCAAATCTTCCACAACCTCGCCGAACACATAGTCCACAAACCAGCTGCGGGTGGTAGACTGCCGAGCGATATACTCTTCCTTTTTAAAAGCAAGTTCCTCGTCGTAGGCAGCCAGATAGGTCTGTTCGTCCAAAAGGCCCTGTTCGTGCATAAAGTAGAGGATGTCCCCCTGGCGCACCCGATTATTTTCTGGGTAGCGGAAGGGGTTGTAGACCGTGGGGTTCTTGGTGATGGCGATGATGGCTGCCCCCTCGGCTACGGTGAGCTCAGAGACATCTTTACCAAAGTAGAGATTGGCGGCCGACTGTACGCCATAGACGCCGTTACCTAAGTTGATGGTGTTGAGATAGGTCTCCATAATCTGTTCTTTGCTGTAAGCCTTTTCCAGATTCAGAGCCCTAAAAATCTCCTGAACTTTGCGCTGGGGGCTCACATCATTATCGCCGGTGACATTCTTAATCAGCTGCTGGGTGATGGTAGAACCGCCAAACAGCGTGTCGGTGGGCAAAAAGTAGTTAAGCGCTGCGCTGGCAGTGCGCGCCCAGTCCACCCCCTGATGTTCTCTAAAGCGCTTGTCCTCAATGGCGATGGCCGCATTGACCACATGTTCGGGAATTTGGTCGTAGTCCACCCAGATGCGGTTCTCCACATTCTGAATGCGCTCCAGCTCATAGTAGTCGTCCTCATTTGGTGGCGTGCCGGGCACAATGGGCTTGTCGGTGGCGTACATAATGGTGGTCAGGCTGAGCTTAACATCCTCAAGGCTGATAACCTCCTCGGTGTTGATAAGCTCGAGCACATAGACGGTGAGCACCGCGGCCACAATGCTGGCGGCGATGATGCAAATAAGTATAAAAATCACGACGCCCCGGCCCACAGCCGCAAGGGTCACACCACGCTTGGGTGTGTCGCTTCTTTCGGCTTTTGGACGCCGTGGCAACCAATTTCGGTTTTTCTTACGCTCGGACATAGGATGAAGCTCTCCTCTCAGCAAACGATAAAGCAAAACCGGATTATGACCGATCAATGCTATTGTATCACATAAAGCGTGTAGCTCCTATAGGGTGATTCTTTGGGACACCCATGGCTCAAAATTTTATGTCCACGATTGCAACATAAAAATATGCTGCTTGATAAGCCAAGCTATTATAGCATAAAGGTGCCAAAAGCGAGCGCTTTTTTTGCATATACCCCGTAAAACCCCAAGCTTAGGCACCCAATGCCCAACATTTGCATAAAATGCCTGGGCTAAGTTGCAGTATAACACAAAAATAATACAAAAATATTCCGTAATTTCCCTAAGGTGGCATAGGCGGCACAAAGTGGGTAAAACTACCTATGATAATGATGCGATTTGCGGGGTGATGTTTTGCGCAATACCATGTTGTGGAGTGTGCTGGCTATGGCGGTGGTCACGGTTGCGGCAGCGGCTGTGGGCTTTGTGGCGGGCCGAAATATGAGTGACCTATCCCCGGCACCATCCGATGGGCAGAGCGTGGTGGAACATGAACATAATATTCCCCACGACCCCCGTGAGGCGCAGCCCAAATACCGTCTTGGCGAGCAGGATGGGCGACTGGCGGTTTATACCATCGGCAAGGACACGCCCGACCTGGTTTTCGATGTCTATATTAAATATCTACCGCCGGTGGATCAGGAGGCGCTGATAGAGGGCATTATCATCTACGACTACAAGGAGCTCACCGAGCGCATTGAAGATTATATCAGCTGAAATCAAATTGTCACCGACTTTTCATGACAATCGCCTGAAAAACCGTTGGCTATGCTGTAAAATAGGGCTGAATATGGCACTGAGCCACAAAGTAAGGAGCCTGAGTCGTGAAATTCAAATTTGCTCATAATAATATTAATGTGCTTGATTTAGAGAAAAGCCTTGCTTTTTATAAGCAGGCCCTAGGACTTAAGGAGGTTCGGCGCAAGGAGGCCGAGGACGGAAGCTTTACGCTTGTCTATTTGGGCGACGGCGTGTCCGAACACCTGCTCGAGCTGACCTATCTGCGGGACCGCACCGACCCCTACAACCTCGGTGACAACGAGATCCATCTGGCCTTTACCACCGAGGATTTCGAGGCTGCCCACAAGCTGCACTCCGAGATGGGCTGCATCTGCTACGAGAACACCAAGATGAACATCTACTTTATCAGCGACCCGGACGGCTACTGGTTAGAGATTGTTCCGGCCAAGCGCTAACCTCAGAACAGACACACATAGCACCGGCTCCGCCTAAGGCGGGGCCGGCTTTGTTTTGGGCGGGAGTGCGGTGGTAGGACAGACCACTAAAGTGCTTTGGTTCGGCGTCCTAAATTGTGGTCGCAGTCAAAAGTGCCCCCTCAACCTGTCCTAAATGTCGCTATAGAGCGCATATACTGGCCCATGGGGGTGACGCACCATGTTGCCAGAAAATCTAAGCGACCTGCTGTGGGGGCCTTATACGGTGGCGGCCGTCATGCTATCCGGCCTTTATCTCGGCGTACAAACCCGTTTTTTTTATATGCGCCATCCTCGACTGGTGCTGCGGGAGACCCTTGGCGGACTATTTAAAAAGCCGACCGAGGAAGGGCAGGTATCCCCCTTTAAGGCCATGTCTATTGCTCTGGGCGGCACCATGGGCACCGGGAATATCACCGGCGTGGCGATCGCCATAGCATTGGGGGGCCCGGGGGCGCTGGTCTGGATGTGGCTGTCCGCCCTCAGCGGCATGGTACTGAAATATGCCGAAACTACCCTCGCCATGGATACCCGCCGCCCTGTGCCCGGTGGTTATGAGGGCTCGCCCATGGCCTACATGAAGCTGGTGCCGGGCACCCGGGTGCTCAGCGGGCTGTTTGCCGCCGCCTTGCTCTGCTCGGCCTTGGTGGGTGGCAATATGGTGCAAACTAATGCGGCGGCGGCCATGGGTGCAGGGATGGGAATGCCCGCCCTCTACACCGGGCTTGCGGTTGGGACATTTGTCCTCATCCTCTCCTTCGGAGGCATTAAACGGGTGGCCGATGCCCTGTCGCTGCTGGCCCCCTTTATGACAATAACCTACCTTGCAGCCTCCATATGGGCCATTTATCAGGGACGCAGCGCTCTTTTTACTCTGCTCTGGGATATGATTCTGTCGGCTTTTGGATTGCGCCCTATTTCAGGTGGGTTGGCGGGCTATACTGCATCGCGAGCCATGCGATTTGGTATGGCTCGCGGGCTTTTTTCCAATGAGGCGGGCTTTGGCACGGCTCCTATTGCCCACGCTGCCTCCAGCGAAACCCGCCCCGCCGTACAAGGCTTGTGGGGTGTGCTCGAGGTGGCCATCGACACGCTACTCTGCTGCACGGCTACCGCCCTCGTGGTACTGCTGTCTCCCCACCCACTCGACCCCTCCCGCTCGGGCGCCCAGCTCACCGCCGATGCTTTTGGTGCGCTTATTGGCCCCTTTTTCGAGCAGATGGTGGCGCTGTTCACCATTATTTTCGCCGTCACCTCCATTTTGGGCTGGTATGTCTACGGCGAGGCAGCCGTCAAGCGGCTGCTTGGCTCCACAAAATGGGCGGTGGGCGGATATCGGGCGCTCTACGCTCTCACCTGTGTGGTAGGTGCGGTCATGCTGCCCAATCTCGCATGGCAGCTTACCGACATTTCCAGCTTCCTCATGATAGCAATCAACCTGCCGGTGGTGTTGCTGCTCACCCCTCGCATCCGCCGTGTCACGCTACAATATTTAAAGCGTGTTAAAATCTAAAAGGCATGCTATACTAAATGTAATTCTGACCGGATTGGTGTGAGTGGTCGGTGATAAAGATACTCCACGGCAACACAAGTGGAGATAAAAGGGGGAAGACGGTTGCTGCCAGCGCTTCTTGTGCTCTGTGCGGCGGTGGTATGGGTGAGTAACTCCTGCCTTGAAGTGGGATTTCACAGGCTTTGCAGTTCAAAGCTACCTGCGAAAGAAAGGCTTACAATAGCGCTTTTGTCCGATTTACACGGACGGAGGTTAGGGCGACAAAACCGCCGGCTTGTTCGCACCATAGACGCACATACTCCCGACTTGGTGATTATGGCCGGCGATATGATTGATGGCGACGGAAAAAATCAGACGCTCTTTGGGCTTGTGGAGGCGCTGGCAGATCGCTATCCGCTCTATTATACCCAAGGTAATCACGAGCAGCGGTTGCATGGGGCGAATTGGCACAAGTTGCAGCAGTCGCTCAAGCAGCGAGGAGTGCAGTTGCTCGACAATGCCCACATCCCGATACCCGAGGCGAATGTGCGCCTTTATGGCGCTTGGAGCGAGCAGATTTATCAACGAGATCCCGGCCCGTCCGGCGACGACAGACTGTTTAGCACCCGCGATTTAACCGCCCTTATTGGCTCGAGTGATCCGGATGTTTACAACATTCTGACCATCCACACGCCGGCCTTTTTTCAGGTTTATGCCGACTGGGGCGCCGATCTCACCCTGTGCGGCCATATGCACGGGGGAATGATTCGCCTGCCCTTTTTTGGGGGGCTGCTTTCCCCCTACCGCCGCTTCTTTCCGACCTATGACGCCGGAATCTACACCCATGATGGGCGCTGCATGGTGGTCAGCCGTGGTCTGGGCAACGGCAAGGTGGGCTTTCGAATCCTTAGCCGCCCCGAGCTGGTGATTATAGAGCTTGTGGGGGAAGCAGAGCAAGAGTAGGGTTAGCACCACCCCCTGTTTTGCTGTGGTTTATGTTGCCACCCGGCTACATAACGGTAGTTAGAAAGCTATTTTGGGGCTCTCCTTCGTAAAAGCCATCCCCTCTGCACTGACCGACCGTCCGTCAGGCTACAACCGTCCCGAGCGTATCGGCCCATTAAGTGGCCTTGCCGCTAACAACGAATTGCGCTCCCAAACTTGGTGCGAGCATAGCTCAGAAACCATACCCGAGACAAAAGCAGATGTGCCCCTCTCCGTATATATTTCGGAGCATAGCGAACACAAGCTCAGTTTTATGCAGCGAACACACAACAGGTGGTTTGCCCAACTTGCCCTCGCATCAAAGCAAAGCGCAGGAGCCGCTGCGCCAAGCGGATTAGGACGACACCCCAACAGATGGGGAATATGCTCGAAATTGCCCCATTTTTGTCGACGGACCGTCGGTCGTTTAAGCGGTACGGCCCGTGCACCCTTTGAGCATGGCATCAAGCCGCTTGAGTGCGCATGACAAAAATAAATGCTCATATACATAATTCTATATAAAAATAGAGCACTACACGAATGTCGCACGGCTTTTAAAGTGAACATATTCAAAATTTCGTAACCATTTGCACCAACCTATACATTAAAATAGGTTGCAAAAGGATTAATATTGAGGTTCTGGAGGGTTCTTATGCGATATCGTGTGCAGACCTTGCTGCTGCTTACCGCTATTGGCATTCTGCTCACCGGTTGCGAACACGCAAATGCGCTGGTCAGTGTGCGCCCGTCCCCCAAAGAGTCGGTCCAAGCGCCTGACTTAGCAGATATCCCCCCATTTGATGAGGCTTTTGCCCCCTTCCTTGAGAACAATGGCAGTGGGGAGGACTGCATCCTGGTGCGCAACAAGTCCCAGGTTCTGCTGGACACCTGCGTACTGTCCGATGATAAGATAGCGGCGCTTTGCTCGCTCTTGGTCGATAGCCAACCCGTCTCATCCCACGACAATATCAAGGTGGCCGACCGGGGCTACCGGGTGGAGTGGAGCCATGGTGACCATATGATGGTGATTCAATCCGGCACCCAAGGCGACCAAAAGTACACCCTCATCTGGCTCGACGATCTACCCTACCACACAAACTACACCGTTTACACCGAATGGATAGAAAGCTTTGCCACACCCAATTAACGCTGATTTCACGACCAATTTGAATATACCCTGACTAATACCAAATCTTTTAAAAAACTGGAGCACCAACAATTTGATAAACTATCCGAAAGCGGCGAGCCGAATTGGCCCGCCGCTTTATATATATGTATTGATAGCCACCATCTACTCTGCCGCTTGCTTACCAATATCAACCCAGCCAAGACTGCCAGAATAGGTTTCCAGCTCATCGAGGGTGAGCTCAATGGCCGAATTGCTATTGCCGCAGGCGGGAAAAACGGTGTCAAAACGGGCGAGAGACTGGTCTAAATAAACCGAAACACCGTCCGGAAGACCAAAGGGGCATACACCGCCCACCGCATGGCCGGTCATGGCTTCAGTTTGTTCGGGAGAGAGCATACGCGCCTTAAAACCAAAAGTATCCTTAAACTTTCGGTTGTCAATGCGGGCGTCGCCGGCGGCTACAATGATGAGCGCCTGCTCCCCATGAAGCAAACAGATGCTCTTAGCAATGCGCGCTTCCTCCACGCCCAGGGCCTGTGCAGCCAGCGCCACCGTGGCGGTGGAGGCATCAAACTCAAGAATATCAGCGCTGCGCCCCCATTTTTCCAGGTGGGCGCGGGCGGATTCAATGGACAACGATATCATACCTTTCCAAACTATTATAAGCGTCCTAAACGAATTGGAAATTTAGGACGGTTGTGCCTTGAGCCTTTGCGGCTACAAAGTGGCCAGATAATCAATGATGGGCTGAATGGTGCTTTTATCGGTAAAGTCGACCGTTTGCCCATAGGTGCGCAGAAGTTCCTGCTCCTCAAGGGTCAGATTTGCCGGATCTTTGCGCAGAATAACACGGCGGAGCATGGCCATCATGGTCTTGTGCACCGGGGTTAGCCGCGTGTAGTTGATGCCGCCACGCAGGTGAAACACCCGAATTTTTTGCCGCATTTCCGGCGTGAGGGTCTTATGTAGCCCGGCCAGAATGTTGGCGATATTGGTAGGCTCGGTCGGGTCGGCCAGACCGCAGGTAAACAGCACAAGGGTCTTGTCCTTAACCAAATCATAGTTTTTGCGCAGTAAGGACAGGCCATTTACTCCGCCGGCATACAGGCCGCCACCATAGATAATAACATCGTAGTCTTCCATAGCCTCGGGGGTTATCGAGCTTCTTTCGTAAAGGTCGCAGGAAAGGGCTTCGGCAATCCACGCAGCATACTTTTGGGTTGCGCCATATTTAGACGCATAAATAACCACAGCGTTCATATTCTACTCCTTATTCTGCCGGGGGGCGAAAGGCGAACAACCTATTTTAACATATCTGCTTGGCTTATGGCAATATTTATGGAAGTACCACAGGATGAGCACCCAATTAACAGCACAGCGTTAATTTCTACTAAAGCAGTATAATTAATGCTTGACACAGAAGAATTTGGAGCGTATAATGCAATTAGACATACCCATGGGGGGTATAAAAGAATGAGGTGAGGCCCTATGAAAAATCCAAGCCACTGTGGTAGAGATAACCGCTCTACACTGCGAGAAGATAAACTCAAGCGAGCGCTTATCACACGGCTAAACCGCATAGAAGGGCAGGTGCGGGGCATACGGGGCATGATCGAGCGAGACTGCTACTGCGATGATGTGCTCCACCAGATTGCCGCAGCCAGTTCGGCCCTTAACTCGGTGAGCAAGCTGGTGCTGGAGAATCATATACGCGGATGCCTGGTGGAAAAAATACAGGCAGGGGACGACCAGATTATCGACGAGCTCATTACTACTATCGGAAAAATACTATAGGGGGCTATCCCATGAAAACACAGATATTTAATATAACCGGCATGACCTGTGCAGCCTGTTCGTCCCGTATAGAGAAGATGGTGGCTCGTATGCCGGGCGTGGACAGCGCATCGGTTAACCTTGCCACCGAAAAGATGACCGTCAGCTTTGACGATGCTTCCCTCGACGAGGCGGCCATTATTGCCATGGTCGAGAAGCTCGGCTACGGGGCTACGGTGCCGGTCGCCCTCGAGGAGATTATCATTCCCATCGGCGGCATGACCTGTGCAGCCTGTTCTACCCGCATAGAAAAGGTGCTAAATCGCACCGAGGGTATAGACCGGGCGTCGGTCAACTTGGCCACCGAAAGCGCTACCGTGCTTTACAATCCCCAAATGATTCGGCTGTCGGCCATTAAGGCGGCCATAGAAAAGCTGGGCTACACACCGCTTGAAGTACAGCGGGAAACTGCGGCCGATGCCGACAGGGAGCGCCGCGAACGGGAAATCAAGCTGCTTTGGACCAAGTTTCGCATATCGGCCATTTTTGGCATTCCACTGCTCTATATCGCTATGGGACCTATGATTCCATTCTTCCCGCTGCCGCTGCCCGGTTTTTTAGACCTTCATGCCTACCCGCTGCGTTATGCCCTAACCCAACTGATACTGGTTATTCCGGTGCTTCTGGCGGGTAACAAGTTTTTCACCATCGGCTACAAGGCCTTTATTAGCGGAGCGCCTAACATGGACTCCCTTATCGCCATCAGCACTACGGCAGCCATGGGATACAGCCTCTACTCCACCTATATGATCGCACAGGGCGACCATCATGCCGTCCACAGCCTTTATTACGAGACGGCGGGCGTCATCATAGCGCTCATTCTCTTTGGTAAGGCGTTGGAATCGGTCTCCAAAGGCAAGACCTCGGAGGCCATTAAAAAGCTCATGGGCCTCGCACCCAAAACAGCCACCGTACTCGAGGGCGACAAGGAAATCGAGCTGCCCATCGATGAAGTGGTGGTGGGCGACCTGCTTATCGTCAAGCCGGGGGAGAAAATCCCGGTGGACGGCGTGGTGGTTTGGGGCACGACCGCCATCGACGAATCCATGCTCACCGGCGAGAGTATGCCGGTAGACAAAAACGAGGGGGACCGGGTTTACGCCGGCTCCATCAACAAAAACGGTGCCATCCACATTCGGGCCACCAAGGTCGGTGGCGAGACAGCTCTCTCCCAGATTATCCGTCTGGTGGAGGAGGCCCAAAGCAACAAGGCGCCCATTGCCCGCATGGCCGATGTGGTGTCCGGCTATTTTGTGCCGGTGGTTATGGTTATTGCCATTGTGGCCGCCCTCATCTGGTACGCTTACAGTCGCAACTTTGGTTTTGCGGTCAACATTTTTGTGTCGGTGCTGGTCATCGCCTGCCCCTGCGCGCTGGGGCTGGCCACCCCCACGGCTATCATGGTGGGTTCGGGCAAGGGCGCCGAGCATGGCATCCTGATTAAAGGCGGCGAGGCGCTGGAATCGGCCCACAGCATCGATGTGGTCGTGTTGGATAAAACCGGCACCATCACCGAGGGCAAGCCCCGGGTCACCGACCTGATTACTTCGGCGCATATGGAGAAGGATATGCTACTGCGGCTTACGGCTTCGGCCGAAAAGGCCTCCGAGCATCCCTTAGGCGAGGCTATCGTGTTCGAGGCCGAGGAGCAAAACCTCAGGCTGCTGCCCGTAACCTCCTTTGAAGCGCTGCCCGGCCGTGGTCTTAAAGCGCTGGTGGGGGAGCAGACCCTCTATATTGGCAACCGCAAGCTCATGGACGAGCAGCAGATTGCGCTCGAGGGCTTGGATGTCCAGTCGGATACGCTGGCCGATCAAGGTAAAACTCCCATCTATGTGGCCGGGCAGGATAAAATCTACGGCATCATCGCAGTGGCCGATGTGGTTAAGCCCTCCAGCAAGGCGGCCATCGACCGTCTCCACGAAATGGGCATCAAGGTGGCCATGATTACCGGCGACAACCGCAGAACGGCCGATTGGGTGGCCCGTCAGGTGGGCATCGACGAAGTGCTGGCCGAGGTGCTGCCGCAGGATAAGAGCGATGCGGTGCGCAGCCTCCAGCAGGCGGGCAACAAGGTGGCCATGGTGGGCGACGGCATCAACGACGCTCCGGCGCTGGCTCAGGCCGATGTGGGCATTGCCATCGGCTCGGGCACCGATGTAGCCATCGAATCGGCCGACATTGTACTCATGCGCAGCGATCTGATGGATGTGCCTAACGCCATCCGCCTTAGCCGCAGCACCATTCGCAATATCAAGCAAAACCTGTTCTGGGCCTTTGCCTACAACACCCTGGGCATTCCCGTAGCGGCAGGTCTGCTGTACGCCTTTGGTGGGCCGCTGCTCAACCCCATGTTCGGCGCTGCGGCCATGAGCTTTAGCTCGGTATCGGTGGTCACCAATGCCCTGCGGCTGCGCAGTTTTAAGCCCTATGCAGAGTAGGGTCTCCGTGGTAAAATAAGTCCAGATAGTTATAAAAGGAGGAAAAGGCATGGAAAAGGTTGTACTCAAGGTGGAGGGCATGTCCTGTGCCCACTGTGTCAAAGCCGTGACCGACGCCGTAAACGCTCTTTACGGTATCGAGAGCGTGGAGGTGAGCCTCGAGGATAAAACCGCTACCGTGGTCTACGACCCCGCAATGGTGGATATCCCCCATCTCAAGATGCAGATTGAAGATCAGGGCTACGATGTGGATGTGATTGTGTAGTTCGTCCGACAGCCCAAGATTTACAGGTGCGCGAGCTGCAATGCAGCTCGCACATTTTGTGTTTTTTGGGCAATTGACAGTCTCACATCAAAAGAGTAAGGTAGACATAAAAGTGCCCGGAGGATGCTATGATGCTAAACATCGCTGTGACCCCCAATCCCAACCCTGCTCCCAAGCCCGAGGGCGATCCCGGATTTGGGCGGGTGTATACCGACCATATGTTCCGCATGGACTATACCGAGGGCATCGGCTGGCACGATGCGCGCATTGTGCCCTACGGACCCATCGAGCTGGAGCCATCGGCCATGGTGCTCCACTACGCCCAGGAAAACTTCGAGGGTCTCAAGGCTTACCGAACCCCCGACGGCGGCATCCAGCTTTTTCGCCCCGAGGAAAACGCCGCGCGCATGGCCGCTTCCTGCCAGCGTATGTGCATGCCCATCATCAAGCCGGCCCTCTGGATAGAGGCCGTGCGTCGTCTTGTGGACATCGACCGAGACTGGGTGCCCCACCAACCGGGCATGAGCCTCTATATCCGGCCATTTATCATCGCCACCGAGCCCCATCTGGGTGTGCGGGCCGCCCGCCAATACAGCTTTATGATCATCCTGTCTCCGGTGGGCAACTACTACCCCACCGGCATGAACCCGGTAAAAATCTATGTAGAAACCCACTATGTTCGGGCGGTGCGTGGCGGCACCGGCACGGCCAAATGCGGTGGCAATTATGCCGCCGGGCTCAAGGCGCAAGCCGAGGCGCAGCAGGCTGGCTACCAGCAGGTGCTCTGGCTGGACGGCATAGAGCAAAAGTACATTGAGGAGGTGGGGGCCATGAATGTCTTCTTTAAGATAGACGGCAACATCATCACCCCCGAGCTTCAGGGCAGCATTTTGCCCGGCATTACCCGCAAATCCTGCATCGAGATTCTCAGCGACTGGGGCTACACCGTGGAGGAGCGCCGGCTCTCCCTCGAGGAGGTGGCAGAGGCGGCCGATGAGGGCAGGCTGGAGGAGGCTTTCGGCACCGGCACGGCGGCGGTGATATCGCCCATCGGCGAGCTGCGAGCCGCCGAGCGGCAAATTTTTATCGGCGAGCGCATCGGTCCCCTCTCCCAGCGCCTCTACGATGAGCTTACCGGCATACAGTGGGGTCTGCGCCCCGACACTCGGGGCTGGACTCAGCGGGTCTAACCTAAACGAATAGACCGATGGTCTATTTTGCTGCCAATACCCGATAAGCGCTTAAATATCGAGAAAATAAAACAATGTTCGGCAAAAATAGCCGGGAATAGACCGCTGGTCTATTCCCGGCTATTAGTCCTTTTTGCCGCTTAAATGGACCCAAACAAACCGTTTTCTATAAAGATGTAAATGCCAAGACCAATAAACACCACCGGCACTGCAATATGCTGGTGCTTTTGTATCATGGCTGTTACTTTAGGGTAGTTGGTGATGCCGCTGCCCAGCCAGCACCACAAGCCCATCATAATGGCAAAGACGACGATGGTAATCACAAACTGCACACCTGAGTATCTGGCGAAAATAGGTACATAAACTCCGATGTTATCTCCGCCGCTAGCCACGGCAATAGCCACAGAGCTAAACAACTCGGGGCTAATAAGGTTTGCAATGGCAGCCTTAACACCGCTGGGCGCACCCTGACGCTCAGACAGCTCTATGGCGTCCGGCCCGATGGCCTCGTCTTGCACATCATCTGCGGCTTCGTTTGCCGAGCCCTTTTTGTAGTCCACCCATTCCTTGATGCCCAGATACATGGGAACCAGCCCCAGCAGACCGATATACTTTTGCGGCATAAAATTAAGACCAAAAGCTGCAAAAATGCTGATAGCTACCAAGATGCCAAGGCCAACATATTGTCCCACAACAATATGGACCTTTTTAAACTTTTCATTGACCTGAGAGTAGAGCAGCATCAATATAAAAGTATTGTCGATATTGGTGCTTACAAAGGCCACCACCGATTCTATCAATGTACCCAATCCCGAACCTCCTATTATTGCAGGCTTATTTGCTTGTTATAGAGGCTCCTGGCGACTGTTTTACCTATTATCGTCCACCTGACCCCAATACCAAATGCTTAGCGGCCTGCGTATGACAAGTTATGATAGGGTAACATACAATCCTCAATTAGACAACTTGTTTGACTAATCAAACCCACAATCTGCACAAAAAGACAGGCGCTAATTTGGCATAAGCCGGTCTTGCTTTTGAAGCTTTCAGGTCGTATAATTAATCTGATTGCAAGAAATATTGCAAAACTGCACTTTTTTGATTTTGTCGATGCATGCATTGCTAAAACCCTGTGGCTATACTATAATAATTACAGGCTTATCCGCGCTGGTTTTGGGCCATTAGCGTTGTGCCTTTGGCGCGGTGCACAGGATTTTAACAGCGAGAGGAAGTAATTCATGACTCGAACCGAAATTAAAAGGGTGCTCACCAACCTAGACACCCTTGCCGGCCAGGCCATCACGGTTTGTGGCTGGGTGCGCACATCCCGACACGCCGGCGCCATCGCCTTTATAGAACTCAACGACGGCAGCGGCCTGACCAATTTGCAGGTAGTGGCCGGAAACGATCTTGCCAACTTTGATGAAATCGTACGCTATGGCGTGGGCACAGCCCTCAAGGTTACCGGCCTGCTAAAGGCTACGCCGGACGCCAAGCAAAGCTGCGAGCTGATAGCCGCCGAGGTGCAACTGCTGGGCGCTTCCAGCCCCGAATATCCGCTGCAAAAAAAGCGTCACTCTCTGGAATACCTGCGGAGCATCGCCCATTTGCGGCCCCGCACCAACACCTTTAATGCGGTGTTCAGGGTGCGCAGCGAAGCATCTTTTGCCATTCACGAATTTTTCCACAATCGTGGTTTTGTCTATGCCCATACCCCCATCATCACCGGTAGCGACGCCGAAGGCGCCGGAGAGATGTTCCGGGTTACCACCCTCGACCCTAAGAACCCGCGCCTTACCGACGAGGGTGAGGTGGATTTTTCCGAGGACTTTTTCGGCAAATTGGCCTCGCTCACCGTATCAGGGCAGCTTGAGGCCGAAACCTTTGCCTTGGCTTTTGGCAACACCTACACCTTTGGCCCCACCTTTAGGGCCGAAAACAGCCACACGGCTCGCCACGCTTCGGAGTTCTGGATGATCGAGCCCGAAATTGCTTTTGCCGACCTCGATGACAACATGGAGCTGGCTCGGGACATGCTCCAGCACATCTTCAGGCATGTGTTAAAGCACTGCCCCGAGGAGATGGCGTTTTTTAACAACTTCTACGACAAGGGCCTGATCAAGCGGCTTGAAACACTGTCCACCGCCGATTTTGCCGAGATAACCTACACCGACGCCATCGCCGTCCTCGAAAAGGTCAAGGATCGCTTTAGCTACCCGGTCTACTGGGGCTGCGACCTTCAAACCGAGCACGAGCGCTATCTCAGCGAGGAATATGTGGGCGGCCCTGTGTTTGTCACCCACTACCCCAAAGAGATTAAGGCCTTTTATATGCGTCTCGACGAGGGCGAAAAAACCGTGGCGGCCATGGACCTGCTTGTGCCCGGCATCGGCGAGATCATTGGCGGCAGTCAGCGCGAGGAGCGCCTTGATGTGCTTATCCGCCGCATAGAGGAATGCGGTCTCGACCGCGCCGAATACGAATGGTACCTCGATCTGCGCCGCTATGGTTCGGTCTGCCATGCGGGCTATGGTCTGGGTTTCGAGCGGCTTATTATGTATATCACCGGCATGTCTAACATTCGCGATGTGCTGCCCTTCCCCCGTACACCCGGCTCTGCCGAGTTTTAATAAGCAGTCATAAACCCGTTCTCATAATAACTGAGGAGGATGCGCCCATGAAAAACTACACCACCCTAACCAAGGCCGAACTGCAAGAGGAGCTAAAAGTCGTTCAGGCCGCCTATGACGAATTTAAGGCCCGGGGCCTTAAGCTGGATATGTCCCGGGGCAAGCCTGGTGAGGAGCAGCTGCGTCTCTCGCTGCCCATGCTGGATGTTCTCACCTCCGAGTCGGTACTCCAAGCCGAGGATGGCACCGACTGCCGCAACTATGGCGTGCTCGACGGCATCCCCGAAGCCAAAAAGTTGTTTGCCGACCTGTTGGGTGTCAGCCCCAAGGAAGTCATTGTGGAGGGCATGTCCTCGCTGACCATCATGTTCGATACCGTTTCCAAAGCCTACACCCACGGTGTTCTGGGCTCTAAGAAGCCCTGGATGGCCTACGACCGTCCCAAGTTCCTCTGCCCGGTGCCCGGCTACGACCGTCACTTCAACATCACCGAGTTTTATAACTTCGAGATGATCAACATACCCATGGACGAAAACGGTCCCGACATGGACATGGTCGAAAAGCTGGTGGCCGAGGACGAGGCCATCAAGGGTATCTGGTGTGTGCCTAAGTACTCCAACCCCACCGGCAGCACCTATTCGGACGAGGTTGTGCGCCGTCTGGCCAACATGAAGACCGCCGCCGAAGATTTCCGCATCTTCTGGGACAACGCCTATGCCGTCCACTACATCTACCAGAACGATCCCCTGCTTAACATCATGGACGAGTGCAAAAAGGCCGGCAACGCCGACCGTGTGTTCATCTTTGCCTCCACCAGCAAAATCACCTTCCCCGGCTCGGGCGTGGCTGTCATCGCCGCCAGCGAGGACAATATCGCCTTTATTAAGAAGCAGATCGCCAACCAAGCTATCAGCTGGGACAAGATGAATATGCTGCGCCATGTTCGTTTCTTTAAGAATGTGGACGGTATCCTTGAGCAGATGGCCAAACACGCCGAGGTACTGCGCCCCCGTTTTAATGCCGTGGTGGATGCTTTCGAGCGTGAGCTGGGCCCCCGTGGCGTGGGTACTTGGATTAAGCCTAACGGCGGCTATTTCATAACCTATTTCACAATGGACGGCTGCGCCAAGCGTGTGGTCAGTCTCTGTAAGGATGCGGGTGTGGTGCTTACCGGCGCCGGCGCTACCCATCCCTATAAGAAAGACCCCAAAGACAACACCATCCGCATCGCCCCCAGTTTCCCCACCACCGAGGAGCTGTCCCTTGCGGTGGAGCTGTTCAACATCTGCGTGCGCCTTGCCAGTCTCGAAGTTCTGCTCGCCAACTAATACTTTGTTCATCAAAGCCTGCCGCATATATGCGGCAGGCTTTTTGCGTTTTTAGCCGCCGAGCGACCCATATTCCCACCGCCCGATAGGCGTTGCTGTTTGTGCTAAGATGGGTTAAAATAAGGTAAGGCAACATCCCCAATTATCCATCAGACAGGAGCATTGCAATGACCAACTACCCGACCATGCCCGTGGACGGCCGGGCGAAAAAGCACATTGTCATCCTCGGCACCGGTGGAACCATCGCTGGAACGGGGGAGCCGGGCAGAACAACCGGATACACTGCGGGTACCCTGGAACTTCAGACTCTCATCGACGGCGTACCCGGCCTTACGGGGCTGGCTCGTCTTACGGGCGAGCAGCTTATCAACGCCGATAGTGACAATATCACCGCCCGTGACTGGCTGACGCTGGTAGGGCGCATCAACGCCCTAACCCACGACGATGTGGACGGCTTTGTGGTGACCCACGGTACCGATACCCTTGAGGAAACCGCCTTCTTTTTGCATTTAGCTGCCAAGACCCACAAGCCGGTGGTCATGGTGGGGGCCATGCGTCCCTATACCGCCACCAGCGCCGACGGCCCCATGAACCTCTATCAAGCGGTGGCGCTGGCCCGTAGCGATGCAGCCAAAGACCACGGCGTCATGGTGGTTTTTTCCGACGGCATTTACAGCGCCCGGGATGTCACCAAGGTCAACACCTTTAAGACCGATGCCTTTAGCGGTCGGGATATCGGTTGCCTGGGCTATATGCGGGACGATACCCCCTATTTCTTTCATAAGAGCCTCCAGCCTCACACCCTAAGCACCCCCTTTGATGTGACCGGCCTTGATGCGCTGCCCAGTGTGGGCATTGCCTATTTTCATATTGATGCCGACCCCGCGGTGCTGGACTTTATGTTTGCCCATTACGACGGCGTGGTGCTGGCCGGGGCGGGGGACGGCTTGGCCTCCTCCCTATGGAGCGATCGAGCCGCCCGGCTTATCGCCGAAACCGGCAAGCCCTTTGTGCGCTCGGCTCGCATAGCCAATGGCATGGTCAACTTCCAGACCAATGGGGCCATTTCGGCGGGCAATCTAAACCCCCAAAAGGCCCGTGTGCTGCTCCAACTGGCCCTCACGGTCACCCGGGATCACCAAAAAATTGGCCAATATTTTGCAACCTACTAGCGCACCCACGCAGACCGACCGTCCGCCTATCGGGCGACCCGGCAGCCCGCCGCAGTTTTATGCGGCGGGCTGTTGTTGTGCGGCTAAAGCATCTCTATGGCTTGAGTCTTTCACACAGCTAAGTTGCCAATTTGCCACATCACACGACTACTCGGAACTCTATTTTCTGATTGAATTTTCTTTTTGCCGATTAAATAAGTAAACAAACCGACGGTCGGTTTAATCGAGAGGTTGAAGACTTTGGCGGTGGAAAATTAGTGGAAAAAGTCTGCGCCAACCTTGCTATTGCGCATAAAATGCCCCTTTTGAGCGCGGACAATTGGGGGAAAACTCGTATACCGGAGCATATGATTTCAACACAGTAGTGTTTTGTAGGTCAAAAGTGCCATAAGCATCGACGCTATACGACCTTTTAGGGCTATATCTTCCCATATTCCCATATGCAATTTGTTCACTTTTCACAAATGCGTCGAAAGGGGAGCAGGTTATTGGTGTTAATGTCTGAAAAACGCTCTTGTAATTCACCATTATGTACTTATAATAGGAGACAACACCACAGACTTTTTACTTTTTGCTTTGAGCAAATAGTATACAATAACCAACAAGAATAGGAGATGAAAACCATGTCCAACTCGGCAACCCACGCAATAACCTGTGTCTATCAACGGGTAACAGCCAAAGTAAATGTAGAGGGCTGCGGCCAAGCTCTATCATACGGCATTTGTTGCCGAGATCATGGTGGCACCCTCTTAGTTGAAATCCCCGACATCTGTGTCGATGAGCAGCGTGTAGATGAGCTTGTGCACCGCATGAACGCCGGGGGGCTATGTTGGGAGCAGATGAAAGATGTGGTTGAAGATTTTATAGCTTTATTGTAAAATAGCCCCATCAGGCATAGGGGGTCTTACAATATGAAATGTCCTTTTTGCGGTTTTACCGACAGCAGGGTGGTGGACTCCCGGCCCACCGACGAGGACGAGCGCATCCGCCGGCGGCGGGAGTGCCAGGGCTGCGGCAAGCGCTTTACTACTTACGAGGTGGTGGAGACCACCCCCATTATGGTCATTAAAAAGGACGGCTCTCGGGAGCTTTTCGACCGGGAAAAGCTGCTAAACAGTCTGCTTAGAGCCTGCGAAAAGCGTCAGGTCTCTCTCGATCAGCTAGAGCGGGCGGTTTCGGCCATCGAACAAACCTTACAAAATGCCATGGAGCGTGAGGTGCCCAGCTCGGTTATAGGCGGCTATGCCATGGACAAGCTCAAGACCATCGACGAGGCGGCCTATGTGCGCTTTGCCAGTGTCTACCGCCAATTCAAAGATATCAACTCTTTTATGGACGAGCTTAAAAAACTGCTCGAGCAACACGAAGATCACCAGTAAATGGCCTTATAGCCACAGTCCCACCTCCGCAAAGCGGGGGTGGGACTTTTTCTGCCTTAAAACAAGCTGGACAGCGATGGGCTGTGAGCCTCCCACAACTCCTCGATTTGCAGACGCAGCATGCGTATTTCAGACTCGAACAAAGCCGTGTCCTGCGCGCGGCTCATGGGTTTTAGCAGCAGCACGGCAGCGGTGAGGTCGTCCACATAGCGCTGAGACAAATAGCGGGTCAACTTCTTAGTATGGCTCATCCAGTAGTCCTCTATGCTTTGGCAGGCCGACTCAAGCTCCCCGGGCTGTCCGATGGCGGCCTCCACCCGGTCAAGCTCTTTCGTGAGCCCGTGTAGCACCATCCCCAGCCGATAGGTGAGAAAACTCACCCCCAGCGCAATACATACCAAAATCACCAGTACAATTCTTACCCGTTTCATACCCGACTCCCCTTGGAGGCCTTTTTCGCATTGGTCTTGGGCACAATGTAAAAGTCCTTATCGCCCGCGCAGCTCATAAAATAAATTTGTTTTGGGGTATAGCCCTTTCGCCGCAAAATCTTCTCCACCCGTTCCTTTGTAACACCGGCGGCCTGCAAATTGTCCTCGCAGAGCTCCCCGTCGGCTACCACCATGTATTGGGGTGGTGTCTCGGCAAGCTCTAGGTTCATATCCGTTGGGGTCAGCGGCCGGTGGGGCGACTTGAGGTAAACCGACAGCGAGCCGGTAGGTTCCACCATGGCCAGCATCACTTCGGACAGGTTGAACACTCCACCCGCCCGCAGCTGTTCGACCAGATCATCCAGCGAATAGCGCAGCTGCTCCATTTTATTTTGGTCGATTTGACCGTCCCGGATGATGCAGGCGGGATTGCCCTGAATGATGCGCCTCGCCGTGCGGCTTTTTAGCGCCAGACCGGCCGAGAGCACTTCGAGGCAGATGAGCAGCGCAATGGACAGCACACCATTGAGCAGAGAGACCTCCAGGTTTTCTATGGGTACCGCTGCAATATTAGAGATGAGCATGGTAATCACCAGCTCGGAGGGTTGAAGCTCACCCAACTGCCGCTTGCCCATAAAGCGCAGACTGGCCACAATAAACACATAAAGAAAAAGGGTGCGCCATATCACCACAAACATAGTTCATCATCCTTTCGGGCGTTTTTTATATAGTATGGCTCTCTTTTGTATAACCCATGTGCCCGGGTGGAAAAGATAAGGTAGGTGATGCCATGTGAAAATGCCTTATTTTTATGCCCGAGACGCCTACCAGCCACCCTCGGGGCCCGAGGGCGAGGCGCAGAGGCTTACAGCCAGCCTGAATGAAAACTTGATTATCCTGCGCCAGATTAGCGGCGGCAGTGACGACCTGATTGTGCGGGAATTCGAGCTGTGTGGCCTGCGGCTCTGCCTGCTGCAAATCGAGGGCATGGTGGACAGCCTCGCCATGGCCGATTTCTTTATCCGGCCGCTGTTTGCAGCGGCCCTTAGCAATAACACCACTCCGGATGCCTTTGCCGATTACATGCGAAATCAGGCCATATTCGCCATCGACCAGCAGGAGATCGGTAGCTTTAGCGAGCTTTTCTCTTTTGTTATGTCGGGCTTTGCGGTGCTGCTCTGCGATGGACTGAGCACCGGATATGCCATGGGTCTTCAGGGTTTTGCCTACCGCTCGGTGGCAGAGCCCTTGGGCGAGTTTAATGTGCGAGGCTCCCGAGAGAGCTTTACCGAGGCGCTGCGGGTAAATATGAGCATGGTTCGCCGCCGCATGAAAACCCCTCTGCTCAAGATGGAGCTTGGCACAGTGGGGGAGAACAGCCGCACGGGCTTTTGCCTTTTATACCGAACCGACAAGGTGGACAGTGCTACTCTAAACCAGATTAAGCACCGCCTTGGGGCCATTCGGCTGGACACGGTATTGGAGTCAGGCTATATTCAGCCCTTTTTAGAGAATGCCAAAGCCTCTTTTTTCTCCACCGTGGGCACCACTGAGCGCCCGGACACCCTTTGTGCCAAGTTGGCCGAGGGCCGGGTGGGACTGCTTATAGATGGCACCCCCTTTGCGCTGACACTGCCTCATCTGTTTGGCGAGTATTTTCAGGGCTTTGACGATTATGCCCATCCGCCCTACTATGCCACTATGATCCGTCTGCTGCGCTACCTTGCCTTTTTGCTCACGGTCATGCTGCCCGGACTCTATGTGGCCATTGCCCGCTACCATCTCGAGCTGCTGCCGCCGGCGCTGCTCTATAACATTGCCACCGCCGAGGAGAACATTCCTTTTTCAGCTATGCTCGAAGTGCTGATTATTACCCTTATCTACGAGGTGGTGCGGGAGGCCGGGCTGCGTATGCCCCAGCCGGTGGGCATGGCCGTCAGCATTGTGGGGGCGCTGGTGGTGGGGGACGCTGCCGTTAAGGCGGGCATCATCGGTGCGCCCATGGTGATGGTGGTGGCCCTCACGGCGGTGAGCGCCTTCTTGGTGCCAGCGCTCTATCAGGCTATTACCTTTCTTAGGCTGCTGCTGATTTTTGCCGGAGGATTTTTCGGGCTGTTTGGGATCACGGCGGTACTGCTCATGGTGGGCTGCAATCTGTTTGCCCGCGAAAGCATGGGCATTCCCGTCACCACGCCGGTGGCGCCCATCGCGCCTTATGGCTGGCGGGATCTCATTGTACGGGTGGGATGGCCCAAGCTGTCCCGGGAGCAGCTTAATGTTCAGCACCTGCGGCAGGAGGAGTCCGACACCATCCCCCATAAGACCGAGGGGCAGGAGGAATAGAGTGGATAAGGGCATTCGTATTGGGCAGGTGGAATTTTTTGCACTGTTTACGCTGGCGCGGCTATTTGGCTCGCTGACCTATGTGGGGGAGGGCTCCATGCCCATCGACACCTCCACGGCGCTTTTGGGCCAGCTGTGCGCAGCACTGCTGGCTTGGGGAGCTTTTGGGCTGGTTACCGGCCTTGTGCGTTTGGCCGGTACCCAAACACCGGTCCAGCTGTGCTTTTTAACAGGTAAGCCTTCCGGAAGAGCGGCCACGGCTTTGCTGGGCGGCTGCTCCTTTCTTGTGATGGTTCAGGTCATCAACAGCTTTGAGCGCTACTTTACCTCCACGGTCTACCCCGAAGCCAGCGGGTTTATTTTTATCCTCTGGTGCATAGCTGTCCTTATTTTTTTTAATGTCATGGGGCTTGATGCGCTAAGCCGTATGTCCAACCTACTGCTGCTCGGACTTGTGCTGGTGCTTATTGTGGTGACCGCCGGGCTTTGGAGCGTGGCCGAGCCGGTGGAGCTCATCTCTCCCTTTTACGAAGGACCCATGGCGCTGCTAAGCAGCATCTACCGCAGCTTTGTAGACTGGGGCGACCTCATTGTTATGGCCATGATGCTGCCCATGGTGGGTGGGGGTGGTCGCCGGGCAGCACGGGGCGTGTTTGGGGCGGCTATCGTGGTGGCCGAGCTGATCAGCGTGCTGGTGATCACCGTGTTAGGCGGGGCCAGCCGTATGCAGCTCTACCCTGTGCATGCACTGTTTTCGGCCGCCGACATATGGGTGCCCACCCGGGTGGATTTTCTGTTTATGATGCTGTTTATGACCGTCTGCCTGCTTAAAGGGGCCCTTCATCTGGCCTTTGTGGACCATGCCCTTAAAACCCTGCTGCCGGTGGGCAGGGCCCAGCACAGCCTTGGGGCGGCGGCCCTAACAGCCGGGGTAGCGGCCTTTGCATTAAGCCGCAGCCACTGGTTGGCCAGCAACTTTATCGCTTTGATGAACAGCGGTGCCCCCATGTTGCTGATGACCCTGATCATCCCGCTGCTTTGGGGGACGGCCGCCCTGCTTAGCGGGAGGCATCCCTCATGAGGCGGGTGGCTCTATTGGGGCTGGTGCTCTGCCTGCTTACCGGCTGCCTCGGGGGGCAGGATATTCGAGAGCGGGCGCTCATTCAGCTTATGGGTATCGATTATACCGAGGGGGTTTTTCATCTCACGCTGCAGATCTTCAGCCCCAACGGTCAGAGCGAGGAGATAAACACAGAAGAACAACGGCAGGTGGTCACCGCCATGGGGGATACCCTGTCCCAAGCCTTGCAGGATGCCTCGTTGCGGGTGGGGCGGGCGGCTTTTTTGGGAGACTGCCGAGCTATCGTCGTGGGGGAGCGCACCGCCCGCAACCATCTTAAGGACATCATGCGCTTTCTTAGCAGCAACGAGGAGGTCTACCCCCAAATGGTCTTGCTCATAGCGGCGGGGCAGGCGCAAGACATTCTAAACCCCCAAACCGAGGACAATCAGGTGGTGGTGGCCAGCTCGCTCGAGAATATCACCGGCTCGGCCGTGGCTAAGGAGGCCATGTGCCCCAGCGACCTGCTCACCCTTGCGCGCAGCTACTATACCGAGGGGGCGGGCACGGCTATTTTGCGGGTGCGGCGGCAGGACGCCGGTGAGCAGGTAACATTTGTGCCCGACGGTGTGGCCCTCTACAACCGGGACACCCCCGCCGGCAGGCTGGACGACATCGGTCACCGGGGTATGCTCACCCTGCGGGGTTTGGGCCGGGGCAGCCTGCTCCATGTGGACGATGCGCATTTGGGTCGGCTGGCCCTGCAAATCAAGCGCCTAAGCGTCAGCATAAAAACCGCCATAACGGATGGGCGGCCACGGTTTGACATCACCGTTAAGGCCGAATTGCTGCTGGCCGAAATGTCAGACAATCCCGCCGACCGGCTCTCGGCGGCCGACATCAGTCGGCTGCAGGATCTTGCCGGATTGGCCATCAGGGCCGACGCCCTATCCGCCTTTGAGCAGGCTGCCGCCCAGGGCTGCGACGCCTTTGGCCTTTACCGCTATTTGCGGCGGGATCAACCCGCTTACTGGAAGCAGCACGCCGCCAATTGGCCCGCCCACATTCGAGAGGCTGACTGCGCCATTGCGGTGGATGCCCATGTGGCTCGGGTGGGGGATTAGGCCGTCTTTTATATTTTTCAAGAAAAAGTTTCCATATCCATCGGCGCCGCACCACAGCGCGCTGTGGCGATGTTTTTGCCTTGAAATATCCATTCCCCATAGATTTTAACTTTGATAATCGTCGCTTGCACGCTCATACTAAAATGAAGAAAAATGCTCGGATTTTCTTCAAAAAATGTACGCTTAAAGGAGGTTGACGGTGCCGTGAGAAGCATAGTCAGGGCGGCGGCGGGGGTCTGTGCGCTGCTGTATGCCCTGATATCGGCCCTGGCCATCGGGCTGCAGCTGGGCCTTCCCAGCCGCTATTATGTGGTACAGGGCAACCGTTTCACGCCCGGAGAAGCCTTTGGGGTTGCGGCCTCGGGCCTTGTGGATCAAATACCTCTCGAGGTCTATTCCCGGGCGGGCAACAGCTACACCATGAACCTCACGCTGCCGGGCGGCATCCGGGTTAAAGAGGTGGCCGTACAGGTGGTGGCCCGCAACTATGTGGTGCCGGGCGGAATGCCCTTTGGCATTAAGATGTTTACCGATGGCGTCATGGTGGTTGGCCTGTCCGACCTCGAGGAGGGCGGACGAATGATCAACCCCGCCAAGACGGCCGGCATTAAAACCGGCGATATCCTTATCGCCATCGACGGCCAACCCATCTATAAAAATGAGGATGTTACGGCGCTTATCAATAACAAAAAAGGCCAGCCCGTAAGCATTGCGCTGCGTCGTGGCGATCAGACGCTTTATCACATTCTTACGCCCGCCCTCACCGGGGACGGATATAAAGCCGGTATATGGGTACGGGATTCGTCGGCCGGCATTGGAACGCTGACCTATTTTAATCCCACCACAGGGATTTTTGCCGGCTTGGGTCACGCTGTGTGCGATGTGGATACAGGGGATATTATGCCTCTTTCCAGCGGGCAGGCGGTGGAGGTCACCATCACCGGCGTTACCCCGGGTCAATCAGGCTCGCCGGGGGAGCTTAAAGGGATATTTTCGGGCAGCGGTACGCTGGGCGAGCTCTACCTCAACAGCGAAGCCGGTGTCTATGGCTATTCCTCGGGTCATGCCCGTCTGTCGGGAGCGGCCATTCCTATGGCGCTACCCCACGAAACCCAACCCGGTCCCGCCGAGATCTACACCACCATAACCGGCAGCGAACCCCAGAGCTACGCCATACAGATCGAGCGGGTGAACACCGGTGAAAAAAGCCCCACCAAAAATATGGTCATTCGCATTACCGATCCCCGGCTATTGGAAAGCACCGGCGGCATTGTGCAGGGCATGAGCGGGTCGCCCATTATTCAAAACGGGCGGCTGGTGGGTGCGGTTACCCATGTATTTGTCAACGACCCCGCCCGAGGCTATGGCATTTTTGCTGAAAATATGGAGCGCGCCTCTCGATCGACCGATATTACAGGCGCTTTCGCAGCTTAAGGCTTCGACAGCATTTTAGGTATAGCTTCTAAAACCCGCCCTCTCTTTGGGCGGGTTTTGCCGATGGTTTAGACAGCTGGAAATTTTTTGTAATTAAGGGCTTGCGCTATATGCCAAATTATGGTAGATTAGTACCAACAAGAAAAAAATGGATGGAGGAGCCTTTAAATGCCTGAAAAGACAAAAGTGTTGATCGCAGACGACAATAAGTCCTTTTGTTCCCAATGTGCGGCCTTGCTTAAGACTTATGGATTTGAGCCGGTTGTGGCACCCAAGGACGGAGCCGTGGTCACCCAGATGATTTTAGAGCATCAGCCGGACATTGTACTTATGGATGTTTTCATGCCCCGTTGCGATGCCATTGGTGTCATGAAAAATGTGAGGGCTTCGGACATAGAGCCCTTGCCGCGCTTTATGATCATGTCCTCTTTCGACAATGCGCTCCTAGAGCGGGAGCTGCTCTCTTCAGGCGCCGCCTACTATTTTTTGCGCCCCTTTGATGTAGAAATGCTGGTCGAACGCATTGTACAGATCTCGGGGCTGGGCGACATCACCGCTCCACAGGCCATTCCGCTTCAGGGCAGGGCACCCGACCTCGAGATGATGGTCACCGAAATCATTCACCAAATCGGTGTGCCGGCTCACATAAAGGGCTATCATTACCTGCGGGAATCGATTATTTTGTCGGTCAACACGCCGGATATCATCAACTCGGTGACTAAGCTTTTATATCCCACGGTGGCCAAAAAGTTCAGCACCACCTCCTCCCGGGTGGAACGGGCCATCCGCCACGCCATAGAGGTGGCCTGGGACCGGGGCGATGTGGATGTGCTCAACTCCTATTTTGGCTACACCATCCATAACGGCAAAGGAAAACCCACCAACTCGGAGTTTGTAGCCATGATTGCCGACAAGCTGCGCCTGCGCATGAAGCCCATGAGCATGGTGTAAGCCCCAAACCAGCATAACCGCAGCCGGACGACCCCTTTTGGGGCCGTCCGGCACTTTTTATTCCCCTAAAGATATGTTAAGATAAAATGGTAAAAAAGGAGGGGGTAACACCCATGCTCACCATTCTGACAGGGCCCGTAGGCAGCGGCAAGACCGCCGAGCTCATGGCCCGGCTGTCGGCCCATGTAAAGGCACAGGGTCGGGCCATTTACATCGTGCCCGAGCAGGCCTCCTTTATGGCCGAGCGGGATGTCTACACCCAGCTTAAGAGCCTGTCCGGATCGGTGCGGGTCACCAGCTTTACCCGGCTGTCCGAGCAGATTATGAAGGAGACTGGTAGCGGCGAGCTTATGCCTCTTTCGGGGCCGGGGCGCTATCTGCTCATGGCCATGGCCCTCGATGAAGTCTCCGATCTTTTAAGCCTCTATCGCCGCCATCGGTACAGCGCCGCCTTTGTGGATAAGATGGTGCAGTCCCTCGACGAGCTGCGCAGCGCCGGTATCACAGCCGGGGCGCTGTCGGAGATGGGGCGCAAGAGCGATGCTGGGGGCATGGGCCGCAAGCTCACCGAACTGGGTATGGTGATGGAGGCCTACCAGGCGCTGGTTGACCAGCACTACGCCGACGGCACCGACCTCATCGAGATGGCCGCTGGGCGGGTGACCGATTCGGCGATTGTTAAGGGCGCCCATGTGTACATCGACGCCTTTGCCGGTTTTACCGCCCCCGAGTACCACATGATCGAGGCGCTGCTGCGGGCTGGCTGTTCGGTGCTCATAACGCTGGGTCTGGTGCCCGGCGACAGCCGCTATGCCCTTGCCGAGGATACTGCCCGGCGGCTTTGGGCCATCAGCGAGCGGCTCGGGTTAGGCAGACCCGAGCAGATTCATCTTGCCGAAGCCCTGCGCTATCAATCGGACGAGGTGGCCCTTGTGGCCGAGGAGGCGCTCACGCCCATCACCGGACAGTGGCTGCCCCCGGCGCAGGATGTCATCCTCTATCGGGCCCAAAACCCCTACGACGAGCTGCTGTTTGCCGCCGCCGAAATCGGCCGTTTGGTGCGGGACGAGGGCTATCGCTACCGGGATATCACCCTTATCACCCGGGATGCCACCCGCTATGTGGGCCACTTGCGACCGGTGTTCGAGCGCCACGGTATCCCCTTGTTTGTGGACATCGAGGAGCCGGCCGATACCAAGCTGCTCCCGAGCTTTCTTATGGCGGCGCTGCGCTGCGCCCTCGGCCGGGAGGGTATGGCCCCCTTTTTAGAGATGCTCAAGTCCCCGGCCATGGGACTGGGCGCCGAGGAGATCGGCGAGTTTGAAAACTACTGCTATGTCTGGTCGGTGCGGCCGTCCGAGCTGTCCGAACCCTTCGAGCGGCCCATAGACGGCTTTGCCGACGCTGCCACCGAGCGCCAGCGAGAGCGTCTTAAAAAGGCCGAAAGCTGCCGTGCCATGCTCTATGGCCATGTGGACAAGCTGCGCCGGGGCCTTAAGGTCGGCCGGGCTGCCGACTGTGCCCGAGCTGTGTTCGGTCTGCTCACCGATATAGACTTTGGAAAGCGCATGGCCGAGTTTGCCACAGGTCTGCCCGCCGACGAGCGCCGGGATTTTCTCGACGAGCAGGCCCTGCTCTGGGACGATGTGGTGGGCATTCTCGATTTGTTCGGTGGGGTTATGGGGGACATGGTATTGGAGCCCGCACGCTTTGTGGAATTGTTCTCGCTCTGCCTGTCGGCGCTGCGTATGGCGCTGCCTCCCCGCACCCTTGATGCGGTTACCTTTGGCCGGGCCGATCGCATTCGCCCCGACAATCCCCGGGCCGTGTTGCTGTTAGGGGCGGTGGAGGGCGAGTTTCCCCGGGCACAGGCCGCCGAGCGGCTGCTGGGCAGTGCCGAACGGGCCTACATGGCCGCCGAGGGCTACGACCTTATCCGAAACGACGACGATCTCTACGCCCTAGAGGAATACAACTGCTGTGCGGCGCTGGGTGCAGCCAGCCACCGGTTGGTGGTGAGCTATCCGGCTGCCACCGCCACCGGTGATGCGCTCGAACCCTCGCTTTTATATCTGAGCGTGGAGGGGTTGTTCGCCCAGCCCCACCGGGCTGTTTTTAGCGCCGAGCAGGGGGTTTGCGGGCTGCCTTCGGCCTTTATGGCCCTAGGTCAGGCCCCTGCCGAGGCGATGTCCGGCTTGCGGGCCTTTATCCAAGCACGGGGAGGCGGAGAGCGCCTAAGCCTGCTCGAGAGGCAGGCCGCCCGACCGCCCCGCCGCCTTACTCTTGCGGGCCGGGAGCTGTTTGCCGGGCGATTGCGACTTTCGCCCACCCAACTTGAACGCTATTATAGCTGCCCATTTCAGTACTTTATGAGGGACGGCCTTGGCCTTTATCCCCGCCGCCGAGCCGAGCTTTCACCCCTTGAGAGCGGCACACTGATACACGAAATTGCCGGAAACATGGTGGCTCGCCACGGCGGGCGAGGGCTCTGTGCGCTTTCTGCCGAGACCATACAGCAAGAGGTTACCGACATTGCCCGGCAGTTTATCCTGGAGCGGGTGGGGGAGCAGCCTCTTTCGGACGCTCGGTTTAGCTATCTGTTGGGCCGTCTGTCCGAGGCGGGGGCGGCGCTGGTAGCCCAGCTTGCCGAGGAATTCTGTCAGTCCCTCTTCGAGCCGGTAGCTGTGGAGATGCCGGTGGGTGAGGGGGGCGCTCAGCCGCTGCAGGTACAGCTGCCCGATGGCCGAGTTATTTCGGTGGAAGGCCGGGTGGATCGGGTGGACATGGCCATGGTGGGGGACAAAAAGTTCCTGCGGGTGGTGGACTACAAAAGCGGCGCTAAGCGCTTTAGCCTGTCCGAGGTTTACCACGGCCTTAATATGCAAATGCTGGTCTATCTGTTCGCCCTATCCCGCCAAAGCGAGGGGCTTCTTGCCGGAGCGCTACCCGCCGGTGTGCTCTATATGCCCACCACCCAGAATTATCTGCGGGCCGAGCGGGGCATCTCTCCCGATACGGCGGCTGTCAAGCGCCGGGCGGCCTACCGCATGAACGGCCTGCTGCTAGATGATCCCGACGCTCTGTCTGCCATGGAGCCGGAGGGCGGCGGCATCTTTATTCCCCGCCCCGGCAGTCGGAGCTCCACCGAGCAACTTGCCACTTTGGCCGAGATGGGCAGGCTGGCTTCATTGGTGGAGCGGCGGGTGGCCGATATGGCCGACTATCTTGCCCAGGGCCGCATCGAGGCGATGCCCGCGGTGGGCAGCGGCCGCACCCCCTGCGATTGGTGCGACTATAAGGGCGCCTGCGGCTTCGAGACGGGGGACAAAGTGCGCTATCTACATAAAGTATCCCGAGAGCTTGTGCTGGGAGGTGAGAGCCATGGCTGATATCAACTGGACGCCTGCACAGCGGCAGGCCATCGAGACCGTGGGGGGCGATTTGCTGGTGTCGGCAGCGGCGGGCAGCGGCAAAACCGCCGTGCTCACCGAGCGGGCCGTCCGGCTTATGATGGGGGACGAGCCGGTCTATGCCGACCGGCTGCTTATTGCCACCTTTACCAACGCCGCCGCCGGCGAAATGCGCCGCCGCATCCGCCAGCGGCTGATGTCGCTGCTCAGCCAGCAGCCCGACGATCCGCTGCTGCGCCGGCAGATCCGCCTTCTGGACAGTGCCCAAATCGGCACGGTACACGCCTTTTGCCAGCGGCTGCTGCGCCACCATTTTGAGGCGCTGGACATTCCGCCAAACTTTAGGCTGCTCAGCGAGGAGGAGGGCAAACTCCACCGGCTCAGTTTAGCCGAGCAGGTGGTGGCCGAGGCTTATGAAGGCGGCGACCCCGTGTTTTTCGAGCTTGTGGAGCTACTCAGCGGCAGCCGGGACGACCGCAAGGTGGCCGAAACGCTGCTTAGCGTTTACGCCTCGGTGAGCGCCCACCCCTTTTATCACCACTGGATGGATCAGAAGCTGGCCCTCTATGCCGATACAGGCGAGCACAATGTCTGGCAGCAGGCGCTGCTGGACTATGCTCGCTCGGCGCTAAGCTACTGCGCCGACCAAAACGCCCAGCTCACAGTGCTCTGCGCCGGGGACGAAAAGCTTGAGAAGGGCTATCTGCCCGCCCTTTTGGACGACCGTGCCCTCATAGACAGGCTAAGCCGTGCGCTCGAACAGGGTAGCTGGGACGGGTTGACCGATGCTTTTGGAGCCCTCCAGTTTGCCCGATTGGGCAGCGTCCGGGGGGAGATCCTTCACAAGGAGGACATCAAAGCCGGGCGAGATATAGTCAAAAAGACCCTAAACAGCCTTGCAGACTATTTCAAGGTGCGCCAAGCTGATATTAAGGCTGACATCGCCGACCTTCTGCCCAAAATCGCCGGCCTGTTCGACCTGGTCAAGCGCTTTGACCGGGCCTATACCCAGCTTAAGCGGGAGCGGGGGGTGCTGGACTTCACCGACCTCGAGCAGCTCACGGTGGAGCTGCTCATACACCGCCAGCCCGACGGCAGCCTTGTTCCCACCGACCTGGCCGCCGAGGTGCGCAGCCGCTTTGATGCAGTGATGGTGGACGAATACCAGGACATCAACGCCGTTCAGGACGCTATTTTTAAGGCGGTTTCCCGGGGGGATAACCTGTTTATGGTGGGCGATGTCAAGCAGAGCATCTACCGGTTTCGCCAGGCCAGCCCCGAGCTGTTCATCGAGAAGATGGAGCGCTTTAGCCCGGTGGGGCAGGGCTTTCCGGCCCTTATTCGGCTGCCCCACAACTTTCGCAGCCGCCCCGAGATTACGGCGGCGGTCAACGGAGTGTTCAGGCTGCTTATGAGCCGGGAGGTGGGGGAGATTGACTATACGCCCGAGGAATATCTTCAGCCGGTGGAGAGTCCGCCCACGCCCCTAGCAGCCGCCGAGCTCATCCTTATAGACAGCGGCCTGCAGGACGAGGAGGATAGCGCCCTGACGCTGGAGGCCGACTATGTGGCCGCACATATCCGGGATTTAATCCGCAGCGGCGTGGCTGTAAAGGACGGGGAGGGCAGCCGCCCCATCCGCCCGGGGGACATTGCTTTGCTGCTGGCGGCTCCCCGCACCAGCGGACTTGCGTTTGTCAGGGCTCTGGAGGCCGCCGGGGTACCGGTGGTGTCCAATCAGCGGTCCACCTTCCTAGGTTCCTACGAAATTGCACCGGTGGTGGGGCTGCTGCGGGCGCTGGATAACCCGCTGCGCTCGGTGGACTTGGCCTCGGCTATGCTCTCGCCGCTGTTCGGCCTCACCCCCGACCATCTGGCCCGGCTGCGCACCACCTATAAGCGAGACAGCCTTATCGCCGGCCTGCAGGCGGCGGCCGGAGCCGGAGAGGCTCCCTTTGTGAAGACCTTGGCGCTGTTTTCCAAACTGCGTCGAACGGCTCTGTCGCTGACACCCTACCGGCTACTCACCGAGATCTATGCCCAAACAGGCTACGAGGTGGCTGTGGGCATGATGGCCGGGGGCGACCAGCGGCTGGCCAATCTGCATCTGCTGGTGGACTACGCCGCCGGTCAGACCGATCGGGGCTGCCGCAGCCTGTCCGATTTTGTTGGCTATCTCGACCAGCTCACCGAGCGGGGACAGGATCTGAATGCTGCGGCGGTGGGCAGCCGGGAGGGTGTGGCGGTGCTCAGCATTCACCAGAGCAAAGGGCTGGAATTCCCGGTGGTCTATCTCTGCCATTTGGGCAAAAAAATCAACCGGGAAGACCTTAGGCAGCGCACCATCCTCCATCCCGATTACGGCTTTGCCAGCGTGCGCCGGGACCCGGTGCTGCGCATTCAGTACGACAGCCTGCCCTATCTAGCCGTAAAGCTTGAGAGCGAGCGAGCGCTGATGAGCGAGGAGCTCAGAAAGCTCTATGTGGCCATGACCCGTGCCCGGGATCGGCTGATTATGACCTGCACGCTGCCCGAGCCGCAGAACCGTCTTTTAGGCTCGCCCCCGCCTCTAACCGTAGACGGGCGGCTGCCGCCCTACCGGGTGCGCTCGGCGGCCAGCGTGGCCGATTGGCTTACCCTCTGCCTGCCCCACTGCGAGGAGGCGCTGACCCATCGGGTGGTGCACACATTTGACCGACAGCCCGATAAAGACGCTCCGCAGCGTGAGCATAGCGGCTACGATGCCTCTTACGATGCCGATTTGGTGGCCGAGCTTGCCCGCCGTGCCGACTTTTGCTACCCTTATGCAAGTTCGGTGGGGGTGCCGGCCAAGCTGTCGGTCTCTCAGCTCACCAAAACCGATCTTGCGGCTCGGTTTCTGCGCCGTCCGGTCTTTATGCAGCCGGCGGGGCTTTCGCCCACCGAGCGGGGCAACGCCGTGCATCTGTTTATGCAGCTTTGTGACTATAAAAAAGCCGCCGCCGATCCCGGGGCCGAGCTTGCCCGCCTGTTGGCCGAGGGGCTGCTCAGCCGCCCCCAGCACGACGCCGTGGACTTAGAGCGCATCCGAGCCTTTTTTGCGGGGGAGTTGGGCCGGCGTATTCTTAACAGTCCCCGTGTGCTGCGAGAGTATGAGTTTGTGGCTCCGGCGGGCGCCGAGCTGGTAAAGCGCTATCTGCCCGATTTAGTGATGGGCGAGGAGCCCATGATGGTGCAGGGCATTGCCGACTGCATCTTCTTTGAGGGGAAGAAGGCCGTTCTGGTTGATTACAAAACCGACTATGTCTCCCAGCCCGAGGCGCTTATAGCCCGCTATGCTCCTCAGCTATCGGCCTACCGAGCACTGCTCTCGCCCCTTTTGGAGGCCGAGATTGCCCAGAGCTACCTCTACGCCTTCCATCTCGACAGAGCCATTGAACTGACTTGACTTTGCGGCGGAAGCTAGGCCCGTCCGGTCTGCTCCTGCCACGAATCCACCGGCTGGGCTGGGTTATAGTTTTTTCCTCCAAAACCATTTGACAAACATAGGCATTAATGCTAATCTATAAGATTATTAAAGGCTTTTGATATATCATGAAAGGGTTGGTCTGCCTGCCACCCCGACGGCACGGTCTTGTGGCCGGTGTTTTCTTTCTGACTGATCTGTGCTTTTTGCGAGTCCGGCAAACGATCCAAATGCAGCCTGACCGCATTACCATAACAATACGGAGGTTTTATTATGTGTGCAAAGATGTCCTTTACGGCCGCCGGCGACATGCTGGTGCAGCGCCGCCTACCTGCCGACTACCCGGGCTTTAAGGCCATTGCCGCCGAGATACAGAGGGGCGACGCCCGGTTTTTCAACCTGGAGGCCACCATCCACAACTACGAGACCTTTGGCTCCCAGTACAACGGCGGCAGCTACCTCTGCGCCCCTCCCGCCGTGCTTGAGGATGCCAAGCGTTTTGGCTTTAACCTCACCAGCTTTGCCAACAACCACACGCTGGACTGGTCCTATGTGGGCGTTGAAAAAACCCTTGAGCATCTGGATGCCGCGGGGCTTGTTCACGCTGGTGTGGGCATGGATTTGCAGCGGGCCGCTGCGCCGGCCTATCTGGACTTAACGCCCGGCCGTGTGGCCCTTATTGGGGTAACCACCACCTTTGGCGCTCCGGCCATGGCGGGCAATACCTCCGGCACGGTTATGGGCCGTCCTGGGGTCAATGGGGTGCGCCACAACATGGTCTACCATGTGGAGGAAAAGTACGCCGAGGCTCTGCGGGAAGTGGCCTCTGCCACCAATATGAACACCTACCGAGAAACCCTGCGGCAGGAGGGTTATCTGGGTCCGCTGCCCAACAATGTCATCGAGTTTGACGACCTGACTTTTATGGTGGGAGATAAAACCTACCGCAGCGACAGCGTCCACGAGGGCGATCTTAAGCGGGTGCAGCGGGCCATCTACGAGGCCAGCTTGTTTAGCGACTACATCCTCATCTCGGTGCACTGCCACGAGCAGCCCGGACTGGATAAGAGCCAGATACCTAACTTCCTCAGGCAATTTGCCCACGCCTGCATTGACGCCGGTGCCCACGCCATCATCGGCCACGGTCCCCATGTGGTCAGGGCCATCGAGATTTATAAAGAGCGCCCCATCTTCTACTCTTTGGGCGACTTTGTGCTGCAAAACGAGAATACTCTCAAGCAGCCCGCCGACTATTTTGAGCAGTACGGTCTATCGGCCGACAGCACCATGCACGACCTGTTCAAAGCCCGTGGCGCCGGATTTACCCGGGGCCTTCAGACTAAGCGGGAAGCCTTCGAGACCTTTATTCCCTACTGGGAGATGGAGGACGGCCGCCTGACCAAGCTCACCCTTCTGGCCGCCGAGCTGGGCTTTGGTCTGCCCCGCAGCCGCAGCGGTTGGCCCGCACCGGCTAAGGACGACGCCATTCTTAAGCAGCTGGCCGAGCTCTCCGAGCCCTACGGTACCCGCATGGTGATCGAGGGCAACCGTGCTGAGATTATCCTCGACTAGGCCCCTGTGCTCTGTACCTATCTATAGCCACTATTCCCACCGCAAAACAGCCCCGGTCAACCGACTGGGGCTGTTTATATAAAAGATTAAGGTTAAAACTTTTGCAGTCCGGCGATCACTTTGGCTTTTCGCAGCCTGAATTGTGCAATAAGCTCCCGCAGCAGGCGAGACTGGCCGGACAGCTCCTCGCTGGCGGCGGCACTTTGCTCGGCGGTGGCGGCATTGGTCTGCACCACCGAAGAAACCTGCTCCACACCAAGGTTAATCTGGTTGATGGCACGGGCCTGCTCGTCCGAGGCCTGAGAGATGCGGTTGATAAGCTCGATAACCTGCTCGGCCGCCTGAACAGTCTGTTCGATGGATTTGGCGGTGGTGTCGGCCATTTGGCTGCCGTTTTCCACGGCGGCCAGCGTCTCGGAGATGAGTGCGGTGGTATCCCTGGCGGCCTCGGCGCTCTTGGCGGCAAGGTTGCGCACCTCATCGGCCACTACGGCAAAGCCCTTGCCCGCCGAGCCGGCCCTGGCGGCCTCTACCGCTGCGTTAAGGGCCAGAATATTGGTCTGGAAGGCGATGTCCTCAATGACCTTGATGATTTTAGAGATCTCGCCCGATTTAACGCCGATCTCTCCCATGGCCGCAACCATACCACGCATCTCATCATTGCTGTTTTGCAGCACTCTGCCAGTAAAGGCCACCCGATCGTAGGCTTCTTTGGAGTTTGTGGCGTTTTGGTTGATTTGATGGGTAATCTCGGCCACGGTGGCCGACAGTTGCTCGATTGAGCTGGCCTGCTCAGTAGCCCCCTGCGAGAGGGCCTGAGCGCCGCTGGATACCTGTTCTGCGCCGCTGTCCACCTGATGGGCGGCCTCGTTAATCTGCATCATGGTGGCGTTAAGCTGGCTGAGCATAGCCTCCATGTTGTCCTTGAGCTTCTTAAACTGGCCCACATACTCCAGCTGCAACTCGCTGACCAAATCGCCCTGAGATACTTTTAGCAGAGCGTTTGAAATCTCGTCGATATAGCTCTGGTAGTTCACCAGCTGCTTGATGGTCAGGTTAAAGGCGTCGGCCAGGCGCCCCACCTCGTCCTTAGATCCCACATCGAGTGAGACATCAAGGTCGCCATGGGCAATTTTTTGGGCCACATCGGTTATCTTGCGCAGAGGCTTTGTAATGCGGTCGCTGACGATATAGGTCACCAGCGCACCCGCCAGACAGGCTATGACCGAAGTGAGCATCAAACCCTGCTGGAGGGCCCTTATCTCGGTTAAAACTTCATCTTGCTCAATGCCAAATACCATGGTCCAGGGCGTATTTTCTATGGGCGCATAGCCCACCATTTTTGTTGCACCGCCGTAGGTAAATACGCCGTTACCCACCGAGCCGGTGATCATGGTTTGGGTCAGCTCGCCCAGCTGGCGCAAAGATTCGTCGGTTTTCATGCCTTCAATGGCGTTCTCCTGTGCATAAACCAGATCTGTGTTGGCGTGGCCCACAGTAACGCCCTGATTGTTTATCATATAGGCATAGCCGGTTTTTCCGTAGCTTGCGGCGCTCACAATTTCGCTTAAGGCATTTCCGTCTCTGCGGGCATAGATAACGCCCACAATCTCGCCGTCCTTGTACACAGGGGCGGCAAAAATCATCACAAGCTCATGGGTGGCGCTGCTGACCAATAAATCCGAAGCAGTAGGCGTGCCCTTGACGGCTCTTTGAAAATAGTCGCGCGCACCGATGTTGGTAATTTCGCGGTTTTGGTTAAAAACTGTGGCATTGCCATCTAAGTCGGCAAAAGCAAAGGCGAGATAGCCCGCCCTTTGGGCTTCGGCCTCAAAAAAGGCGATCTTCTCCTCCATCTCGATGCTTTCGTCGAGTATGATGGGGTTTTGGGCCAGCGCGCTGACATAGTTGATTCGACCCTCAATTCTTGCTTTAACATGCTTGGCCTCTTGTACAGCCATATTGATCAGATCGTCATTGGCGTCCGATATAAGCTGATTGGTCATAGCGTTGATGGTAAAGGTCGTCATACCCATGGTGAGAATTAAGATGACTGCGGTAAATATCAGAATGAGTTTGAGCTTTATAGATTTCATTATGGTCCCCCCATTTTGGCGATTGTGCGCGGATATCAGGGCTAAACAACTCGATTAATGCAGTCTTTTAAAGCTGGCGGCTTGGCGGCCTTCTTGTTAAATTAGCTTCACTTTAGCTTTGACTTAGCTCAATGATTGTGATATTTTACTAATTAGACCACACGCCCTGTCGAATGTCAATTATTAGCGTCGTTTTTTGGTCAAAAAAGTTCGCGCCATCTGCAAACCGAATATAAATGCGCCCAAAATAAAAAAGCCCGCTCTCAATATGGGCAGCAATTAAGGCTAAATAACAGGCTTGACAGAACCGGCCTGGTCTGCTATATTATCTGGGTAAGTCAAGCAGAACATTTGGTTCTCACCTGCATGTCCATTTATACATGTATGGTCAATATAGTCTCCTAACGGCTCTGCAGGGCCGTTTTAGTGCGATTTATATTGATGTGGGTGCGAGCCGAAAGGTTTGCGCCCATCTTATTTATGACAACAAACGGAGGTGCAGGAACATTAGCAAAAAAGAACTTAGCATCAATCATGGTATCCGCGACAAGGAGATTCGCGTTATCGACGAGGACGGCAGCCAGCTTGGGATTATGACCCCTGCGGCGGCGCTTAAAATCGCCTTTGACAAGGATCTCGATCTGGTTAAAATCGCGCCTGCCGCCACGCCGCCGGTCTGCAAGATTATGGACTACGGCAAGCACAAATTTGAGCAGGCCAAGCGCGAAAAGGAAGCGAAGAAAAATCAGCACACGGTCGATATTAAAGAGGTGCGTCTCTCTAACAAAATCGATGTGAACGACTTTAACACCAAGCTCAACCACGGCGTGCGCTTTCTGAAGTCGGGGGATAAGCTCAAGGTGTCCATTCGCTTCCGGGGCCGCGAGATGGCGCATCCCGAAAAGGGCTATGAAGTGATGCAGCGCTTTGCCGATGCCATTGCCGAACACGGCGTTGTGGAAAAGGCGGCGAAGCTAGAGGGTCGCCAGATGCTAATGTTTATTGCCCCCAAGCCCGCGCTTAAAAACCCCAAGGAAGCCACCGGCAAAGCGGCTTCCAAGGCCGATCAGCCCTCTGATAACTGATCTGTTCCATAAGCCTGAGATTTAAGGAGAGAGAATAACCATGCCAAAAATCAAAACCCACTCGGGTGCCAAAAAGCGTTTCAGCGTGACCAAGCACGGCAAAATTAAGCGTGCCAGGGCCTACAAGCGCCACAACCTCAACAGCAGCGATTTTGGCAAGAGCGCCAAGCGTAAGCGCCGTCTGCGCAAGGGCACCTATGCCGACAAGACCAATGCCAAGGCCATTCGGCAGCTTATTCCCTATAAATAAACCGGCGTTTGCCAAAACAATGAAACGCACCGATAAGTGGAGGTAATATAACATGGCTCGTGTAAAAGGCGCGATTTCTACTAGAAAGCGCAGAAAAAAGGTATTAAAGCTCGCCAAAGGCTACTATGGCGCCAAAAGCCGTCAGTTTAGAGTAGCCAAACAGGCGGTTATGCGGTCGGGGCAATATGCTTATATCGGTCGCAAGCAGAAAAAGCGTGACTTCCGCCGTCTCTGGATTGCGCGCATCTCGGCCGGCTGCAAGCAGAATGACATGAACTATTCCCGCTTTATGGGTGGCCTTAAAAAAGCCGGAATCACCCTAAACCGCAAAATGCTTTCGGAGATTGCCATCAACGATCCCGATGCCTTTGCCGCACTTTGCGAGCAGGCAAAGGCCGCTATATAACGCAAAGAAACGCCCGGCTTTTTGGCTTGGGCGTTTTTGCCATTTGGAGAGGCCGCTATGGAGCTGATTACAAGTAAGGATAACCGGCGCCTTAAAACCCTGCGGCGGCTTTTTGCCGACAAGGCGCTGCGCCGCGAGAGCGGCCACTTTCCCACCGAGGGGCTGCGTCTTACCGAGGAGGCCCTGCGCTTAGGGCACAGCCTGCAGGAGCTTTATCTATCGCAAGGGGCGCAGACTCGCCTGGGCAGCCGGCTGGACGAGCTTGTTTCGGCCGCCCGGCAGACATTTTTGCTGCCCGACCGATTGATGGGCAACCTAGGCGATACCCGCACTCCCCAGGGCGTGATAGGGGTGTTTGTGCTGCCCGAGCAGCGCAAGCCTCCGCTCAGTGGCGGCACCCTCATGCTCTGTCACCTTCAGGAGCCGGGCAATGTGGGGGCCGTGCTGCGTACTGCCGCCGCCTTTGGTGTGCAGGTGGTCCTCACCGGCGACTGTCCCGACCCCTTTAGCCCCAAGGTGCTCAGAGCCTCCATGGGCGGGGTACTGGGAGGCCGCTGGTGCACCATCGATACACCCGAACACCATATCGCCGCCCGCAAAGCCGCCGGAACACCGGTCTATGCGGCGGCACTCAATGCGGACAGCCGCCCACCCCGGGAGCTCGACCTCTCGAATGCCTTAATCCTCCTCGGAAACGAGGGAGCCGGCCTGCCCCAAAGCCTGATAGAGCTGGCCGATGGCGGGGTGGCCATCCCCATGCTGCCCGCCGCCGAGAGTCTTAATGTGGCGGTGGCCGCCTCCATTTTGGCCTACGAAATGGTGAGGGGAGGCCTGCCGCTGTGAGCCTTGACAGTCGCCTTTACTGGCTGTGGGCGCGGCAGGTGTTGGGGGCGGGCACCCGGCAGGCTCAGCGGGCCATGGAGACCTTTGGCGACGCCCGCAGCCTCTTTGAGGCCGATGGAGCCGCCCTTGAGCGCGCCGGCATTTTTTCACCCAAGAAGGCAAAGACTATTCTTGCCCATGACCTCACCCTGCCCCGCCGAATCCTCGAGTCCGCCGAGAGGCTGGGTATGCACATCCTCACCCTCGAAGACGCCGACTATCCCGCACTGCTAAGAGCCATCTACTCGCCCCCTCTTTGTCTGTTCGCGGTGGGGGACAGGCGGCGGCTTTCGCCGGCGCTGCCCATCGCCATGGTGGGCACCCGTCAACCCAACGCCTATGGCGCCGAGATAGCCAACCTCTGCGCCGGGGGTTTGGCGGCGGCGGGGGTCACGGTGGTAAGCGGCTTTGCGGTGGGCGTAGATGCCCTCTGCCACCGGGCGGCGCTCAAGGCCGGCGGAGACACCATTGCGGTGTTAGGCTGCGGCCTCGATGCGGACTACCCCCGGCAAAACCGCGACCTGCGGGCAGATATTGCGCAAAACGGCTGCATGGTCTCGGAGTATCCACCCGGCACGCCGCCGCTGCCCGGCCACTTTCCGGTGCGCAACCGCATTATTGCGGGGCTGTCCCGGGGCTGCGTGGTGGTGCAGGGGGCTCAAAAAAGCGGCTCCCTCATCACGGCGGGCATGGCGCTCGGTCAGAACCGGGATGTTTTCGCACTTTGCGGCCCGGTGAACGATCCGCTGATGTCCGGCTGCCACGAACTCATACGCCAAGGTGCCAAACCGGTGTTCGGCATTGCCGACATCTTGGATGAATACCCTGATTACACCGAGTCTCTGCCGGCCGTGGTCGCAGAGCCCGATCCGCCGCCTGCGGCGGCTTCTCTACCCGACTACCTCACCGAGAGACAGCTTCAAATTGTGACACTGCTTCGTCAGTCCGCGCAGTCTGTAGAAGCAATGGCACAATACACCGGCCTTGCCGCCGGCGAGCTGCTTGGGCTGCTCACCGAGCTTGAGATTTTCGGCCTGGTGGAGCCATGCCCGGGACGAACCTATCGGGCAGTCTGATTTTTTAGAGCAAAGGAGTACCTATGTCCAATCTGATTATTGTAGAATCACCGGCCAAGGCCAAAACCATAGAAAAATACCTAGGCGGAGACTATAAAGTCCTCGCCTCCATGGGTCATGTGCGCGACTTGCCCAAAAGCAAGCTAAGTGTGGATGTGGAGCGGGATTTTGCTCCGGTCTACCAAGAAATACCCGGCAAGGAGGAGCTGGTGCAGCGCCTTAAAAAGGCCGCTGCCAAGAGCGAGCGGGTCTATTTGGCCACCGACCCCGACCGAGAGGGCGAGGCCATTTCCTGGCATCTGGCTCAGATGCTGGAGTTGGACCTTAACGAGGCCAACCGGGTCACCTTTAACGAAATCACCAGAAACGGCGTGCTTACCGGCATGCAAAACCCTCGAAAAATCGATATAGACCGGGTGGATGCCCAGCAGGCTCGCCGCATTTTAGACCGCATTGTGGGCTATAAGCTCAGCCCCTTTCTCTGGCGCAAAATCAAAAAGGGCCTGTCGGCTGGGCGGGTACAGTCGGTGGCTGTGCGGCTCATCGTGGAGCGGGAGGAAGAGATCCGCGCCTTTGTGCCGGTGGAGTATTGGAGCATTAGCGCTGAGCTGCTCAACGCCGCTGGCGAAGGCCCCTTTGGGGCAAAGCTGACGCTCTATAAAGGCGACAAAATTGAGCTTAGCACCGGCGAGCAGGCCGAGGCCGCCCTGGCGGCCATGACTGGGGTGCCCTTTGTGGTATCGGGCGTTAAAAAAAGCCTGCGCAAAAAGAACCCCTCGGCCCCCTTTTCCACCTCCACACTCCAGCAGGAGGCCTCTCGCCGCCTGGGCTTTCAGGCCCGGCGCACCATGAAGGCTGCCCAGGAGCTCTACGAGGGCATCGAGGTGGCCGGTATGGACGCCACCGGTCTGATCACCTATATGCGTACCGACTCGCTGCGGGTGTCCGACGAGGCTCAGCAGGCCGCAGCCGACTACATTCAAACCACCTATGGCGAGCGCTATCTGCCGCCCTCCCGCCGGGTTTATAAGTCCAAGGCCGGCTCGCAGGACGGGCACGAGGCCATCCGCCCCACCGATGTCACCCTGACACCCGAGCGGATTAAAGGCAGCCTGTCCGCCGACCAGTATAAGCTCTACAAGCTCATCTGGGAGCGTTTTCTTGCCAGCCAGATGGCCAGCGCCGAGTTAGACACCGTATCGGTAGACATTGCCGCCGGCGACTACACGCTGCGGGCATCGGGCTACACCGTTCGCTTCGACGGCTTTACCGTGCTCTACGAGCAAAAAAGCGACGACGAGGAGGAGGCCGTATCCTTGCCCCCCCTCACCAAGAGCGAGCGACTCACCGTGCAGAGCATCACCCCCAACCAGCATTTTACCCAGCCGCCCCCCCGCTACACCGAGGCCTCCCTCATTAAGACACTCGAGGAAAACGGCATCGGTCGGCCCTCTACCTATGCACCCACCATCACCACCATCCTCGCCCGGGAGTATGTGGAGCGGGATGGCAGAGCTCTGCGCCCCACCGCCCTCGGAGAGGTGACCACCGGCCTGATGAAGGAGCAGTTCCCCAGCATTGTGGATGTTGCCTTTACCGCCGGCATGGAAAAGCAGCTGGATGCCATCGAGGCCGGCAGCGACCGCTGGCAGGATATTCTAAGGGCCTTTTACACCGACTTTGACAGCATCCTAACGCAGGCCGAGAAGAATATGGAGGGCAAGCGCCTCAAGGTTCCCGACGAGGTGACCGATGTTATCTGCGAGCTTTGCGGGCGCAATATGGTGATTAAAAGTGGACGCTTTGGCAAGTTTCTGGCCTGCCCGGGCTTTCCCGAATGTCGCAACACCAAAAAAATCACCCAGCCCACCCCCGGCATTTGCCCCCTCTGCGGCGGCAAAGTGCTGGCCAAAAAGAGCAAGAATAACCGGGGCTATTTCGGCTGCGAGAACAACCCCAGCTGTGAGTTTATGACCTGGGATAAGCCGCTGGCCGACCTCTGTCCCGAATGTGGCAATACCCTATATAAAAAGGGAGGAAAGGCCGGAGGCATAGTGTGTCACAAACCGGGCTGCGGCTACACTGCCGACGCCGATGCGCTGTCACAGGACTCCAAGGCCGTCCCACCCAGCGATCCCGACGCCCCCGACGCTGCCCCTGCGACCAAAAAGCCTGCCGCCAAGAAACCTGCGGCCAAGAAACCCGCGGCCAAAAAGCCTGCGGCCAAGAAACCCGCAGCCAAAAAGCCTGCGGCTAAAAAGCCCGCGGCCAAGAAAACCGCCGCTAAAAAGGCCGAGGCTCAGACGGAGGAGCAGGCATGACCGTCACAGTCATCGGCGGGGGACTGGCGGGCTGCGAGGCCGCCCGGGCCCTCTCTCGGCAGGGCATTTCGGTGCGCCTTTGCGAGATGAAACCCGCCCGGTATACCCCGGCCCACAGCTATCCCGGCTTAGGCGAGCTGGTCTGCTCAAACTCCCTTAAGGCCGCCCGAATCGGCTCGGCTGGCGGAATGCTCAAGGAGGAGCTGCGCATTTTAGGCTCGCTTATCATCGAGGCGGCCGACCACACAGCGGTGCCGGCCGGCGGTGCCCTGGCTGTAGACCGGGAGGAATTCTCCGACTATATTACGGCTAAAATTAAGGCCGACCCCAACATCACACTGGTAGAGGGAGAGGTCACCACGCTGCCCGATGGGCCGGTGGTAGTGGCCACAGGACCACTCACCACCGAGGCCCTCTCCGAGGCTATCGCCCGGCTGATAGGGGAAGACTACCTAAGCTTTTACGATGCGGCGGCCCCCATCATCACCGCCGACAGCATCGACTACACTAAGGTGTTTGCTGCCGCCCGCTACGGCAGGGGCGAGGACGACTACCTAAACTGTCCGCTGGACAAGCAGCCCTACCTCGATTTGGTGGAGGCTCTGCGCACTGCCGAGCGGGCCCCGGTTCACGGGGTAGACGCCCAGACCCCCCTCAAGGTCTACGAGGGCTGTATGCCGGTGGAGGTACTGGCCGCCCGAGGCGTGGACACTTTGCGCTATGGCCCCTTAAAGCCCATGGGCCTTATAAATCCCGTCGACGGTCGCCGGCCCTATGCGGTGGTGCAGCTTCGCCGGGAGAACCGGGAGGGCAGCCTTTATAATCTGGTGGGCTTTCAGACCAACCTGCGCTTTGGCGAGCAAAAGCGGGTATTCTCGATGATTCCCGGATTGGAGCGGGCCGAATTTGTGCGCTACGGCGTGATGCACCGCAACACCTTTATGAATTCCCCCCGGCTTTTAGAGCCCACCTTTCGCCTTAAAGGGGGGCGGCCGCTCTACTTTGCCGGACAGCTGACCGGCGTAGAGGGCTATGTGGAATCGAGCATGAGCGGCCTTATCGCCGGACTTAATATAGGCAGAGAGCTGCGGGGGCGCCCCCCCTTTCTGCCCGGCCCTCTCACCATGAGCGGGGCACTCTGCCGCTATATCTCAGACCCCGATATAAAAAATTTTCAGCCCATGGGGGCGAGCATGGGTCTGCTGCCTCCCCTTGAGGAGAAAGAGCGAGACAGGCAGCGCCGCTATCAGCTTTTGGCCGAGCGCGGCCTTAAAAACCTTAAAGAACAGTTAGCCACCGACATTTGAAACGGGAGGAAAGCCATGCGCATCATACTCGACGCCCTCGGCGGAGACCATGCTCCGCTGGCGGTACTTAAAGGCGGAGCATTGGCCCACGCTCGCTTTGGGGCCGATATTGTTTTTGTGGGGGACGAGCAGGCCATCCGTTCGGCGGCCGACACCGAAGGCATCGACCTTGCCTGCTTTGAGGTGGTGCACGCCCCCCGAGCCATGCCCATCGAGGCCGAGGCCACCGACATCTTAAAAGATTACGCCGACAGCTCGATGGCCGTGGGCCTTAAACTGCTCGCAGAGGGCAAGGGAGACGCCTTTGTGTCGGCGGGCAGCACTGCCGCGCTGCTGGTAGGAGCCACCTTTATCGTAAAGCGCAGCAAAGGGGTTAAGCGCCCGGCCATTGCCACTTTGATTCCCTGTTACAAAGACCGCTATTTGCTGGTAGACAGCGGGGCCAACCACGAGTGCCGCCCCGATATGCTCTGCCAATTTGGCATCATGGGCTCGGTTTATATGAGCCGCATCGCAGGGATTAAATCCCCCCGGGTGGGGCTTGTGAACATTGGCACCGAACCTAGCAAGGGCACCGAACTTTATGTGGAAAGCCACAAGCGCCTGTCCGAGGCACCCATCAACTTTATCGGCAACATCGAGCCTCGAGACATCCCTCTGGGCGGCTGCGATGTGGCCGTGGCCGATGGTTTTACCGGCAATGTGATGCTCAAACTGTCCGAGGGTTTTGGCAGCTTTATCAAGCGCATCCTAAAGGATATGCTCACCCGCACGGCGGGCACCAAGATTGCGGCGTTGCTGCTTCGGGGCTCGATTGCGACGCTTTCGGAGGATATGGACTACTCCAGCGAGGGGGGCGCCCCCCTCCTTGGCATTGCAAAGCCGGTAATTAAGGCCCACGGCAGCTCGAATGCCGTGGCCATTATGAACGCAGTGCGTCAAGCTAAACTATGTATAGACACCGGCATGACCGCCGAGATCGAAGCGGGTATAGCCCGACTAAAGGAAGATCCAAATGGAACTGTCTAAGCGCATCGGATATCATTTTAAGAACGAGAGCTACCTCGATGTGGCTCTTACCCACGCCTCCTTCTCGAACGAATCCCGTACGCCCACCCAAAACAACGAGCGCCAGGAGTTTTTGGGGGACGCCATTTTGTCTATTGTGGTGTCGGACTATCTCTACCGCCACACCGATATGGACGAGGGTGATCTTACCAAGCGGCGGGCGGCGCTGGTCTGCGAGGCTACCTTGAGCGACTTTGCCCGAGAGATAGATTTAGGCCGCTATTTGCGCCTGGGTCGGGGCGAAGAGCATACGGGGGGGCGAGAGCGAGCCTCTATTTTGGCCGACGCCTTTGAAGCGCTTATTGCGGCCATCTATCTTGACGGCGGCCTCGACAGGGCACGAGATTTTATTTTACCGTTTGTCAAGCGCCGCCTTGCACGGGAGGACGCCGACGGTTTTAAGGACTACAAAACCCAGCTTCAGGAAATCATCCAGAAAAATCCCGAGGAAAAGGTGCAGTATGTGCTGGTGGACGAATCCGGTCCCGACCACGACAAGCGCTTTGTGGTGGAAGTGCGCCTTAATTCCAATGTTATCGGCCGAGGTCAGGGCCGCAGCAAAAAGGCCGCCGAGCAGCTGGCCGCCCGGGAGGCTCTGGCTCTTATGGGCCAGTAGCCGGTGCCGTATCTATAAAAGGGAGGTGGGGTTATGCAACTAAAATCCATCGAGCTTCAGGGCTTTAAGTCCTTTCCAGATAAAACCACCCTCACATTCGATTCCGACATCACCGCTGTAGTTGGACCCAACGGCAGCGGTAAAAGCAACATCTCCGATGCGGTTAAGTGGGTGTTTGGCGAGCAGTCGGTCAAGAGCTTGCGGGGCGGCAAAATGGAGGATGTTATCTTTGGTGGCACCCAGCTGCGCAAGGCCATGGGTTATGCCAGCGTCACGGTCACCCTAGACAACGCTGACCGCCAGTTTGCCTGCGATAGCGACCTTGTGTCCATTACCCGGCGTCTCTACCGCAGCGGCGAGAGCGAATACCGCATTAATGGTGCCGCCGTGCGCCTGAAGGACATCCACGAGCTGCTTATGGACACCGGCCTTGGCCGGGACGGCTACTCCATGGTGGGTCAGGGCCGCATTGCCGACCTCATTTCGGCCAAGAGCCGGGACAGGCGGGAGATTTTCGACGAGGCCGCCGGCATCAGCAAGTTTCGCTACCGCAAGGCCGAGGCCGAGCGCCGGCTTATGCAGGCCGAGGAAAATATGCTGCGCCTGCGGGACATCTTTGCCGAAATTGAGAGCCAGCTGGCTCCCCTTGAGGAGGAAAGCCGCAAGGCCAACGAGTTTTTGCGGCTGTCCGAGGCTCAAAAGGTGCTCGAGGTCTCCATCTGGGTGGACAGCCTGTCCACCATGGCGGCCCAGCTTGCCGATCTGGACGAGGCTGTGTTCTCCACCACCCGCCTCATAGAGGATTCAGAGCGGACACTTGAGGCTTTAGGGCAGTCCGAGGAGCAAAACGCCGCCGAGCTTAGAGCCGTGCAGTTGGAAATTGAGCAGAACCGCACCCGCATGGCCGAAGCCGCCGAGCGCCTGTCCGCCCTCGAGGCTCAATGCGCCGTGCTCGAGAATGACCGGCGCCACAACGAGCGATCCATTGCAGAGGCCGAGGCGGCGCTGCGTCTTGGACGAGAGGGCCGCGCCGAGGCCGAGGCCGAGCTGGCTGAGGCTCGGGCTCTTTTGAGCGATCGGGAGGCCGAGCGGGATGCGATTGCCGCCGCCCTCACCGAGATCGAGGCCGAGCTGGATGCGCTACTTAAAGAACAGCAACAAAACGCCGCCGAGCTGGACGCTTTGCGCCTGCGCCGCTCGGGACTGTTTGAAATTATCGAGACCAAGCGGCGGGCGGCCTCGGCCACCACAGCCATCATCGACGAGTCCACCCACCGCATCGAAACCTTGGGCCAGATCATCCGGGAGCGAGAGGCAGCCCTGTCCCAGCTATCCCGCGATATGGCTGCCCTCGAGAAGGAAATCGCCGAGGATAGAGAGGAACTTTCCGGCCTTGAGAACGCCAAAAAAGGCTATCTGCTCAAGCGTCAGGGCCGCCTTGCACGGCGGGAGAAGCTTGAAGCCGAACACCGCCGCATCGAGGGCGAAGCCGCCCAAAAGCGCCAGCGGGCCGGGCTGCTCACCGATATGCAAAAAAACCTCGAGGGCTTTGCCCCGGGGGTAAAATACATCATGACCCAGCAGCAGCGGGGACTGCTGTCGGGGGTACACGGGCCTATTTCATCCCTTATCACCGTGCCCGATCGCTACGCCATTGCTCTAGAGGTGGCCCTCGGTGCCGCCACCGGCAACTTAGTGGTGGAGGACGAGACGGTGGCCAAGCGGGCCATCGGTATGCTCACCGGAGCCAAGGTGGGCCGTGCCACCTTCTTGCCGCTGACCTCAGTTAAGGGCCGGGTGATGGACGCTGCCGACTTTGCCCGTATGCCCGGCTTTGTAGGAGTGGCCAGCCAGCTTGTGGAATGCGACAGTGCCTACGCCGGTATTGTGGCCCAGCTGTTGGGCCGGGTTGTGGTGGCCGAAAATCTGGACAGCGCGCAGGCCATGGCCAAAAAGAGCGGATACCGCCAGCGGGTGGTCACCTTAGACGGTCAGGTTATCAACGCCGGCGGCTCCTACACCGGCGGCTACCTAGCCCGCAGCACAGGCATTTTTAGCCGAGCAGGGGAGATAGAGACCCTCCTAGCTGAGGCCGATGCCCTCACCGAGCAGCTTAAAGCCTCGCAGGGTGCACTCGACGAGAGCCGCAGGGAGCTTGCGGAATTAGACACCGCCCTCACCGACATCGATGCCGACATCCGTAGCCTATCCGGCGACCTCATCCGGGCCGAGGCCGAGCTTGAGCAATACCGCCGCAGTCTTGGCATGGCCCAGCAGTCCCTTGCCGCCGCGCAAAAGGAGCAGCAGGAGCAGGCCGACCGGGTGGACCAGCTCAAAAGCGTCAGCGCCACCGACAGTCAGCTCGTGGCCAAGAGCGATGCCCAGCTCGAGGCGGTGCAGCAGCAAATCGAGACGCTGTCCAATCTGCGCGATGCGCTAAACGCCCGCCATATGGCCACCTCGGGACGCATCAGCAGCCAGAGTGCCGCTCTGGCCATCGCCCGCAGTCAGGTCGAAACGGCCGAGGAGGCCATTGCACGCATCGAGCAGGCGCTGTCCTCCGGCGAGAGCCGTCAGGAGGAGCTTTCCCGGCGCATCGCCTCCCTCGAGGAGGAAAACCGCCGCTTAGACCATACCCGCACAGAGCTCACAGCCGCCCAAACGGATGTCCGGGCCGCTTCGGCCGAGGCCCAGTCCCGGATTACCGAACTGTTTGAGCGCCAGAGCGCCTGCGAGAGCAAGGCCACCGAGCTGCGGGAAAAAGAGCGCAGCCTGCTTAGCGACAAAGAGGGCCTTATCCGCCGCCTAAGCCACAGTCAGGAGCGCCGAGATGCCCTGGCCGACCAGAAAACCCAGATTATAGCCAAGCTCTGGGAGAGCTACGAGATGACCCTGACCGACGCCGAGGCTCTGGCCCAACCGGTGGAAAATCGCAGCGCCGACAACCGCCGGCTTGCAGATTTGCGCAGCCGCATCCGAGCGCTGGGCCATGTCAACCTAGGGGCCATCGAGGCCTATCGGGCCCTCAGCGAGCGCCACAGCTTTTTAAGCGCCCAAATGGCCGATGTGGAAAAGTCCCGCCGGGAGCTCACCCGCCTGATTGGTGACTTAAGCCGGGATATGCGCGAGCTGTTCTCGGAGAAGTTCGCCCAAATCGGCGAACACTTCTCCCGCATCTTTGTGGATCTGTTCGACGGCGGCAAAGCCCGACTCGCCCTCACCGACCCCAGCGACATTTTAGAGAGCGGCATCGAAATAGAGGTGCAGCCACCGGGCAAGCTTATCAAAAACCTGTCGGCTCTGTCCGGCGGCGAACAGGCTTTTGTGGCCATAGCTATATTTCTGGCCATTCTCAAAGTCAACCCTGCACCCTTCTGCCTGTTCGACGAGATTGAGGCCGCCCTCGATGAGGTGAATGTCAATAAGTTTGCGGCTTATCTGCGCAAATTCACCCACGATACCCAGTTTATCCTCATCACCCACCGCCGGGGCACCATGGAGGAGGCCGATGTGCTCTACGGTGTTGCCATGCAGGAGGAGGGCGTCTCCAAGCTGCTGCGCCTAAGTCTCAGCGAGGCACAGGAGCTCACCGCCCTAAAGCCCCAAACGGTTCAAGTCTAAAGGAGGGCAAAGCATGTCTTTGTTTGATAAGTTAGGCCAAAGTGTAAAAAAGCTCGGCGTGTTCGGCGGCGTGTTTTCTAAAATAGATGACGCACTCTACGACCAGCTTGAGGAGGAGCTCATTCTTTCGGATGTGGGCATGAACACGGCGCTCAAGTTGGTGGAACAGCTTCGTCGCCGGGCTCGGGAACGGGGCGCTGCGGACATCGAGACGCTGCGTCTGCTGCTGCGCGAGCTGGTGGGCGAGATGCTGACCGCCCCGCCCGCCCCCCAAGCAACACAAAAGCCCCACATTTTGCTGGTTATTGGCGTAAATGGCGTAGGCAAAACCACCACCATCGGCAAGCTTTCCCATATGTACCGCACTCAGGATAAGTCGGTACTGCTGGCTGCGGCCGACACCTTCCGTGCGGCGGCGGTGGAGCAGTTGGAGATATGGGCTCAGCGCTCGGGCGCCGAGCTTGTGAGCCACGCCCAAGGGTCCGACCCCGCCGCCGTGGTGCACGACGCCATTTCGGCCGCCAAGGCCCGGGGAACCGATGTGGTCATCTGTGACACGGCCGGCCGACTCCACAATAAGAAGAATCTTATGGACGAGCTTGCCAAAATCCGCCGGGTTATCGACCGGGAGCTGCCCGGCTCTACCCCCGAGGTCTACCTCGTGGTGGACGCCACCACCGGTCAAAACGCCGTCAATCAGGCCCGGGAGTTTGGGGCGGCCGCCGGCATCACCGGCCTTGTGCTCACCAAACTGGACGGCACGGCCAAGGGTGGCGTGGTGCTGGCCATTATGAACGAGGTGGGCATTCCCGTGCGCTATGTGGGTGTGGGCGAACATATGGACGATCTGCTGCCCTTCGACCCTGCCGCCTTTGCCGAGGCGCTGTTTTAATCCAAAACCGAAAGGGGCGCACTGCCGTGCAGACCATTGTTGTTGCCAGCCACAACCCGGGCAAGCTTATAGAGTTCCGCCGTATTTTAGAGCCCTTTGGCCTTAGCGTGCTCTCTATGGCCGAAGCCGGCTTTAAGGGCGATATTGCCGAGGAGGGTGAGAGCTTTAGCGAGAACGCCGAGCTTAAAGCCCGAGCTGTCCACGCCGCCATCGGACTGCCCGCCATCGCCGACGACTCGGGGCTTTGCATCGACTTTTTAGGCGGCAGGCCGGGAGTCTATTCGGCTCGCTATCTCGGCGAGGAGACCGACTACGACCAGAAGCGGGCCGGAATTCTGACCGAAATGCAAAACTGCCCCGACCCCCAGCGCACCGCCCGATTTGTGGCCGCTTTGGCCTTTATTGATGCCCACGGGTGCTGTCACTCCTTTGAGGAGGCTTGTGAAGGGGTTATTGGCCACCGGGATGCCGGCAGCGGTGGCTTTGGTTACGATCCCATCTTCTATGTAGAGGGTCGGAGTTTTGCTGAGCTCTCGGCCGATGAAAAGGACAAAATTAGCCATCGGGGAAAGGCGCTCAGGGCCTTTGTGGCCGCTTTACCCCGGATACTGCAGAAATAATCGGGGCAACACAGCCCTTTTAAGGAGAAAACTATGGAGCTTACAAGCAAACAGCGGGCCGCACTGCGGGCCATGGCCAACAGCATCGACACCATCGGCCAAATCGGCAAGGGAGAGATTGATGCCGATGTAGTTCGCCTTGTGGAGGAGGCGCTCACCGCCCGGGAGCTTATCAAGCTGCGGGTGCTGGGCAATTCTATGCTAACCGCCAAGGAGGCCGCCAACACACTGGCCGAGGCCACCGGTGCCGCCGTGGTGCAGGTGATTGGAACCCGGTTTGTGCTCTATCGCGCCAACCCCAAAAAACCGGTCATCGTACTCTAAGCATCATCCCAAAAGGAGGGCCGGCCAGCCATGAAAATCGGTATATTGGGGGGGACTTTTAACCCGGTGCACCGGGGTCATGTGCGCCTTGCGCAGTGCTGCGCCCGGAGCGCGGCGCTCGATAAGCTGCTGATTGTTCCCACCGGCACCCCCCCGCACAAACAGGCGGATGATATGCCCGACAACGCCCACCGCATCGCCATGCTGGAGCTGGCCTTTGCCGACTGCGAACTGGCCCAAATCAGCCGGATTGAGATGCAGCGAACGGGCAAGAGCTACACGCTGGACACCCTGCTTGCCCTGCGCACGCTCCACCCGGAGGATGCACTCTACCTCATCATGGGCAGCGATATGTTCTATACGCTGGAAAGCTGGCACCGGGCCGAGGAAATCCGGCAGCTGGTCACCGTGCTCACCATGCCCCGAGAGCCGGGGGAGCTCTCGCAACTTATGGCTCACGGGGAGCACTTGACCAAGGCCGGATGGCAGGTGCAGGTCTGTGCCGAGCGGGCTTATACCGCCTCCTCTACGCAGGTGCGGGCGGGCCAAACCGAGGCGCTACCCGATGAAGTGGCCGATTACATTGCCCAAAACGGTCTCTACGGGCAGGATGCTGATGCCTACCCTTGGGATTACGCAGCCTATGAGGCGCTTGCCCGGCAGATGCTCTCGCCCCGGCGCTTTGAGCACTCGCTGAATGTGGCCGATCGGGCCGTGGAACTGGCGGCTCGCCATGGTGTCAGACAAAATCTCTGCCGGGTGGCAGGGCTACTCCACGACCTCTGTAAAGAGATGCCTTACCAGCGCCAGTTGCAAATTATTGAAAATTCTGCTACAATGTGCGACAAAACCTTTCTCTCCCAGCCGCAGATATGGCATGGCTATACGGCGGCTGCCATGTTGCCTGACGCATTAAATATCCGCAGCAGGCCTATACTAAACGCGGTCAGGTTCCACACCACTGCCCGGGCCGCCATGACCGATATCGAGATGGTTCTCTATCTTGCCGACCTCACCTCCCAAGATCGCCACTACCCCGATGTGGAGGTGCTACGGGCACTTTCCGACAGATCCCTGCAAGAGGGCATGGTTTACGCCCTGAGCTATTTTAGGGGCAGCCTTAAAGAGGTGTGCGAACAAACCAGGCAGGCCTTTGCCTATTATTTAGCCTGAGAGTTGGTCTATATGCCCGGCTTCAACCCCCAAAAATGGCTGCTGCCCACGGCGCTGCTCTTTGCAGTCAGTCTTACGCTGTCGGTTTATGCCCACCGGCGCCGTGCCGAGCATCAGGCTCCCGCAGAGCCTCGGGCCTCGGCTCTTACCGCCCCCGGCGGCGAGCAGGCGCCGATTCCCTCGTACACCGGCGAGGGTTTTACACTGCTTATCCTCGGGCTGGACACCGAAGCCCAGCTCACCGATGTCATCATGCTGGCCCGTCTTGATAACCTCGCTCACAAGGCCGTACTGCTCCAGCTGCCCCGCGATCTCTATGTGGGAGAGGCGGGGGGCGTCACCGGCAAGCTCAATGCGGTTTATGCCTATAAGGGCAGCTTAGAGCGGGGAGTGGCCGCCCTGCGGCAGGTGCTGAGCCGCCAGATGGGTCTTGTTGCTGACTACTACCTGCTTATCGACCTCCAAACCCTGCGGCAGGGAGTGGACGACCTCGGCGGCGTGGAGGTCGATCTGCCCGAAGCCGTCACCTTTGCACCGGGCAAAACCCTGCCCGCCGGCCCACAGCGACTGAACGGCCAACAGGCCGAGTGGCTGGTGCGGGCTCGCGTGGGCTACATGGATGGCGATCTGGGCCGTATGAGGGCCCAGCTTATGTTTTTGTCTGCGGCGCTTAATACGGCCAAAGATAAGGACATGGCCACGCTGCTGCCCCTTGCGGCCAAGTATTATCCCCGGCTACACACCGACCTGCCCCTCTCCACCGCCCTTTCGCTGCTGCCGGTGGTCACCTCCCTTACCGAGGCCGACATCACCCCGCTAACAGCACCCTTAGGCCGCTTTGCCATGCAGGGGGAGTATGCGGTGTTTGTGGCGCATAACCCCGGCCTTGCCAAGCTGCTCGAGCAGCACTTTGATGTTCCCCCCGGCTCGGTGGCCCTACCCGCCCCCGAGGCCCCGCCGCCTGAGGCCGAGCTCGACCCTATCCTTATCGAGGACCTGTTCGAGCCGCCTAAGTGGCCTGACTATTAATTTTGCGCACCCGGTCGTTCGGCCCCGCTTAGAGGGCCGTCGGCCTTTCAGATAAAAGCTGGCCCCCATCCGGGCGGCCAAATAACCCACAGGAGGCGTCTTATGACGGCAAAGGAAAAGGCCATACTCATCGCCAAATGCCTCGATGAAAAAAAGGCCCAGGATATCAAAGTGCTTGACATCGGCAAGCTCACCAGCATTGGGGATTACTTCGTCATCGCCTCGGGCACATCGGTGCCCCAGGTTAAAACCCTATGCGACGAGGTGGACAAAAAGCTTTCGGCTGTGGGGGAGGAGCCCCGCCGCAGGGAGGGCTACCGCTCGGCGGCTTGGATACTGCTGGACTACAACGATGTGGTGGTGCACATCTTTTTAAAGGATACCCGTGAGTTTTATGGGCTGGAGCGACTATGGGCCGACGCAGTTGAGCTGGATATCGGACTGTAACCGGTTTGGCACATACTTTGTGGGCTTATAGGAGGACATAGATATGAAAAAGTACGACTTTAAAACCATAGAAAAAAAGTGGCAGACCATTTGGGACGAGAAAAAGTGTTTTGCCGCCCATAACAACTACACTCGCCCCAAATACTATGCGCTGGTAGAGTTTCCCTACCCCTCGGGTGCAGGGCTCCATGTGGGGCACCCCCGGTCTTACACGGCGCTGGACACCGTGGCGCGCAAGCGCCGACTGCAAGGCTACAATGTGCTCTACCCCATGGGTTGGGACGCCTTTGGCCTGCCCACCGAAAACTACGCCATCTTGCACCACATTCACCCCGAGGTGGTCACCCGGGACAATGTGGCCCGCTTTGAGAGCCAGCTGCGCAGCTTAGGGCTCTCCTTTGACTGGGACAGGGCGGTGGATACCACCGACCCAGGCTACTATAAGTGGACCCAGTGGATTTTCCTTCAAATGTTTAAGAGGGGACTGGCCTATAAAAAGGAGGCCTCGGTCAACTGGTGCACCAGCTGTAAAGTGGTGCTGGCCAACGAAGAGGTTGTGGACGGCGGTTGTGAGCGCTGCCACGGCGAAGTTGTTCAAAAGGTAAAGAACCAGTGGACTTTGGGCATCACCCAGTATGCCCAGCGGCTGCTCGACGACCTCGACGAGGTAGACTACCCCGAGCGGGTGCGCCTCTCCCAGCAGAACTGGATTGGCCGCTCCGAGGGGGCCGAGGTGCTGTTCGAGACTACCGCCGGCGACAATCTCACGGTGTTCACCACCCGGCCGGACACGCTCTACGGCGCCACCTACATGGTTATCTCCCCCGAGCATCCGCTCATCGACAGCTGGGAGCCCCTCATCACCAACATGGCCGACATTGCGGCCTACCGTGCCGAGGCCGCCCGCAAGAACGACTTTGAGCGGGCCGAGATGCAAAAGGACAAAACCGGTGTGCCCATCGAGGGGGTATGGGGCATCAATCCCGTCAACGGCGCTAAAATTCCCATCTATACCTCCGATTATGTGCTTATGAGCTACGGCACCGGCGTGATTATGGCCGTGCCCGGCCACGACCAGCGGGACTGGGACTTTGCCACCAAATTCGGCCTGCCCATTGTGGAGGTGGTCAGCGGCGGCGATGTAACCGTCTGCGCCCACACCGATTGCGAAACCGGCGTCATGGTCAATTCGGACATCCTCAACGGCCTGTCGGTGGAGGAAGCTAAGGAGAAAATTGTAAGCCTTCTCGAAGCCCAGGGCAAAGCCTGCAAAAAGGTCAACTATAAACTGCGCGACTGGGTGTTCTCCCGCCAGCGCTACTGGGGCGAGCCCAT
>DBQC01000003.1 GCA_002305075.1 Ruminococcaceae bacterium UBA1404 | reverse complement strand
CGATAGAACAGCGCTTTTGCTGGTGATTATCGGCGCCCTGAACTGGGGGCTGGTGGGCCTTTTCGGCATTGACGCCGTGGCCTGGGCCTTCGGCAGCTCGGCGGCCATCGCAAGCCGCGTAGTGTATACGCTGGTGGCGCTGGGCGGCATTTGGAGCCTGACCCTGCTGTTCCGCGACAGGGACGACATCCCGGTGCACGACTGAGGAAAGGGCGTATCCCTTAAAGCGGGGACGCCATAGAAAGATAGGGTGGGTGGCCGTGGCCATCCACCCTTGTCTTATAGTGTGCTTTGCGCTCGCAAAAAACCTGCCTTGCGTGCGCAAGGCAGGTTTTTTAAAGCAAAAAGGCTTATTCTTCAACCGGCTCGTCGGCTTCGGGTATTTCTTCCATTTTGGATTCCACTTCGGCTTCGGCCTCCGCCTCGGGCTGCGCCATCACCTCGGGGATTGGGGCGGCCGCTTCGGCGCCGGCGTGCACCACCGGTGCGGCGACGGGAACGGGCTGCCTTCTCCTGCGGGCCAGCACCGCCAGCAGCACCACCGCGATGACGGCGACGCCCACATAGACCATGGTGTTGTCCTTTTCGGCCGGCTCAGGCTCGGGCTCGCCGCTCACGGGCGCTTCGGGTTCGGCGCTGGGCTCGGCCTTGAGGAAGACCGGGTCAACGCCGTTTGCCAGGTTGTCGTACATGGCCGCGAAGGCCGCCGGGTTAAAGCCGATGATGGCAAAGCCCACCTTGCGCACAGGGGGGTCGCCCAAGGGCTCGCCCACATGCACCGGGTTGCTTACAATGAGGCCGGGCTCGGGGCTGATTTCGGTGCCGTGGTACTCGGGGTAGTAGATGTTGGTACCCACCACGCAGCTGCCGCCGGGGAACACCACCGATTTCGCCTCGGTGCCGTCGGTGCCGGCCAGGTTGGCGCTTACCAGCACAATCTGTTCGCGGTCGGCGGTGGATTCAATGCGGTTGCGGTAGTACCACTCCCACTTGCCCTCGGTGGAGCCCCGGGAAGTGGCAGTGGGGTTGAGCACGATGCGGGCGCCCTGGGCCGCGTAGTAGCGGGTGAGCTCGGGGATAGCGTAAGTGTCGTAGCAGATGCTGAGCCCCACGGGGCCCCAGGGGGTGTCGAACATATAGGGGGTGTCGCCCCGGACGGCCCACTGGTTCTCGTCGGCCACCGGGTGGATTTTCTGATAGGATTCCACGGTGCCGTCCGGCATGAGGATGGCGGCCGAGTTGTAGACCTTGTCGTCCTTTAGCTCAGGCAGGCCGAAGATGATGTACATATTGTGGGCCTTGGCCAGCGGGGCCAGCGCGTCGGTAGCGGGGCCGGGCACCGTCTCGGCCAGCGCCTGCTGCATGGCCTTTTCACCGGCGGCGGGCGCTATGTAGGTGTAGCCGGTGAGCGCCATCTCGGGGAAGACCAGCATTTCCACGCCCTTCTCGGCGGCCTTGGCTATATAGTCCTTCATGGCGGCGATGTTGGCCTCCTTATCGCCCCACTTGGCCTCGAAGTTCACCACGCCGAACACGATATCGCTCTCCTGAGGCACAGGGCGCTCGGTGACCGGCTTATAGGTCTCGGCAAGCTTTTTATACCAGGCGGCATAAAGTTCCGGCTGCCAGTTCTCGGTGGTAAAGAGCGTGCGGGTGGCCTTGGAGAGGTCGATGGTGGCCGAGGACCAGCCGTGGACCTTGTCATTGGTGCTGCCGGCGAAGTATTCCACAAAGGTGCCCTTGCCCTCGGTGGTGGGGCCCATGACCACGCTGCCGCCGGGGAACATGCCGGGCGACTTGCCCTCGGCGTTCTTCATTCCGTCTTCGCCCACCAGGTTGGCGCTGGCCACAAAGACGGCCTCACGGTCCACCAGCGCCTCGAGACGGGCGCGGTAGTACCACTCCCAGTTGGCCGAGTCGTCGGGGGCGGTGGCCACATAACCCCGGGAACTGGCCGTGGGGTTGAGGATGAGGCGGCAGCCCACGGCGGTGTAGTAGCGGGCCAGCTCGGGGGTGGCGTAGCTGTCGTAGCAGATACTGACCCCGATCGGGCCCCACTTGGTCATGAACATGGCGGGCTGGGCGTCGGCGATGCACCATTCGCCCTCCACAGGGTGGATTTTGCGGTACTTGCCGATGTAGCCCTCCGGCCCGACAATGACCGCCGTGTTATGGGCGTGCGTGGGGTCGGTGGCGATGCTCTCGGTGTCGCCGTAGATGATGTACATGCCGTGGGTTTTCGCAAGTTCGGCAAATTTGTCCGAGGTGGGGCCTGGAATAACTTGGGACTGGGTGACCAGCATGCTCACATCATCGGGTTTTACCCGGTTGTCGCGATAGCCGGTGGTGCACATCTCGGGGAAGAGCAGCATCTCTACCCCCTTGGCGGCGGCCTCGGCTACGATCTTCTCCATCTCGGCCACGTTGGTTTCACGCTCTCCCCAAACCGAGTGGAAGTTGACCACCCCGATGTTGAGCGTGTCCTCGTAAGGGGCCTCGGCGGCAAAGGCGCCGGCGGTGAGCGTGGTCAGCAGCAGGACGAGCGCCGCCGCCATCGCTATCATGCGCTTGGGCATTCTGCGGGGACTGGATGTGTTTTGCATTCATTTTTCCTCCTATTCATGCATAGTCAGGTTCTTTGACAGACCATCTATATCAAGTGGCGTCCAAGCCACCGTATAGGAAAGGAGAGAATACAAAGGGTTTATTGATACCTAACAGGCGCGGGCGACCCATATTAACACAGAAGGAGGGGGGAAATATGCTGTAAAAAATCGCCGACTCCTTTAGGATCGGCGATTTTTTGCATCGCCGCTAACGGCCATGTCTTTTATTTTAATTTGGAGACGATATCCCGGGTGTCGCGGGCGATGAGCAGCTCCTCGTTGGTGGGGATGACCCAGACTTCCACCCTGGAGCCGTCGGCTGTGATGCGGGATTCCTTGCGGCTGCCGGCGTCGTTTTTCGCAGCGTCGAAGTCGATGCCGAAAAACTGCATGTCCTCGCAGACCTTGCGGCGGACCACCTCGTCGTTCTCGCCGATGCCGCCGGTGAAAATCACCGCGTCCAGCCCGCCCATGGCGGCGGCGTAGGAACCGATATATTTCTTAATCTGGTAGCACTGGATATCGATGGCCAGCTCGGCCCGCTTGTTGCCCCCAGCCGCGGCGGCGTGGAGGTCGCGCTGGTCGTTGGACACGCCCGATACGCCAAGCAGGCCCGACTGCTTGTTGAGCACCGTGGTGACCTCGTCGAGCGAGAGCTCCTTCTGCTGGGCCATGGCCCGGAGCAGCGAGGGGTCGATGGTGCCGCTGCGGGTGCCCATGATGATGCCCTCGAGGGGGGTGAGGCCCATGGAGGTGTCCACCGACCTGCCGGCGTCCACCGCCGCGATGGAGGAACCGTTGCCCAGATGGCAGGTGACGATTTTAAGGTCGTTTCTGCCCTTAATCTCGGCCAGACGGGCGCTCACAAAGCGATGGCTGGTGCCGTGGAAGCCGTAGCGGCGGAAACGGTACTCCTCGTAATATTCGTAGGGGATGGGGTAGATATAGGCCTTCTCGGGCATGGTCTGGTGGAAGGCGGTATCGAACACCGCAACCATGGGCTTATCTTTGCCGAACACCTGCTGGCTCGCCTTCATGGCCACAAGCCCGGGAGGGTTGTGCAGCGGCGCGAGGCTGGACAGCTCGTCGACGGTATCGAGTATTTCGTCGGTGATGAGCAGGGAGCTTGCAAACTTTTCGCCGCCGTGAACACCGCGGTGGCCCACGGCCGCAATTTCGTCCATGGAATTGATGACCTTGCCCTCGCCCTCGGTGAGCACCTTGATCATTTCGCGAAAGGCAGCGGCGTGGTCGGGGAAGGGCGTATCGTAACTCAGGGCGCGTCCGTCGGCGGTCTTATGGCTGATGTTGCCGCTGATGCCAATGCGCTCACACAGGCCCTTGGCGATAACCGTCTCGGTCTCCATATCGATGAGCTGATACTTCATCGAGGAGCTGCCTGCGTTTACAACTAGGATCTTCAAATGAAATCAAGCCTCCAATATAATTTGACTTTCTCTATGCCTCCCTTATATTATATGATTAACGACAAAAGTGCAAGAAATTTGCGCCTTTTTTTTAAGGTTTAGGATGTGTGAAAGCATGGTTATTGCAGCCGTCGTCGCCGAATACAATCCCTTCCACAACGGGCACGCCTACCACGCCGCCAAGGTGCGGGAGGCGGGGGCCAGCCATATCGTTGCTGTCATGAGCGGGAACTTCTCCCAGCGGGGGAGCGGAGCCCTGCTCGAAAAGCGCCTGCGGGCGAAGGCCGCCCTGCTCGGCGGGGTTGATTTGGTGGTGGAGCTGCCGCTTCCCTACGCCATGGCCCCGGCCCAGACCTTCGCAAACGGCGCCGTGCAGACGGCCGAGGCCATGGGCTGCGTGGATATGCTGGCCTTTGGCAGCGAAAGCGGCTATATCACGCTGATCAGGGCCGCCGCCGAGGCCGTGATGGCCGAGGATACGGCCCTGCTGCTGCGGGAGTATATGGCCACGGGGGCGAGCTTTGCCAAAGCCCGCCAAATGGCCGTGGCAAAGCTCTACGGCGACGAGATCGGCGACATGCTCTCCCAGCCCAACGACACGCTGGGGGTGGAGTATGTGCGGGCGCTCACCGCTGCGGGCAGCAATATCATGCCCTTTGCGGTGCCCCGCACGGGTGTGGGGCACGACGCGCTGTTCCCCGGCGCCGGCATCGCCTCGGCCTCCTACATAAGGGGCCTGCTGCGCCAGGGGGATATGGGCGCCGCCGAAACCTACATCACCCCCGAGATGGCCGGGATTTTCCAGCAGGCTAAGGCCGAGGGGCTGGCCCCCTTCGACGAGGGGGCCATCGAGGTGGCCATGCTTAGCGCACTGCGGCGCATGTCCCCCCAGGCCATCGCCGCCCTGCCCGATATTTCCGAGGGCATAGAAAACCGCATTTACACGGCCATTCGCCGCAGCACCAGCTTAGAGGAGCTTTACGATCAAATTAAAACCAAGCGGATTACGGCCGCCCGTATCCGCCGCATCCTTATGGCGGGCTATCTGGGACTTACAGCCCCTATGGGCAGGCGGGCGCCCCCTTATATACGGGTGCTGGGCTTTAACGAACGGGGCAGGCAGGTACTGGCCCGTATGCGGGACAGCGCCCGGCTTCCGGTGAGCGACCAGCTGGCTTATCTCTATAAGCTCGGCGGCGAGGCGGCCCGCTTCGCCTCCCTCGAGTCAACCGCCACCGACCTCTACTCCCTGGCTCTACCCGTCCGGCAACCCTGCGGCTACGACTATACGGCTGGCAGCATGCGGCTGCTTTAATAAACACTTGTATAGCGGCAACCAAATCGCTATAATAAACCAAATATTCTTAGGGAGGCTTTTATCGTGGATAACCTATTAAAACTGTTGGAGTCCGACGCACGGATGAGCACGGCCGATCTTGCCGTAGCATTGGGGTGCACCGAGGCCGCCGTGGCGGCGCAGATAGAAGCCTACGAAAAGTCGGGGGTTATTTTAGGCTACAAAACCCTTATCAACTGGGAGTTAGCCGGACGGGATGTGGTAACCGCCCGCATCGAAATCAAAGCCGTGCCCAAAATGAACATGGGCTTTGAAGAACTTGCCGAAACGCTGGCCGGCTTCGACGAAGTCGAGACCGTCTACCTCATGAGCGGCAGCTATGACCTTGCTCTAACCATCTCGGGTAAGAGCTTTAAGGAAGTGGCGCTGTTTGTGGCCGCCCGACTTGCGCCGCTCGAGTCGGTGCAGTCTACGGCCACCAGTTTTGTACTGCGCAAGTATAAAGAGCGGGGTCTTATGGTGCATCGCCCGCAAGACGAGCGGGAGGTTACACATTTATGATCGACTATCAAAAACTGCTCTCGCACAAAGTCGTCGAGCTCAAGCCCTCGGGCATCCGGCGGTTTTTCAACATCGCCAACGAGATGGATGGGGTTATCTCTCTCGGGGTGGGCGAGCCCGATTTTAAAACCCCTTATGTGGTGCGTCAGGCGGCCATCGAGTCGCTCAACAGAGGGCGCACATGGTACACGGCCAACGCCGGTATGCCGCTGCTCAAGCAGGAGATCTCAAAGTATCTCCACCGCCGCTTTAACCTAAGCTACCATCCCCAAAACGAGCTGTTTGTCACGGTGGGCGGCAGCGAGGCCATTGATATGTGCATCCGATGCCTTGTAAACCCCGGCGACGAGGTGATGGTGGTGGAGCCGAGCTTTGTAAGCTACAAGCCCATCGCCCAGGTGAGTGGCGCCAAAATTGTGCCCATCGCCACCCGGGCCGAGGACGAGTTTCGTCTAACCGCCCAGCAGCTTAAAGCGGCTCTAAGCCCTAAATCCAAGCTGCTCATACTGCCCTTTCCGGCCAATCCTACCGGCGCCGTGATGCTAAGAGAGGACTTAGAGGCCATCGCTCAGGTGCTCAGGGACACCGATGTTATGATCCTATCAGATGAGATTTATGGCGAGCTCACCTATGGCAACGAGCGCCATGTCTCCATCGCCGAGCTGCCCGATATGTGGGAGCGCACCATATTGGTGGGGGGCTTTTCCAAATCCTATGCCATGACCGGCTGGCGCTTAGGCTATGCCTGCGGCCCGGCCCCCGTCATCGAACAGATGCTCAAGCTGCACCAATACGCCATCATGTGCGCCCCTACCACCAGCCAATTTGCGGCTATTGAGGCGCTGCGCCGCTGCGACGATGCCATAGCCGATATGCGCAGCGAATACGATATGCGCCGCCGCATTATGGTGGACCGCCTGAATAAAATGGGCCTTAGCTGCTTTGAGCCACGGGGGGCTTTCTATGTGTTCCCCGACATTCGCTCCACCGGCTACACCAGCGAGCAGTTCTGTCAGGAGCTTCTCTACGCTAAAAAGGTGGCGGTGGTACCGGGAGACGCCTTTGGCGAAAGTGGCGAGGGCTATGTACGCATCTCTTACTCCTATGCCATAGAGCATCTCACCCGAGCGCTTGAGCTCATTGAGGAGTTTATTCATGAGCGGCAATAGAGTTTCGGTGATGGCCCCCTGCAAACTCAACCTCTATCTGGATGTGACTGAGCGGCGGCCGGACGGCTATCACAACATCCACAGCATTATGCAAACCATTTCGCTTTATAATCAGGTCACGGTGGCGCAGGGGCCGCCGGGCATCCGCATCCATTGCGATACCCCCGGCGTTCCTACCGATAGCCGCAACACGGCCTACAAGGCGGCAGACCTATTTGCCAAGGCCGCCAATATCCAGCCCGGTTGGGACATCGAGCTTAAAAAGACCGTCCCCCACGAGGCTGGCCTCGGCTCGGCCAGTGCCGATGCGGCAGGCACCCTTGTGGCGCTGAGCACCCTGTACCATCAGCCTTTAAGCGAGGATGCCCTTTTGGAGCTGGCTGCTCGGGTGGGGGCCGATGTGCCCTTTTTGCTGCTTGGCGGCACCATGCAGGCCGAGGGCATTGGCGACCGACTTACCCCGCTGCCTCCCTTGGAAGGGGCCCACTTTGTCATTGTAAAGGGTACGCACGGCTGCGCCACTTTCGAGGTTTACAACCGATTTGACCAGCGGGAACCCCCCGGCGTCTTTCTGCCCGACGGGCTTGTTAAGGCCCTTGAGGAGGGGCGGCCCGGGCGGGTAGCCAAGCATCTGGCCAACCGGCTGGAATACTGCCTGACCGACCTGCCCATTGCCGAGCAAAAGCATACACTGCTTGGATTGGGGGCGGCGGGGGCTGCCATGACCGGCTCGGGTTCGGCGGTGTTTGGCCTCTTTTTGGATGCCGATGTGGCAAACCACTGCGCCGAGGCCCTGGCGGCCAATGCTCCGGTGACCATAGGGCCGTTAAGCTATGTAGCCGCCGCCCGATCGGTACAGGGCGGCCCGGTGGTTGTGGATAAATAGTCTGATAGATGCTAAAATCCACCCCAAAGGGTGGATTTTTTGCCTTTTAGTCCGTTTAGCTCGTTTCCCTGAGCAGCTCGTTTATCTTCTCTACCGCTTCCACCACCGCAAAGGCCGGCTTGTAGACCACCGGCTGGCTGAGTGCCTCAATGCGCTGCGTAAGGGCCAGAGCTTGTCCCTCGCTAGCGGCCGGAATGCACAGGGGCGGATACATCACGCACCACCAGTTTTGTCCGGCGGCTTTACCAATGCTCAGGCGCAAAGCCTTATAGCGACCGGCGGGAAGGGTGTAGCCGTCGTAGTGGCTGGTGTCAAAGTACATATCCACCAGCGCCGCCGTCACCTGGGTCTCGCAGCCCTGCTCCCGCACAAAGCTTTGGGCTGCCTGCTCAATATCGGCGCAGAGCTCCTGCGCCGTATCGGCAGCCTGTTCGGGGCGCAGTTCGGCCAGACGGGGGGCATATTGGTTTAGCACGGCGTCCCGCAGAGCCAGCTTGAGCGCCTGATCCTCCTCGCTGTCCGAGTGTGCCACAATGTGCAGCCGCAGCGTGCTTTGGCGCACCTGTTCGCAGCTTCCGGCAAAGGCGGTATATCCACTCCAAAGAATGATGAGCAAGAGAGATAGCCCGCAGGCTGCGGCAATTTTTTTGGTGGTCATCATACAAAGGGCCCTCCTGTGTAGGTTGTCCCTTAAAGCATGAACCAAAATGAGCAAATTTACACAATTTACCATAAATATGCTTTGACCATCATTTATAAAGCCGCAAAATACCCTTTTCGTGCAGATATTTTGCCGTTAGTGCCAAAATGGGCGCCAGAATAATTCCGCCAAAGCCTAACAGACGCAGCCCGATAAAAGAGCTCACAATGGTGGCCACCGGATGCAGCCCAATTTGATCGCCGATGATATGGGGCTCAATAAAGTTTCGCACCGTTTCTATCAGCGCAAAAATCAGCAGCAAGCCAACGCCCAGCGCCGGACGGTCGGTGAGCATACAATAGCCGGCCCATGGCACAAAAATCATGCCGCTGCCCAAAATGGGAAGAATGTCCATTGCGGCGATGAGCAAAGCGAGTTTTACAGCTCCCGGCACCCCAAGCAGCATCAGCCCCACCGTGAGCATCAAAAAGGTTATGAGCATAATTAAGGCATAGGCTCGGGTAAGAGCCCAAAGGGTGGAGAGCAAAAAGTTTTTCAGATCGATTACGGCCGAGCGCAGCTCCCGGGGCACCTGCCGCATGATAAAGCCCACAATATGCAGGTAGTCGGGTGTGATGAGATAGGTGAGGATGATGGTGAACACCGCCCCCAACAGCAGTTCGGGTATGTGGCCAATAAATCCTCCCAGCCAGCCTGCCGCCGAGGCTGACAGCCGCATGGTCAAATCGCCGAGGGCAGCGATGGCATAGTCAAACAGAGCCGACAGGTCGCCGGCCAGGTCGGGAGATATTTGGATTAGCCGCCCCTCCAATGTATGACGCATACCCGACAGACCGGGCCGGATGGTGGCGGCATAGAGGTCGGGCAGCTGCACGGCCAGCGCCATTCCGCGCCGCATGATGATCGAGACAATTACATAGAGCAGGGAGGCCACCGCCGCATAAAAGCCCGACACCGCTACTGCGGCTGCTGCTCGTCCCCGCAGGCGCATATGCCGTTTACAAAAGCCCAGGGGCTTCTGCAGGCTCCGGGCAATAAAAATGGCCGCCAAAAAGGGAAACAGCGCAGGTATTACAAAGCGATAGCCCAAATAACACAGGCCTATCATCACGCCGAAATAGGCTATGGTTATCAGCCGACCAGCTTGCCTTTGGCGCTCCATCAAATCCCCTCCCTGCACCATAGTATGATGCCACGAGGGTGATATATTAAAACAGTTCGGCGCAATGCTTAATAAAACCCGTTGCCCCAAAGCCTCATGTTCCCTTAAATGGCCTGAAAAGGGGATTATAGAAAATAGCCAATACTCCACAAAATTTCTTGGACCTTATGAACAAAGTCGCAAAATCAGGCGTCCGATGGAGAAAAACGGCGGAATAGCAGTATAACTTCGAAAATCAGCGTTTTGGAGATGGGCTGCATTGTGATATAGTGTACGCATCTCATAAACAACTGTATTCTTGGAGTGGATTATATGTGGAACCCCCCACGCTATCTTGTAGTGGAAACCCAGGCGTTGCCACAGGTTTTTACACAGGTTGTCTATGCAAAGCATCTCATCGAAAGCGGCGAGGTCATCGGTCTGGCTGCTGCGGCCCGAAAGGCCGGCCTCTCGCGCAGTGCGCTTTATAAGTACAAGGACAGCGTTTATGTCTACGACAGGCAGGCTTCCGACAGTGTGGTGAGCTTTCATCTGGTGCTCAGAGATGTGCCGGGCGTGCTCTCGGCGGTGCTGGCCGCCGTGTCGGCCCAGGAGGGCAACATCCTCACCATCAACCAGAACCTTCCTGTGGCGGGTTTGGCGCCGGTCTCCCTCACGGTAGCGCTGGGCCGGGTCACCGACCTCGAGGTGCTGGGAATCATTCGGGGCATCAACGGCGTTGAGGAGGCCCACCGTATTCAGTCTAGATAAATCATCAAAGAAAAGGGTGCTAAACTGTGGACTATTTTGCAATTATGGGTCATGGCGTAGTTGGCTCGGGTGTGTCCGAGCTTTTTTATAAGCAGAGGACCCAAATCGAAGCCAGAATCGGCCGCCCCATGGAACTTAAATACATCCTCGACCGCCGAGAACTCGAAGGCGAGCTGTCTTCAAAGCTCACCCACCGCTTCGAGGACATCCTAGAGGACCAACAGGTCGGCTATGTGGTGGAATGTATGGGCGGCATCGATCCCGCCTACGACTATACCCGACGCCTATTGGAGGCGGGCAAGTCGGTGATTACCTCCAATAAGGAACTGGTGGCCCAAAAGGGCACCGAGCTGTTGGCCATTGCCCGCAAGCGGCATGTAAACTATCTGTTCGAGGCCAGCGTGGGGGGCGGCATTCCGGTTATCCATCCCCTTTATCAGTGCATTGGCTTCAATCAGATCGATGAGATTGCGGGCATTCTCAACGGCACCAGCAACTACATCCTTACCCGTATGTTCCGTGACGGCATGAGCCTCGATACCGCCCTGAAAATGGCTCAGGACTTAGGCTACGCCGAGCAGGACCCGTCGGCCGACATAGATGGTGCGGACGCCCGCCGCAAAATCAGCATTTTGGGCGGGGTGGCTTTTGGCCGGCACATAGACGCCGAAGCTGTGCACACCGAGGGTATCCGTGCCATCACATCCGCCGATGTGGCCCTTGCGGAAGCCGGGGGCTATGCCATTAAGCTCATAGGCCGGGTTAAGCGTCAGGGAGACAGGGTGTTGGCCGCCGTTTCGCCCGCCCTGATTAAAAAGGAAAGTCCCCTTGCCAATGTGGACGATGTTTACAACGCCATTCTTGTGCGTGGGGCCGATATCGGCGATGTCATGTTCTACGGCCGCGGAGCCGGCAAGCTGCCCACCGGCAGCGCCATCATCGCCGACCTTATTGACGCAGCCCGGGCCACGGACACCCTTACCACCCACCACTGGCAGGCATCGCCGCCGGACTATCTTATCCCGGCTTCGGAGGAGAAGATACAACTGTTTGTACGGGTGAATGGGGGCGGCCCCCGGGCGGTGGAGAATGTATTTGGCCATGTGGAATTTATCCATGGAGGTAAAAATGGCGAGGAGCTGGCTTTTATCACCGGGCCGGATACCGACGCTCGGCTTCAGGCTGTGGTAGCGCTTTCCAACACTATGAAAATACAAGTGCAGTCAGCCATCCGGCTGCTGCCCTATTGAGGGCGAAACTATGGTTAAAGTACGCATTCCGGCCACCTCGGCCAATGTGGGCTCGGGCTTTGACAGCCTGGGGCTGGCGGTGACACTTTACAATACCCTGCATATAGATGAGTATGATGGCATTGTGGTGCGCACACTCGATGACACACCTGTCCCCGAAGGGGAATGCAACCTTGTGGTGAGCAGCATCAAGCAGCTTTACGAGCACTGCGGGCGACCCTTTAGAGGGGTGTTTCTCGAGCAGGAAAGTCCCATCCCCCTGTCTCGGGGATTAGGCAGCAGCTCGGCCTGCATTGTGGGCGGCCTTCTGGGAGCCAATCAGCTTTTGGGGCAGCCCATGAGCACCCTGGAGCTGCTTGACTTTGCCACCGCCATCGAAGGCCATCCCGACAATGTGGCCCCGGCCTTTTTGGGCGGATTTGTCACTGCGGTGTTCGAGGAAGGCCATGTCCACACCGTGGCGTTACCTATCCCCGATGATTTGCGCTTTGTGGTGGCCATTCCCGACTTCAAGCTGCCCACCGAACAGGCCCGAGAGGCGCTGCCCGACAGTTACAGCCGGGCCGACTGCATTCACAACATATCTCGGGCTGCCCTGATGAGCGCAGCCATGCAAAGCCACCGCTACGATCTGCTGCGGGTGGCCGCCGGCGACCGGCTCCACCAGCCCTACCGCCTGGGGCTTATTCCCGGCGGTGCCGAAATGATGGCCCTCATGGAGCAAAATGGCGCCTATTGCAGCTATATCAGCGGGGCGGGCTCGGCCATCATGGCCATTGTACCCGAGCAGGACACCGACTTTGTTCGCCGCCTAATGGAGCAGGCGCAGGATCCCCGGTTTAGCCGCTGGCGCTTCGAGAACCTAAAGGGCGACAACACCGGCGCTCAGGTTTGGGTGGTTTAAAGCCGCAAGGCCCTCATTTTATAAAGTCATCCCATCGATTTATATAGGCCAAGTCTACCGCATAGGGGGAAAAATAGTGAGTCTAATAGTTCAAAAGTTCGGCGGCACCTCGGTGATGGACGCCGAGCGTCTGCGCAATGTGGCGCGTATTATCACACGCACCTACGACCGGGGCCACAATGTGGTGGCGGTGGTCTCGGCCCAGGGACATACCACCGATGAGCTCATCGCCAAGGCCGCTGAGTTAAATCCCAAAGCCAGCAAACGGGAGATGGATATGCTGCTCTCGGCGGGGGAGCAGATGTCCGCAGCGCTGCTGGCCATGACCATCGAGGCTTTGGGCTATCCGGTTAAGTCTTTTACCGGCTGGCAGGCTGGCTTTCTTACCAACTCTCGCCACACCAATGCCAAAATAAAGCGCATCAACAAAGACCGGGTTGAGAACGCGCTCAACAAGCGCACCATTGTGGTGGTAGCGGGCTTTCAGGGCATCAATCGCTTTGACGATATTACCACGCTTGGCCGGGGTGGTTCGGATACTACGGCAGTCGCATTGGCGGCGGTGCTCCACGCTGACCGCTGCCAAATCTACACCGATGTAGACGGCGTATACACAGCCGACCCCCGCATTGTGCCCACAGCCGTTAAGCTAAGCGAAATAAGCTACGACGAAATGCTCGAACTTGCCAGCCTTGGCGCACAGGTGCTGCACAACCGTTCGGTGGAGATGGCCAAGCGCTACAATGTCTACCTCGAGGTGCTCACCAGCTTGGAGGAAAAACCAGGAACCATAATCAAGGAGGTTACCGATGTGGAAAAAATGATTATCCGGGGCGTTGCCAAGGACACGAATGTAGCCCGTATATCTCTTATGGAGCTGGCCGATGTGCCGGGTATCGCCTTTAAGGTGTTTTCACTGCTGGCCTCCAAGAGCATCAATGTGGACATTATCCTCCAGTCCATCGGTCGGGGGGACACCAAGGACATCAGCTTTACCGTATCCGCCGCCGACAAGGACAGCGCCCTCGAGCTGCTGCGAGAAAATCAGGCTCGGTTGGGCTTTAGCGACATAAACTGTGACGACAACATCGCCAAGGTCTCCATTGTGGGGGCCGGCATGGCCACCAATCCGGGCATTGCCTCCCGTATGTTCGAGGCACTGGCCGGGGCCAATGTCAACATCCAGATGATCTCCACCAGCGAAATCAAAATATCGGTGCTCATCGAGAAGTCGGCTGCCGAGCGGGCCGTTCACGCCATTCACGACGCCTTTTACGATTTAGGCTGACCCCTTTTACATCCTCACACCCGCCCTTTGGGCGGGTGTTTTTGCCTTGCGCCAATTCCCGCTAGTATGCAGGCCGCTTTATATCGAGGTGGCCTTTTTGCACCTGCATCTGCCATATAGGTGGCTTTGCTCATCCTGCGCCGCCCCCCTTGACTGCCTCGGGTTCGGTTATTTTTCACCAAGGTGACCTTTTGGGCAATCTGTGGTAAAATGGCCTCTAACGAATGGAAGGTGCAGCCTCTATCTCAATAGCGGGGTGCGCCAAATCGAGGTGAGCTATGCGCTTTTTTAATCATGGGGATCTGCCGCCCTCTATGCCCACCGAGCGCCGGCAGGCGGTTCGGCTGCTACGGATGCTAAGTGGTGCGGTGGGCCTTGGGCTGGCGCTGCAATTTGTCAGCAGCCTAGGCTTTGCCATAGACACGGCCTCCCTGCCGACTTCGGGCTTTGTGCAGGCCAGCCTCGTAGATGCCGGCGGCTATGTGCTGAGCTTTTTGCTGGGCTACGCCGCCATATGCGCCATGACCGGCCTTAGCACCCGGCAGGCGCTGCCCCTAAAGCGCATAGAGCCGGATTTTTCTTTGGCGGCGGTGGGCTGTGGCATGGTTTTTTCACTCGGCGGGGCGATGGCCACCACCGTCATCAACAGCGCCCTGGCAGCCTATACCGGGGTGAAGCCTGTGATGGGCGATATTCCCACGCCGGACACCCCAATGGGCTGGGCGGTCTACTTTGTAACGGTGGCGCTGTTGCCCTCTTTGTTTGAAGAGATATTGTTTCGGGGTGCCGTGCTTCAGGCTTTGCGACCCTTGGGGGACGGCTTTGCCATTGTCATATCCTCTTTGATGTTTGCGCTGGCCCACGGCAATCTGGTGCAGGGCCCTAACAGCTTTGGGATGGGTCTCTTGCTGGCCACGCTGACCCTTTACAGCGGCTCGATAAAAACGGCGATATTCCTGCACTTTTTTAACAACTTTATTTTTGCCTTTATTGCCGTCGCCGATGAAATCACCGGCGGCCTACCCGAGCGAGCCTACAGCTTATTCATCGCCGGGCTGATTGCCTGGGGTGCGGCGGGGCTTGCATACCTGCTGCGGGCTTATCCCGGCGTGTTTAGCTGGCGGCGGGGCAACTGGCCCATGGGTGGGGTCATGAAGACCTTTCATTTCTTCACCACCCCCGCCATGGTGGGCTATCTTGCCCTTAGCCTGTGGCTGATTGCCATGAACTTTGTACCTGTGGCTCCCCAATCCCCCGAAGGGGCTCTGCTGCGACTGCTGCCAAAGATATAAAAAGGAGCGCCCGTGGGCGCTCCTTTGCGTGTGGATATCGGGTGGCGTTCGATGCGAATGCCAAGGCCTTCTAAAAAGCGGGCAAGAGCCTGTGCAACCCCCTAAAGCAGCATAAACTGCTCGGCGGTGTCGGCCAGCACCGAAAGGGCGGCCATAAACCGGGGGTCGTCGGTCCGACCGGACAGCTCGATGTCCACCACCAGCTTGCCACCAGGTAGGGCGGTGGAGCTGATTTTGGTCACCGTCACCTCGGCGGCGGCCAGCGCCGAGAGGTAGCGGCAAAGGGTGCGGGGTTCGTTGGAGAGGATAGCCCGCACCGACGCCCCGCCCATATGGGTGGGCACCTCCAGTGGTTCGGGGCAGGAGAGATATTCGTCAAGTTTGTTAAGATCGAGGATGATGGCGTAAAGCAGCTTAAGCCCCCCGGTGGGCAGCGTCTCTTCGTCGATCTTGGACAGCCGGTCGAGAATTTCGCGCTCCCGCTCGGGCACGAAGATGGGCAGGCCGTGCGAACGCTTGTATTGGGCGATTTCCGAGGTGACCTTAAAGCGCTTGGCAAGCAGGTCTATGAGCTCGCTGTCGATCTGATCAATGTTCTCACGCAGCTTGTTAAGATCCATCTAGATTCCCCTTTATTGATATCGGCCCGTAAAAGAACCAGTGCGGCTCTTTTGACGGAAGAATGTATAACGCTTTGCCATCCTTGCTATCTTAGACTAACCCATCCGGTCCAATTTGTACAGTCGAGCCTATTAAAATCTCCATTGTGCTTATCTGTTTTCCTTTTGGCAACCAACATTTAAGCAAAATATCAAATGTTCACAACCCACCATTTGACAAAATCGGAGCAGGGTGGTTAAATGAGGCAAGACAAAAAGGAGGGGACTATCATGGTTTATGATGTGATTATTATCGGAGCCGGTCCGGCCGGTATGACCGCAGCCCTCTATGCTCTGCGTGCTGGACGCCGGGTGCTGCTGCTTGAGGAGCTCATTTACGGAGGCCAGGTGGCCAACACCCCCGAGGTGGAAAACATTCCCTCCATCAGCCGAATCGACGGCGTAGAGTTCTCTATGAATCTATATAACCAGATTGTCGAGCTGGGCGCCGAGTTTACCTTTGAGGGGGCCGAGTCGGTGGAGGACAAGGGCGACACCAAGGTTGTGGTGTCCAACGCCGGTCAGCGCTACGAGGGAAAAACCCTCATCATCGCCAACGGCGCCAAGCGCCGCAAGATGGAGGTAGAGGGCGAGGAGCGCTTTTCGGGCAGGGGCGTATCCTACTGTGCCACCTGCGATGGGGCTTTCTTCAAGGGCCAGGAGACGGCTGTGGTGGGCGGCGGCAACACCGCTTTAGAGGACGCCATCTATCTTTCCGCACTCAGCAGCCGGGTTCATCTCATCCACCGCAGAGACACCTTTAGGGGTTCCCAAATTCTTGTAGACAGGGTGCTGGCGCTGCCCAATGTAGAGATCCACTACGACTGTATTCCCCAAGCCGTGATTGGCGAGGATGCGGTGACGGGTCTCAGCATAAAAAATGTTAAAACCGGGGCTATCCAAACCCTACCCGTAAGCGGCATCTTTGTGGCGGTGGGCACTGTGCCCGACAATCGGCGCTTTTTGCCGCTGGTGGAGCTGGACGAGGCCGGCTATATTTTGGCCGGAGAGGACTGCCTTACCAAAACTCCCGGGATCTTTGTGGCGGGGGACACCCGTAAGAAGCATCTGCGGCAGATTGTAACCGCATCGGCCGACGGTGCGGTGGCCGCCACCATGGCCATACAGCATATAGGATAGGCCCCTGCATATTTACGCAGGCATGCTTCGGTATAGAAGATGTTTATTCTTAGCAAAAGGAAATTTTACCCAAACTGCCGTTCTGTGCAGGCGGGTCTGGCACAGCGGCACATCGCTATGCTATAATGATAAAGAGCCTAATTGGGAGAAATGGGGTGCTGTTATGTCGCTTAAGCTCAAGGATATTTTTGAAACGGCCGATTTCGCCGAGGTTTGGGATGCGCTCATAGAGTGTTACCCCGACCAGGAAGAGGCCTATTATGACTATGCCGAGATGTTCGACCAGCTTATGGAGATGGAACCCTCTGCCAATCCCAGCGGAATTTTAATTCGGGTAGAGTGCTGTGCCGACGAGGAAGATGGCGAGCAGTTCTACGATGTATTTGGTATGCAGGCCGGCCGCCTTGAGCAATATGCGCTGGAGCTGGTGCCCTGGGAGGACTGGCTGGGCTTTGGCCTTACACTCGATACGGTGGAGCGGATGAGCGACCCCGAAATTATTGCCCACTGCCTTTACGAGATGAGCTTTCTTTCCTTTGATCAAAACGAAATTGCCGATATTTACGACGAGATGGTGCGCCGCGCTCAGCTCAACGGCCAGAGCGACTGGATGGTGGGTTACGACGAGCTGATGCACGACCGAGACGACTGACCGGCAGGGGGGAGCACAGGTGGAAAAAACCGTGGCCTTTACCGGCCCCCGGCCGGAGAAGCTGCCTTACAGCGACGCCGAGGCTCTCGAGCTTTTGGGCGAACTGTTAGAGCGCCAGATTGCAAAGCTGATCAACCGGGGTTACACCCGGTTTTTTAGCGGTATGAGCCGTGGAATCGACCTGATTGCAGCCGACCGGGCGCTGCGCCTGCGCGACAAGGGCCATGCTCTCACGCTGTGGGCGGTGCTGCCCTGCCCTGAGCAGTCGAGCGGATGGAAGCCTGCCGACCAAAGAGAGCACGCCCGCATTCTGGCCAGTTGCGACGGGCAGGTAACCGTGTGCGATAGCTTTGTGCCGGGCTGCTTTGGCCGCCGCAACGGCCATATGGTGGACAGGGCTGACCTGCTTTTTGCCGTTTACGATGGAAAAAGCGGCGGTGGCACCGAGGACACCATTGAGCGGGCTCTGCGCAAAGGAATCCCCATTATGCTCATAGATCCCGTGTCACTGGGGGTCACCGAGCTGGTAAAAGATCTGGGCTAAGCCTTCTTTTTGATTGCCTGTCGTGGGCAATGGGAGGGATAAGCTGGCATTCTATGCGGTTATTGTCCCCAACTGTTACAAAATTGTTAAATCAAGCGCCTAAGTTAACTTTTTTTGCTTTGGCGCTTGATTTTTTATAAAAAGGGGTTAAAATAGACTTAGCACTCAAAACCGAGGAGTGCTAAAAAACAGTTTACAAACTAAAATAAACAGAGTGGAGGAATCATTGATGAAGGTAAAACCACTTGCCGACCGTGTTGTAATTAAAATGGTCGAGGCCGAAGAGACTACCAAGGGTGGTATCATTTTGGCCGGTACTGCCAAGGAAAAGCCTTCGGTGGCCGAAGTTGTGGCCGTAGGGCCGGGTGGCATTGTGGAAGGTAAGGAAATTACCATGTATGTAAAGCCCGGCGACCGTGTGCTCATCAGCAAGTATGCTGGCACCGAGGTCAAGCTCGACGGCGAGGAATACACCATCCTCAAGCAGAACGACATTCTGGCTATTGTTGAATAACTAAAACACCGCAGAGGAGCTGATATCTATGGCAAAACTCATTTCTTTTGGCGAAGACGCCCGCAAATCGCTTCAGTCCGGCATCGACCAGCTGGCCGATACCGTTAAAGTCACCCTGGGCCCCAAGGGCCGCAATGTGGTGCTCGATAAAAAGTTTGGTGCCCCTCTTATCACTAACGATGGCGTCACCATCGCCAAGGAGATCGAGCTGGCCGACGCCTATGAGAATATGGGCGCCCAGCTGGTCAAAGAGGTTGCAACCAAGACCAACGACGCTGCCGGCGACGGCACCACCACCGCCACTTTGCTGGCCCAGGCCATTGTGCGCGAAGGCATGAAGAATGTGGCCGCCGGCGCCAACCCCATGGACATTAAGCGGGGCATTCAGCGGGCCGTGGATGTGGCTGTAGAGGCCATCAAGCAGAATTCCAAGGCTGTGGCCGGCACCGAGGACATCGCCCGGGTGGCCACCGTTTCGGCCGGCGATCCGGTTATCGGTGCGCTGATTGCCGAGGCCATGGAAAAAGTTTCGGCCGACGGTGTTATCACCGTTGAGGAATCCAAAACCGCCGAGACCTACAGCGAAGTCGTAGAGGGTATGCAGTTCGACCGCGGCTATATCTCCCCCTATCTGGTTACCGACACCGATAAGATGGAGGCCGTCATCGACGATGCCTATATCCTGATCACCGACAAGAAAATCTCGTCCATCCAGGACATTCTGCCCCTGCTCGAGCAGGTTGTGCAGGCCGGCCGCAAGCTGGTTATCATCGCCGAGGATGTAGATGGCGAGGCGCTGGCCACCATTCTTCTCAACAAGCTGCGTGGCACCTTCACCTGCCTGTGCGTCAAGGCCCCCGGCTTTGGCGACCGCCGCAAAGAGATGCTCCGCGACATCGCCATCCTCACCGGCGGCGAGGTCATCACCGAGGATCTGGGCCTCACCCTCAAGGATGCCACCGTTGCACACCTCGGCCGTGCCCGTCAGGTTAAGAGCCAGAAGGAGAACACGGTTATCGTCGAGGGCATGGGCGATCCCCAGGCCATTCAGGATCGGGTCAAGCAGATTCGCAGCGAGCTTGAGAACACCACCAGCGAGTTCGACAAAGAGAAGCTGCAGGAGCGCCTTGCCAAGCTGGCCGGCGGCGTAGCCGTTATCAAGGTGGGTGCCGCCACCGAGGTCGAGATGAAGGAGAAGAAGCTCCGCATCGAGGACGCCCTTTCGGCCACCAAGGCCGCCGTGGAAGAGGGCATTGTGGCCGGCGGCGGCGTGGCCTTTGTCAACGCCGTGCCCGCTGTGGATAAGCTGCTGGCCGAGACCGAGGGCGACATCAAGACCGGCGTGGCTATTGTCCGCCGCGCCCTGGAGGAGCCCACCCGCCAGATCGTTAGCAATGCCGGCCTCGAAGGCTCGGTAGTGGTCGACGCCATCTTCCGCGAGGGCAAGGTCGGCTACGGCTTCAACGCTCAGGATGAGGTCTATGGCGACATGGTAGAGATGGGCATTGTAGACCCCACCAAGGTTTCCCGCAGTGCGCTGCAAAATGCCGCCTCGGTAGCCAGCATGGTGCTCACCACCGAGTGCCTGGTCACCGATGAGCCCGAGGATCCCGCCGCGGCTGCCGCCGGTGCCGCCGGTATGAATCCCATGTATTAATAGCCACATAAGGTCGCCGCGCTAATTTTAGCGCGGCGATTCTTGTTTTGCAGCTAGGCAAAGGTTATTGACGGATGCATCGAGCTGTGATATATTTAGAGCGACGATATATCGCCACGCGGTATATCATGTCCCACACAGACAGGAGGTGGCATAGATGCCAAAGGGCATCGATGCGGTTATAAGAAATTACAGCCCTATGTCCGAGCCGAGTCTGCTGGTGCTCGCCAGTCTTCAGCAGGAGCGCCACGGCTACGGCATCATGCAGGCCGTCGCCGCAGTAACCGATGGCCGGGTCCATTTGGGTGCAGGGACGGTTTACACCATCCTCTATAAGATGGAGCAGGACGGTGTGATCGAGGCTGTGCGCGAGGTCGAGCGCCGCAAGACCTATCGCATGACCGACCTGGGCCGAGAACTGCTAAACTACGAACACCGGCGCATCAATCAATTGCAAAGCATTTTGCAGAACAAAAAAGAAGCCATAGCGGCTACTCAGTAAAGCGGAGGTGAAGTACCCTTGAACGATCTGCTCAGTATCATGCCCTACATATGGCTGGCGGCAGCGGTGTTCCTCGGCGTGGCCGAGGCGCTCACCGACCAGCTCGTGGCCATATGGTTTGCCGTGGGCGCTATTGCAGCCATGCTGGTGAGCTATACCCGCATTTCCATTTGGGTGCAGATATTTGTGTTTATCGCGGTTTCGTCGGCGGTGCTCTACTTCCTGCGCCCCATGGCAACCCGGGCTATGCGCCGACAAACCGTGCGCACCAATGTGGCCAGCCTCATCGGCATGATTGGCACGGTGACCATCGACATCGACAACGCCCGCAGCGTGGGCCGGGTCAATATCAACAACAGCGACTGGGCCGCCCGCAGCGAGGACGGCCAGCCCATCCCCGCCGGAGAGCAGGTGGTGGTACGAGCCATTACCGGGGTTACTGCGGTGGTGGAGCGCATATAGCCCTGCCCGGTTCTATGCCGGATTAATAAATTGGAGGTTTTGCCTGTGGAATGGATTATCCTAATTACCCTAGGGCTGCTAGCCATCATTGCGTTGGTGGTGGCCTCGACCAGTGTGCGTATTGTGCCCCAGTCCTATGTTTATGTGGTAGAACGCCTGGGCTCATACATGGATTCCTGGGAGAACGGCCTGCACTTTAAAATGCCTTTTATCGATGTGATTGCCCGCAAAATATCGCTAAAAGAACAGGTGCTGGACTTTCCGCCCCAACCGGTCATCACCAAGGACAATGTGACCATGCAAATCGACACGGTGGTGTTCTATCAGGTCACCGACCCCAAGCTGTTCACCTACGGCATCGAGCGGCCCATCATGGCCATCGAGAACCTGACCGCCACCACCTTGCGCAACATCATCGGCGATATGGAGCTCGACCACACTCTTACCTCTCGAGACACCATCAACTCCCAAATCACCGTCACTCTCGACCTTGCCACCGACAAGTGGGGCATCAAGGTCAACCGGGTGGAGCTTAAGAACATCATCCCGCCCCGCGAGATTCAGGACGCCATGGAAAAGCAGATGAAGGCCGAGCGGGAACGCCGAGAAGCCATTCTGCGAGCCGAGGGCGAAAAGCACAGCCAAATTCTTGTGGCCGAGGGCGAGAAGGAAGCGGCTATTCTGCGGGCAGAGGCCCAAAAGCAGGCCGTCATCCTCGAGGCCGAAGCTACCCGTCAGCGCCGGATTATCGAGGCCGAGGGTGAACGGGAGGCCATTATGATGGTGCAGCAGGCTAATGCCGACGCCATCCGTGTGCTCAACGAAGCCGCCCCCAGTCCACAGGTGCTCACACTGCGCAGCTTCGAGGCTCTGGCCAAAGTGGCCGACGGGCAGTCCACCAAGATTATCATTCCATCCGAACTCCAATCCATGGGCGGCCTTGTTACCGCTCTGAGTGAAATAGCCAAAACCTAATTTACTGCCGCCCGGTATCATGCCGGGCGGCCAAGTGTTTTTGGCGTAAAAAGGCTAAAATGCCGCAGGCTTTTTGGTTAATTTCACAGTGTTTTCGGATTTGGTCGGGGATTCTTGAGTTTATGAGGCTTTTTGTGTAGAATAGGAACATATAGCCCGCTCTGGGCCGTATAGCGCCAATCCGGCTGCGGCAAAAGCCGCAGCCTGCCTTATTTATAGAACTTTTGGAGGGATGTGTCCGTATGGCAGAGAGAAAGAAGGTGGCCGTTATCATGGGCTCGGGCAGCGATGCTGCCACCATGCAGGCGGCAATTGGTCAGTTAGAGGCGCTGAACATCGCCTATGAGGCCCATGTCATGTCGGCCCACCGCAGCCCCCAAAGGGCAGCCGACTTTGCCTCCGGTGCCCGAGAGCAGGGTTTTGGCGTCATTATTGCGGCGGCGGGCAAAGCGGCCCATCTTGCCGGTGTGCTGGCTGCCCATACCACTTTGCCGGTGGTGGGTGTGCCCATCCGCTCGCAAGATCTTGGCGGCATGGACGCATTGCTGTCCACCGTTCAAATGCCCAGCGGCGTGCCGGTGGCCACTGTAGCCATCGATGGCGCTAAAAACGCAGCCCTTTTAGCTGCCCAAATCTTAGCGGTAACAGACGCAGACCTTGCAAAGCGGCTAAGTGAACTCAAACTCCGCATGGAGGCCGATGTTCTGGCTCAGGATCGGGCGCTTTTTGATAGCTCCAACTAATGCCCGCTACCACCCCATTCCGAAAGGACAGGTTGACGCGTGTTTGATAAAATAAAGGAAGAATGCGGTGTGTTCGGCATCTGCTGCAACAGAGAGAGCGATGTTGTCCACATGACCTATCAGGCTCTCTATGCCCTTCAACACCGTGGACAGGAGAGCTGCGGCATTGCCGTTAACAACGATGGTGTGATTAAGCACTACAGCGATGTGGGTCTGGTGCCCGATGTGTTTAATGCCCGAGTCCTTGGCGAGCTGGGCACCGGCGACATGGCCGTGGGCCATACCCGCTCGGCTGTCAAGGGCGAGCTTTCCCGGCAGGATTCTCAGCCCCTCTATCTTCGCCATGTAAAAGGCCCCATGGCCCTCTGCCATAACGGCAGCATTGTCAACGCCCGGGCGCTGCGGGAAGCCATGGAGCTCAAAGGCACGGTCTTTCACACCAGTACCGACAGCGAGGTTATCGCCTATGCCATCACCCATGCTCGGCTGCGCACCCCCTCCATCGAGGCGGCGGTTGTGGAGGCCATGGGCCAATTAGAGGGCGCCTACTCATTGGTGATTATGTCCCCCCGCAAGCTGATAGCCGCCCGCGATCCCAGCGGATTTAGGCCTTTGTGTATCGGCCAGCTCAGCGACGGCAGCTTTATCTTTGCCTCCGAAAGCTGTGCTTTAGACACTTTGGGTGCCCGCTATCTGCGGGATGTAGAGCCCGGCGAGGTGGTTATAGCCTCCCCAGGCGATGGGCTTCGCAGCATCACCACCCACTGTGGCACCCAAAAGCTGGGGCTGTGCGCATTCGAGTTTGTCTATATCGCCCGGCCCGATTCGGTGGTGGACGGTGCCAGCGTGCACATTGCCCGCCAGAACGCCGGCCGCTTTTTGGCGCAGGACTCCCCGGTGGAGGCCGATGTAGTCATTGGTGCGCCCGACTCGGGGCTGGATGCTGCTTTGGGCTTTTCTAAGGAGAGCGGCATTCCCTATGGGGTGGGCTTTATCAAAAACCGCTATATTGGGCGAACCTTTATTCAGCCCGATCAAAACCAGCGGGAGGCCTCAGTGCGACTCAAACTTAATGCATTGGCCGCCACCGTGAGCGGCAAGCGGGTGGTGCTGATAGACGATTCCATTGTACGGGGCACCACCATCTCAGTGGTTGTGGATCTGCTTCGTCAGGCTGGAGCCACCGAGGTGCATGTGCGGGTGGCAGCCCCGCCCTTTAGATATCCCTGCTATTTTGGTGTAGATGTTGATTCCCGAGAGAGCCTCATCGCCAACAGCTACACCACTGAGGAGATTAACAACATCATCGGGGCGGACAGTCTGGCTTATCTTAGTATTGAGGCGGTGAAAAAAATAGCACCCACCCGCAGCAGAGCCTTCTGCGTGGGATGCTTTACCGGCCAATATCCGGTGCCTACCCCTCAAGTACTGCCCAAGAGCAGGTTCGAAACCGGCATATCCGCCCAACAAAAAGAGGAATAGGGGAGTCCATGATGCAACCGAATAGCTATAACGACAGATATAAGGAAGCCGGCGTGGATGTCACCGCTGGCTACCGGGCCGTAGAGCTTATGAAAACGCATGTGGCTCGCACCCTCACGCCGGGGGTACTTACCGGTCTGGGTGGCTTTGGGGGCCTGTTCGAGCTCGACCTCACCGGCATCAACAAACCGGTGCTGGTTTCGGGCACCGATGGTGTGGGCACCAAGCTCAAGCTGGCCTTTATAATGGATTGCCACAACACCGTAGGCATCGACTGTGTGGCCATGTGCGTCAACGACATCGTCTGCTCTGGTGCCAAGCCGCTGTTTTTTCTCGACTATATCGCCGTGGGCAAAAACATCCCCGAAAAGGTTGCTCAAATTGTGGCGGGGGTGGCTGAGGGCTGTGTGCAATCGGGTGCGGCCCTTATCGGCGGCGAGACGGCCGAAATGCCTGGGTTTTATCCCGAGGACGAGTACGACCTGGCGGGCTTTGCGGTGGGTGTTGTAGACCGTGACCGCATTGTGGACGGCAGCCGTGTGGCGGCCGGAGATGTGCTTATTGGCCTTGCCTCCTCGGGGGTGCACTCCAACGGCTTTTCGCTGGTGCGCAAGGTGCTGCGCCCTACCATCGAGCGCCTTTCTACCCACTCGGACGAGCTGGGCTGCACGCTGGGCGAGGCCTTGCTTACCCCCACCAAAATTTATGTTAAGCCGGTATTGGCAGCTATGGAAGCCGCCCCGATTAAGGCCGTATGCCATATTACCGGTGGCGGTTTTTACGAAAACCTTCCCCGGATGCTGCCTCCCGGCATGACTGCCCGCATCGAGCGGTCCAAAGTGGATACGCCGCCCATCTTCGGGCTGATTGCCCACACCGGTAAGATCTCCGAGCAGGCCATGTTTAGCACCTTTAATATGGGCATCGGTATGTGCATAGCTGTGGACGCGCGCCACTGCGATACTGTGTTGGCAGCTCTGAACGCAGCAGGGGAGACCGCCACGGTCATTGGCGAGGTTATCTCGGGCGACGAGGGCGTGGTGCTGTGCTAAACATTGCAGTACTGGTGTCCGGCGGCGGCAGTAACCTGCAGGCACTAATCGATGCCAAGACCCGGGGCGAGCTGCCCCGTGGCAGGCTGGCGCTGGTGGTGTCCAGCAAAGCGAGAGCCTATGCCCTCAAGCGGGCCGAGGCGGCGGGCATTCAAACAGCGGTACTGCGCCCGGCCGACTACCCTAGCAGCGAGCACTACGCCGAGGCGCTGACCGCTTTGCTCACCGAGGCTAAAACCGACCTCATTGTACTGGCGGGCTTTCTGGTTGTGCTGCCCAAAAGCTTTACACAGCGTTTTGCCGGCAGGATAATCAATGTGCATCCCTCCCTCATTCCGTCCTTTTGCGGGCCGGGCTACTATGGATTGCGGGTGCATCAGGCGGCTCTCGACTATGGCGTCAAACTGACCGGAGCCACCGTGCACTATGTGACCGAGGTGGTGGATGGTGGGCGCATCATCCTGCAAAAAGGCGTGGAGGTGCACCCCGACGATACACCCGAAACGCTTCAGCGCCGGGTGATGGAGGAGGCCGAATGGGTCATCCTGCCCAAAGCCGTGGCGCTGCTATGTGATAAATTTACCAACACCGAGGGGGAATTGCCATGAAAAAGCGTGCGCTACTTAGCGTGTCGGACAAAACGGGGATTTTAGACCTGGCTCATGCTCTGATAGAGCAGGGATACGAGCTGGTGTCCACCGGGGGCACCGCCCGGCTGCTTGTGGAGGCTGGGCTGCCGGTGACCGCAGTGCAGGACATTACCGGCTTTCCCGAGTGTCTGGACGGGCGGGTAAAAACTTTGCATCCCGCCGTTCATGCGGGTATTTTAGCCATGCGGGACAACCCGCAGCACATGGCCACCCTAACCGAGCTGGCCATCGCCCCCATCGACATGGTGGCCATCAACCTCTACCCCTTTAAGGCCACGATTCAAAAGCCGGGGGTATCTTTTGAGGAGGCTGTGGAGAACATCGACATTGGCGGCCCCACTATGCTTCGGGCGGCCGCTAAAAACTGGAAGGATGTGGCCGTGGTCTGCCGCCCCGAGGACTATGCCCTCGTCATCGACGAGCTCAGAGCCGGCGGCATCACTCGGGAGACCCGTCTGATGCTCGCCCGCCGGGTGTTTGAGCACACCGCCGCCTACGATGCGCTCATCGCCGACTATCTGCGCCGCCAGAGTGATGGCGACCCCTTTATCGAGGACATCACGCTTACCTACTCTCTGCGCCAACCCATGCGCTACGGCGAAAACCCCCACCAGCGGGCCGGCTTCTACACCGAGGTGGATGCGCCCGCAGGCACGCTGGCCCATGCGGTGCAGCTTCAGGGCAAGGCGCTGTCCTACAACAACATCGGTGACGCCGCCGGTGCGCTTGACCTGCTTAAGGAGTTAGGGCCCGACACGCCCTGCGCCGTGGCGGTCAAACATGCCAATCCCTGCGGTGTGGGCCTTGGGGCGGATATTTTCGCCGCCTATAAGGCTGCACACGACGCCGACCCGGTTTCCATTTTCGGGGGCATTGTGGCCCTAAATCGTCCGGTGGACGCCGATACCGCCCGGGAGCTATCCAAAATCTTTCTTGAGATTGTAATAGCTCCGGGCTTTACACCCGAGGCGCGGGAGATTTTGGCCGCCAAAAAGAACTGGCGCCTGCTGGAACTACCCGGTTGCGCCGACCCCTACCCCAAGGGAACGCTCGACCTTAAGCGGGTGGCGGGCGGCCTGCTGGTGCAGGAGCTCGACCGTGAGCTCTATCACCAGCCCGAGCTAAAAGTGGTCACCAAGCGTGCCCCCACCGAGGAGGAGATGCAAGATTTGCGTTTGGCCATGCAGGTGGTTAAGCATGTTAAAAGTAACGGCATCGTGCTGGTAAAGAACGGTCAAAGCGTGGGTATTGGCCCCGGCCAAACCAACCGTATCACGGCACTGGAGCTGGCCATCAAATATGCCGGAGAGCGCAGTCAGGGGGCTGTTATGGGCTCGGATGCCTTCTTCCCCTTCGATGACTGTGTGCGGGCGGCCCATGCGGCGGGCGTCACAGCCATCATACAGCCCGGTGGTTCACTGCGTGACAGCGACTCCATCAAATTCTGCGACGAGGTTGGCATGGCCATGGTGTTCACCGGTATGCGCCATTTTAAGCACTAACTGCCCTACTGGGCACAAACCATCTTTTGCAGGAGGGCAGTATGAACAAGCTGGATATCTTAGTGGTGGGCGGCGGCGGCCGAGAGCACGCCATCATCAAAAAGCTGGCCGAGAGTCCCCGGTGTGGCAGGCTGTATGCCTGTCCGGGCAACGGTGGCATGGCCGACTTGGCCGAATGCCTGCCCGTATCGGCCACCGACATAGCGGGGATGGTGGCCTTGGCTAGCGAGAAGGCCGTAGACCTTGTGGTGGTGGCCCCCGACAATCCGCTGGTTATGGGCATGGTGGACGCGCTGGCTGAGGCGGGCATCCGGGCTTTTGGACCCAACAAAGCCGCCGCCATCATCGAGGGCAGCAAGGCCTTTTCCAAGGCGCTTATGCAAAAATACGCCATTCCCACCGCCGATTATGCGCTGTTTGACCGGCCCGACGATGCCATGGCCTATATCCGGGCCCAAAACCGCTTTCCGGTGGTTATCAAGGCCGACGGACTTGCGCTGGGCAAGGGCGTGGTTATTGCCGAGTGCTTAGAGGACGCTGCCGAGGCCATCAAGGCCATGATGGAGGACAAAATTTTTGGCGGCAGCGGCAGCCGGGTGGTGGTGGAGGAATTTCTTACCGGCCCCGAGGTGAGCGTGCTGGCCTTTTGCGACGGCAAAACTCTGCGCCCGATGGTATCTTCCATGGATCACAAGCGGGCAGGAGAGGGGAACACCGGTCCCAACACCGGCGGAATGGGGGTTATCGCCCCCAATCCCCACTACACCCCCGAGGTGGCCAAAATCTGCGAAGAGACCATCTTTTTGCCCACTGTTCGGGCCATGGAGGCCGAGGGTCGCCTCTTTAAGGGCTGCCTCTACTTTGGCCTGATGCTCACGCCCAAAGGCCCCAAGGTTATCGAGTATAACTGCCGCTTTGGCGACCCCGAGACCCAAGCGGTTCTGCCCCTCTTAGAGGGAGACTTGATAGAGATTATGGAAGCGGTTATCGACGGCCGCCTGTCCGAAGTAGATATGCACTTTAAGCAGGCCGCAACAGCCTGTGTGATTATGGCCAGCGGCGGCTACCCCGGCAGCTACCAAAAGGGCCTGCCCATCACCGGCATAGCCGCTGCCGAGGCCCTAGAGGGCGTCACGGTCTACCAGGCCGGTACCGCCCGGGATGCCCAGGGTCGCTTGGTCACTTCGGGAGGTCGGGTGCTCGGGGTGACCGCCCTATCCGATACGCCGCAGGCAGCACTGGAACAAGCCTACGCCGCAGTGGAGGCCATCGACTTTGAGGGAGCCTACTTCCGCCGGGATATCGGGCGCTACTAGGCCGCAACAGCATCAAACAGCCCCGCCGGTTTTCCGGCGGGGCTGTTTTGCGGGTGGATAAGGGGTAGATGATTACTTTTTGAGCTGGTCGTAGCGCAGGACGCCGGCCTTGGCGTAATTCTCGGGCTCCATGTCGGTAAGAATCACCGTGACGGCCTCGGGCGGCACGCCGCAGGTCTCTACCACAGCATCGGTTACGGCGGCGACCAGCTTGCGCTTGGTGTCCACATCACGGCCGCTAAACAAGCTGATGTTTACGGTTGGCATAGAAACTCCCCCTAACGGTATTTGCCCTCATCATAGCACCAATCTTGTCCCCCTGCAAGGGCGCAAAGCTTATTTTGGGGGCCAAATGGGCATATTATGGGCATAACCTTTGTGGGAGGAATGCCCATGCGCCGCCGCACGGTGTTTGTCCACTTTATGATGACCCTCTCGCTCATGGTGATGGTGGCACGGATTTATTATCTGGGCGCCGCACCCGAGCTCTCCTCGGCCGCCGATATGCAGAGCAGCTATGCCCTTGAGCTGGGACGCAGCCGGGGGATTTTTTACGATATCAATATGCAGCGCCTTACCGATACCACCAAGGTCAATGCACTGGCCGTGATGCCCACACAGGAGGCGGCCGGCGCGCTTATGGCCGCCGCACCCTTTGCCGAACGGCCCCGCCTGGCCGAACAGCTACGGGGTATGACACCATTTGTGATGCGTACGAGTGCGCCGGTCTACGCCAAGGGGGTGGAGAACTTCACCCTCACCCAGCGTTACGCCGACGACCAGATTGCCGCCCACCTCATCGGCTACACGCAGGAGGGCAGCGGCGGCGTGGCCGGTCTTGAGCAGGCGCTCAACGACAAGCTCACCGAACAGGGGGGCCGTCTGATGCTGCGCTGCTTTACCGATGCGCTGCGACGCCCCATGGAAGGGCATCCGCCCGAGTTTTCCGACCAAGGATATAGCTCGGGAGCCGGCGTGGTGCTCACGCTGGATGCCGACATTCAGCGCATTGCCGAAAATGCCGCCCGCAGCATAGAAAAGGGCTGCGTGGTGGTGATGGAGGTGCAGACCGGCGACCTCAAGGCCATGGTGAGCCGCCCCAACTACAACCCCAATCGTGTGGCCGACTACCTTACCAGCCCCGCCGCCCCCCTCATCAACCGGGCACTTTACGACTATGCCGTGGGCTCCAGCTTTAAGATGCTGGTGGTGGCCACAGCCTTAGAGCAGGGTATTCCCTCGGGTTATACCTACGACTGTCAGGGCTATGTGGAGATAGAGGGGCAGCGCTTTCATTGCCACAACCGCTCGGGCCACGGCGTGCTGGATATGTGGGGGGCCCTCCAGCGCTCCTGCAACCCTTACTTTGTCAATCTGGCCCAAAAATGCGGACCCCAAACCCTGGTCTTTAAGGCACAGCAAATAGGTTTTGGGGCGCCGGTGGTGCTGGCCGAGGGCTACCAGAGCCGTCCTGGCGTGCTTCCTACCCCCCAAAGCCTCAGCCTACCCGGTCAGGCGGCCAACTTCTCATTCGGACAGGGCAACTTTTCGGCCACACCGCTGCATGTGGCCGCTATGGTAGCCACCTTGGCAGGGGGGGGGCGCACCGTATCTCCCCGGTTGGTGGTGGGCTATACCGATGACGGCCAGAGCGTGAGCGAATATCTGCCGGTATATGCCACCAGCCGCCTTGTTTCTCCCGAGGTGGCCGGACGGGTTAAGGATATGCTAGTGGCCGTGGTCAACCACGGTTCGGGCAGGGCAGCCATGCCGCAGCAGGGCGGTGCAGGCGGCAAGACGGCCTCGGCCCAGACCGGTATCTACGATGAGGAAGGGGAGGAGACTATACACGCATGGTTTGCCGGCTTCTTTCCGGCGGACAGGCCCCGCTATGTGGTGGTGGTACTCAACGAGGGCGGTGATTCGGGCACCGACAACGCCTGTCCCATTTTTAAAGAGATTGCCGACCAAACAAACGCCCTTATGGATAATCGGGCATCCAAGCGGGATGCTTTAGCCGCAGAACAGCTGCCGGAACAGGACACCCGCGCTTAAGTCGGGAAGCCGCAATTTGGCGTTGCGTTTATTTGGGCTCTGGTGTATAATATTAAAGTGCCGCCGGGGTTGGCCCTCCGGACAAGGCACAACAAGTCCGACCGCAGAACACATATGCGCTGTCATGCGGGCACTCGGGTCCTGCGCGATGGAGCTTCGCGAACCATGTCAGGCGGGGAACCGAGCAGCATTAAGTGGAGGCCTCCATGTGCCGCAGCAAACCTGTGTGTCCGCTTGAGAGTGCATAAAAGGGTTGCCTGGTCAGCTTACGGCCAGACAGCCCTGTTCTGTTATAGGACCATTTCTTACAGGGGAGGGATGCGGATATGTCGCTGGCGCTTTATCGCAAATACCGACCTGCCACCTTTAGCGATGTGGTGGGTCAGCAGGCCATTGTGGATACCCTGCGCAGACAGGTGGCCTCGGGCCGGGTGGCCCACGCCTATCTGTTTACCGGCTCGCGGGGCACGGGCAAAACCAGCTGTGCCAAAATTCTTGCCAAAGCGGTCAATTGCCTCGACCCAAAAGAGGGCGACCCCTGCGGTCTTTGTGCTTGCTGCCGGGGCGTAGAGGACGACTCGCTTACCGATGTCAGCGAAATAGACGCCGCCTCCAACAACGGTGTAGACTTTATTAGGGAGCTACGGGAGGAGGCCTTTTTTACCCCGGCCATGGCTCGCTACCGGGTCTATATCATCGACGAGGTGCACATGCTCTCCCCAAGCGCCTTTAATGCGCTGCTTAAAATTATGGAGGAGCCGCCGGCCCATGTTATCTTTATTTTGTCTACCACCGAGATACACAAGGTGCTGCCCACCATTATCTCCCGCTGCCAGCGCTTTGACTTTAAGCGCATAGACAGTAGCATCATCGCCCAGCGGCTCTTACACATCGCCAAGCTCGAGGGCATCGAGCTCACCGAGGACGGGGCCATGCAGATTGCCCGCCTGTCCGACGGTGCGCTGCGGGACGCTCTCTCCCTGCTGGATGTCTGCCGAGCTCGGGGCGTGGTGGTGGATGCCGACGCCGTGGCCAATGCCGTCGGTCTTATGGGGGACGACCATCTGTTCGAGCTGGCGGGCTATCTGCTGCGCCGACAGGTCGCCGAGGCCATTGGCCTTATCGGGCGCATGGCGCAAGGCTCCCTCGAGCCGATGCGGCTCTGCGAGCAGCTTATTGGCCATATGCGCAGCTTGATGCTGGTTAAAACGGTGGACAACCCGCTGCCCCTAATCGGCTGTATGCCCGACCGGTTGCCGCTCTATCGGCAGCAGGCCGCCGAAGGCAAGCTCAGGGATATCCTGCGCTGTTTAAGCGAACTGGGCCTCGCACTGACGGCTATCTCCCGCACCACGGCCAAGCGCATGGAGCTGGAAGCTGCGTTGGTGCGCATCTGCGCGCCCGCCCCCGACGGTGTGAGCGAGGACAGTAACCTTGCCGAGCGTGTGGCGCGGCTGGAGCAGCTTATGGCCACAGCGGGCGCTCAGCACCCCGCTGCCCCTGCGCCACCTTGGGAGACGCCTGTGCCGCCGACCACTTCGGCCAAGCCAGCGCCCACACCGCCCTCCGAGCAGACGGTGCCCCCGCCTGTGCCCCCCGAGGCACCGGTATCCGACCCGCCCCCATGGGAGGCGCAGACCCCGCCCCAGCCCCCGGAAAAGCCCACCCCGGAGCAGGCGGAAAAAGCCCCGGATCCCGGGCCCAATCCCGAGGGGCTACAGCCCTTCGAGGCATGGCCGCAGGTTCTGCTGCGACTGGAGAGCATCAACCGCATGAACGCAGGACTGCTGCGGGGCAGCAAGGCCTATCTGTCCGGGCGGCGGGTGCTTATCGACTGCAAGGACCCGGTCTTTCTCAACATGATGCGTACCACTAAGGAGACCCGGGCCCATATTAAAAAGGCCATCTATCTCACCACCGGCCAGAACATGGGTATTGGCCCCTACCGGCGGGAATCCGAGGAAAAGTCCGCCGACCCACTTAGCGAATTTATCGAGGGGTTAGAGCCCCACGAGAGCATCATCATAAAATAATATAACAGCGAGGTAATAACCATGAAAGCAAGACTGCCCAAAGGTATGAAAGGCGGCCCCGGCAACATGCAGCATATGCTGAAGCAGGCCCAGAAGATGCAGGCCGAGATGGCCCAAAAGCAGGCCGAGCTGGAAGAAAGTGAATACACGGCTTCCGCAGGCGGCGGCATGGTGGAGGTGACCGTCACCGGTAAGAAGGAGATTGTGTCGCTGCGGATAAAGCCCGAGATCGTCGATCCCGAGGATGTAGAAATGCTCGAGGACATGGTAACCGCCGCAGTCAACTCAGCGCTGCGGGCGGCCCAGGAAGCCTACGACAGTGCTATGGGTCAGCTTTCGAGCGGCCTTAATATTCCGGGGGTCTTTTAATGGCCTACAATGTACTGCCGCTCACCAAGCTGGTAGAGCAGTTTGAGCGCCTGCCGGGTATCGGCCATAAAAGCGCCCAGCGGCTGGCCTTTTATATGCTGGCCCAACCTCCCGAACGGGCGCAGCAGTTTGCCGATGCGCTCATAGAGGCCCGCACCACCATCCGGCGCTGCACATCCTGCCAGAGCTTAACCGACAACGACCTGTGCCCCATCTGCGAGGCCGACGACCGGGATCCCAGCATCATCTGCGTGGTGGAGGATCCTCGGGATGTCATCGCTTTTGAGCGCACCCGGGAGTATAAGGGCCTTTACCATGTGCTCCACGGCCTTATTTCGCCTATGGACGGCATCGGTCCCGATCAGCTCTATGTTAAGGAGCTGCTGGCGCGACTGTCCGACGACCGGGTGGCCGAGGTTATTATGGCCACCAACCCCACGGTAGAAGGGGAGGCCACCGCCATGTATCTCGCCCGGTTGATTAAGCCTTTGGGCGTCAAGGTAACCCGCATTGCTTATGGCATTCCGGTGGGGGGCAATCTTGAGTTCGCCGACGATACCACCCTCTTTAGGGCGCTGGAAGGGCGCAGCGAGCTGTGAACGGCCGAGCCGACATAATAAAATTTATAAAATTTGCCGCCACGGGACTGCTAAATACGGCAGTGGATGCCGGGGTGTTTGCTTTGCTACTGGCCCTCGGCACAGGGACCTATCTGGCTCAGGCGGTGAGCTATGGCTGTGGTATGCTCAGCTCTTATCTTATCAACCGCAGCTGGACATTTGGCAGTCGGGAAGGGGTTTTCAGCTCGGCAGCCGTCCGCTTTATCACAGCCAACCTCGGTCTATTAGTCTTCAGCCTGGGGGTGCTCTATCTTGTGGAGGGAACTCTAGGGCTGCCGGTTTTTATTGCCAAAGCGGCGGCGATCTGCTGCACGGTGGGACTTGGCTTTATGATAAACCGCCTTTGGGTGTTCAAATAGAGCGGAAGGGCCTTCCACCGGGCTTGCACATTTTTTAGCTATCTGATAGAATGACTTTCTCACGCAAGCTAATCATGCTATAATAGCTGTGCGCACAGATGCTAAGCGGTCGGGTCCAAGGGCGACTTATGGGCGCACCAAACCCACAGCTTAGCTTAAACTGTTTACAACAACACCACTCTGCACATACTCAAGGAGGTGGGCCTAATGGCTGGCGCAAGCATCAAAAAAATTGCCGATAATCGCAAGGCCCGCCACGACTATTTTGTGGAGGAGTCTTACGAGGCGGGCATCGAGCTGTTCGGTACCGAGGTTAAAAGTCTGCGGGCCGGACGGGTTAACCTGCGGGACAGTTGGTGCGATGTGGTAGGGAGCGAGCTTTTTGTCAAGGGTATGCATATCAGCCCTTATGAGCAGGGCAATATTTTCAACCGCGAGCCGCTGCGTCCCCGCAAACTGCTGATGCATCGCCGGGAGATCAACCGGCTTATGGGTCTGGTGGCGCAGCAGGGATTTACGCTCATCCCGCTATCGATCTACTTTAAGGGCTCTCGGGTTAAAGTGCAGCTGGGGCTGTGCCGGGGTAAAAAGCTCTACGACAAGCGGGAAGACACGGCCCGTCGGGACGCCAAGCGCGATATGGAGCGGGCACTTAAAGAGCGGCAATAGCATTTTGAGAATTTAGAAGGGGGGAATAGCCGAGATAATACGATATCGTCTAAACTTAAGAACCCATATATATGGGGGCGTACTGGTTTCGACGGAGATTTTGAAGCATTGGTAGCGAGTAGAGGGCCGGGCCCTCTTAAAAACCCGGAACCTAAAGATAAACGCTAACGATAATTTAGCTTACGCTGCTTAATTAAGCAGCCGTCTCTACCGGGAGGACCACGGCCCGGCAAGAGGCGTCGATTAGTGGTGAACGACCGAGCCAAGGCTCTCCATAACCCGGTCGCATATGGGGATACCGCGCGCCTGAGCCTGCCCTTTGGCGCTGGCGTGGGGGAAACTTTGTAAAAGGGCTGCACTCGGAGAAGCTAGTGTGAATGAGTTTTCGGACAGGGGTTCAACTCCCCTCGCCTCCACCAGCAAGAAACCGCATCGGAAAGCCATTTTCCCGGTGCGGTTTTTACTTTGTAACCCACTTTGTAACCCACTTTTATTTTGCATCGGTGAATAAAGTATTGAATAATTCATCCAATGCGGCGGCGGTTTGCTTTTCCTCGCCCTGAACTTCATGCCACATATATCAAAAAGTCCAGCTTATACTCACAAATCATAAACCCGCACGAACACAATGTTTGCGCGGGTTTTCTTTATGCCTTACACATTTTTTCCATAGAAAAATCACAATGGTTACAAAAAGTTTCCTTGACATTTTGCCGGTATGCAGTACAATTATCTTAAATTTTTTAATTAAAATATTTTAATTAAAAAATTTGATCTAAATTTGCTTAACAAAGGAGAATTATGATGAGCTTTGAAAAAATCCGCGATATTATCGTCAACACCCTCGACTGCGACCCCACTGCGGTCACGCCCGGCGCCAGCCTGACCGACGACCTAGGTGCCGACTCCCTCGATTCGGTTGAACTCAACATGGCCCTCGAGGACGAGCTGGGCATCGCCATCCCCGATGAGCAGCTCATGGGCATCAAAAAAGTCTCGGACATCTTAGACTACATCCAGCGTCAGAGTGCCTAAGAGCATACCAATAGTCGCAGACAAGCGACAAAGTATGGAAATCTTAGGGGTATTTACCCCAAAGGAGGGCCTATGAAGGGACTTCGTGTGGTGGGCACAGGGCGGTGTCTACCAAAAAACATTGTTACCAACGCTCAGCTGAGCCGGCAGGTGGACACCAGCGACGAATGGATAGCCAGCCGTACCGGTGTGCTGCAGCGACATATTGCCACCGATGAAACCAACGCCTCTATGGCCGAGCGTGCAGCGCAGCAGGCACTAGAGCGGGCGGGCATTAACCCCGAGCAGGTGGGGGCCTGTATTGTGGCGACACTAACCCCCGATTATGCCACCCCCTCGGTGGCCTGTCTGCTGCAGCGGGGCCTAGAACTGCCCGAGGACATCCCCTGCTTTGATTTAAACGCCGCTTGCTCGGGCTTTGTCTATGGCCTTACGGTGGCTCGGGGGCTGCTGGCTCAAGGCACAAAACCCTATGCGCTGGTTGTTGGCAGCGAGATTATGTCCCGCACGCTGGACTTTGCCGACCGTGCCACCTGTGTACTCTTTGGTGACGGCGCGGGGGCGGTAGTGGTCGAGGCGTCGGACAGCCACAACTTTGTGAGCGTCCTAGGCACCCGTGGGGACGATACCTCCCTCAGTTGTCCGGTTGGGGGTACCCTCCAGATGCAGGGGAGCGAGGTTTTCCGCTTCGCCACCGACATTCTGCCCCGTTGCATTCACGAAACCTTAAATAAAGCCGGGCGCAGCCTCGACGAGGTGGACTATGTGGTCTGCCATCAGGCCAACCAGCGGATCATCGCCTATGTGGTAAAAAAGCTAAAGGCGCCCGAGGAGAAGTTTTACCTCAATGTGCAGTATTATGGCAACACCTCGGCGGCCAGCATTCCCATTGCACTCGACGAGATGGCCACCAAAGGTCTGCTCGCGGCCGGCTCCCGTGTGCTCTGTGTGGGCTTTGGCGGGGGCCTTACCTGGGGCGGTGCATGGCTGGAATGGTAGGGGGAAAAGCAATGAAGCTTCATGAGATGTTAGGTATAGAATTTCCCTTTATCCAAGGGGGCATGGCCCATATCGCCACCGGAACATTTGCCGCGGAGGTATCCAACGCAGGTGGGCTTGGACTGATCGGTGCGGGCGGCATGAACGCCCTGTCGCTGCGGGAGAACATCCGCCAATGCAGAGCCCGCACCCGGCGGCCCTTCGGCGTCAACATCATGCTGATGCACCCCGAGGCCGATGAAATGGCCAAGGTGGCGGCCGAGGAGCGGGTACCGGTAATCACCACCGGCGCCGGCAACCCCGGCCCCTATATCGAGCTGTGGAAGCAGGCGGGTGCCAAGGTGTTCCCCGTGGTGCCGGGCGTGGCGCTGGCCCGCCGCATGGAGCGCTACGGAGCGGATGGCGTCATTGCCGAGGGCACCGAGAGCGGTGGCCATATCGGTGAGCTGACCACCATGACCCTGTTGCCGCAGGTGGCCGACGCCGTAAAGCTCCCGGTGGTTGCGGCTGGTGGCATTGCCGATGGCCGCCAGTTGCTGGCTGCCTTTGTTCTGGGGGCCGTAGGGGCCCAGTTGGGCACCTGCCTGCTGGTGAGCGAAGAGTGTCCCATACACCCCCGCTACAAGCAGGCTGTCCTGTCGGCCAAGGACAACAGCACCACCGTAACCGGGCGCATTGCCGGTGTGCCGGTGCGGCTGCTAAAAAACCGCATGACCCGTGAGTATGTACGGCGAGAGCGGGAGGGCGCCGATATGATGGAGCTCGAGGCCTACACCCTGGGCTCTTTGCGCTGCGCCGTCGTGGAGGGAGACACCGAAAGCGGCTCCCTCATGGCCGGACAGGTGGCCGCACAGCTGCGGGAGATCCGCCCGCTGAGAGAGATCTTTGAGGATCTTTACAGCGGCTACCAAGAGGCCTTAGACCGGCTCAAACAGGAGGGATAGCACCATGGTTTTAATAGGCCAAAAGTCTCTTGAACTGCCCATCATTCAGGGCGGCATGGGCATTGGCATCTCCCTAGGCGGTCTGGCGGGGGAGGTGGCCCGATGGGGCGGCATGGGGGTTATCAGCGCCGCCAACCCCGGATATAACCATCCCGACTTTTGGCGAGATGCGGCCCGTGTCAACCTCGAGGCCCTGCGTCAAGAGGTGCACAAGGCCCGGGAAATCTCCGGGGGACAGGGCATTGTGGCGGTGAATGTCATGGTGGCCGCCTATCAGTACGCCGATTTGGTGCGCACAGCTGTAAAGGCCGGAGCCGACGCCATTATCTGCGGGGCGGGGCTGCCCACCAAGCTGCCGGCTCTTATGGCGGGCAGCGGTGTGGCCATTGCTCCCATTGTATCCAGCGGCAAGGCGGCCCGCACAATATGTAGGCTATGGGATAGGCACCACGGCATCTGCCCCGACTTTGTGGTGGTGGAAGGACCCGAAGCCGGAGGGCATCTGGGCTTTAAGCCCGATGAGCTCGAGGGGCCGGCCATTCCGGAGCTGGCGCAGCTTCTTACTGAGGTGCTGGCTGAGCTGGAACCATTTCGCCGCAAATATGGGCGGGATATCCCTGTCTTTGCGGCGGGAGGGGTATTCACCGGCGCCGATATCGCCCGTTATACGGCCCTTGGCGCTGCGGGGGCACAGATTGCCACCCGCTTTATCGCCACCTATGAGTGCGACGCCTCCCCCGGCTACAAGCAGCGCATATTAGACGCCCGCCCCGAGGATGTGGTGCTGCTCAAAAGCCCGGTGGGAATGCCGGGGCGGGGGCTACGCTCCCCCCTCATCGAGCGGATGGAGCGCGGCGAGCGGGTTTTAGTCGAGCGCTGCACCCGCTGCCTGCACCCCTGCAACCCGGCCACCACTCCCTACTGCATTACCCGGGCGCTCATCGAAGCCTGTCGGGGCAACTGGGAGCAAGGGCTTTTCTTCTGCGGCAGCCATGTGGGCCGGGTGAAGCAGATGGTCTCGGTGCAGTCGCTGCTTGATAGGTTAACCACCGAATGGAGGAACAGCAGATGAAGCTTGCCTTTTTATACGCCGGTCAAGGTAGCCAGTATGTGGGCATGGGACAGAGTCTCTACCAAGACCATCCCACCTTTAGGCCGGCGCTGGACAGTACGGCCGCCGGCTTTGACCTAAAAGCGCTCTGCTTTGAGGGGGCGGCCGAGCAATTGGCTCAAACCCGCTATACTCAGCCCTGTATGGCTGCCTTTGCTGCCGGAGTGACCGACCTGCTCTACGAGGCGGGCATTCGGCCCCAAATAACAGCCGGTCTCAGTCTTGGGGAATATTCGGCGCTCTATGCCGCTGGGGTACTGGATAAAGACGGCCTTATCGGTCTGACCGCCTTTCGTGGGGAGGCCATGGAGCGGGCGGCCCAGGGCCTTTCTTGTGGCATGACGGCGGTGCTCGGCCTTGAGCGAGAGGTTCTGGCAGCGGTCTGCCGGGAGGCATCGGCCGTTGGCGTGGTGGAAATAAGCAACTACAACTGCCCCGGTCAGCTTGTTATCGGGGGGGAGGCCGCCGCCGTACAGCGGGCCGGGGAGCTGGCCCTTGCAGCCGGTGCCCGGCGCTGCCTGCCCCTCAATGTCAGCGGGCCCTTTCACACCTCCCTTATGGAACCGGCCGGGGAGGCCCTTTCCGGGCGGCTGGCCGAGATGACGCTAGGCCGACTGACTATGCCGGTGGTCTTTAACGCCACGGCCCTGCCTTTGCACCCCGGTCAGGAGGAAAAAATCCCCGAGCTGCTGGTGCGGCAGGTACACAGCAGCATCTTTTTTGAGGACAGCGTGCGCTACCTTGAGGCGCAGGGGATAGACACGGTGGTCGAGATAGGCCCCGGCAAGGTGCTCAGCGGCTTTGTAAGAAAAACAGCCCCCGCCTTGCGCACCCTGACCGTGGAGGATACCGAGAGCCTAAAAGCCGCCGTTACCTATCTGAAAGGAGCGGGTTATGAAACTTAAAGGTAAAACAGCCATTGTAACCGGCGGCAGCCGGGGTATTGGTCGGGCGGTCTGCCTGCGGCTGACCCAGCAGGGCGCCAATATTGTTGTAGGCTATGCCGGCAGCGCTCAAGCCGCCGAAGAAACGGCAGCCATCTGTCAGGCGCTGGGCGTGCAGGCTATTGCCGTTCAGGCCGATGTCTCTCGTCCCAAGCAGTGCGCCGCCCTCTTTGACAAGACCATCTCGACCTTTGGACGAGTGGACATTTTGGTAAACAACGCCGGCATCGCCCGGGACGCTCTGATTATTCGCATGAGCGAAAACCAATTTGATGAAGTGATAGACACCAACCTAAAGGGCGCCTTTCTCTGCATGAAGCTGGCCGCCCGACTCATGATGAAGCAGCGCTACGGGCGCATTATCAGCATGAGCAGCGTGGTGGGAGTGCGGGGCAATGCCGGTCAGACAAACTATGCCGCCAGCAAGGCAGGACTTATCGGCATGACCAAATCCCTTGCAAGGGAGCTGGCAGGTCGAGGAGTCACGGTCAATGCAGTGGCCCCCGGACTCATCGAAACCGACATGACCGCCGGTCTTCCCCAGTCGGCCCGGCAGGAGATGCTGCGCGCCATTCCGTTAGGGCGCACCGGCACCCCCGAGGATGTGGCCGGTGCGGTGGCCTTTTTGGCCGGAGAGGATGCCAGCTATATAACCGGGCAGGTGCTCTGCGTAGACGGCGGCATGGCCATATGAGGGAGGTAAAACAGTGAAGCGACGGGTTGTAATCACCGGAATGGGTGCCATCACCCCATTGGGACTGAATGTGGAAGAAAGCTGGCAGGCGGCCAAAGCTGGGGTATGTGGTATAGGGCCTATCACCCACTACGATGCCTCGGGCCAGCGTGTACGCATTGCTGCCGAGGTGAAGGGCTTTGACCCCGTGCAGTATATGGACAGGAAGGAGGCCCGCAAGGCCGACCGATGCACCCAGTTTGCGCTGGCTGCCGCTGCCGAGGCCATGCTCCAAAGCGGTCTTGACATGGCTAAAATGGATGCCGGGCGCTGCGGAGTTATCATGTCCACCGGCATCGGCGGACTGAGCACCATCGAGCAGGAGCACACCAGAGGTCAGCAGCAGGGCTACGACCGAGTGTCCCCCTATTTTATCCCGGCCAGCATCGCTAACATTTCAGCTGGGCATATCGCCATTCGCCACGGCTTTAAGGGCGTGTGCAGCTGTGTTGTAACAGCCTGTGCCAGCGGCGCCAACGCTGTGGGGGACGCCTTCAGGCAGATTCGAGATGGTTATGCCGAGGTGATGCTCTGCGGCGGCACCGAGGCCAGCATCAGCCCATTAGGCATGGGGGGCTTTACCTCCATGAAGGCGCTCTGCTTTTCGAGCGACCCCCGCCGGGCCTCCATCCCCTTTGATAAGGAGCGCAGCGGCTTTGTGATGGGGGAGGGCGCCGGCGTTCTCATCCTTGAGGAACTTGAGCACGCCCTTCTTAGAGGGGCTAAAATCTACGGCGAGATGGTGGGATATGGCGCCACCTGCGATGCCTATCACATTACCGCCCCGGCCCCCGAGGGGGAAGGCGCCGTGCGCTGCATGACCGAGGCTATAAAAGATGCCGGGATTTCTCCTGCTGAGGTGGGCTATATCAACGCCCACGGCACCTCCACCCCCATGAACGACCGCTGCGAGACGGCCGCCATCAAAACCGCCTTTGGCGATGCGGCGAGCAATTTGCTTGTCAGCTCCACCAAGTCCATGACCGGGCATCTGTTGGGAGCAGCCGGCGCGGTGGAGGGCATCTTTACGGCGCTGGCCTTGGCAAGCGGATTTGTACCGCCTACTATTGGCTATCAGGTGCCCGACGAGGAATGCGATCTCGATGTGGTGCCAAATGTAGGGCGCAAGGTGGTCCTGAACTACGCCATGAGTAATTCCTTGGGCTTTGGCGGCCACAATGCCAGCCTGGTCTTTAAGCGGTGGCGGGCATGAGCGCCCTCCAACTCTCAGCCGACGAGATCCAGCAGATTTTACCCCATCGCTACCCCTTTTTAATGGTCGATCGCCTCACCCACTGCGAGCCTGGTATCCGTGCTGAGGGCATTAAGTGCGTCTCGGCAGGCGAGCCCTATTTTGTCGGGCATTTTCCCCAGCAGAAGGTTATGCCGGGCGTGCTTATCATCGAAGCTCTGGCCCAAGTGGGGGCGGTGGCTCTGCTGCTCGAGGAGGAGAACAAGGGCAAAATTGCTTTTTTTGGCGGTATTAAGCAGGCCCGCTTTAAGCGCAAGGTGGTGCCGGGGGATGTGCTGCACCTCTCCTGTGAAATCCTGCGGCGGCGGGGGCCCATGGGTATCGGTCAGGCGATTGCAACTGTGGATGGGCAGCTGGCTGCCAAAGCCGAACTGACCTTTGCCATCGGATAGCCGGCGCGCATTGCACAGACCTCTTAAGTTTGCTATACTGTCTTTAGCGCGGCGGGGGCTTTTTCGCCCCACACTGCCTTATTTCCTCACCACCGCGAAAGGAGCGCCCCCATGCTAGAGCGTCTATTCGCCGAAGTCTACACCAAATTCAAAATTCATTTTTATACAAGGGTCTTCTCTCAGTTTGAAAACCGGGAGGCCAATCTTACCACGGTGGAAACTTTTTGTATCGAGATTATTCATGCGCTTAATAAGCCCACGGTCAACGAGTTTGCCACCTTTGTTCAAATCTCGGCGCCTAACGCCGCCTATAAGGTCAACAGCCTTGTTCAAAAGGGTTACCTGCGCAAAAAACGATCGGACCAGGATCGGCGGGAATATCACCTTCTGGTCACCGACAAGTATTTTCGCTATTACAATCTAAGCACGGGCTATATCCACACGGTTATCAAGCGGATGCGACAGCGGCTCTCCCCCGAGGAGATTCAATGCCTCGAGCGGGTTTTGGCCATTATCTCCGAGGAGCTCATGCCCGAGATTGATCTGCCAAAAGGGTTGCCCCCTCTGCCCGAAGACACCGGCAGCCACGACAAGCCATAACAGTGATTTTATAACAAAGCACGCCGCCGTCTAATTTAGACGGCGGCGTGCTGCGTATTTAGGATAGTTGGACTAGGCCAGCAGCAAAAGGCTTACAGCCATAACGGCCATGCCCGCCACCAAACCATAGATGGCCAGATGGTGCTCGCCATACTCCTGCGCCGAAGGCAGCAGCTCATCAAGGCTGATATACACCATAATACCGGCCACTGCAGCAAAAATAAAGCCTAGCGTGGTATCGGTAAAGAACCGGTATAGCAGCAAATAACCCACCAGAGCGCCCACCGGCTCAGACAATCCCGACATAAAGGAATAATAGAAGGCTCTTTTGCGACTTCCTGTGGCATAGAATACGGGAACTGCCACGGCAATGCCCTCGGGTATGTTGTGGATGGCAATGGCTACGGCGATGGGGATACCCAGTTTAGGGTCGGTTAGAGCGGCGGTAAAGGTGGCCAGTCCCTCGGGGAAGTTGTGAATACCCACGGCCAGCGCCGTAAACAAACCCATGCGCATCAGGTTAGTTTTGTGCGATTCGCTCTGACCGTCCATCTCCTCTACGGTATGTACCTCGTGGGGGTTTTCGGTAGAGGGTATCAACCAGTCAATGAGGGCGATAAGTAAGATGCCACCAAAAAATCCGGCCACAGTCGCCCAACCTCCAGGCTTTTCTCCAAGCGAGGCAGTCAGCGCATCGCTGGCTTTTGGAAGTATCTCCATAAAGGAAACATAGGTCATAACTCCGGCCGAAAATCCTAACGATACCGAGAGAAACTTTGGGCTGGTTTTCTTTGTAAGCAAAGCTAAACCACTGCCGATGCCTGTGGAAAGACCGGCAAAAAGGGTTAGCGAAAAGGCAAAAAGCACATTTGATAGCTCCATAGCACCCCTTCTTTCTTTGGTTGTTTTTTTATAGAGCATGCCGCAGCTGGGCATTAATCGTATACGGCAGGGTTCCCCATATTACCAAAATAATATACTAATTCTATTAAGTAATCAAGAGTTTTAAGAAATGTCCTGCCCAAGCGCTATACCTTTGGCTAACTTAAGAGCGAATTTTGTCCGTGAACGACATAAAAAAACTGCGGAGAAGGCAATGTTTAGTGACTACCGGCTCTCAGACTCATCTCACAAAGATGAGCGATAAATGCGATAGCTCTATATAAGACCACCCTAGTCATACGGATAACCGTAATAGCATCGACGCAAACTCTAATCGAATCTTCTCTTATGACCTTTATTGCTATATTTTAACACAAAGCACTTGAAATAGACACTATAATTTGCTATAAATTATCAGTAAGTAGTCATTGCTAAATTTTTCTCTGACCATTGTTCTAAAATCATGTACTGATTCCCACTGAAATAGTTTTCGTGTTTATTAAGCACTCAAAAACCTAAGTCAGCGTTTGAGGTATCAAGATGTGCGCATAGCGCAAAAGACAAAGCAATAGGAGGCGTATACAATGTTTAGTTTTAAGGATAGAGTTGTTGTAATTTCTGGTGCATCTTCGGGGCTGGGTGCGCAGATGGCCGAAGGCTTTGCAAAGCAGGGGGCCGATCTGGTTATCACCGCACGGCGGCTGGAGCGGCTCGAAGCGTTGGCCGAGAAGGTTCGTGCCCTTGGTGTTAAATGCCTGCCCATCCAGTGCGATGTTACAGATACAGAATCGGTCAATAATGCGGCGGCCATGGCGGAAAAAGAATTCGGTAAAATTGATGTTCTAATCAATTGCGCCGGTGCTTCCAAAAACGCAGGCGTGCTCAACATGACCGACGAGGAGTGGAATTTTACCATTGCCGCCGATATGACCAGCGTATTTTTGGTCACCCGCGCCTTTGGGAACATCATGAAAAAGCATAATTATGGCCGCATCATCAATATTTCGTCGATGTACGGTCTGGTGGGAAACACAGCCATTGATACCGTGGCCTATCACTCGGCCAAGGGTGGCGTTGTCAACTTTACAAGGGCGGTTGCCGCCGAGCTGGCTAAATATAATATCACCTGCAACGCAATCTGCCCGGGCTACTTTTACACCGAACTGACCGGCGATACGCTGGAGACCGCCGAGTTTCAAGCCTATATGAAGGCCACCGTGCCGCTGGGCCGCTATGGCAGGGAAGGTGAGCTGAACGCCAGCGCTATATTCCTGGCCAGCGAAGAGGCTTCTTATGTAACCGGTGTCATTCTTCCGGTCGACGGGGGCTATACGGCTGTCTAACGCCAATAAGTTATCGCAAAGGACTTGTATACCATTAGAGAAGAACACCTCCGGTTCACCGCCGGAGGTATTCTTTGAAAAGTGGGGTATAAAGCATGAAACCGCACCGGTAAATCGTTTTCCGATGCGGTCTGATAGAAAAGGATATGTGAACATAAGATAAACGCCGGCTGACCTATACGGTTTAGTGGGCGTTTTCTTTTCCACCAAACCATAGTGAAAAGCGGTGCAGAACGGTGCAAAAGCAGAGAACAACTCAAAAGAATAACCGCCTGATTATCGCATAATCAAGCGGTTTTATGGCTGGAGCAGGTGATGGGAATCGAACCCACATAACCAGCTTGGAAGGCTGGTGTTCTACCACTGAACTACACCTGCATGGCGGGGGGACACGGGCTGTATCCCCCGAAGCAACAGATGTTATTTTAGCAAATCCCACCGGTTTTGTCAACCGCCGGGGGGTTACTTTTTGGCGGCCAATGCCTGTGCGATGCGCATCACAATGGCTGCCGATTGGTCGGCCGCCTTCTCTTTAAAGTTTGCGTAGGTGTCCTCAGCTTCGTCGTCGGCCGAGTCGGACATGGTGCGGATCACCACAAAGGGTACATCATGAATGGCGGCCACCTGACCCACGGCGGCTCCCTCCATCTCGACGCAGAGGGGACTCAGTAGCGCCTGGATGCGCTCCCGCTGGGCAGCGCTGGCAATGAACTGGTCGCCGGTAGCCACCAGCCCGGAAGTAAAGCGGAGTCCCTTTTGGGGCAGAATCTCCTCGCAGGCCGTAAGGGCCAGCGACACAAGGTCGGGGTCGGCGGTAAAGTTAAAGCGGAAAGGGTAGACGAACTCGGCCAGCCGGGCCTCCATGTCGTGGAATGCCACCTCGGTGGACACCACCACATCCATCACCCTGAGGTTGGAGGCCATAGCCCCCGCAATGCCCACATTGACCACCGCCTCCACCGACAGCTCCCGAATCATAAAGGCCGTGCAGAGGGCGGCGTTGAGTTTGCCGATGCCCATAACCGCCACGCTCACCGGACAGCCCATCAAGCGTCCGGTATAAAAGGTTGTACCCAGCGCTTCATGGGTGCGCTCTACCTCCATGTGGCGCACCAGCAGAGCCACCTCGGCGTCCATAGCACCTAGAATGCCAATATGCAAAGCTTAGCCCTCCCTCTTCCACTTAACGCCCTGCGGCGTGTCCTCCAGCAGAATGCCCTGGGCTTTTAGCTCATCGCGGATTTGGTCGGCCAGTGCAAAGTTTTTATCCTTGCGGGCCTGCTGCCGCTGGGCGATCAGGGCTTCGATCTCGGCGTCGATCGACTGCTCCTTCCGGTTATAGAGAATGCCCAGCACATCGGTTATCTCGTCAAACAGCACGGCTGCTGCCTCGGCGGCCGCCTTTCTGGGGGCCTCGGCTAAGGTGGTATTCACCTCGGTGACTAAATCAAACAGAGCAGCCAGCGCCCCGGCGGTGTTGAGGTCGTCGTCCATGGCCTCGATGAACCTTGCTTTATAGCCGGCCAGAGCCTCCTTGAGAGCAGCGTCCAAACTGCCCGTGTCGGGGGCATTTTTTAGCACAAAGTCGATGTTGTCTCGGCAGCCGTAAAGCCGGTCGAGGGCCGCTCGGGACTGCTCGAGCACATCATAGCTGTAGTTGATGGGGCTGCGGTAGTGGGCAGAAAGCATCATGAATTTAATGGGCTCGTAGCCAAACTTTTCGGCCACATCCCGCACGGTAAAGAAGTTGCCCACGCTCTTACTCATTTTTTGGTTGTCCACAGTGATATAGCCGTTGTGCATCCAGTAGTTGGCGTAGTCGTGGCCGGTGTGGCAAACGCCCTGGGCAATCTCGTTCTCGTGATGGGGGAAGATGAGGTCCTGACCGCCGCAGTGGATGTCGATGGTGGGGCCAAAGTTGTCCTGTATCATAGCGGTGCACTCGATGTGCCAGCCGGGGCGTCCCTCGCCCCAGGGGGAGGGCCAATGGGGCTCGCCGGGTTTGGCGGCCTTCCAGAGCACAAAGTCCAGTGCGTCTTCCTTCTCCTCGCTCACATCGATGCGGGCGCCGGCCTCTAAATCCTCAATGGACTGAGAGGAAAGCCTGCCGTATTCGGGAAAACTGCGGGTGCGAAAATACACGCTGCCATCCCGCTCGTAGGCATGGCCCTTCTCGATGAGATTGGACACCACCTCGATAATTTTGTCGATGCTCTCGGTGGCTCGGGGATGAATGGTGGCCTCCCGAACGCCCAGACCGGCGGCGTCAATCTTATACTCGGCAATGTAGCGCTCGGCCACCTCGGGCACCGTGATACCTTCCTCCCGGGCCTTGTTAATCAGCTTATCGTCGATATCGGTAAAGTTCTGCACAAAGGTAACCTCGTAGCCCCGATACTCAAGATAGCGGCGCAGCGTGTCAAACACGCAGATGGGCCGCGCGTTACCGATGTGGATATAGTTGTAAACCGTGGGCCCACAGGCATAGATATAAGCCTTGCCCGGTGTAATGGGCACAAAGTCTTCCTTTTGGCGTGTAAGAGTGTTGTAAATTTTCATACATTGCTCCTTTCGGATGTTCATGGGTAGAAAAAAGCCGCCTAGGCTCCGCTCGGAAGCCCAGAGGCGGCAGGCTGTGGCCGCGGTTCCACTCTGATTTATCGCTTAAATAGCCCTTAACGCAGGCCGGACGCAGCGCTCTAATAGGCGGTTGGCCGTTTAAGCGCCGTGCTGACGGGGGCATTCGCACCGCATAAATAGGGTCACGGCACTCTCACCGGGTGCGCCGCTCTCTGTGACCGTTTTGCGGGCTACTTTTCCCGATAAACGCATCTGCCGATATAATAGGATTATTATAGGCGATTTATTACCAAAAATCAAGGCGTTCAAATAATATACTAAAAAAGTATACAAAAAGTCAATAAGAGCCATTTTTTAATTTTTGATGCATTGACAGGCAGATTGTCCCTGTGATAAGCTAGGCTTACCAACATAAAAAGGAGGCAGCACCATGACGAACGAAAAGAACCGCCCCCTTCCGCCCGACCCCATTGTGTGCTCCGCCGAGTTTAGCGGGGATGGCTGCATTGAGCCGCCCGAGGACGATGCCGACCTGACCGAACAAACTGAGGCCCACACCGAGGCCTAATATGGCCCTCGGCCATAAACACAGTGCCCGCTTGGAGATTAGCTCCCGGCGGGCTTTGCTGTGTGGGCTTCACTTAGGGCAATGCGGTAACCACTAGGCCGGGTATACAGCCGATAGCTAAAACCCGGTGGGCCTTGCACGCTTCCGTCCGAGGCCACAGAAAAGCACAGGGAGGCGGGGGACTGAGTGAGGCCGGTGCCCTTGGCTTTTAGGTAGCTCTCCTTGAGTGTCCACAAGCCTGTGAGGTAGGCGTCGGGATGGGGGTGTGCCTCGGCGCTGGCCAGCTCCTCGGCGGTGAACACCCGCTCGCGCAACCGGTGGGAGAAATGACGCACCGGTTCGGCATCCACCCCTACTGGACGCTTAGACAGTGCACAGACCGCCAGCCCCCGACAGTGGCTCAGGCTAAAATAAAAGCCTTCGGTGAGAGGCTGACCATAGGGGCCCAGAGAGACGCTTTTAAGCGGCGGGTAGCCCTCGGCTCGCAAGGCATAGTCCAGCAGCAGCCCGGCCGACAGACTGCGCAGCCGAGCCTCTACGGGCCGAATGGTCGCCGCTCGCTCGAGCCGCCAAGGTGAGCTTAATGCTTCAAGCTCGGGCAGCCTCCGGCTATCCGCTTCGGTAAAGGTAACGGCGTAAAGCATCTAATTCCCCCCTTCATAGGGCCATTGTAGCACAAAGCACCTACATAACAAAAGCACCGCAGGCTAAAGGCAGCGGTGCTTTTGTTAAGAAAAGGATTATTAGCGATTGCGAATTAAAACCTTGGCCAGCTCGCCGCCCAGCATGGGGACAAAAGCCAGAGCCAGCGCCACAATCATCTCATCCAACACCAGAGGAACGGTGCTAAACACAGGGTTGAGGAAGGGAACATAGATGGCGACCAGCATAAAGACCAGGGAGGCCAGCACGCACTTGTTGAGATAGCCGTTTTCGAACACCCGCATACGGAAGACCGATACATTTTCGGAGCGGGCCGAGTAGGCGCGCAGCAGCTCGCCTAATACGATGGTCATAAAGGCGGCGGTGCGGGCTACCTCCAGGTTGGGAACAAACACACCGGCGGCATTGGTGGTGCCGTGGGCATAGTAGCCGTAGAGGAAGGAGCCCAGGGTGCCAAGGGCCAGGAAGATGCTCTGGAGGGTAACAGCCACGCCCATTTTCTTGTCCACAATGGGCTCAGAGGGATCCCGGGGCGGCCGATCCATCACGCCGGCTTCTTCTTTCTCCATGCCCAGCGCAAAGGCGGGGAAGGCGTCGGTAATCAGGTTGATGGCCAGCAGCTGGATGGGTACCAGTGGCACAGGAAGGTTTACCAGCATGGCAAGGAACACCACAAGAATCTCGCCGATGTTACAGGACAGCAGGAAGCCTACCACCTTGCGGATGTTGCTATAAATGGTGCGGCCCTCGGCAACAGCATGGACGATACTGGCAAAGTTATCGTCGGTGAGAATCATGTCGGCAGCTTCTTTGGAGACATCGGTGCCGGTAATTCCCATGGCCACACCGATGTCGGCATGCTTGAGGGAGGGTGCGTCGTTTACGCCGTCGCCGGTCATGGCAGCGATGTTACCGTTTGCACGCACAGCGTCCACCAGCCGTACCTTGTGCTCGGGCGAGACCCGGGCAAACACATTGGTGGTTTTTACGCACTCCTGAAGCTGGGCGTCGTCCATCTCGTTGATGGCTCGGCCTTCGACGGCCACCGAGCCCTCTTCCACAATGCCCAGCTGGCGGCCGATGGCGGTTGCGGTGAGTTTGTGGTCGCCGGTAATCATCTTAACATTGATGCCCGCTTTTTTACACACATCAATGGCGTCTTTGGCTTCTTCACGAGGCGGGTCAATCATGCCCACAAGACCGGTGAAGATGAGATCGTTTTCGGCCTCGAGCGAGGTGTCCACTGCATCTACCTCGCGGTAGGCCGAGCCGATCACCCGAAGGGCATCCTGGGCAAAGCTCTGGTTTACCTCAAGGATTTCCTGACGCTTTTCTTCGGTGAGCGGCTCCACCCGGCCGCCAAAGTCGATGGCGGTGCAGCGGCGCAGCAGTTCGTCGGGTGCGCCCTTGGTATACATGACGGTGTTGCCGTTGATTGTATGGAAGGTGGACATCAGCTTGCGGCCGGAGTCGAAGGGGATCTCCTGAATGCGGGGATACTGCTCGTCGAGCTCCTGCTTAACAATTCCGGCCTTGTGGGCCAGAACCACCATGGCGCCCTCGGTGGGGTCACCCACAATACTCTCGGTTTCGGGGTTATAGGTGGCGTCGTTGCAGAGGAGGTTGCCCTCGAGGATCCGGCGCACCGCCTCAATGTCCCGATTGCCCTCGGTATCCACAATCTCGCCCACCGGGCTGTAGCCCGTGCCGCTGACCTCATAGAGCTTGTTGCCGTCGTATATACGCTGAATGGTCATCTTATTCTGGGTGAGGGTACCGGTTTTATCCGAGCAGATAACCGTGGTGCTGCCTAGGGTCTCCACAGCGCTAAGGCGCTTGATGATGGTGTTGACTTTGACCATCTTCTGCATACCCATGGCGAGAATGACGGTGACCACCACAGTCAAGCCCTCTGGAATGGCAGCCACGGCCAGCGCCACAGCATTCATAAAGGATTCAAACAGATCGTCACCATGCCACCAGCCCAGCAGGAAGATGATGCCGCAGATAACCAGACAGACGATACCCAGCAACTTGCCCAATTCGTCAAGTTTTTTCTGAAGAGGAGTAGCTTCGTCCTCTTTCTCGTTGAGCATATCGGCGATGTTGCCCATCTGGGTCTTCATGCCGGTTTCGGTGACTACGCCCTTGCCACGGCCATAAGTGATGATTGTGCCCATATAGGCGCAGTTTACCCGGTCGCCCAGGCTAGCATCGTCGGGCAGAAGTGCGGCGGCATCCTTTTCCACAGGAACCGACTCACCGGTGAGAGCAGCCTCGTCTATCTTGAGGTTGACCGTCTCGGTAAGACGCAGATCGGCAGGGATATAGTCGCCTGCATCTAGAATGACCACATCGCCGGGTACTACATCGTGGGAGGGGATCTCCAGAACCTCGCCGTTTCGCAGAACCTTGGCATGGGGGCTGGCCATTTCCTTAAGCGCCTTAAGGGCGTTGCTGGCCTTGTTTTCCTGGTATACGCCAAGGAAGGTGTTGAGAACGACAATAGCTAGAATAACAATGCCCTCCAAAACCTCACCGAGGCCGATGGAGATAACCGCAGCCACCATAAGAATAAGAACCAGAAAGTCCTTAAGTTGCTCGAGGGCCATTTGCAGCAGGCTTTTTTCCTTGCCGCCCTCCAGCCTATTGTGGCCGTACTGCTGAAGTCTTCGGGCCGCCTCGTCCGAGGACAGCCCAGTTGCAAGATCGACATTTAGCTCGTCGGCGCTTTCCAAAGCGGTCTGACTGAAATACTGTTTCATGATAGACTCCTTATTTTTTTCTGGGCACATGAAATGACGGACAAACATTTAACATATAGACATGGTTCGTTTTAAGCAAAAAAACCACTATCCTCTAAGGATAGTGGTCTCGTCACTTAGGTGAACGCCGGGGCCTTACGGCCCGTCATGACGACGCCTCACATTGGCCAAGCCAATTGACTACTCCCCATCTATGTCCACAATTATTATACGAGTTTTTCGGGCAATAATGTGAACGAATTATTAATAAAATACATCTAAAAAGTTAAAATCATCAAATTGTAGACAAATTCGCCATATTTTAAGTGTGCTATAGCAACTACATCATGGCTTTTTGACGCATTTTATGGCCCATTTTCCCATTTGTTTAGGAATTTGGTCACAAATTGGAAACAACTTGAAAGACCTTTTTTGGGCAAGATAGATCCGAAAATTGGCACACTGCCTGTATTTGATAGAAGGTGGTGGGCTATCCTGCAATTCTGCCATTCGGGCTACCTAATCTTGCCGGTTGGGGGGGCGCCCTTCGGGCCGCCTGCGGGGGCGGCGTCTGCGCTGGCGGGCTGTTTTACTCGGTGAGTTCGAAGCCGCAGCCTGTTCGCCTCGCTTTAGTTTAGCGGAAGGCCGAGGCATAGGCGGGGGCACAGGCTCGGTGGCGGTAGGGGGATAGAGGGTGTTGGGTAGCTCCTCCAGCTGTTTACCCATAAGCTTTTCGATGTCTCGTAGATAGGGGCGCTCTTCAATATCGCAAAAGGCAATAGCCATTCCCTCACGCCCTGCCCTACCGGTGCGGCCAATGCGGTGGACATAGGTTTCGGGGATGTTGGGCAGGTCGTAGTTAATCACATAGCCCAGCTCGTTAATATCGATGCCTCGGGCGGCAATATCGGTGGCCACCAAAACTTTGATGTGCCCGTTTTTAAATTGTTCAAGGGCGTTTTGGCGAGCGTTTTGGCTCTTGTTGCCGTGGATGGCCAGCGCCTTAATGCCGGCCCGGCCCAGCATCCGCACCACCCGGTCGGCACCGTGCTTGGTGCGGGTAAACACCAAGGTGGAGTCGTCCAGCTCGGCTTTGAGCAGATGCTCCAGCAACCGAATTTTCTTAGCTTTGTCCACAAAGTAGACGGTCTGACGAATGGCCTCCACAGTGGGAATTTCGGGATCTATGCGCACCCAAACCGGACTGCTGAGCATCTCGTCGACCATACCCAAAATCTCATCGGGCATGGTGGCCGAAAACAGCAGGTTTTGCCTGCGGGTAGATAGCGATTTGGCAATGCGTCGCACATCGGCAATAAAGCCCATATCGAGCATGCGGTCGGCCTCGTCGAGCACAAAAATCTCCACACCGCCAAGACGGATAAAGCCCTGACCCATAAGATCCCATAGCCGCCCTGGGGTGGCGATGAGCACATCAACTCCGCGCTGCAGCTCCCTGACCTGCGGCTCCTGAGATACGCCGCCAAAGATTACGCCGCTTCGCAGAGGAAGATGGCTGCCGTACTGGACAAAGTTTTGGTAAATTTGCAGGGCCAGCTCCCGGGTGGGGGTGAGGATAAGGGCGCGGATTTTGCGCTGTTTTGCTACAGGCGTAGCGCTTAGCCGCTGGAAAATGGGGATGGCAAAGGCGGCGGTTTTACCCGTGCCGGTCTGTGCGCAGCCCACAAGGTCTCGGCCGGCCAGCACCGGGGGGATAGCCTGCTGCTGGATGGGGGTGGGCTGGTTGTAGCCCGCCTCTCGCAGCGCCCGCAGGATAGGGGGAATGATGGAAAGTTCTTTAAAATGCATAATATTCCTTATCTGCCGCAGGGGGCGGCGGGTGTAATAATTTATCTATTCTAACACAGACCGGCAGGATCTGGCAAATACTTGTGCCGCCAGGCCTTCTGTGTTAGGATGGACGCAAAAGCGGACTTAAATCCGGCTGTGCAGCTTTCCTTAAGCTTTATGCGGCCATAGTAAGGAGGAAGTCTTATGACCATCGTCCACGATCAGGAGAAAAGCCGGTTTGCACTCTACGATGCGGCGGGTGTCGCTGTGGGGGAACTGGAGTACCACCGGGAGGGCGACAGCCTCTACGCCGACCATACCGGTGTCCGCCCAGACTATGAGGGGCAGGGCTTGGCCGGTCGCCTACTCGGTGCGCTGGCAGCCTACGCCGAGAGGGAAGGCCTGCGCATCATCCCGGTCTGCCCTTATGTCACCCGTGCCTTTGAGAAATACCCCGAGCGCTACAGCGCTGTTATGTAGCTCTTGGGGCAGAAATAGCCAATCCCCGCTAAGAACCGGGGATTGGCTATTTTGTGCGCTGCAACTTACATCACCAGATAAATGGAATTAGCCGGTACTTCACACGCTTTTTGTATTCGACATACCCCTCCAAGCCCTTTTCTAAAACCTGTTCTTCATTTTTTATTCTTATTACGATTATAACGGGGTAGATTAAGAAAACAAGAAACGAAAACAAAGACCCTAGCACTAAGGGCATGGATAAAAATAGAAACAGTGTTGATAGATACATCGGATGCCTGACCATCCCGTACAATCCCGTATCGATGACCTTTTGATTTTCCTGAATTTTAACCGTTCGGGATAGATATGTATTTTGGCGCAGAACTTCTGCATAAAGCAGATACGAAAGCAAGAACACAACCGTTGCCCCTAATACAAGCTCTGTAGGCAATACGAGCCACTGATGACGAAAACCCAAGCCCGCAACCACAAAGCCAAAGGCAAACATCAAACCGTTAAGTAGAACAACACACTTTTGCTCGGGTTCATCTTCTTTTATATCAAGGCGCTTTTGCAAAAGCTCTGGATTCTTAAAGATTAAAACAATTCCTGCAATAAGCATAGGGATAAAAAGGATTCCAATTAGCAGCCAGGCATTCCAGTACATAAGCGTTCCGGACGGAATAAACAGCAAAAAGGAACACAATAAAAGCCCCGTCAGATATCGTGCGATTACCTGAATAAACAGCTTTTTGTCCATTTTTCACCTCCAAACTGCAATTTTGCGGATTTATAGCCTTGGTAAAGTATAAAACAACTCCCCCAAGGCTGCCCTTCATTATTGCTCGATATTTTTACATCGGCTTATGAGCTCTTTCATAAAATCCTCACGGTTTACCGGCGAAATGTAAGTGGTGCCCGTAAAAAAGCTCTTGCCATGCTGTCGTATTTCAATGCGCTTGACCGACAACGCCATTGAGGATAATAAACTCCCCGATAGCTTTACCGACTTTATATTGTCATAGGCTATTTTTTCATAAAACGGACCAGACCGGCAGTAGAGGTATTCATCCCTTAACTCATAATAGGTACCAAAGTATATCCAAAGCATGAATCCGGTAAACGCAGCCGTAATTGCCTGCTCGACCGGTGTGATGTTTGGCAGCAAAACCACCGCATTAAATAGCATAGACAATATCGATGCCCAAATGATAGCGTGTACCCATAAATCGATTTTCGTCTTTATTCGCATTCACTTACTCCTCTGTTAGGTTTAGGCATTCTCAAAAAGAGCCTTAAGATAAAGTGCCGGATCAGATAGCCCCGATTCTCTATTGAGCTCCAAGCCGCCTTTAGTGGAAAACTGCCATAGGGCGGGGAAGGCAGCTTGGATGTGTCAACCTGACCACTGTCGATAGAACATTTTGCAGCCTATTGTTTATAACTATTAGTATATGGGCCGATACATCCATTTTATCTCCTCAACCCTAATAATCAACCCTGTGATGCGGTGGGCACATAGGAAGGAATCAAAAAGAAGGTAGCAACCTGTCTCTTACGACACGACCCATAGGGCATTAGCCGCAGGGAGATTGTTGCACTGCCGGTGCCGAAGGATCGCCGAGATGGGCGCCTTGTATTGCAAACATCGTTAGAATAAGCTTTATAAGTATTCAGGTGCTCTTTTGACAGAAAACCCGCACAAACATGGTGTTTATACGGGGTTTTTCTCTGGCGTTAGCTTTTCTTATTTGCTTTTAAAAGCACTCACAGCCCAAACTTTTCTGCGGCTTCCTGCATTTTTTCGATGATTGGCACATCGAAAGGGCAATTCTCTAAGCATTGGCCGCAAGCGATGCATTCACTGGCATGGTGTTCGAGCAGCTCATAATGATTGCGGACCGACTCAGGAATGAAGTCCTGCACTTTTGTAAGATCATTAAACTTGTTGACCATGGCGATATTAATGCCGACGCTGCAGGGCGCACAATGGCCGCAGTAGATGCACTTGCCTTCAAAGCGGTGCAGCGGAACACTTTTTAGAAAAGGGGCATAGTCTCTGTCCGCGTCCAAAAGCTCTGAGTAACCGCCGGCTTGATAGACCTCACCTGCACTGCGGAAGCCACCTACCACACAGGCTGCGGATGGGCGCGTTAAGGCATAGTGAATGCAATGCTCGGGCTTCATTGCGACACCGAAGGGTGACCACTTTTCACTTAGCAGATCGCCGCCGCCAAAGGCTTTCATCACCACAATGCCCACGCCCTGTGCCTCGCAGGTCTTGTAGAGTGTGTCTCTAATTGGATCGATGTTGGTTAAAGGCTGAGTATAGTTTTTGGGCGTCCAAACCTCATTAAAATCCTCCCGTGGAGGCTGCAGATCATAACAGGGGTTAATACTAAAGAGTAGCACATCGATCAGCCCGGTCTGCACCGCCTTCAGAGCGACCTCCGGGTTATGGGAGCTGAGACCAATATGATGGATGCGGGAGGTTCGCTTGAGTTCCTGCACATAATCTATGAACCAGCCACCAAACACTTGATTAAAATCGGCCTCGTTATCTATATAGTGGATCATACCCACATCCAGATAGTCGGTGTCCAGCCGCTGTAACAGATCCTCAAATGCGGCCGTGACAAGCTCCGCTTCGCGGGTGCGCAGGTACTGCCCATTCTGCCAGCTGGCTCCTATGTGGCCCTGTATGTACACCTTATCCCGGTGGCCCTTTAAGGCTTCGCCCAGGTTGCTGCGGACATCGGGCTCGGCACAGAACAGATCAAAAAAGTTCATGCCACAGTCTAACGCTGCATCCACAAGCTGCCGGACATGTTCCGGCGTACCACCGATCATCCCCTCACAACCAAGCCCGACCTCGCTGACTAAGAGACCGGTGTTCCCAAGCTGACGATATTTCAAGCTTCTCCCCTCCAATTAAGACACCGAATACAGTTGCACGGCAACCTTCTGATGACATTGCTATAAGTAACCTTGAGCTGCGATCTGCCCCCGATTTTGCGCCCGTTGAAAGTTGGTTTTGACCGGCAAATCGAGGGAACCATCCTTGCCTGTTTGATACATGGTAACATTTCCTAATGGATTGTCAAGGGCGCACCGAGCGCATTCTGCTCGACCCGAATGTTCATCGATCCAGTCATCAAAAACCAACGATATATACAAAATGACACTGGTAAACTCGACGCTTCTTACGATGCCTTCTTTGATTGGATTGGCCAAAGTATGGGTCTTCCGGAGCTTCCGTATACGATGGTACGGCATCACTTGAGATTTCGCCTATTCTACTTCACTTCTATGTCCCTCGAATATGGCCCAGCTTTTAGCTATCCCGGAATACATCCGGTGATTGCATCTAAAATTTTGAAAACTGATTTTTTAGTTGCATCAAATTGTAGTGAGATGATTTGATTGGATTCGTCCATATACAGACGCCTATTAACCTCAATCATGACAGATATGACAGGTGCGCCGGAACCAAATAACGGCAGTAGGACTATAGTCCCGCTATAAGGCTTATTAAGTTCAACTGTGTATCCCATTTCTGTGATACAGTTGCAGATTACTTTTGTCAGGGATGCCGGTATGTGGATTTTATAAGTCCCAATACATAAGTCAGCTCTGTATGGATTTAGATCTAACTCATAGGGGAGAGGCTTGATGGAAAAGAATGAGCGTCGATGATTAAACAATACCCAAACTCATCGATTGCAGCTATGACTCTTTTTAAGAGTGTTTGATGGTGCGGATCATAATACCGTTTCAGAACCTCTGCTCTTAGGCTCTCGCTATAGGCCCGCAATGGCTCGCAGTATGCTCCGTGTATATAAACAACTCCCATGCCCTGCTTTGACATGATCTCATCATCATCGTTTCGAAATCTCTCTACATCACAAAGCAATCGGCATATCGGAAAAACAAGCCTATTTTGTTATTGTGGGTGAAGAAAAGAATATCGGTTGCAAAATCAGTAAGAGCGATATGGTTTCGCAAGACTGTTTCTGAATCGGCTGAAAAACTGTCAGCGTATTCTTTTGGAATATACATTGAGCTGTGCGGGATCGGGATATGGGTGAGCATTTTGTCATTCACTGTGTTTCCTCCAAATTTATAAACAGATGCTCGCCTCTATAGCCTACAGGCCAGCATCTCCACGGTTTTAAGTAATGAACATGACCAACCTTAGCCCACATATGTAATTGCATAGAAAACTGTACGGCTGATAGAAGCATATTTTGAAAAATTAATCCACCGTACTTTTAGAATGCGACGAACAGCTTGTCCGGCGGATGATTGAAAAGGTCACCATCTACGAGGACTAATTTACTGTTGTCTTTTAGTTCGGTTTGCCGGTAACTGTGGGTGGATACGAAACCGATAGATTTCTAATCTCCCCAGACTTTGAACACATTTACTCATTTAGTATTGCGATTTCATTTAGTAAGTATCATAGCATATTCAAACTTTAAGTTTCCTGATATAATCTTTGTAAGTAAAGCCCGTGTGCTCCAAGTAGGCTACCGTAGGGTCGAGAGGTGCTTTGCATGCCGTCCTGATCCGGATATTTTACCTGATCAAAAAGAAATCTATAGCAGGGGAAGAAACTATGTTTGATGTGACATGTATTGGTGAGGCATTGATTGACTTTTCATTCTTAGGAATCAGCGATAATAATATGGAACTTTTCGAGCGGAGTCCGGGTGGTGCACCTGCTAATGTAGCGTGTGCGGTGTCAAAACTGGGGCTTAAAACAGCGTTTATTGGAAAAGTGGGAGCGGATATGCATGGCGAGTTTTTGATATCCGTTCTGAGGGAATGCGGCGTAGATACAAGCGGAATGGTCATTGATCCAAGCGTGTTCACGACCCTTGCATTTGTGAAAGTATCTGAAAATGGGGAGCGGAGCTTTTCATTTGCTCGGAAGCCCGGAGCGGACACTCAACTTGAGATCCACGAATTAAATATGTATATTATTACAAACAGCTATATATTTCATATGGGATCATTGTCACTTACAGATGAGCCCGCAAGATCAGCCACCATATATGCTGCACAAAAGGCTAAGGCGGCACACAGCATCATAGCCTATGATCCGAACTATAGAGAGTCTCTATGGGAAAGCCCGGAAGAAGCACGAAGACAAATCCGCTCTGTTTTTCCATATGTGGATGCAATTAAAATCTCTGATGAGGAAACCGCTTTGCTGACTGGGTATGAAGACCCGGAGCGTGCATCATTGGAAATCATGAGTCAGGGCATTCCGCTTGTCATCGTCACCATGGGAGCAAAAGGGGCATTCATTAGGACGGAGAGCGGCTCGGCGTTAATCCGTGGTAATCATGTAGATGTGGTAGACACTACAGGTGCGGGGGATGCGTTTTGGGGCGGCTTTTTATATCAAATTGCACAAACGAAGGTTCATCCTAAAAATTTGCCGCTTGATATGGCGAAGATGTTTGCGGGCTTTGCCATCCGGGTGGCCGAAATATCTATTGGCAGGCGAGGCGCAATTCATGCCATGCCTTATCTTTCAGAAGTACAGCTATAAATCATAAGACCTTATTGGATATTCCGCCACAGCGGCTGCATCTATCGAGGAAAATCATGAGGTATATCGATACGATGCGCCAAACGATATTGTCACCCTCAGCAATCGTGAGCATAACTGTCGCTAAACGGTTGCTGCGGTAATTTTCGCCTGCTTGCACATTGGGTCAAGATTGGGTTGGGCACGCAACAACTCGCTACGGCATAAAAAGGCCGGAAAGCGCAACGCTTTCCGGCCTTTTTTCTTATTGTTTGGTTGCGGTTTTAGTTTTTGGGTGCGTAGCGCTCAACAAAATCCTCAATGCGGAAGAACACGCGGTTGGGCTCAGTTTTGAGAATAGTGGCGCAATCAATTTCGACTGTTTGCACTTTACCCTCGGCATCAATATAGGTCAGCTTGAGTGTGGCGTTCTGCCGTGCCAGCGCATCGACGGCCCAGTAGGGAATGGTCTCATAGCTGGTGGCGTCGAGCGACAAAGCGGGTTTGGACACAGGTTGCGTTTGCGTTCCCGTAGCTGGAGCTTCTGGAGCGGAAGCTTCGGCAAGCTGCGTTGTAAGCTCCTCGAGTTCTTCAGTCAAACTCTCCCAGAACTCACGCTCGGCGGCGACTTGGGCGGCGTGCTCCTCGCTGCTGTCGTCATCCTCGTCGGGTGCAGGTGGAAGATCGCCCACCCACCACAGGCCGTCTATCTCGGTGATGGCAACGCCCTCGGGAACCAAGGCGCTGGGGTCTTTGTCAAAGCTGCCGCCTTTGATAAACGGGTAATCGGTCAGAACCGACTCGACCACGCCGTAAAAGGCGCCGCCCTCCACATTGACTTCGATCCGGGCCAGATCCTCCGGGTCGTTGCCCTGCGGATTGGTCACATTGAGCGCCGCAGTGCCTTCAAAGCTGCCACCGGTGATGTTGACTTTAATCGGCAGTTTGGTGGTGTGCTGCGCGATGGCAAGGGCGCTGTTGAGCACCGTGCTGCCGTTTCCGTTGGGATTCACGGTCAGGGGGCCGTTGCCACCGGTGATGGTGCCGCCGGCGATGTTCAGCTCACCCGCGCGGATCTCGATGCCGGTAGACCCTCCAGTGAGCTGCGCGCCGTTCTCGATATTCCAGACGCCGTAGCCCGCCGCATAGATTCCATTGCCGGTCGCGGTAAACTCGGCGGTCGACGCGATGTTGATTTCGGGCACCGGCCCGGTGGAATCAGCGTTTTGGCCATTGAGATAGATGCAGGCGCCGTTGAAGCCGCCCTGATCCTTGACGCTCACAATCTTGCCGGCGACGTTGACCACCACGCCATATGCGTGGGAGGGGCTGCTACCAATTTTATTCGTTGTAATAAATACACCTGCCCAACCTTTAAGGGTGACATCAGGACCAACATTCAAAACCGTGTAGTCCTCCGCTTCATCATCAACAGAGCCGGACAGTATGACGGGGGCATAGTTGGGCGAGGTTTCCTCCAAGGTGCCTTGCCCGGTCAGCGTCAGCGTACCATGCTTGATTTCGATGAGTCTGTCGGAACGGGTAATGTTAAACCCATTTAGGTCGATGGTCACATTGCGCCCATCCTCGAGAACCAGCTGATCGGCGCCAAGGTCGCAATTGGCCAGCAGCGTGATGGTCTCGTCGCTATCTGCCGCCTCAAAAGCATCTTTGAGCGTGGTATAGCTAGTTCCGTCAATTTGCGCCTCATAGCTTTCCGCAGCCAGTGCCGGTATGGCCAGCACAGAGAGCATCAGGCTCATTGATAGAAACATCGTTACCCCTTTTCTCCACATTTGCTTCATTAATCTCATCCTTTCTGTTTGCTTTCGTTTGCAAACTTACAGCGTCCACTTTCAGTCGCAACGGATAGGTAGGTGGCCGCTTTAAACATGGTAAATTTATGTTACCACATTTAGTAGAATTTTGCAATGAATTATTATGGATAAAAAAGTATTTTATGACTGTTGTTGATTTTTCTTGCTGAAAAAGCTGGAATAGTGCCTCGGATCGACGTTTGCAGCGCTTTTGGACCGAGAACCGCGTCCGGGGAATGTTTAAGTTCTACGGAGCCAACCGCACCGCGCGCTGGGCGGGCAGGTTAGTTTAAATGCAAAATACACCTAAAAACTATCTAACCGTGGCGGACGCTCTTATTCTGGTTTGCGGCAGTGGCAATGACGCTCATGAAATGCTCCATGAGGATATTCTGAATACGCTGCCCCAACTTATCTGTACTGCCTTCGTTCCACAGAATGATAGCAAGCCATCGTGTGGACTTTTTGGCAATCGAGGCAAGAGTCATCGTATGGCTTGCCAAAGAACAGTGGAATCTGACTAAAATAAAAAATAATCCTAAAAACAAACAAGGCACTCTACAGAACCACAATGTAGAGTGCCGTGCTTGTTATGTTGTTCCTTGTTAAGTTGGCAATTATAAAACCAATGCTTTTTTATATACAATTCTAAAGTAGAGTATCTCAGCTCCATTGCCGATAATCAAACCAAGCGCTGCTACCGTAGCGCCTAATTGTGGCATGAGTATTGAAAAGCTGATGACGGATAAAACGGTAAGCCCAAGATTTATGATTTTTCCAACACTTAAAGATTTTGTATTGTTAAGTCTCATCAGCAACCCCGAATAGTATTCAGACCAAGCTATGAAAAATGGCAGAACAATCAATACTATAAGAACAGGTCTGCTTGCGTTTGCAATGTTCTCACTAACTCCTATGATATGAAGCAATGCCCAATTTCCTATGGGGGAAAAAGCTAATATAGCAACAGCAAGAGTAAGGATTGAACCCATCCCGAAAGTGAATTTCTTAAGGTAGTCAATCTTTTCTTCACTCGTGCCATAGATTAAAGGAACCTGACGCATACTGTTTTCTAAAAAACCCACAATGATCCAAACAAAGTTACGAGACACCTGAAAGGTTGCTAATGATAGCTCCGGATTACTCGTGCGACCCAAGCCCGAGTTCATCATAGGAATCCCTAATGTCCAAATAAAAGATGTTATAATCAGCGGCCAAATAAAGTTAAAAGCATATTTAGCCGAAAGGTCTTGATTGCCTAAATCATAGTTTGGTTCATCCGGTAAGTTTTTAAAACTCTTTATAGAATACAAATAATTTACAACGGCTTCTAGGGCCATTCCGGCAGTCCATATCATTACCCCAATTGTTGCCCCACTCAAAGAACCTATATTAGGCAACACGATAGCCAGCAAAAACATAAAAGCTATTCGAAACATTACGGTATAAGTTAAGTACTGCGTTTTTTTATCTATAATGATAATTCCTTGGGCGTAGGAGCGCAAAGTATAAATAAACGGTAAAGACATTGTATAAACCGCTGCGGTTTTAACATCACCCAGCAAATTTACAGGAGTATTAAACAACTCCACGAAAACAAATTCGCCTACAGGTGTAAAAGATAATATTGCTAGCATAGATAACGAAAAGACCGTTATTTTTAACATGATATCTCTCGATACCTTTAGCGATTTTTTATCATGTGCCAAAGCAACAAGCATTTGTCTTGATGTAAAACATGGAGATGCGAACATATTCATGATATTCATCGTAACTGCGAAAGCAGCTAATCCTATTTCAGGATTATGCGCTCGTGAAACCCCAAAGTTCATGACACTATGGGTGCTCATCATTATCATAGAATACAAACCTAAAGGGATATAGAATAAAAGAAGTTCCTTTAGCATATTCGCCCCTTTTATTGTATCCTCCTGCTTCGCTTGCAAGTTTATCACTCTTCTCTAAGTTTATATTTTTCTTTGTTAATGTGTCCAGCGGCTCCTTGAAAAGGCTATGGCTTATGAAAAAATTTCACAGTGGAGTTCAATTCCGGCATGACTGTGGATGCAAATGAAAAAGCCTAAAAACAAACGAGGTGCTCTACACATCCACAACAAAGTGCACTTCGCTTTCTATTACGAGCAACGCAAAATTCAGCCTCTTAAAATCTTCTCAATTGGCTTTCCTTTTGCCAGTTCATCTACCAGTTTGTCAAGCCAACGAATTTTCTGCATAAGCGGATCTTCTATTTCCTCAACTCGAACGCCACAAATCACCCCTGTAATTTTATAAGCACTTGGGTTAATTTGTGGCGCCTCTGCAAAGAAAGTCTCTAAGTCAGTCCCTTTATTAATTTGCTCCTGCAGGCCACGCTCGTCATATCCCGTTAGCCAAAAAACTATTTCATCAACCTCTGATTTAGTGCGCCCTTTGCGTTTTGCCTTTTGAACGAGTAGGGGATAGACCTTCGAAAACGCCATCTTAAACACGCGCTCGTTTTTCATAAAGTGCCACTCCTTCTTTCCATTTTGTCTCCATCGCCTTTCGAACTGCTAGCAAATAGACCCGCAATGGACATCATGATAGGCGATCTCGTTTTGCTTGCTAACCACCAAATGAGAGAAAACTGCACGGCTGCGCTGCCTATGAGCGATACCGTCTGTCCTCCGGCAATGGTGAAGAAAGCACGCTTCCAATTATGTTGTTCGCTTTGATGTATATGGGTATTCTCATAGCTAAGCTTTTAAGTATTCAACACTCATGATATCCAGCCATCCACAGGGGCCACATCGCTTTCCTCTCTAACACGCCCCATATTTCTTTTTGTCAGTTCAGTAAGGATATGATTATGCCTTAACCTCAAATATGGATCCCTCTCTACGATACCCGAGTTTTTCGTAATAGGGGTCAACATCGCTCATCACATAAATCGCTTGATTTAGAAAGTCCTTTAACACCCGTTCCATAAGGGCTTTACCGATTTGCTTTCCCCGATGTGTTTTTCTTACGAGCAAATCATAAATATAAACACCGAAACCATCGTCTTCACGACAGCGCGCATAACCACACGCAAGGTTTTCATCACAAGCGATATATGTGATGCTCGATTCTAGTGCTTTTATATACTTACTGAGACCAACCGGTCCGTGATAATCAATCCAGTCGTCCCCCTCATCGATGAGCAAATCAAAAAGCAAAGTTTCATCTGCTTTACTGTATTGCCGAATTTGCATTTATCGCACCGCCTATTTTATGCTTTTCCTAAAATCAGCAAGCTCAGCAAGCAAGATAACTGGCTCAAACATTTCATCCGAGCACAAGTCGAAAACAATAGGGAAGTATTTTAGTTTTCCCATATGTTGTGAAGCTGCGATCTTTAGCTTTACCTCATTGTCAAGCGGAAGATTTAATACATCTGCACGGGCTTTTTCGGGAACATAAATAGTCACTTTGAAAAAACCGTCCCAGATCGATAGCCAAAGAACAGTTTTTTATTTTTGACCACCTCGAACGCCTGTCCACTTAAATAGTCCCTTTGCCGGCCACGCTTTGCCATCGTTGTAGTAACGCCATTCTAAATAAATATCGTGGCTTGCAAGTTCGCCTGCATTTTTTTATAGGCGTTGTTCGATTCCTCAAGCGCCTTTGTAATCACTTCACTTGACGGCTCTACATCAGGGTCTCTGAGCATTTGTTGTGTATTTGTAATCATGCCACAAAACCTCAGATAAGATTTTGTTTTCGTCAAAAAGACTCTATTTGCTTCACTCAGTGCAAAACGCCACAATTACGCCTCCGCGCTCGGCATAGAAACTATCGAGCCCTCTTGTTTTTAGAATTGTCACTCTCGCACTTTCCCAATGGCAGAGAACACCTGCGCGAAGTCTTTCTGCCATATCTTCATTATAACAATGGCTGATAGCGACCTCGCCGCTTTGAAATCCACGCTGCCTTAAGTCGTCCAATATTATATCGATAGCCTTAGCTGTTCCCCTTGCTTTTCCTTTTATATCAATTTTGCCTTCTTCGCTAGCAATTCCAACACCCCACATTCCAAGTGTCTTTGCAATAAAGCCTGTAAGTTTGTTCATTCGTCCGTTCTTTACTAGATTGTTAAAAGAAGAAAGGGCAAAAGTAGTTTTAGTATCCTCTAAGAACTTTTCAGCTTTTTCCACTATGGTTTCAAAGGTATAGCCACTTTTGATCCATTCAGCGATACGATAAATACACAGAGCCATCTCAGGGCCTGTGGAACGGGAATCAAGCAATGCGATTTTCTTATCTGGATGCTCAGACATAACGATATCAACAGCAGCTTTAGCGCTGTTGATACTGCCTGATAAATTGCCGGATATCGTGATGGATATGGTTTGTTCTGCTTTTTCGAACTGATCTGCCCATGCATCGGGTGAAGGACAAGCAGAAAAGCTTGCCGTGGGACACGCCTCCATATCATCAAGCATTTTCAGAATATCCAACTGCTCGTCATCTACATAAACACGATCTCCAACCCTAAGAGTAAAGTTAACGGTAGAAAAACCGACCTCTTCACAGTCCACATCCTTTTTCATCAAATCGCAGGCTGAGTCTGCAACAATATTCCATTTCATATTGAGCTTCCTTTCCTAAGTATATTTAAATGTAATTTCCTGAGAGTTTGGTAAAATAAAGTTACATTATTTAGTAGAGAATTGCAAGCATTATACCTTAAACGAGAATTCTGAGCAGTACAGATAATAGGATAATCAACATTTGTCAGTGGCAGTGATAAAAT
>DBQC01000024.1:231-57563 GCA_002305075.1 Ruminococcaceae bacterium UBA1404 | reverse complement strand
GAGGCCGTAGCGCACATGCCGCCGCCCGCACCCCAGCCCGAGGCCGTAGCGCCCATGCCGCCGCCCGCACCCCAGCCTGAGGCCGTAGCGCCCATGCCACCGCCCGCACCCCAGCCTGAGGGCGTAGCGCCCATGCCACCGCCCACACCCCGGCCAGTAACCCCCGCACCGGTGCCCATGCCCAGCCCCCGCCCTCCCGAAGGCTGGGCGCCACCCGACCAGACCCCCCAGACCGGCCCCTGCATGGGGGACACTCTCAGCCTTGACGCCCACGACCTTTATCAGGATATGCGCACGGCCTGGCAGCATCAGGCCCTGTGCACCCACCTGTTCGGGCTGAGCATGGCCGAAGGTCTGGGGGACACCGAGGTGGCCGCCCAGCGACTGATGGACAGCGGCGGCGATATCCTCGACATATTTACCCACTATTACGGCCCCGAGGTGGGCCGGGCGCTGGAGGGACTGCTGAGCGAGCAGGCCGCCCTAAGCCGGGATGTGCTGGCCGCCACCGCAGCCGAAGGGGTGGATGCCGCTCAGCCGGTGGACGACCGCTGGCGGGGACAGGGGGCCTATATGGCCCAGTATCTGGCCGCCGTAAATCCCCACTACGACGAACGGGAGCTGGCCGCCCTCATCCACGACCAGCAGGATCTTACCCGCCAGTGTCTTTACACCCGCATGGCCGGCGACTGGAGCGCCCACACCGAGGCCACCGACTGCGCCATGGCCCAGAGCCGCCGCCTGGCCGACTATCTGGCACGGGGCATTGTGGCCCAGTTCCCCAACACCTTTTAGCGCCAAGACCTTGGGAGCCGCCTCTAAAACCCGGTCAAGGAGTATGGCCTCCTAACATTCAGGGGCTTTATTGGGCACAGCAAAACGCCGCCGGATACAACCGTATCCGGCGGCGCTGTTTGGGCTGGTTTTAGGCGCCCAGTCCCACATCGAGCATCATCATAATAACAAAGCCAATCATGGCCCCATAGGTAGAAAGATGTACCCCCCAGCGGCCACCCCCATGCTGAGACTCGGGCAGCAGCTCCTCCACCACCACATAGATCATGGCGCCCGCCGCAAAGGCTAGGGCATAGGGCAAAATAAAGCTCATGCTGGTGACAAGATAGGCCCCTATCACACCCGCAATGGGCTCCACAATGCCCGAGGCCTGACCGTAAAAAAAGCTTTTACCACGGCTCATACCCTCCTGCCGCAGCGGAATGGACACGGCCGCCCCCTCGGGAAAGTTCTGCATACCCATACCCATGGCCAGCGTCACACCGGCTATGGCGGCTAGCGGGTCGCCGGCTGCCGCCGCAAAAGCCACCCCTATGGCCAACCCCTCGGGGATGTTGTGCAGCGTGATGGCCAGCACCAGCAGCACATTGCGCCGCAGCCCGGTTTTAATGCCCTCGGTCTCGCCTAAGGGCGCATCGAAGTGGGCGTGGGGTAAAATTTGGTCGGCCAGCAGCAAAAAGCCGCCCCCGGCCAAAAAGCCCATGGACACCACCAGCCATGGGGGCAGGGGGCCGCCCTGGGCCATTTCGATGGCGGGGGCCAGCAGCGACCAGAAGCTGGCCGCAATCATCACGCCCGAGGCAAAGCCCAGCATGAGGCTGAGCCCACCCTGTCGGACTTCCTTAAAAAAGAACACCATGGCCGCACCTGCAGCGGTGCAGGCATAAGTAAACAGTGTGCCTATCAATGCCTGCATCATGGCAGATAGGCCTACAAACCAGGTTATCACAAAGGAGCCTCCATTTCTTGCAGCGTTGAGCGATGTTTTTAACATCATACTGAAGAAATGGCCAAAGTGTGCGCTCCGGTGGTGCCTTTAACCGATCAGCCCAATGCGCTCGGTAACCAGCTTTAGGGTGGGTTCGGCCTTTTTGGCGGCCTTTTCGGCCCCCTTATGGCAGCATTCCAATAAATAGTCGGGGTTTTCCATCAAATCGAGAAAGCGGCGGCGCACCGGGCGCAGCGTCTCCACCACCGCTTCGGCCACGGCCTGCTTAAAGTCGCCATAACCTTTGCCCTCAAACTCGGCTTCGATGGCCGCCATATCCCGCTCGGTGAGGGCGGCGTAAATGGTCATCAGATTGGATACCCCGGGTTTGTCGGGGCTAAAGCGCACCCGGGCTTCGCTGTCGGTAACTGCCCTGCGGAACTTTTTGATGATGACATCGGGCTCGTCGAGCACAGCCACATAGGAGCCGGGATTGTCGTCGGATTTACTCATCTTTTTGGTAGGGTCAAGCAGACTCATAATCTTGGCTCCCACCTTGGGGAAGTAGACATCGGGCAGAGTAAATGTATCGCCATAAATGCCGTTAAACCGGGTGGCAATATCCCGGGTCAGCTCCACATGCTGCTTTTGGTCGATGCCCACCGGCACCAGCTCGGCTTGATAGAGCAGAATGTCCGCTGCCATGAGCACCGGGTAGGTAAACAGTGCGGCGTTGATGTTGTCGGCATAGCGCTGAGATTTATCTTTAAATTGGGTCATGCGCGAGAGCTCGCCAAACTGGGCATAAGCCCCGAGCAGCCAGCTTAACTGGCTGTGAGCCGGCACATGGCTCTGCACAAACAGCGTGCAGCGTTCGGGGTCAAGGCCGCAGGCCATCAGCACCGCAAACCCCCGCATGATGTTTTCACGCAGCGTGGCCGGGTCCTGCCGCACGGTGATGGCATGGAGGTCAACCAGGCAAAACAGGCTGTCGAAGTCGCTTTGCATAACCGACCAGTTGCGAACCGCCCCGAGGTAATTGCCCAGGGTGAAAATTCCCGAGGGCTGTATGCCCGAGAACATGACTTGTTTCGATTTATCGGCCGCCATAATGCGCCTCCTTACGGGTTGATATTGGGGTTAATACCCCGCCTGTTCCAGCCGGGACAGAGCCGTGTCGATGCGGGCAAGGCTGTCTTGTTTGCCCAGCAAAGCGGCTATTTCGATGCCGCCTCCCGGCGTGAACTGCTTGCCACTTACCGCCACCCGTAAGGGCCAGAGGATGGTGCCGTTTTTAACCCCTAACCGGGCCACCAGCGCCATCAGGTCGCTATGAAGCCGTTCGGGGGTAAACGCTTCCGCGGGGATGGCTTCGAGCACCGGCCGCAGCGCCCGCAGCGCATCGGGAGCCGTTTCGGGGCTGGTTTTCATCTTTTTAGAGGCAAAGAGGGACAGGTCGTAGTCGGGCAACGCATTGATAAAATCAATCTGCTCGGGAATTTCGCCCAGCACCTCGGTGCGGGTCTGAAGTAGAGCGCAAAGGGCTTTCAGGTCGATGTCCTGTCGGGTGACGGCCTGTTTTACAAAGGGCAGTGCGGCGCTGTAAAAGTCCTCGGGCGAAAGGGCCCGGATATAGACGCCGTTGATGTGCCGCAGTTTGGCCGGGTCGAAGATGGAGGGGGATTTGGACACATCGTGAATGTTAAACAGCTTCTTCATCTCCTCGAGGGAGAAAATCTCCTGTTCACCTCCGGGGCTCCAGCCTAGCAGTGCGATATAGTTGAGCACCGCATCCGATAGATAGCCCTTGGCGATGAGATCCTGATAGGAGGCGTCGCCATTGCGTTTGGAGAGCTTGGATGAGCTGTCCTTCATAACCGGCGGGCAGTGGAGGTATTTGGGTATGGGCCAGCCAAAGGCCTCGTAGAGCAGGTTGTATTTGGGCGCCGACGAGAGATACTCGGTGCCCCGAATCACAATGGTGATGTCCATAAGATGGTCGTCCACCACATTGGCAAAGTTGTAGGTGGGCATACCGTCCTGCTTGATGAGCACCTGATCGTCCAGGGTGCTGTTTTCCACGGTGATATCGCCAAAAATCTCGTCGGTGATGGTGGTGCTGCCCGTGTCGGGAATGCGCTGGCGCACCACATAGGGAAGGCCGGCCTTCAGTTTTTCTTCAATCTCCTCGGCCGAGAGCGAGCGGCAGTGGCGGTCGTAGCTGGCGGGATTTCCGGCGGCCTTTTGAACAAGGCGAGAGGCCTCTAACCGCTCTTTGTCGCAAAAGCAGCGATAGGCATCCCCCTGCTCGATGAGCTGGTCGGCGTATTTTTTATAGATGTCTAGCCGCTGGCTCTGGATATAGGGGCCGTAGTCTCCGCCCACATCGGGGCCTTCCTGCCAGTGCAGGCCGGTCTCTTTTAGGGTCTCGTAAATGATGTCCAGCGCCTCGGGTACATAGCGGCCCTGGTCGGTGTCCTCGATTCTCAGAATAAAAGTTCCGTTGTCGCCAGCGGCCAGATATGCATAAAGCGCCGTGCGCAGGTTGCCTACATGCATATATCCGGTGGGGCTGGGGGCAAAACGGGTGCGAATGTTGGCTTTTGCCATGGTCGATTCCTCCCTTTGGGGATTGTAGGTTCTTAATCTCTCCCATAATAGTATGGCGCGGCTTCGGGATTGTCAAGCAAATCGGGGGCAGGAACGCCCATTCGACAGCCCGCCTTAGACAGAAACCGACCGTATAAGAACTTATAATATAGACATATTGTATAATACAAATTATGGTAAATGTTCTTGAATAAATAGGGACAAGCCGTCGGGAGGGGACAGCATGCAACATCAGGACAGCGTGGGCAGAGCCAGCCTGCAAGACAGGCTCAAAAACCTTAGAGGGTCGCTGCGTGCGCCCCTTTTACAGCTTGGCAGCGGCCTTGTGGGCTTTTTGCTGTCCAGCCTTCTCACGCCCTGGGCGGTGTCGCCCTTTGGGGCAGCTTGGGTGAGTGCGCAGGATGGTACGCTGGTGGCGGCAGCGCTGGGCAGTATGCTGGGCTACATCCTAAGTCCCGACCCCGGCATCACCATGCGCAGCGTGGCGGCGGTGGCCCTTATCTTGGGGCTGCGCTGGGTGTTGGGGGCCACATCCGGCCGCTGGACGCCGCTGGCTCTCTCCCCACTTATTGCAGCCGGGGCGCTGGGGGCCACCCATCTGGCCCTCATGCTAAGCAGTGGAATGCGTCCCTATGCGCTGGCTGCGGCGGTGGCCGAGATGATTTTGGCCGCAGGAGGCAGTTTCTTTTTGCTGCGCAGCCGCATTCTGATTAGCCAGTGGGTCGAGCAAAAGCGCCTGCCCATGCGCCGCACCGATGCCATCTGCCTTGGGGTGAGCGGCTGCCTTGTGGCCATGGCGCTCATGCAGGTGGAGGTGGGGGGATTTTCGCCCGGGCGTGTGGCGGCGGTGCTGACCATCTTAATGGCCGGCTACTACGGTGGGGCCGGTGCGGCGGCTGTGGGCGGCGTGGTGCTGGGGCTGGCGGCCGCACTCAGCGGCAGCCCGGCGCTGCTGGCCTCCTATGCGGTGGGCGGACTGTGTGCTGCGGTGTTTGCGGCGGCGGGACGGCTTATGGCCGTACTGGCCTTTACACTGGTTTGCGGCGTGGTGGGGCTGACGACCGAGCAGGGCAGCCAGCTGACCTTGGCGCTTTTTGAGGCGGCGGTAGGCTCGGCGGTCTTTCTGTTGCTGCCGCCCGGGATGAGCTTTATCACCCCGCTTAAAGCCGTGATGCGAGGGGGAGACACGGCGCTGAGCACCCAGCTTTCCGGCGTGCGGATGCAGCGAGCTTCCGAGGCGCTCACCGAGATATCGGCGCTGGTGGACGAGGTGGCCGACCGTCTGGCTGCTTTGGCCGGAGACGATATTGAGCAGGCCTACGCCGCCGTGGCCGAGCAGGTCTGCCGGGGATGCAAGCGCTCGCCCGGATGCTGGCAGGCGGGGTACAGCGACACCATGGCCGCCTTTAGCGAGGCCGGCTCCCGCATCCGCAGGGGGGAAAGCCTCTCGCCCGGCCAGCTTCCCCAGACGCTGCGCCGGGTCTGTCTGCACCCCGACCAGATGGCCGACAGCCTAAGCCGCCATTTGGGCGACTATGTGGGCCGGGAGGGCACCCGGCGGGAGGCCGGGCGCATACGCTCGGCGGTGGGCGACCAGTTTAGCGGCATGGCCATGCTGCTAAACGATATCCAGCAGGAGATGGCCGGCATCCGGCCGGGCAGCCGCACGCTGACCGCCGCCGCCGAGCAGTACTTTTCCGGGCTGGCGGTGGAGCCGCTTACGCTGCTTTGCTACGAGGACGCCGACGGTCGGCCCCTGATCGATGTGACGATGCCGGGCTACAAGCTGGGCCGGGTAGATCTTGCCCAGGCGGCGCTGGCCTTGAGCGACCTGTGCGAGGAGCGCATGGGCCTGCCCGAAATCACCCACATAGGGGACAGAGTGCAGCTTGTATTTGCACCGGTGGCCGAATATCTGCCCACATTTCATAGTGTTCAGCGGGCGGCCGAGGGTTCCCGGCTCTGTGGCGATCACTTTGTGAGCTGGGCTGATCGGCTGGGCAGTGCCAACATGGTGCTGTCCGACGGTATGGGGGCGGGGGGAGCCGCCGCCGTGGACTCCACCCTCACCACCACCCTCATGGCTCGGCTGATCGGGGCAGGGGCCCGGTTTGATGCGGCGCTGCGGCTGGTCAACTCGGCGCTGCTGGTCAAGTCCTCCGAGGAATCGCTGGCCACCATAGACGCCTGCGCCGTGGATCTTTACACCGGCAAGGCCACCTTTTACAAAGCGGGAGCGGCCCCCTCCTTTGTGCTGCGCAGCGGCAAAGTGATGGTGGTGGAGACCGCCTCGCTGCCGGCGGGTATTTTGCGGGGGGTGCGCTTTGAGCGCAGCACACTCACCCTCGGTGCGGGCGACCGGGTGGTGATGGTGTCCGACGGGGTGACCGCCACCGGCAGCGGGTGGATACCCTCCGAGATGGGCGCATGCAGGGATCTGTCCGACGAGGCTCTCTGCGAGCACCTTATCGCCACGGCCGAGGCCCGCCTCGCGGGCGGCCGCCAGGACGACATGACCGTGGCGGTGATGACCCTGAACCGAGGATAAGCCGGCCACCGACAACCCCCTCTATAATGGCCGCAATGCGCAAATATGCAGGGCAAAAGCTCCGGGCATACGCAGCCCAAGCCGCTTTATCGGCCCGCTGCCCCCGCTGCCTAAGATACACCCAAAACAAATCCCCCCGCCTTGGGCGGGGGGATTTTAGATTAAGCGTTAAGCTTAGTTATTTCGCCTTAGCAGCGCTCTCGCCGGCGATGCGGCCGAACACGGTGAAGTCCACAATGGCGTTGCCGCCGATGCGGTTGGCGCCGTGAAGCACGCCGGTGATCTCACCCGCGCAGTAGAGGCCGGGAACCGGGGTGCCGTCCTCTTTGATGGCGCGGCAGTCGGCGTCGATGAGCACGCCGCCCATGGTGTGGTGCACAGCAGGCGCACGGGTGCAGGCATAGAAGGGAGCGGTTATAATCTTCTTGCCCTGATAGGCTCTGCGACCGAACTCGGTGTCCTCGGCGGTGCCTTCCACGCAGGCGTTAAAGTGCTCCACGGTGGCAATCAGCTCGTCGGCGGGCATATCGAGTTTCTCGGCCAGCTCCTCAAGGGTGTCGGCCACAAAGTAGCCCGATCCGGGGGTATCCAGCAGGGTCTGCAGGGTGATGCCGCCCAGAGACTTGGCAGTGTTGGGGTCGGGGGTGAAGTCGGCGCTGAAGATGCTGTACATGATGCTGCCGGTCTGGGCGATGATGGCTTTGGACATCTCGTCGCGACGGCCGTCCTCACGGACAAAGCGCTTGCCTTCCTGGTTGACGAACAGCTCGACACTGACAATGTCGTAGGTGGCGCCGGTGTTGGGGTTACAGATGTGCAGCAGCTGAATCTGATCCATGTTCACCAGCTTGGCACCAGCGTCGCGGGCAAAGAAGATGCCGTCGCCGGTGACACCCGCCATATTGGAGGTAACCACATTGGGGCCGAGGTCGGGCCACTTCTCGCCTTCGCAGTACTCCTGACGGAGCTCCACATTGCCGGCAAAGCCGCCGGTGGCCAGAATGACGCCGTTGTTGGCCTTAAGGGTAACCTTCTGGCCGCCCTTGCCCTCGGCGTTGACGCCCACAACCTTGTCGCCGTCCATAATCAGGCCGACGGCCTTGGTGTCAAGCAGCTCGGTGTAGCTCTCGGCCGGCTCTTGGGCCAAACGGTCTTGGAAAGCCTTAAAGTAGCCCGAACCGTTGGGCATAACCGCACGGTGGGTGCGGGGATAGAGCGAGCCGCTGGCCAGCGTGATCTGGGGATGGAACTCCATGCCCATGCTCTCGTACCATTTAAGGCCCTCAAGGGAGTTGTCGCACATAATCTTCATCATGGCCAGGTCGCCCACTTTGTCACCGCCGTTCCAGGACTGCAGCGCAAAGAAGGTGGGGCTGTCGAACAGGACCTTGTCGGTCTTCTTGTAGGCCTCGTACTCGGCCCTGACGGTCTCGAGCATCTCGGCGTGGAGATCCGAAACGGGCTCCTGAGCAAGAAGCTCTTCCACAATGGCGTCGGTGTCGCCAAAGCTGTTTTCAGGGTTGTCCTGCTTAGAGGGGTCGGGGGCGTTGTAGATGCCGCCGGACACTACCGAGTTGCCGCCCACAAAGCCCATCTTCTCCACAAGGATAACGCTGGCGCCGTTCTCGATGGCTGTAATAGCCGCCGACATACCGGCGCCGCCGCCACCTACGATGATGACATCGGCGGTGTACTCGGCGTCCTCAAGCACGGGAGCGGTGTAAGCCCTAAAGGCCTCCAAATCGGCACCGGCCTGGGTCAGGCAGTCCTCCACCGCGCGCAGGATGGCGCCGCTGGTGATGGTCACGCCGCTCACGGCGTCTACGCCGGTGGACTGATGCTCAACGATGGCGGCGGGCATGAGCTCGACGGCCCAATCGCCCACAGCGGGGGTTTCGACATGAGAGGTAACCTGAACATCCTCGATGGCGTCGGCGGTCACCGTGACCTCAACCGACAGGGGGCCGTGCATACCGGGCACGGTGGCGGTGTAGGTACCTGCGGTCATGCCGCCGGCTTCGGGTGCAGCCGGGGTAGAGGGTGTGCTGCTGGTGCAGCCCGAAAGTGCGCCAAGCGCCAGTAGCAAACAGAGCGCTAAGCTGATGAGTCTCTTCATTAGAATGGTCCTCCTTTTATGTATGGCGGCCAAAGCCAGCCAGTTATAGTCAGTATAAAGTATTGTCAAACGATTGTCAATCTGTTTTTGAGGATTTTGTGAAAATGTAACCATTGTTTTGACAATTTGGTGTGAGATATGTGAACAACCCAGCGCCCGCTTTCCCTTGTGTGGGCGCCGCACTCCCGACTTTGACTTGCAATTGTCAGGGCGGGAGACTATAATAAAGGATATTAATTGCCAGCCTAAAGGAGAATGCGCTGTGGACAAGAACAAGAAGATGGTGGAGGCCATCACCCCCATGGATGAGGACTTTGCCCAATGGTACACCGATATTGTGCGAAAGGCCGACCTTGCCGCCTACGCCCCGGTTCGGGGCTGCATGATTGTGCGCCCGTATGGGACGGCCATTTGGGAGAACATCCATAGCATTCTGGACGGCATGTTCAAGGCCACCGGCCACGAGAATGTCATGATGCCCCTGTTTATTCCCGAGAGCCTGCTGCAAAAGGAGAAGGACCATGTGGAAGGCTTTGCCCCCGAGGTGGCTTGGGTCACCCAGGGCGGTAGCGAGACCCTGACCGAGCGGCTCTGTGTGCGCCCCACCAGCGAGACTTTGTTTTGCGACCACTTTTCCAAGGTGCTAACCTCCTATCGAGAGCTGCCCATGCTCTATAACCAGTGGTGCTCGGTGGTGCGGTGGGAAAAGACCACCCGCCCCTTTTTGCGCACCGCCGAGTTCTTTTGGCAGGAGGGCCACACCATCCACGAGACCGCCGAGGAAGCCAAGGAGGAAACCCGGCGCATGCTGGAGGTTTATACCACCTTCTGTGAGGATTATCTGGCCATTCCGGTGATACGGGGCTATAAAACCGAGCGAGAAAAGTTTGCCGGCGCCGAGTTCACCCAGTCCATCGAGGCCATGATGCACGATGGCAAGGCGCTGCAAAGCGGCACCAGCCACTATTTTGGCGACGGTTTCTCCCGGGCCTTTAATGTGCAGTTTACCAGCCGAAACAACACCCTTGAGTATCCCCATCAAACCTCTTGGGGTATGTCCACCCGCATCATTGGGGCCATCATCATGACCCATGGCGACGACGACGGGCTGGTGCTGCCCCCGGCTATTGCGCCGGTGCAGGCGGTGATCATTCCCGTGGCTCAGCACAAGGAGGGCGTGCTGGAGCGGGCCTTTGGGCTGGCCGAGGAGCTCCGCAGTGTCTGCCGGGTCAAGGTGGACGACAGCGACCACCAGCCCGGCTGGAAATACAGCCAGCACGAGATGCGGGGCGTGCCGCTGCGCATCGAACTGGGTCCCCGGGACATCGAGAAAAACCAGTGCATTGTGGTTTCCCGGCTGGGTCGCGAGAAGCACATTGTCCCCCTAGATGAGCTGGCCAGGCGCATTCCCGAGCTGCTGGATGACTTCCACAAGGAGCTCTACAACAAGGCGTTAGCGCGCCGGGAGAGCATGACCTATGTGGCGGCCGACTACGATGCGCTATTAGAGCTGGCCGACACCAAGCCCGGCTTTATCAAGAGCATGTGGTGCGGCGATGAGGCCTGTGAGCTGAAGGTCAAGGAGGAGGCCGGGCTGACCTCCCGCTGCATCCCCTTCGAGCAGGAGCAGCTTGGCGAGCACTGTGCCATCTGTGGCGGCCCCGCCAAATGCTCGATTATCTGGGGCAAATCCTATTAAACAAAGCAAAACAAAAATCTCCCGCCACCGGCGGGAGATTTTTTATTATGGAGACCATGCTTTGCTAAGCGTCCGCAGCCTGACTGCGCTTGGGACCCTCGGTGAGCAGCAGGCGGGCGTAAATGGCCAGCGACATCCACCGATAGGGCTGCACAAACAGCAGGGGCACCCCAAGGGGGGCAAGCAGCAGCCAGCCCGCAAAGCTCAGATGAAACAGGGCCATCTGCACCCGGCGGCCCCGAGAGGCCAACACCGAGCGGCGAATAGCCTCTCGGGCGGGCAGATTTTGGTCGGCAAAGCGGGCGTAGCGGGCCAGCGTGTAGCGCTGAAGGCAGACAAACAGCAGCAGCCCGCCGCAGAGGGTCAGCCCGTAGCCCGCCAACCTAAGGCCGGTGGCCAGCTGCATCTCGCTGCCCGGGGCAGCGCGCAGCGCCATCCAGCGGCCCAGCCGGATACAGATCGGGCCGGGGCTGAGCAGCAGCACAGACCAGAGCATCCGGCGCAGCCCCAAAAGAAAGGCCAGCCACAGGCTGCTTATAAAGGCCGATACCGACCCAAAGTAGTAAAACACATCGCCAAAGTCGGGCTGATAGCCGCCCCCCCGCAGATAAAACCAGCGCCGAGCGCCGTAGTCAAGGGGGGTGCCAATGAGAAAAGACAACACAAAACCGCCCCCCAGCAACCCAAAGGCCAGCGGACTTAAGTTAGGCAGGTCGTCGAAGGGGTTGAGGGGTGTGCCTAAAATATCCAGATAGGGCGGGTTGCCGGTCAGGTTTTGGAGCAGGGCCTCCAAAATGGCCAGCAGCAGCTGATAGCCAATGCTGAGCAGCGTAATGGCCACGGCCTGACCCCAAAACCGGGCCAGGGCCCGACGGGCCCCCTGCTTGATGGCAACGCGAAGCTCCATGGCGCTTCACCTCCTGTGCGCATAGCTTAGTATGGGCGAGGGACAGCGGTTTAGACGGCCGCTGCGGGCAGCCGTGCCTCTATCTCTACCAGGCGGTGTCCGCCCCAGAGATAGGTGCTCAGGCTCAGGGTATAGCCTTCCCCGGGGTTTACGGCAAAGGCCGACAGGGGCTGCTCGGGCAAAGTATGCTGCCTGAGCAGGGCCATCAGCACCCCGCCCGACACCACGCAGGCCGCCGAAAAACAGCGCTCTCGCTGCATATCCATAAACACAGCCCCAAGCCCGTCCGCAATGCGGGCGGCAAAGGTGGCGCCGCTTTCGCCACCCGGGGGCGCATGGCGGTGGGAGTCGGCCATCCACGACTCATAGGCGGGGTCGGCGGCCAGCTCATCAAAGCGCATACCCTCAAAGTCGCCCAAGGCCATCTCCACCAGATCCTCCACCACGGTTATGGGCAGGTGGGGGTAGAGCAGCTCGGCGGTTTGGCGGCTGCGCAGAAGCGGGCAGCAGTAAACGGCCTCGACCTGGGGGTAGCCACCCTGCTCGCTCAGGCGGAAAAGCTCGGCCCGGCCGGTGTCAGACAGCGGCACATCCAATCGGCCCACATACCGCCCCTCGGTTTGGAGCTCGGTCAGGCCATGGCGTATCAGATGAAGTTTATAGGTTGTCATGGGTTCACCTCACAAAATCATGGGCGGGTTGCGAAAAACAAAGGGGCACAACTTGGGCCATATAGCCAAAAAACGACGGATTTCCCCGGCTTGCTTTACAAAAGGATACCATCGGTCTATAATCGATATACTGCGTGTGATAAATGCTGGAGGTTATACAATATGAATGGGGATTTTCCGAGAATATTGGCGCTGCTGCGCAAGGAGAAGGGCATCAGCCAAAAGCAAGCCTCCAAGGATTTAGGCATATCCCAAGCGCTGCTCTCCCACTACGAAAAGGGCATCCGCGAGTGCGGACTGGCCTTTCTTGTGCGCTGTGCCGATTATTACGATGTTCCCTGCGACTATCTTTTAGGCCGCAGTGCCGACCGCAGCGGCGCTACCCTAACGGTGGAGGACATCCCCGACCCCGAGCTGGCCGCCGGCAAAGAGAACGTGTGGAATGGCGGCATTTTGCCGGTGCTCAATAAAAAGCTTATTTTTAATTCCCTCAACATTCTGTTCGACCTTTTGGCCAAGGGGCGCAACAAGGCGCTGATCACCGAGGTTTCGAGCTTTCTTATGCTGGCGGTTTACCGGATGTTCCGGCTCATCTACGAGAGCGACCCCAAAAATCAGCAGGGTCTGTTTGCGCTGCCGCCGGCTCTTAGCCGGGGCTATGTCGACGCCGAGATGCAGTTGTGCGAGGCCAATGCCGAGGCCATTGTTCAGGGCAAGGGCGGGCTTGTTCCCAGCCTTGAAAGCCCCGGCGAGGCTGTGCGCCTTCCGCTGGACACCCAGACGCTCTCGGACCACTACCCCATGTATGCCTCCTCACTGCTCAACCTCATCCGCAATGCCGAAAACCGGGTGCTTGTGTCCCAAAAGCGCCACTAGCTGTTACCACAGTTTAACATGACAGCTCTACAAAATAAAGCGCATTTTAGTCCGCCAGGCTAAAATGCGCATTTTTATAAGGGCATAAGGCACCGGTCGGCGCCCTCATAGGGTATGGCGGGGTTGCCGCGCAAAATGTGGCCGCCCCGGACCCATTCCCCGCCTTGCGCTCAAATGGCCGAAATGGTATACTATAGGATACACTTTATTGGGGAGGTAGAGCTCGTGATCATCGCCCTTATGCTCGCGCTGATGCTTATGCTTTCGGGCTGCAATCTTATGGGCTCCACCGACAGTCTTATGCGTCCCCCCCAGATGACCGAGGACCAGCGGGAGCTGGACAGCGCCCTCAAAAGTGCCGTGGGGGCCGAGGACATTCAGCTCAAGTACCCCATGCGGGGCGAACATCTTTCGGCCTATATCCCCTTTAACCAGCGGATCGACGGCACCGATGGCAGCCGGGTGGCCGCCTTTTACACCGTTGGACCAAGCGAGAGCGAGGGGCTCATGCTGTCGGTGCTCAGCCGGGATGCGGACAGCGACTGGCGAGCCTTGGGACACAAGGCGGCTCCCGAGGGCATGAGCAGCGTGGATTTTATCGCCTTTGTGCCCATGGTCAGCCCCGAATACAACAACCTTGTGGTGGGCTGGGCCACTCCCCGGGGCGACCGGCGGCGGTTGGCGGTCTACCAGCTTCAGGGAAGCAGCATGGTGCTGCTGTTTGATCAGGAATACAGCGAGTGCGTCACCGTGGATGCCAATGGCGACGGCCTGTACGAGCTCTATATGCTCACGGCCGGGGCTCAGGTGCGCATGGCTCGGCTTACGGACAACGCCATCGAGGTGGCCGCCGAGGAAATTCTAAGCCCCATCGACGGCTATCGGCAGGTGTGCTACGGCATGCTCACCGAGGGGCTGGGGGCGCTGTTCATCGACTACTACACTGGCGCAGGCGAAAGCCGCCGTCTGGACACGGCTATTGTCACCGTGGACCTCGACCGGCCGGACGGCAACCCTTTAAGCGAGCTGATACCCGCCGAATGGGGCATCGATGTGCCCTTTACCCGGCCCGAGGATGCGGCCGTCTGCGAGGATATCGACCACAATGGCACCATCGATATTCCGGTGGTCACGCCCATGCCCGGCTACACCGGTCGGGAGCCCACGGGCAGCATCATGCTGACCGACTATATCGGCTTTCAGGCCGGCGGGGGCTTTGGGCGGGTGCTCAGCGCCGTTATCAACCAAAAGTCGGGCTATATGTTTGTACTGCCCGAGCACTGGAAATACGCATCGCCCGGGCCGGTGTCCGAACCTAAGGTCACCGTACACAACAGCGGCACATGGGACGAGTGGTCTTTTTATGTGTTTCAGGGAAGCCGAGAGCTCAGCTTTAGCGGGATGCCCTTGCTGCGCATTCTTGTGGTTGCCGAGCGGGACGACCCCGGCGACCTTGTGGAGCAGGGATACGAGCTGCTGCCCGGTATGCGGGGACTGTTTCGTTACTACGCCCTGATTCCCGAGGGCAGCGACATAGAGTTTTTTGAAATTGTAGATTTTGGCCTGTTTAGGCTGCTGTAAACCACCCAAATAAAGGAGGCTTGACTTATGAAGCGCATACTCATCGCCGAGGACGAGGCCGCCATCCGCGACTTTGTGGTGATCAACCTGCGGCGCGCCGGCTATGATGTCACCGATGTGGCCGACGGTACCGCCGCCCTCGAGGTCTTTGAAGAGCAGGAGGGCCGCTTTGACATTGTAATCCTCGACATCATGATGCCCGGGGTGGACGGCTTTGAGGTCTGCAAGCAGATACGGGCCAAGTCGAGCACCATTGGCATCATCATGCTCAGTGCCAAAACCCAGGAGATGGACAAAGTCAATGGCCTCATGCTGGGAGCCGACGACTACATTACCAAGCCTTTTTCGCCCTCCGAGCTGGTGGCTCGGGTGGATGCCATCCACCGACGGGTATCGCTGGCATCCAACCAAGCCGCCGGCGACCAGATTGTGTCGGGGCCCTTTGTGCTCAACCTCAAGAGCCGCACGCTGCAAAAGGCCGGTGTGGACATCGACCTGACGCAGGTGGAGTTTCAGATTATGGAGCTGTTTCTCCAAAACCCCAATGTGGCCCTAGAGCGGCAGGAGATTTTGTCGGCGGTGTGGGGCGAAAAGTACTTTGGGGATGTTAAAATTGTGGATGTGAACATTCGCCGCCTGCGCATGAAGGTGGAGGATGAGCCCTCGGCCCCCAAATACATCACAACGGTTTGGGGCTATGGCTATAAGTGGACGGTCTAGGGCCGAAAGGGGAAAGGGCCGGTGAAAAAATCCATAACGGGCCGATGGCTGCGGGGCACCGTGGGCATTGTGCTATTAACCCTGCTTGTGGTGGAGGTGGTGTTCGCCTGGGGCGTGCGCACCTACTACTACGCCGGCGTGGAGCAAAACCTCTACTCCCGAATCCAGTCCTACCGCAACCTTATCGAGAACTACGAGCGGGATGCCTCGGTGGACTACGGCCGGGAGGTTCGGGCGTTGGTGCAGAACTTTCCGTATAAAAGCACCATGGAATTTATGCTGCTCGATGCCGGGGGCGGGGTTATCAGCACCTCGTCCGGCTTTGAGGTGACCGACCCGCCCCGTATGCTGGACGCCGACATGGCCTTTTTGAGCAGCGATATGACTGGGGTCTACCACGGCGAGGTGGAAAGTTACGGCCGCCCGGAGAACATCTACGCCATCACCATGCTCACCACCCCCATGCCCGACGAGCCTATCGCCGCCATCCGCATGGTTACCTCCCTCGAGCAGGTGGACGATCGGGTGAGCAGCCTCATTCTCTATGCAGCGCTGTTTGGGGTGGCCATTATTTTCTTTGTGGTGTTTTCGGGTGCCTATTTTATCAATTCCATTGTGCTGCCCGTGGGCGAGGTGACCAAAACCGCCCGGCGCATTGCACAGGGTGATTTTGGCACTCGACTTGAGGTAAAAACCGACGACGAGATCGGTGCCCTCTGCCGCACCATCAACCACATGGCCGAAGCGCTGTCGGCCTCGGAAAAGCTTAAGAATGAATTTATCTCCTCGGTTTCCCACGAGCTGCGCACCCCGCTTACGGCTATCAAGGGCTGGGGGGAGACGCTGCTTGTGGAGCCCGACATCAACCGGGAGACCCTCGAGATGGGCATGCGGATTATCATGAGCGAAACCGACCGCCTTTCCCTCATGGTGGAGGAGCTGTTAGACTTCTCCCGAATGCAGTCGGGGCGGCTTAAATATGTATTCGACCGCATGGACCTGCTGGCCGAGCTGGGCGAGGCTGTGCTCATGTTCACCGAGCGGGCCAAGCGCGAGAACATCGACCTCATTTATGAGGAGCCCAATATCCCCGGCGAGGTCATCGGCGACAAGAACCGCCTGAGACAGGTGTTTATCAATATTTTGGACAATGCCATCAAGTACTCCGACCCCGGCGGAACCGTAGAGGTACAGGCCGGCGCAGAGAACGGTATGTTTTATATCACCGTGTCGGACACCGGCATGGGCATCGCCCAAAACGACCTACCCAAGATTAAAGACCGCTTTTATAAAGGCGGACACAACCGCCGGGGCTCGGGGATCGGCCTTGCGGTGGCCGACGAGATTGTGATGACCCACGGCGGCCGGCTGGACATCAGCTCCCAAATCGGACATGGCACAACGGTGACCATTTTGCTGCCCATGGCCGGCCGGGCCCCCTCCCCCGAGGTGGCGGGCTAATATTTCTTCTATCTGAAAGGACGGACAAGCCCATGCCAGAGTGCAAAAAGACCTCCATTGGGGGGCAGGCCCTTATCGAGGGTGTGATGATGAAGGGGCCCCAGCGCACGGCCATGGCGGTGCGCCGCCCGGACGGCGGCATCCACATAGAGATGAGCGACCTCGATACCCGCCCCCGTCCCTGGTACAAAAAAACCCCCATTATCCGGGGCGGCTTTAACTTTATCGAGAGTTTGTCGGACGGCTACCGATACCTATTAAAGTCGGCCGATCTGGCCTCTGAGGAGGAAGTAGAGCTGACCGGCTTTGATAAAAAGCTTCAAGACTGGTTTGGCGATAAAAGCGGCGAAGTTATTGCGGGGCTGGCCATGGTGTTGGCGCTGGGCCTTGCGGTTGGGCTGTTTATGGTGCTGCCTACCTTTTTGGGCGGGCTGCTGCAGCCCTATATTGCCTCGCCGGTGATGATGGCCTTTGTGGAGAGTGCCCTTAAAATTTCCATATTTGTGGCGTATATTCTGCTGGCGTCCCGCACTGAGGACATGAAGCGGATTTTTCAGTACCACGGTGCCGAACATCAAACCATTGCCTGCTACGAGCAGGGTCGGCCCCTCACCGCCGAAAACGCCGCCGAATTCTCGCGCATTCACCCCCGCTGCAGCACCAGCTTTATCCTTATTGTGATGGTGGTGTCGGTGCTGGTTTTCTCGATGGTGAGCTGGAGCAATATCTGGATGCGCATCGCCCTCAAACTGCTCTCTCTACCGCTGGTGGTGGGCCTCTCCTACGAGGTTTTCAAGCTGACCGGCCGGTACGACAACCCGCTTACCCGGGCCATCTCGGCCCCCGGGCTCTGGCTGCAGCGCCTCACCACCCGCCCGCCCGACCTAACCCAGCTCGAGGTGGCCGTGGCTGCCCTTAAGCCCTGCATCCCCGAGGACGGCGAACTGGACCGCTACTAAATATATAGAAGGAGACGCCTGTGACCTGTCGAAGTTTATACACCCGGCTGCTGCGGGACCTTCAGCGCCCGGCAGCGGCTTTTGAGTTGCGTCAACTTTTTCTGCAGACCACCGGATGGGACGCCCGTCTGCCCGCCGGCGGAGAGACCGAGCTGCCCGAGTACCAGGCCCTCTGGATTATTGAGCTGGCCGCCCGCCTGTCGGACGGTTACCCCCTCCAGTATCTCTTGGGGGAGTGGGAATTTTACGGCCTTGACCTTAAGGTGGGGCCGGGGGTGCTGATTCCCCGACCCGATACCGAGCGGCTGGTGGACTTGGGCCTTGCGCTGCTAAAGGACCATCCTGCCCCGGTGACCGCCGACCTCTGTGCCGGCAGTGGGGGCATTGGTATAGCCCTCTGCCACCATATGCCCACAGCCCGCTGCTATGCGGTGGAGCTTTCGGACCAGGCCATGGACTATCTAAAGGCAAACATAGCCCGCCACCACCTCGAAGACCGGGTTATTCCGATGCAGGCCGATGTACGAAAGCCCCTTTGCCTGCCTGAGCTCGACCTCATTCTCTCGAACCCCCCTTATTTAAGCCGGGAGGAGCTGCGGCACCTGCCGCCCGAGGTGGCTGCCGAGCCCGAGATGGCCTTAGACGGCGGCGAGGACGGCCTGGACTTTTACTGGGCCATCAGCGAGGCCGGTCTTGAGCTGCTAAAGCCGGGGGGCTGCCTGATGTTTGAGGTGGGCCACACCCAAGCCGACCAAGTGGCCGATTTAATGATTGTGGCCGGTTTTACAGACATCGAAATTACGCCCGACTTAGGCGGCATACCCCGCTGCGTGCGGGGCTTTAAGCCTATAGAAAGCCGTTAGCCCCGGCCAAATCCCGTCAAAAGGGGCATGGCCCGGGCCTTTATTTGCCCACCAAAAAACCCCCGCGAAAGCGGGGGTTTTTTCGTGTGGCAGTGTAAAAATTTAGGCCTCCAGCGCATCCAGAGCGCACTGGACATAAAGAGCCACACCGACCTCGAAGGCCGACTCGTCCAGCACCATATGGTCGCTGTGGAGGGGATATTCGCCGCCGGCACCTAAGCTGAAGAAGGTGGCCGGAGCCTCGAAGGTATACTCGGCAAAGTCTTCGCCACCCATGGTGGGCTTGCCCAGTACCACCAGCTCGGGATCCTGAATCTTCTTGGCCGACTCGGCGCCCTGGCGTGTGCACTCCTCGTCGTTAATCGACACCCGAGTCATGGTCTCATACTCCAGTTCGCCGGTGCAGCGGAAGGCTCCGCAGGTGTTGTCGATCATGCGGGTGAGAATCCCGGGCATTTTTTCGTGCATCTCCCGGCTGTAGGTGCGGATGGTGCCGGTCAGCTCAGCCTCGCCCGACACAATGTTCCACCTGGAGCCCGAGTTCAGCGTGCCCACCGTAACCACCAGCGCCTCGTCGGGCGGGGTCTCGCGGCTGACAATGGTCTGCAGGTTCATCACCAAAGCGGCGGCTGCCACCGTGGCATCCATACCGGCATGGGGGGCTGCACCGTGGCAAGCCTCGCCCTTTACCTTGATGGCGTAGCGGGCTGCAGCGGCGTGGGAGGGACCGTAGACATAGGAAATCTGGCCCACCGGCGCCATGGTGGTGATGTGAATGCCAAAAATGCGCGAAACATCTTTCATGGCACCCTGCTCAACGGCCAAAACAGCGCCTTTGCCAATCTCCTCGGCAGGCTGGAAGATAAAGCGCACAGTGCCGCTAAACTTATCCTTAATGCCATTTAGCACCTTGACGGCACCTATCAGCATGGCGGCATGGGTATCGTGGCCGCAGGCGTGCATAAAACCGTCGTTCTTACTCATAAAGGGCAGGTCGGTTTTCTCCTGAATGCTCAGAGCGTCTATGTCGCCACGCAGAGCCACAACCTTGCCGGGGGCGCTGCCCTGCACCTCGGCGATAACGCCGGTGGGGTCTATGCGCCGATAGGACACGCCCATCTCATCGAGTGCCTTGCAAATCTGGTCGGTTGTGCGGAACTCCTCCATGCTGGGTTCGGGGTGCATGTGCAAATCACGGCGAAACGCCACTACAAAGTCCTGCACATCATGGGCCAGCTTTCTTACATCCATTGTGCTCACCACTTTCTTAGTATTAGGTATAAGAAATAGTTTAACACAACAAAGCACTAAGTGCAAGACCAAAAATCCCCTATGCGTTGCGTTTAGCGGTTGAATAGGTTATACTTGTGTGCAACAATCCTAAGGACGAGGAGTAGGTTTTATGCCCCGCAAAGATTGCCACTGCCAGCCGGATAACGCCGCCGAGATCCAGTCGGACAACCTTGTTGAGCCTCGGCTGGAGAACCCGGACCAAACTCAGGCAGACAGCCCCGCCGAGACCACCGCCCAGCCTTTGCTGCCCGACCCCTTAAGCGACGATCGCGAGCGGGACGGCTTTAACCTGCCGGTTCTGGCGGCCTGCGTGGTGCTGGTGCTCGCTGGCCGACCGGTCACTTTGGCCATGGGTCTATTAGGTCCCATGCTCTGGGTCTTTTATATCGTGCTGTTTTTCTGCTTTTTTTACGCCTTTAAGCTGCGTGACGACCGCAAGTATCTGATGGCGCTGCTCACCATGGCCATCCCCTATGTGCTGCTGCCGCTGCTTAATCTTTTAGCCGACCTTATGGCCTAAAGCAATAACAAAAAAGACCGCCCGAGGGCGGTCTTTTTTATGTTAGGAACGGGTTAGGCGGCAGCGCCGGTGTTTACATTGGGCTTGGGCTGCTCAACCACAGGCTCGGTGGGAACCTCAGGAGCGAGGGTGAGATCGAGCTCTCTGTCAGCCACAACATACTTGCCCAGCACACGGGTGTTCACCTTAAAGGCTTCCTCGCCGCTGTCGTATTCGGCGTCAACCTTGGTCAGGTTGCCCTCGGCATCCTGCACATAGAGCACACTGCCTTCGGCAGCGGGGATGGTCAGCACGCCGATCTTGGCGAAAACAGCACCGTTGCCGTTATAGAAGTCGAGGTTGGCCTCGGGATACTCGGCGGCAATCTCAGAGTTAAAGCGGTTGTTAAAGGCGGCGATAATGCGGCCCTGCTGGAACATATCCACCTCAAAATGCACATCGCCGGCCTCGGGGAAATCGATGGTTACTTCACTGTCGGGAGATGTGGCGCTATAGTTATAATCGAGCACCACAGGGAAGCGGAAGACCTCAGTTGTGAGCCGGTGGTAGTTGATGGAGAAGCCGATGTTGTAAACGGCTTCGAACTTATATTCGGCGGGGGAGGATTTGGAGAGGGTCACCTCGGCGCCAACATGCTTGATGCCGGTATCGGCGCGCTCCTTGGTTTTGATGGCCAGCACATAGCCATACTCATTAATAAATAGCTTTTTGTACTCAATGCGGTAGCTCTCCACTAACTCGCCGCCGGTCAGGTCTTTAACTTTCACTTTGATGTTCTTGGCGGCATCGGAGGCCTTAAGAGGGCCATTATCATCGCGGTTAGAAAGGAGGAAGTAAATCGTCATGCCGGGGTGCAGGGCGCTATTATAGGGCGCCAAGATATCGTCCTCGTCATCCCAGAAGTCTCGCAGGGATACACAGGCAAAATCGCCGACAATGCTGCCAAAGCCCATCTTCGTCGGTCGCCGGCGACACGCTAATGGGTGTGACTTGGGCATCTGTTGCAGGACCCGGAGAGGGAGCCGCAAACGCTGTCACGGATAGGCTCAATACCATCAGTGCCGCAAGGGAAAGGGTGACCAGTTTCTTCATTTTCATTTCCGCTCCTTTTTTGTTTTGTGCATAGCCTGTACCTATTTTTGATTATACACCTAACAATTCTAAAATACCATACATTTATTTCATATTAATGACATTTTTGGCCTGGATAAAAAGAGCGCAGAAAAGCTGAACTTTTGCTTAAATAGGGCATTTTAACAGATTACAACCTATGTCAAATACGCAGGGGCTTTTGGTCGGGCGGGCCGTGTGTTATACTGTGCTCATATCACCTGTCAATACTGCCCGATCGATCGAGGACGGGCTGCAAAGGAGACCAATACTCATGATTATCGATATGCACACCCACGCCTTTGGCGAAAACATTGCCCGGCGCACCATGGAAAAGCTCGAGCAGGTGGTGGGCAATCCACCCGCTTACGACGGCACCATAACCGGCCTTAAAGGCGCCATGGCAAAAGCCGGCGTAGATCACGCACTCATGCTGGTTATTGCCACCAAACCCAGCCAGCATGGCACCATCAACGCCTGGGCGGCCGCCCAAAACGAGGGCAACATCACGGCCTTTGGCTCGGTGCACCCCGACTGTGAGGATGTGTACACCGAACTTTTGCGCATCAAGGCGCTGGGGCTTAAGGGCATTAAAATCCATCCCGACTATCAGGCCACCGATTCGGACGACCCCAAGTATCATCCTATCTACGAGGGGGCGCAGGAGTTGGGGCTCATCTGCCTGTTTCACTGCGGCATCGATTCGGTGTCTCCCCATTATGTTCACAACACCCCCCAGCAGATGGCCAAAATCCTAAGGGATTTTCCCCGGCTAAAGGTGATTGGCGGCCATTTGGGCGGCCTTTTGATGTGGGACGAGGTAGAGGAGCATCTGATGGGCAAGAACATCTATATCGAGACCTCGCTCTGCCATCGGGGCCTTGCCCCCGAGCGGCTGCGGCGGATTTTAGATGGTCACGACCCTGAGCGGGTGTTGTTTGGCAGCGACTCGCCCTGGGCCGGCATGGCCGAGAGCATAGATTATATCCGCAGCCTAAAGCTGCCCGCCGATCGGGAGGAGCGACTTTTTTCGGGCAACGCCCGGGCGCTGCTGGGCTTGTGAGCCGCCATACGGGCTATGGCCGGCTGAGCGGCTCGACCCTTAAGGTCATCGCCATTTTGGCCATGACCGTCGACCATATCGGGGCCTTTTTGTTTCCGGACATCCTATGGCTGCGGTATATCGGGCGGCTTACCTTTCCCATCATGGGCTTTTTTGTCTACGAGGGTTGGCGGCACACCCGCAATATCCGGCGTTATGGGCTGCGTCTTCTGCTGTTTGCGGCCGTGTCCGAAATTCCCTTTAACCTTATCCATGCCGGCGGGCTAAGCGCCCCCCACCACCAGAACATCGGTTTTACACTGCTGCTGGGGCTGCTGGCCTTGGAGCTTAGCCACAAGGGAGGCCTAGGCTGGGTGGGGGCTGGCGCAGCCTGCCTTTTGGGTGACCTTTTGTGGGTGGACTATGGCAGCGCCGGCGTGCTATCTATTTTGCTGTTTGGCACTTTTGCCCATATAAAGCTGCCGGCGGCCCTATCGGTGGCCGCCAGCACGCTACTGTTTACCTATGGGCAGTGGTCGGTGGTTTGGCCCCATATTGAATGGTTCAGCCCCGCCACCTATCACTTGATTCCGCCCCAGACCTGGGCGATCGCGGCCATCCCTTTGCTGCTGCTCTACAACGGCAAGCGAGGCCGGGCCCCCGGCTGGCTTTTTTACGCCTTTTATCCGGGGCATCTGCTGCTTTTATATCTCTACGGCCCGGCCATTATCGGGGTTTTAAGCCCACTGCTGCGCGGCTCTGCCGGATAGTGCCCAACGATTAAGCGCCGCTGCCGTCCAGCCCCAGTTGGGGGGCAGCCTCCCGCAGGGCCAAAATTACATGGTTAATCAGCTCATCGAGGGGCATGTCCATGCGGCGGGCGCCGTCCTGGATAACCTCGCGGTCTACCGCAGCGGCAAAAGCTTTGTCCTTAAACTTCTTTTTCACGCTTTTAACCTCAAGGTCCATCACGCTTTTAGAGGGGCGCACTAGCACACAGGCCGTGATAAAGCCGGTGAGCTCGTCGGTGGCGTAAAGCACCCGTTCCATGATGTGCTCGGGTTCCACATCGGTGCACAAGCCAAAGCCGTGGGAGAGTACCGATCGGATAAAATCCTCCCCAAAGCCGCTCTCGCGCAGCATCTCTGGGGTCACCTGGCAGTGCCGGTCGGGGTGGGCGTCGTAGTCGAGGTCGTGGAGCAGACCCACCATGCCCCAGTATTCGATGTCCTCGCCGTAGTGGCGGGCAAAGTAGCGCATGGCCGCCTCTACGGCCAAGGCATGCTTGATGAGCGAAGGGGTGGGGGTGTGGTGACCGAGCAGCGCAAAGGCCTCTTCACGATCCATGGGCAGCGCCTGACGCTCAGACATGGTAAATCACTCGCTTTCGTTTATAATAGGCCCATTTTAGCATTTAATAGGCGCCGTCGCAACCGTCGACTTTGGGCTGTACATTTATTTAAAACCTGATATAATGTCACTTATGATTGCTAATAAAACAATAATTTTTTTCAGCAAAGGGGAAACAATATGGTAAAAAAGCAGCCCTCGGGCGGGTCTGCCTCGGTTATTGAGCGAGGCGGGTCCATTTTTTCGACCATCATGCTGCTGGCCTGGCCTATTCTGCTCGAGCAGCTGCTCATGACCATGGTGCAGTATGCCGACACGGCTATGGTGGGTGTTCTTGGGGCCAATGCCACGGCGGCTGTGGCCATCAACAGCTCCTCCATCAACATGGTAAATGGTCTCTGCATGGCCATAGGCGTGGGCTTTACGGCGCTGGTGGCCCGCTCGATCGGCGCCAACAACATCGACAGGGCCAAGGCGCTCACCGGGCAGGCCCTCTTGGTGGTGGTGGCGCTGGGCGCCTTTTTTACCACGGTTATGGTCAGCCTAAGCCGCTATATCCCGGTTTGGATGGGCGGCGAGCCTGAGATTCTAGACGACGCCCGGGCCTATCTGTTTGTTATTGCGAGCGTCATGCTCTTTAGAGCCCTTTCGACTATTCTAAGCGCCATTCTCCGTGGCGCCGGCGACACCCGAACGCCCTTAGTGGCCAACATCATCGCCAATGTGCTCAACCTTATGGGCAACTATCTGCTTATTTATGAAACCCGCACCATTACGGTGTTTGGCGGATCCTTCCGTATGTGGGGCGCAGGACTTGGGGTTGTGGGTGCGGCCATTCCTACGGCGATGTCCATTGTGGTGGCCGGCCTTATTGTGCTCTATGTGGTATTTACCCGCGAGTCGCCCATCAAGCTGGAGCGTGGGGTCAGCCTGCGGCCCGATCCGACGCTGCTCAAGTCGGCCTTTCGCATCAGCCTGCCCACCATGGGCGAGCGTCTGGCTATGAGCATCGGTCAGACGGCCGTCACCTTTATTGTCACCAGCTTGGGCACCGTTTCGCTGGCCGCCCACCATCTGGCCATTACTGCCGAGGCGCTCTGCTTTATGCCGGCCTTTGCCTTTGCCTCCTCAGCCACCACCTTGGTGGGCCAGTCTTTGGGCGCAAAGCGGGAGGATTTGGCCGACAAGCTCTCCATGGGCGTTATCAAAATTTCCACCGGCGCTCTGGCTGTGGCCGGCTGCGTCCTCTATGTGGCAGCCACGCCGCTTATCCGGATATTCACCAAGGACCCGCTGGTTATTCCGCTGGCCGCCGAGTGTTTGCGCATTGTGGCCTTTTCCCAGCCGCTTACCGGCATCTCCATGAGCATCACCGGTGTGCTGCGGGGCGCGGGCGACACAAAGTGGCCGCTGCTTGTGGTGCTTATCTCCATGTGGAGTTTGCGTATTACCCTGGCCTATATCCTCTGTATCAAGCTAAGTTACGGCCTTCAGGGTATGTGGTTCTGCATGGTGATGGACTTTGGCATGCGCTCGCTGCTGCTCGGTTTGCGCTACCGCAGCGGCCGCTGGAAGCATGTGCTAAAGGACCACGACGAGGGTACCGGGCTTGTGGCCGAGTGTGCCGAATAAATGCAGCCGAGCCTTAAATTTGAAAAGTGTGCTGTATAAATCCTTCCGCCAGAGCAAAAAATAGGGGCGTGTCATCTTCAAAACGGCTGGACCTATTTTAGCATTAACCAAACCGGGAGGAATATAGAATGAAAGCCACGGGCATTGTGCGTAGGATAGACGATCTTGGAAGAGTGGTTATACCTAAAGAGATACGCCGCACCATGCGTATCCGGGAAGGCGACCCCCTTGAGATATTCACCGACAACGACGGCGAGGTCATCTTTAAAAAATATTCGCCCATCGGTGAGCTGTCGGCCTTCTCAAGCCAGTATGCCGAGGTGCTCTACAAGGTGGCAGGCCACCCGGTGGTGGTTTGCGACCGTGACCATGTGATCACCGTAGCCGGCATCCCCAAAAAGGAGCTGTTAGAGCGTCGGGTGTCACCCTCCTTAGAGGAGCTTATGGAAACCCGCCGCCCCTTTGCCTACACCTCGGCCGAAACCCGCCGCCTGCAACCGGTGGAGGGCACCCCCCATCAAGCCATGGTAGCGGCCCCCATTTTGGCGGCCGGCGATGTGTGTGGCTCTATTATGTTTTTGGCCAACGAAGGCAGCGGCACCGCCACCGACACCGAGATTAAGCTTATTGCCACCGCTGCCAGCTTTTTGGGCCGCCAGATGGAGGAATAGCTCCTTTTAGTGGGCAAAAAGCCCTTGCATTTGGCCGGGGGCTGTGGTACGATATGACAGTAAGAACGAGCGTAGGATGAAAGAGTGGGTTTTGCCCGCTCTTTTGTTTATGTATGCCAGAAGGTGCAAGGAGGAAAAAGCATGGCCAAGAAAGGCAAAAAAACCGGTGTGACAAAACTTTGCACCGACCTTGCCCGGCCGGTGGCCGCCGAGCTGGGCCTTATGATATGGGATGTGCGCTTTGAGAAGGAGGGCGGCAGCACCTTTTTGCGCTACTTTATCGACAAGCCCGAGGGGGTCACCATGGAGGACTGCGAGCGGTTTTCCAGAGCCATCGACGGGATTTTGGACGCCGCCGACCCCATCGAGCAGAGCTATTACCTGGAGGTATCCAGCCCCGGAATAGAGCGCAGCCTTAAAACACCCGAGCACTTTGCGGCCTTTATCGGGCGCAAAGTCACCCTAAAGCTCTATCAGGCCCGGGAGGGCCGGCGGGAGCTTGTGGGTATCCTCGACGCCTATGACCCCGAACAAAAAAGCCTGAGCATCACCGAGGACAGCGGCCAGACACACAACCTATTACTGGCGGATATTGCCGCCGCGCGACAATATGCCGAGTATAACTTCAAAGGAGCAGACCGATGAACAACCAGGAGTTCTTTGAGGCTCTTTTCCTGCTGGAGAAGGAGAAGGGCATCCCCGTTGGCTACTTAATTGAAAAAATTAAAGGCGCCATTCAAATTGCCGTTAAGCGGGACATGAACAACGAGGACAACATTGTGGAGATCGACCCCGAGGCCGGTCGCCTTTACATTGCCATGCGCAAAATTGTAGTGGACCAAATCACCGACCCCTCCATGGAAATTCTGCCCGAGGAGGCAGCCAAGTACCAGCCCGGCGCCCTTGTGGGCAGCGTGGTGGAAATTCCGCTCGAGACCAAGCAGTTTGGTCGCATTGCGGCGCAGTCGGCCAAGCATGTCATCCGCCAGGGCATCCGGGAGGCCGAGCGGGGCCAACTGCTCGAGGAGTTCCAGTCCAAGCAGTACGACATTGTAACCGCCACGGTGCTGCGCCAGGATCCCCGCAGAGGTAATGTCACCGTGGAGATTGGAAACGCCGAGGCCGTGCTGCCCCAGGGCGAGCAAATCGAAGGCGAAAGCTATCCCGACGGTGCCCGCATCAAGGTCTTTGTGGCCGATGTGGTCAGCAGTGAAAGAGGCCCCCGGCTCGTCATTTCACGCACCCATCCCGGATTGGTTAAGCGGCTGCTTGAAATGCAAATCCCCGAGATTTACGACGGCACCGTGGAGATTAAGGCCATCTCCCGGGAGGCCGGGCTGCGCTCTAAAGTGGCGGTCTGGTCGTCCGACCCCAATGTGGACGCCGTGGGCGCCTGCATCGGCCCGAGGGGTGTGCGCATCTCCTCGGTGGTCGACGAGTTGGGCGGCGAGAAAATCGATGTGGTGCGCTACTCGGAAAACCCCGAGGAGTTTATCGCCGCTGCCCTGTCGCCGGCCGATGTCATCGCCGTGCACATCCTCAGTCAGACCCCCAAGGTCTGCCGGGTTGTTGTGCCCGAGCATCAGCTTTCGTTGGCCATCGGCAACAAGGGCCACAACGCCCGGCTGGCCGCCCGCCTCACCGGCTGGAAGATCGACATTCGGCCCGAGGGCGAGGAGTTTGACGACATAGAGACCCAAAACGAGGACGAAACCGAAGATTAAACCGGACAGAACATCCCCAAAGGAGGTGCCCATATGGCTCAAAAAAAACAGCCCGTACGCATGTGCGCCGGCTGCGGTGTGCACAAACCCAAGCGGGAACTCGTTCGGGTGGTGCGCAGCCCCGAGGGGGCCGTGGCGCTGGATACCACCGGCAAGGCCCCGGGACGGGGCGCCTACCTCTGCCGGGATGCGCAGTGCCTTACCAAGGCCCGCAAGGCCCGCCGCATCGAGCGGGCGCTGGCCACACAGATTCCCGACGCGGTTTACGACCGGCTCGAGCAGGAGCTGAGTGCGCATGCATGAACAGCTCGTTCGCGTGCTTGGCGTGGCGCGCAAGGCCGGACGCCTTTGTTGGGGCTTCGACCCTGTAAAGGCCGGGTTGGATAAAAATATACAGCTGGTGCTCTTTGCCAGCGACCTGTCCGAGGGCAGCCGCCGCCGTATGGCTCGGCTGGCTGCAAACTCTCAGGTGCCCTGCCTGGACGCGGGGCTCACCATGGATGAGCTGTGGTATTACATCGGCAAGCGGGCCGGTATTTTTGCCCTGACGGACAAGGGCTTTGCCGCCCGAATACAGGAGCTGCTCGGTGCAGACTGCACCGCCGCCCCCCACAGCCCCGCCCCGAAGGACCAATAGGAGGAATGCGTATATGATGGGAAAATACCGCGTACATGAGGTCGCCAAGGACCTTAAAGTCGCAAGCAAGGATATTATCGCGCTGCTCGAGGCTTATATGCCCGGCGACGAGCGCAAGCACATGACCGCCCTTTCGGACGATGAGCTCGATCTGGTTTTTGATTACTATACCCAAAAGGAACAAGTGCCCGACCCGGCGCCCTACTTTGCCCAGTTTGCACGCACCGAGCAGACCGCGCCCGCCGAGGCCAAAGGTGGTGCGCCCAAGGCTGGGGAGAGCCAGCCCAAGGCGGCCGATAAGGCCAAAACAGGCACCGAGCAAAAGCAGCCCCCCCGGGCTAAGCAGCCCGAGCGCAAAAAGAGCCCCGCTCCCGCGTCCCGTCCGGCGGTTAAGAATGTGGATCTTCGTGCGGCCAATGTGCAGCTGGATAAATACAACGAGCGCTACGAGCAAATTGCGCCGGCGGCCTATACCCCGCCCGCCACGGCCCAGAAAAAGGACAACACCGTGGCCCGCAAGCAGAAGTTTGGCTCCAACCGCCGCAGACCCTCGCAGTCCCGCCGGGACCGTGAGGCCGAGAAGTTGCGCCGGCTCGAGCTGGAGCGCCAGCGCCGCCAAAAGCTGGAGATTACCCTGCCCGAGGAAATTACCGTGCGGGAGTTTGCCGAGCGCCTTAAAGTAACTTCCAGCGAGATTATCAAGCGCCTGATGCAAAACGGCGTGATGGCTGCCGTAGGCGATACCATCGACTACGACACCGCCGCCCTGGTGGCCATTGAAATCGGTGCCAAGGTAAGCCCCGAGGTGGTTGTTACCATCGAGGAGCGGCTGTTCGACACCACCGAGGACGCCGAGGAGAACCTGCAGCCCCGCCCGCCTGTGGTGGTGGTTATGGGCCATGTGGACCACGGCAAAACCTCGTTGCTTGATAAAATCCGCTCCACCAAGGTCACCGAAAGGGAGGCCGGCGGCATCACCCAGCATATCGGTGCCTATCAGGTCAAGGTGTCCGGCCGGGACATCACCTTCCTGGACACCCCCGGCCACGCCGCCTTTACCTCCATGCGGGCCCGCGGCGCCCAGGTCACCGACATTGCGGTGCTGGTGGTGGCCGCCGACGACGGCATCATGCCTCAGACCATCGAGGCCATCAACCACGCCAAGGCCGCCGAGGTCAGCATTATCGTGGCCATCAACAAAATCGACAAACCCACCGCCAACCCCGACAAGGTGATGCAGAGCCTCACCGAGCACGGTCTTGTTCCCGAGGCCTGGGGCGGCGACATTATCTGTGTGCCCGTGTCGGCCAAGACCGGCGAGAACATCGACCAGCTTCTTGAGATGATCTTGCTGGTGTCCGATATGCAGGAACTCAAAGCCAACCCCAATCGCTTGGCGGCCGGCACGGTTATCGAGGCCAAAATCGACAAAGGCCGGGGCCCGGTGGCCACCATTCTGGTACAAAAGGGCACCCTGCGCATCGGCGATGCAGTGATTGCCGGCACGGCCACCGGCCGGGTGCGGGTGATGTTGGACGATCAGGGCGAGCGCATCGAGGAGGCCGGCCCCTCCACACCGGTGGAGATTATGGGTCTGGACGAGGCCCCCTCGGCCGGAGACACCTTTGGTGCGGTGGAGGACGAGCGCCTTGCCAAGGAGCTGGCCGAACAGCGCCGCTTTGAGGCCAAAGAGGCCGAGTTCCGCTCCTACACCAAGGTCACGCTGGACAATCTGTTTGAACAGATCAGCGAGGGCGAGATGAAAGAGCTGCCCATTATTGTCAAGGCCGATGTTCAGGGCTCGGTCGAAGCGGTGCGCCAGTCGCTCGAGAAGCTCTCCAACGACGAGGTACGGGTGCGGATTATCCACGGCGCCGTGGGTGCGGTCAGCGAGTCGGATGTCATGCTGGCCGACGCCTCCAACGCCATCATCGTGGGCTTTAATGTGCGCCCCGACCCCGCCGCCCGGGATCTTGCCCGCCGTGATCAGGTGGATGTGCGGCTCTACCGGGTGATTTACGACGCTATCGAGGAAATCGAATCGGCCCTCAAGGGTATGCTGGCACCCAAGTATCGGGATGTGGAGCTGGGCCGGGCCGAGGTGCGTCAGGTCTACAAGATTTCCAACACCGGCACCGTGGCCGGATGCTATGTGCTCGAGGGCAAAATTCTGCGCAGCGCAAAAGTGCGCCTTGTGCGGGACGGCATCATCCTCGCCGACGACCAGATTGCCGGTTTGCGCCGGTTTAAGGACGATGTTCGAGAGGTGGCCAGCGGCTACGAATGCGGCATAACCCTGCAAAAGTTTGCCGACATTAAAGTGGGCGACATCTTTGAGGTTTACGAGGTGGAGGAATACCGCGACTAGGCAAAAATGCCCATTACATCGAAGGAGGCTGTGCTATGGCTTCGCATCGCATTGATCGATTATCCGAGGACATCCGGCGGGAGCTGCTTGCCATCTTTCGCCAACTAAAAGATCCCCGCATCAGCGGCATGCTCAGTATTGTCAAGCTTGACCTTGCGGGGGATCTCTCCCACTGCAAGGTCTATGTCAGCAGCCTGGAGGGCATGGACACCACCCGCCGAGCGGTGGAGGGCCTAAAGAGCGCCGCCGGGCTGATTCGGACCGAAATTGGTAAGCGGGTGCGCATGCGCCGCACCCCCGAGCTTCACTTTATCGCCGACGATTCCATCGCCGAGTCGGCCCGTATTCAGCGCATGATGGAGGAGCTTACATGAGCGGTCGCCGCATCTCGGTCGAGGAGACGGCCGCATGGCTCAAAGAGGCACAGGATGTCTGGATTTTGGTGCACCAAAACCCCGATGGCGACGCTTTGGGTTCGGCCTTTGGGCTGCGGCAGGCCCTTATAGAGATGGGCCGCCGGGCCGCCGTGATAAGCCCCGACCCTCTGCCCCCCCAATACGACTTTCTCTACCCCGAGGGCTACACCCCCGAGCCCTTTGAGCCGCAGACCATCGTAGCTGTGGACCTTGCGTCCCCCTCTCTGATGGGCCGCTATCGCGATTTGGCCCCCCGGGTAGACCTCTGCATCGACCACCATGCCAGCAACACAGGCTATGCCGCGACCACCTGCCTCGAAACCGAGGCCGCTGCGGCCGGCGAGGTGGTGATGCGGATCATCGAGGCCATGGGCCATCCCATCAGCCCCTATGTGGCCGATGCCCTCTACCTCGCCATCGCTTCGGACAGCGGGGGTTTTCGCTATGCAAACACCCGCCCCGAGACGCTTAAACTTGCCGCCCGGCTCATGGATTTGGGCGCCCGCCACACCTACATCAACCACCGGCTGTTTGAGAGCAAGCCCCGGGGTCTTGTGGCCGTGGAGGGCCGGCTGATGACCGAGATGCGCTTTTTCTGCAACGGGCTTTGCGCCGTGGTGCGGCTGCCCCGCAGCCTGCTGGATACCCACGGTCTGACCGATGCCGACGCCGACGGGCTGTCGGCCATTCCCCGCAATGTAGAGGGGGTCGAGGTGGGCATCACGCTGCGAGAGCGCCCCAACGAGGGGGTCTGCCGGGTGTCGGTGCGCACCAGTCGCATTTCGGCCGGCGACCTCTGCGCCCGGTTTGGCGGCGGTGGCCACCGGTTGGCCGCCGGCTGCACCGTCAAGGGCAGCCTTGAGGAGGTCGAGGCGCGCCTTGTGGCCGCCGTGGACGAAGCGCTGCGGGCCGAGGGGCTTTTATGAACGGCATTCTGTTAGTGGACAAGCCCGCCGACTGGACCTCCTTTGATGTGGTGGCCAAGCTCAGGGGGGCCACCCGCCAAAAAAAGCTGGGCCACGGCGGCACCTTAGACCCTATGGCTACCGGATTGCTTCCGGTATTTTTTGGCCGGGCCACCCGCCTGACCGACCTGCTGCCCGACCACACCAAGCGCTACGAGGCCGAGCTGCAACTGGGCCTTGAGACCGACACCTACGACACCACCGGCACCGTCCTGCGGCGCCGACCGGTCTCGGTGACGCCCGAGGCGCTCAATGCTGTGGCCGCCCGGTTTAAGGGGCCGATTACCCAACTTCCACCCATGTATTCCTCGGTCAAGGTGGACGGACGCCGCCTCTACGAGCTGGCCCGCCAGGGCAAGGAAATAGAGCGCCCGCCCCGGCAGGTGCACATTTACAGTTTGGACTGCCGGCTGGTGTCTCCCGACCGAGTGGCTCTGTCGATTTTCTGCTCTCGGGGCACCTATGTGCGCAGTCTTTGCCACGATATGGGGGCAATGTTGGGCTGTGGCGGGGCCATGTCGGCGCTGCGGCGCACGGCTTCGTCGGGCTTTGTCTTAGAGGATGCGCTGCCCTTAGACCGAGCCGTGGAGCTGGCCCGACAGGGCAGCTTAGAGGCCCATCTGCTGCCGATATGGGCAGCTTTTTCGGCGCTGCCCCGCATCGATGTCAAGCCAAAGGAGGCACGACTGATGCGCCACGGTGTGCGCCTTGAGGCCGACCGGCTGGGCGCTGCCGCCGGGCAGACCTACCAGCTTTGGGCTGCCGAGGGCTTTATGGGCATCGGCGCCATAAATGACGAGGGACAGTTTGTTTTTCGCAACCTTTGCCCCTCTTAAAGAGGGGATTATCGCATCACACACAGCAGGAGGACGGCTCATGCAGATCCTTGGAGAAACCGATTCTCTGTCCGGGGCCTGCTCGGCGCTGGCCCTGGGCTTTTTTGACGGCGTTCACAAAGGCCATCAGGCCGTTATAGGAGCCGCCGTGGCTCACGGCGTCCATGGGCTGCTGCCCACCGTGTTCACCTTTGGGGTCACCGGGGCTGCCCCGGCGGCCAAAACCTCGGCGGGGCTGCTCCAGACGCCCCAGCTCAAGGCCGAGGCATTGTCCGAGCTGGGGGTGCGCTGCCTCTATCAGCCCGAATTTTCCGCCATTCAGGGCATGGACGCCGCCGACTTTGTCCACACCGTCATCCTTGGGCGGTTAAAAGCCCGCATGGTGGCCTGCGGGGCCGACTTTCGCTTTGGCCGTGGCGCCGGGGGAGATGTCGGCCTGCTGCGCAGGATGCTGACTGAGGCGGGGGTGGCTTTAGAGGTGGTGCCCCAGGTGCTTTGGCAGGATGCGCCCATCAGCTCGACCCGCATCCGAGCGGCCGTTGCCGCAGGGCAGATGGAGCAGGCAGCCCAGATGTTAGGGCGGCCCTTTGCCATAGACTTTGTGGTGGAACACGGACAAAAGCTGGGCAGCAGCATCGGTCTGCCCACAGCCAATCAGCGTTTTGATAGCCAAATTGTGCGCCCTCGCTTTGGCGTATACGCCGCCCGGGTGAGCTTTGACGGCAAAAGCTATGCCGCCGCAGCCAATGTGGGCATAAAACCTACCGTAGGCTCAGACGGAGTGCTCTGCGAGAGCTATATTAAGGACTTTTCGGGGAATATTTATGGAAGACGCATTAAAACCGAGCTGCTGCACTTTTTGCGCCCCGAGCAAAAGTTCGAGTCGGTAGAGGCGCTGCGCGACGCCATTCGGCGGGACGCCGACCGGGCTTTCGACCTTGTGAAGGGTTAATGGTGCGCCCGGCGAGTGCCGGCGCATAAAAAAGCAAAATCCGCTTTACAAGGTACAGGGTCCCATGCTATAGTAATGTCGTTGTTCTGTGCCCGTATGGGCCGGAACCGCCATCGTCACGCCGTCTAGGCCCCGGGTGACCGCCTCATTGTGAGGACAACCCACGGCCCGGCGCTTGGACAGCCGTGAACATATTTTGAAAAGGGGTAATATCTATGCTTCGCAAAGAAGAAAAAACCGAGGTCATTGTGGATAATCGTCTCCACGAGGGTGATACGGGCTCGCCTGAGGTGCAGGTTGCCATTTTAACCCGGCGCATTGCCGACCTCACCGAGCATCTTAAGGTGCACAAAAACGACCACCACTCCCGCCGCGGTATGTACAAGATGATTGGACGCCGCAAAAATCTGCTGGCCTACCTGCAAAAGAACGATGTAGAGCGCTATCGGGCCATCATCGCTAAGCTGGGCCTGCGCAGATAAAACCGTATGTAGAGGGGGAGGGCGTTTCCGAATAAACGGGAATGCCATCCCCTTTATCCGTTCGCCGTCCCTAAACCCGACCGACGCCTGAGTGCGGGTCGTTTAGCAGTGAATCGGGCGCTTGCCAGAGCTGCCAGCGCCGGATTTATTGCTAAAAGCCTGCCTCGGCCGTCATCCTTTAAGGAGGACTAGCATGTTTGAAAATTTTAAGGTATTTGAAACCACATTGGCCGGTCGCCCCATCAGCTTCGAGACGGGTAAAATCGCCGGCCTTGCCAACGGTTCCTGTGTGGTGCGCTATGGCGAGACCGTGGTGATGGTCAACATCACCATGTCCCAAAAGCCCCGGGAGGGCATCGACTTCTTCCCGCTGTCGGTAGACTTTGAGGACAAGCTCTATTCTGCCGGCAAAATCCCCGGCTCCTTTATGCGCCGGGAAGGCCGCCCCACCGAAAAGGCCGTGCTCACCTCTCGGCTGATCGACCGGCATATCCGCCCGCTCTTCCCCGAGGATATGCGCAACGATGTCACCGTGGTGGCCACCGTGCTCTCCTACGACCCCGATTTCTCCCCCGAGGAGGCTGCCATGTGCGGGGTTAGCTTTGCGCTGTCCATCTCGGACATCCCCTGGAACGGCCCCACCGCCGGCGTTTATGTGTGCTATGTAGACGGCGAGATTGTGGTGGGTCCCAACGACGATCAGCGCCAGCGCAGCGAATGTCTGCTGGTGGTGACCGGCAAGGAGCACAGCGTGAATATGCTGGAGTTTGGCGGCAATCAGGTGTCTGAGGACATTGTGCTGGAGGGCATTAAGCAGGGCCACGCCGAGGTGGCCAAGCTGGCCCGCTTTATCGCCGGCGTGCAGCAGGAGATTGGCCGTGAGAAGTACCCCTTCGAGCCCATGGCGGTAGACCCCGATATGTACGCCGCCGTGGAGGCCTTTGCCATCGATAAAATCCGTTATGCGCTGGACACCGACGATAAAAATGTTCGAGAGGCGCGTATGCAGCCGGTCTACGCCGAGGTGCACGAGCGCTTTGACCCCGAATATCCCGACCAGGGTGCCATGATAGAGCAGTGCCTGTACAAGCTGCAAAAGCATGTGGTGCGCCGCTGGCTGCTCGACGAGGGCAAGCGGGTGGACGGCCGGAGCATCCACCAGATGCGCCCGCTGGCATCCGAGGTGGGCTTTTTGCCCCGTGCCCACGGATCGGGCCTGTTTACCCGCGGCCAGACCCAGGTGCTCTCGGTGGCCACGCTAGCCCCCATGAGCATGGCGCAAATTCTCGACGGTATCGACGCCGAAACCCGCAAGCGCTATATGCATCACTACAACTTCCCCTCCTATTCGGTGGGCGAGACCCGGCCTTCCCGGGGCCCCGGCCGCCGGGAGCAGGGCCACGGTGCGCTGGCCGAAAAGGCGCTGCTGCCTGTGCTGCCCTCGGTAGACGACTTTCCCTATGCCCTGCGGGTGGTCAGCGAGGTAGTCAGCTCCAACGGCTCCACCTCTCAGGGTGCGGTGTGCGGCTCTACGCTGGCGCTTATGGACGCCGGTGTGCCCCTGAGCGCTCCGGTGGCCGGCATCTCCTGCGGACTGATCACCGAGGGTGATCGCTGGATGACCATGGTGGACATTCAGGGCGTGGAGGACTTTTTCGGCGATATGGACTTTAAAGTGGCCGGCACCCACAACGGCATCACGGCCATTCAGGTGGACATGAAGGTCGAGGGCATCAGCTTCGAAATCATTGCCGATGCGCTGGAAAAAACCCGCCAGGCTCGGCTGTATATCCTGGACGAGATTATGCTGAAGGCCATTCCCGCGCCGAGGGAGGAGCTTTCCAAATACGCCCCCAAGATGCTCACGCTGCAAATCCATCCCGACAAGATCCGGGAGGTTATTGGCTCGGGCGGCAAGGTTATCCAAAAGATCTCGGCCGAGTGCGATGTGCATATTGACATTGAGGACGACGGACGGGTCTTTGTGTCGGGCATCGATATCGATGGCGCCCGCCGCGCGGTGGATATGATTAAAACCATCGCCCTGGACCCCGAAATCGGGGCCGTTTACAAGGGTGTGGTCACCCGCCTGATGAACTTTGGCGCCTTTGTGGAAATTGCGCCGGGCAAGGAGGGGCTGGTCCACATCTCCAAGCTGGATTTAAAACGGGTTGAAAAGGTGGAGGATGTGGTCACCGTCGGCGACGAGGTGCTGGTTAAGGTCACCGAGATCGACAGCCAGGGACGCATCAACCTGTCCCGCCGAGATGTGCTCCAGGCGCTGGAGGAGAAAAACAGAAACTAAAGCTTATCCCCCCGCCCAAAAGCGGGGGGATATTCTTATTGGGCCGGGCGCAAGTGGGTTAAGCGGCCGGTTTTGTGAGCCGCCCAAAGGCCGTGCGCTTGAATGTGGGCGGACTATATGTTACAATAATATATTCCTAACTTCCAAAAAGGTGGTGCTGCTGTGTTTAAGGACGCAAAAAGGATGGTGGTGAAGGTGGGCAGTTCGACCCTCACCTACGAGAGCGGCCTGCTTAACATCCGCAGGGTAGAAAAGCTGGCCAAAATCCTCAGCGACATAAAAAATGCCGGCAAAGAGATTATTTTGGTCTCCTCGGGGGCGGTGGCCACCGGCCTCGGCAAGCTGGGCATTCGAGAGCGACCTACCGGCATGCCACCTAAACAGGCCGCTGCGGCCATTGGTCAGTGCGAGCTGATGTATCTTTACGACAAGCTGTTTGGCGAATACAACCACCATGTGGGGCAAATTTTGCTCACCCGGGAGGACATCGACTCCCCCCTCCGCAAAAAAAACCTGGTGGCCACCTTCGCCCAACTCCTCGAGTGGCATGTGCTGCCTGTGGTCAACGAGAACGACTCGGTGGCCACCGAGGAAATAGAAATCGGCGACAACGACACCCTGTCGGCCATTGTGGCCCAAATCACCGGGGCGGACAGTCTCATCCTTATGAGCGACATCGACGGCCTATACACCGGCGACCCCCGCACCTGTCCCGACGCCCGGATTATCCCCCGGGTGGATAAAATTGACGAGACCATTATCGCCTTAGGGGGCGGCGCCGGCAGCAGCCGGGGCACCGGCGGCATGGCCACCAAAATTGCGGCCGCCCAGATGGCCACCTCGGCCGGCATCCAGATGGCCATTATCAATGGCGAGCGCCCCGAACTACTCTACGACCTGCTGGCCGGCGAGCCGGTGGGAACCTATTTTGCACCGGAGGTATCAGTATGAGTTATATCCAAGAGCTAGGCAAAAAAGCCCAGGCAGCCCGCCCTGTGCTGGCCATGTCCAGCACTTTGGTGCGCAACAAGGTCCTTTACGCCATTGCCCAAGAGCTGCGCCAGGCCTGCGACGAGATTCTAACTGCCAACGCCCGGGACATGGAGGCGGCGGCCGAGCGGGGCATACCCGGCCCCATGCAGGCCAGGCTTAAACTTACTGCCGAGAAAATAGAAGGCATTGCGCGCGCTGCCGAGGATGTGGCCACCCTTCCTGACCCGGTGGGTGTGGTGCGCTCTGGTGGCACACGGCCAAATGGGCTGCGCATCCGCCGGGTGAGTGTGCCCATCGGCGTGGTGGCCATGATTTACGAGTCCCGCCCCAATGTCACGGTGGACGCCGCCGTCCTCTGCCTTAAGTCGGGCAATGTCTGCATTCTGCGGGGCGGCAGCGAGGCCATCCACTCCAACATCGCCCTTGTGGCGGTGATGCGCCGTGCTGTGGAGCGCTGCGGTCTGCCTGCGGACATCATTCAACTGGTGGAGGATACCGATCGCGAGGTGGCCACCCAGCTTATGCGCCTTAACGGCTATGTGGACCTGCTCATTCCTCGGGGCAACACCGGGCTTATTCAGTCGGTGGTCAAAAACGCCACCGTGCCGGTTATCGAAACCGGGGCCGGAATCTGTCATGTCTATGTGGATAAGGCCGCCGACCTCGATATGGCTCTCAACATTGCCCACACGGGCAAAATCAGCTATCCCGCCGTCTGCAACGCGCTGGAAACGGCCTTGATACACGCCCATGTGGCCGAGGCTCTGCTGCCCAAGCTGACCGAAAAGTTGGCCGCCTCCGGGGTAACCATCTACGGCTGCCCCCGAACGCTGGCCATCGTGCCCCACATAGCGGCCGCCACCGACGAGAGCTTTGCCACCGAATACAACGACCTCTTTATGAATATCAAGGTGGTAGACAGCATTGAGGAGGCCATGGCTCACATCGCCCACTATGGTACCCACCACTCGGACGCCATTGTCACCGACGACTACAAAGCGGCCCAGCTGTTTATCGCCACGGTGGATTCGGCGGCCGTTTATGTCAACGCCTCCACCCGCTTTACCGACGGGGGCGAGTTCGGTATGGGGGCCGAAATCGGCATTTCCACCCAAAAGCTCCATGTGCGTGGCCCCATGGGTCTTAATGAGCTTACCACCACCAAATATATCATTGAGGGCGAGGGTCAGACCCGCTGATGCCCGGAGGAAACACTATGGGACAAAAATCGCACAGTCCGCGCCGGAATAGGCGCCCGGGCAGGCGCACTACCCGCCTGATTGGCGGCGTATTTTTGGTGCTGGCCCTTATAGGTCTTGCCACGCTGGCAACCTTTGGCTACCGGGCCATTCACGGCCTGCTCAACAACACCAGCGAAAAGATGCGCATCGAGCGCTTTTTAACCCCGGTGGTCATGTTCGACCCGGTGCCCTACGCCTCGGTGCAGGAGGCCAGCAGCGACACCATACTGCTCACCTGCATCTGGGCTGCTCTGCTGGACGAGAGCGCCCAGACCTATCCCCAGGACGACATGGGCATGGTTATTCTGCCCGGTCCCGATGTGGAGTATCAGGCCCACAGGCTGTATGGTGACGCCGCCCTTATCAGCCACCGCACAGTGGACGACTACGAGAACATTTATATGTACGACCCCGATGTAAACGCCTACCGCATTCCGGTGGTGGCTAAGGTGGCCTATATCCCCAAGGTGGATCACATCATCAAATCGGGCGATGTGCTCACCGTGCGGGTGGGCTATGTGCCGCCGGGCAGCAGCTGGCTTACCGGATTTAACCAGGAGGCCACGCCAAGTCCCGACAAATATATGGTTTATAAACTTAAAAAATCTCGGGGTAACTACACCATTCTTGCGGTGGACGACGACAACGGCGGACTAAACTTTTCTTAAAGCGGCGGCTGCAAGTGCGCCAAGACTATATTTTTTCCAAAAATTTTATTAAAAAGTCCTGCTTATACGGCCGGGCTTTTTAATTTTTTTAGGGTTTTTATATGGGCGACTGTTCATACTAATAGCGATGCAATCGGAATCAAAAAGGCGAGGACTGCCTTTTTTTAACGCTGCGCTGCCCAACAGTTCACAGGGCAGTCCAAAGCCGTTTATGATGCCGATGGTGCGCGGCCGCCGGCCGATGGCAATATTTCTCGCTAAACTTAAGGCCGCGGACTTCGCATACTCTAAATGAGCCACTTGGCTCACCATCAATATGGAGGTTAAAAAACCATGAAAAAAATCATTTCGTTAACTCTAGTCGCCCTCATGCTTACGGCCTCGGCCGTTATGGCCATGGCCGATGTAGACCCCTCCTTTACGGCCAGCGAGGCCACTGCCACCACCGGGTTGTCCATCGACACGACCGGTGAGGACGGCACTCTGGAGGGCGCACTGCTGACCCCCGGTAAGGAGTACGACTTTCCGCTTCTGCTCGACGGTCAGCCCATCACCGACGACACGCTAAAGGATGTCAATATCCGCATTTCGGCCAAGAAGGGCAGCAGCACCATGAGCTCCTTCTCGCTGGTTAAGGTCAGCGGCCGGCATGTACTGCGGGCCATTGTCAAAACGGCCTGGCCGGTCAACCCCACCGATGTGGAGTACGAAATCCGCCTGATCGACCGTAAGGATCAGCCCGGCGTGACGCTGGACACTCTGACCGTGCGCTTTGAGACCGGCTACCGCGCCGCCGATGATGCCATTATCAACAGCCTTTCTATCGGCGACGAAATTGTGGTCGACCCCGAAGCCCCGGTGTTCACCAAGGATCAGCTTAACAAAATTTCTTCGGTGAACAACTACCGAAATGTGACCTTCGTGGGCGATATCTGGCGCTACACGGTCAATGTCACCGACCTCAAGGGCATCAATATGCTCTACAACTACAACGGTATCCCCGAGCTTCTTAGCAAGTATCAGGAGCACGACTTTGAGTTTATCAACTTCCCCGCCGGCCCCACCTTCACCATCAATGGCAAGTTTGAGATTGATGTGGCCGATTTTGCCGACAACTTTGAGGGCAAATTCTATGTTTACCGCTACCTCAGCGGCAGACTGACCCAGCTTAACACCACCTATGATGAGGAGAACAACACCCTCACCTTTAACACCAACACATTAGGCCGCTTTGTTCTGTCTGACAGGCCTATGGACGCTTCGATTATCGACAATAACACCAGCAGCGGCGGAACCCAACCCACCGTCCCCGGCGGCAACCCTGTCACCGGTGCTGTGGCCTAACCGCCTTATAAGCACAAAAACAGGCCGCCCTCGGGCGGCCTGTTCTTTAATAAAAATTTAAGGTTTTTGGGTGAAGCCCATCTGGCCCAGCCCGTAAATATCTTTTTCAAGGCAGAGCAGCGCCCGGCTGGCGGTGCGGCTGTCGGCCGAGAGCGCCTCCTTGATAAAATCCGGATTGTCACGCAAAAAGCGCTGCATGGACGCATGGGGATTTTTGATAAAGGCGGCCACCATCTCATACTGAGCCGGGCTGATCAGCCCGGCGTCGAGGGCGGCGTCAAAGAGCACCATGTCGATGGATACCAGCGCATGGTGGCCAATCTTTAAGCGGCTGAGCACCTCTGCGCCCCCTTGCATCCGGTCGATGACCACCAGAGACTGGGCAATGCGCCCACCCAAAACCTCGATGGCCGGCGCCCACGCTCGCTCGTAGCTGGAGGCTTCGGTGATAAGGTCGGCGATGTGGAGCGTGCTGGCTCCCGGCTCCATGGCCGTGATGGGTCGATGGGTCTCTTTGTCGCTGAGCACGGCCGAGAGGTCCTTATACAGCGCAATGTGGGGCAGCCCAAGCCGGCGAGCCACCGGCAGCGAGAAGAACCAGTCCCGCCGCTCGCCGCCCGATATATAGCGTATTTCACTCAGGGGGATATGCGCCTTTATATAGGCCACCAAGCAGTCGATAACCCGGGCAAAGATACCTTCTCTGGCGATTTCTTCCTCAAGTGTCTCGCCCACAAGCCGAGGGCAGGCGGGCTTATCGCCCAGAGCTAGCGCACCGTCTATGATGTCCAGCACTGTCTGGGCCTTCTTCTCGCCGCCACAGAGAAAGTGGGTGTTTATGTAATAGGGCCCAATACTGCCCGAGGTATACCAAAAAGGCCGGTTGTCGGGGCAGATGCGCAGGGCCTGGGTGTCAAAAAGCCATTGGGTCAACATAGTGCAATAATCCTTTCTCAGCCGATAAATCGCGCGTTTTCTACAATCTGGCGCCCGCCTACAAAGGTGGCCATCACCCGACCGGTGAGCTCACGGCCGCCAAAGGGGGTGTTTTTGGCCTTGGAGGCAAAGTGCTCGGGCTTTACCACCCAGCGCACATTCAGATCACAGAGCGTAAAGTCGGCGGGGTCACCGGGGTTAAAGGCCATATGGGGAAGGTGAATAATCTTGCGGGGAGCGTGGCTGAGCAGCTCAATCAGCCGGGCAAGGTCGATGTGGCAGGGCTCAAGCAGCTCGGTAACTGCTAGAGCAAAGGCTGTTTCGAAGCCCACCATACCCTTGTGGGCTTCGTCAAAGCTCTGGCTTTTTTCGTCGGGATGATGGGGGGCGTGGTCGGTGGCGATGGCATCGATGGTGCCGTCAGCCAGGCCCCGGATGATGGCTTGCCGGTCGGTCTCGGTGCGCAAGGGCGGGCTTACTTTGGCCATGGTGTTATAGCCGATGCAGGCCTCCTCGGTGAGGCTGAAGTGGTGGGGAGTGGCCTCGCAGGTTACCCGCACGCCCCGTGCCTTGGCCTGGCGAATCAGCTCGACCCCCGCAGCCGTGCTCACATGGCAAATGTGCACCCAGCCGCCCACATAGTCGGCAATTTGCAAATCTCGGGCAATCATCATCTCCTCGGCTATGGCGGGATAACCTTTTAGGCCCATCATGGTGGAGACGATGCCCTCGTTCATCTGGCTGCCCTGAGTGAGAGAAAGTTCCTCGCAGTGGTTCATCACCGCAAGGCCGGTCATCTTGGCGTAAGTAAGGGCCCGGCGCATGAAGGCCGCATTACAAATGGGACTGCCGTCGTCCGAAAAGGCCACGGCCCCTTCATTTTTAAGCGTAATCATTTCGGTGAGGTGCTCGCCCTTTAGGCCCATCGAGGCGGCGGCCACCGGATGCACCCGGGCTCCGGGACAGATGGCCGACATCTTTTTAATATAGGCTATCACAGTTTTTTGGTCGGCCACCGGCTGGGTATTGGGCATACAGGCAATGTCGGTAAAGCCGCCCACCGCCGCACTGGCCACACCGTGAGCTAAGTCGTCCTTATACTCCTGTCCCGGCTCTCGCAGGTGGCAGTGCAGGTCTACAAAGCCGGGCAACGCCCTAAGACCGGTGGCGTCCACCACCGGGCCGTCTCCGGCGGGCAGATTTTTGCCCACCGCCCGGATCTGTCCCTCGGCTATAAGGATGTCCATGGGTTCGGTGCCGGTTAGAATATAGGCATTTTTAATCAGCATGGTGTCGCCCCCCTATCGCACGCCGCACAGCAGCTCGAGCACGCCCATGCGGATGGCCACGCCGTTGGTGACCTGTTCGAGGATTACCGACTGCACGCCGTCGGCCACCTCGCTCATAAGCTCCACCCCGCGGTTTATGGGACCGGGGTGCATCACCAGCGCATCGGGCTTGGCATAGCTAAGTAGCTCGCTGCCCAGTCCAAACTGCTGTGCGTATTCGTTGACCGACGGAAAAAGCCCCACATTCTGGCGCTCGTGCTGAATGCGCAGCGTCATCACCACATCGGCCTCCCGCACGGCGGCCTTCATGTCGCAGGTCACCTCGCAGCCCATCTTGTGGATGTCCCGGGGCAGCAGCGTGGCGGGAGCGGCAATCACCACCCGAGCGCCCATGGTAGAAAGCCCTAACAGGTTGCTGCGGGCAACGCGCGAGTGCTCGATGTCGCCTAAAATGGCCACGCGCAAACCGTCAAATCCGCCTTTTTCTTTGAGGATGGTGTACATATCCAGCAGCGCCTGGGTGGGGTGCTCGTGCATCCCATCGCCGGCATTGACCACCGCAGCCTTTAGGTGGCGCGACAGAATATGCGGCACGCCTGAGCTGTGGTGGCGAATGACCATGACATCGGCCGCCATGGCGTCTAGGTTTTTGGCGGTGTCCACCAGGTTCTCACCCTTTTGGACGCTGGAGCTGGGGGCGGTCATGTTGACCACGGTAGCCCCGAGGCACTTGCCGGCCAGTTCGAAGGAGATTCGGGTGCGGGTGCTGTTTTCGTAAAAAACATTGAGTAGCGTCTTGCCCTTTAGCGTGTCCTTTTTCTTGTGGTCGGTGTCCAGCAGCCGTCGATTTTCGTCGGCGGCCATAAAAATAGCGAGGATCCCCTCTCTCGAGAGGCCTCGCATTCCAAGCAGATTTTTCTGCGTTAGGGGCATAGCCTTATCATCCCTTCCCAAAAAGCATATCAAAGTATTCTACCATATCTATATCGATCTGTCCAGACGACACAAAGGGGCAAAACCTGCAAAAATGGGACAGCGCAGGGGCTGTCCCATGTGGAAAATGCCGATTTAGCTGGGCGGCTGGTCGCTGCGGCCGCCATAGAGCCGGGTAAAGGCGGCAGGCAGCAGGGGGTCGGGGTTGCGGGTAACCGGAGCCGGGTCGGTGCTCTCACCCTCACGGAGCTCCCGGGCAAACACCACAAAGCGGGCGCCGTCAAACTCGTAGGTGCAGGTAGAGATGCAGAGCAGCCGGTCGCCATAGCGCACATCCATGTCCACATTGAGGTAGCTGCGGTCCCGGATGGCCGCAATAAAGCCGTCAAACTGGTCGGCAGCGGCAAAGCTCAGGTACATATGATAAGGGAACAGGTAACCGTTTTTGGTGTCACCATTGGTGATAAAGGCCGCAAAAATTTTATAGCTGCGGGTGTCGTAAAGCGAGCTTAGCTCAATAATGGGATGCTTTTCGTAATAGGCGGGGTCGCTGTAGTTTACAAACATATTAAACATCAGCCCGTCGCCGATGTTGTGCCCGTAGACGATGATATTGTCGGGCTGATGCTCGGGCTGGCCGGACAGGTCTATGCGATAGTCCACAAAGGGGATGCCGTGAAGGCTGTACTGCCGGCGGAAGTTGGCCCGCAGATATTCGTCGTTGTCCACCCCCTGCACCACGGGAAAATCCACCACCGTGTCGGGCACCTTAATCCAGCCCACTAAGTCGTTGTTTTCATCATAGGCGGCCGCAAGACCGGGCAGAATGGTGGGCTGGCCGGGCTCATTGGGGGTGCTGCCCGGCTCGGAGGAGGGCGCTTCAAACGAGGCCTGCAATTTGAGCAGTTCCTCGTAGATTTTTTGGTCCCGGTGGCTGCGGTAGGCATCCAGCACCAACAGCCCGGTGGACACCACCACCATGGCTACCGACAGGTAAAAGCCCACCCGCCAGAACCAATCGCCCAGCTTTTTTGGCTTTTTGGCGGCCGGCGGCGGGGGAGGATCCTTCCATAAAGGTGGTTCGAAATCGGCATCTTTTTGGGCCTTGGCCTCGGCCCAAAGGGCCTCGTTATGAGTCTGGTCTATAAAAGCCCACAGCTCGTCCTTGGGGCGGGGGCCCTCGGCGGGCGGTTTGGGGGCACTGGGCATACTGGTCAACTCCTTTAGCGAAGGGGTGAGGGTAAGCTCAATATAAGCTTTGCGAAGATTATACACAAAAAGTATGGGTTTGACCATATAAAAAGCCGGCAGTTAAAAAACTGCCGGCTGGCATTTAAGTGGTGCTGCGTCCGAAAAAGTTGCGGCTAAGCCCCACCCAGAACACCCCAAAAGCCACCACGCAGCCCAGGCTGAACACAGTCCAGATGGGGAAGTAGCTTCCCGCTATATCGTAGACCAGTCCGGCCCCGGTGACCGAAAAGGCCGAGGCCATCTGGGTGGCCATGGAGAAAAAGCCAAACACGGCAGCATAATCCTTGCGCCCAAAAATGCTGGAGATGGCAAAGGGCAGCCCCAGCGAGACCCATGCAATGCCCACCCCTAAGCCGATACCGGCCGCAAAGCCCAGCACCGGGTTAAGATGGGCAAAAGCCAGCGCCATATAGCCCACGGCATAGCCCATCACCACAATAAACAGCCCCACTTTGGCGCCAATTTTATCAAAGATAACGCCCACCGAGAGCTTCATGACCGAGTTAAGTATGGCGTAGACCGACTGAATGGTGGCCACGGTGGTAATAATGTAGCCCGAATCGTACAGAGAGGGAGCCAGGTTGAGCCCACATCCCGAGGCCATGCTGACCATCATAGCGGCGGGGAGGAAGAAGTAAAAATAGGCGTGGCTCCGTGCCTGAGACAGGGTAACGCCATCCTCCTCCAGCGCAGCTTCTACCGTGGCGCCCTCAATCTGCTCGGCGCCATAGGGTCTAAGGCCCACATCGGCAGGCTCGCTGCGCAGCAGCAGCACATAGGTCGGCACCACCAGCAGCAGCACCGCAAGACCGGATACAATATAGCAGACACGCCAGTTATACGCCACCAAGACCCGAGACAGCACCTGGCTTAGCACCATGCCGCCCAGACCCGAACAGGTAAAGGCCAGGCTCATGGCGGTATTGACATTTTTAACAAACCACCGCTGAAGCAAAATAATCATGATGATATTTCCGGCTAAACAGGTGCAAAATCCGGTGATGGCCGCCCGGATATAGAGGCCGCCCACCGAGCGGATTAAGCTGTAGGACATCAGGTTGACGCCCGCCACAAAGGCCGCCGTAATCATGATCTTTCGGGCGGTAAAGCGGCTGAGCAGTCGGCTTAGAAAAAAGGCGGCGCAGGCCGATACAAGCATTTGCAAAGTGTTGCTCAGGGCATAGGCAGTGCGGGTAATGCCCAGCTCCTGGGTGATGGGCACCACATAGATGCCCGATACGGTGAACACCAGCGGGAAAATGACAAACATACCCACACCGCAGGCAAAAACCACCGCCCAACTATAATGAAAGGGCAGTTTGTCTGCTTTTATCATGAGAACACTCCTTTTTTATGTATGCACACAAGAAGTATTATAGCGCTTTTAGGCGGATAAAGCAACGCCGGTCGGCTCCCGGCACGGGGCAGCAATTTTTAATTTTGTCCGGGGCAAGCAGGGCACACCCTGTAAAAAGGCAAAAGGCTGTGCTATAATTGCTGGGATTGCAAACGCTTAAAGGAGGTGCCCTATGCGCATACGCCATAACCCCCAGGCCCGGCCCGCGCTGGAGGCCTGCCCCTTTTTTGTCAGCCGGCCTGAGACTCTGCGGGGGCGCTGGGCCGAACAGTTCGACTCTGCCCGCCCGCTCCACCTTGAGCTGGGATGCGGCAAGGGCGAGTTTATCGCCCAGATGCTCTCTCGGCAGCCCGAGGTCAACTATGTGGCGGTGGACATCAAGGACGAAGTGCTTTTTCTTGCCATGCGGGCCGTATTGGCCGCCCGGGCCGAGATCGACCGGCAGACCGACAACCTGCGCCTAACGGCTTTTGACATAGAGCGCATTCGGCTGGTGTTTGGCCCCGAGGACCGGGTGGAACGGCTGTATATCAACTTTCCCAACCCCTGGCCCAAAGCCCGCCATCAAAAGCACCGGTTGGTGCATCCAAGGCAGTTAGAGCAGTACCGGAGCTTTCTGTCGCCCGGCGGGGAGCTGTACTTTCGCACCGACAATCTCCCGCTGTTTGAGGACGGCCTTGCCGCCCTTGAGGAGGCCGGATTTGCCAGCGAATTTATCACCTACGATCTGCTCGATAGCCCCTATGCCCATTTTCCCGACAGCGAGCACCAGCGTATGTTTACAGCCAAAGGCCTGCCCATCTATTTTGTCATCGCCCGGCGCAGCACTTAAAAGTAAACGAAAAAAATCCCCGGCTTTATGCTGGGGATTTTATTTTATAAGGGCGCAGCCTAGTAGGCTTTAACGTCCAGTTGGAAGTGGGCTTTGGGATGGTCGCAAACCGGGCAGAGCTCGGGAGCAGCCGCACCGGTGTGGAGGTGACCACAGTTGTTGCAGATCCAAACCTGCTTCTCGTCGCGCTTAAACACCTTGCCGGTCTCGATGTTCTCAAGCAGCTGGCGATAGCGCTCCTCGTGGTGCTTTTCAATTTTGCCAACCTGCTCAAACAGATAGGCAATTTTGGCAAAGCCTTCCTCCTTAGCGGTCTCGGCAAAGCCTTTATACATATCGGTCCACTCGTAGTTCTCGCCCTCGGCGGCATCATTTAGGTTGGTGCAGGTGTCGGGCACTGCGCCGTCGTGCAGCAGCTTAAACCAAATTTTAGCGTGTTCCTTCTCGTTTAGGGCTGTCTCGGTAAAGAAGTTGGAGATCTGAACATACCCCTCACTTTTGGCTTTAGAGGCGTAGTAGAGATACTTGGTGTGGGCCTGGCTCTCGCCGGCAAAAGCGGTGAGCAGATTGGCTTCGGTTTTGGTGCCTTTAAGTTCCATGTGTCATTCCTCCATTAAAGATTGTTCACTTATCTTAGCCTGACATTCGGGGCAAATGCCAGTGAATATCAGGGTATGTCCGCTAATAGTATATCCTGTATTTTGGCTGGCGTCCATATCAATATCGCCCAAATCCAGACCGTGAACATCGTCGATTGCGCCGCATTCGGAGCAGACCGCATGATAGTGCAGCGATATGTCCCGATCGAAGCGGTCGGCGCTGCCCGGTAGCGGTATTTTGAGGATATCACCACGATTAGACAGCAAGCTCAAATTGCGGTAGACCGTGCCCAAGCTGATGTCCGGATAATCTGTCTTGATGGTCTTATATACATACTCAGCGGTGGGATGAAGTGAGTTTTGCACCACATTCATCACCAGCTTGCGCTGTATCGTGTTGCGATTTGCGGCGGCCATAGTAATCTCTCCTTAAAAAAATGCAGACTTCATATATTGATAATTCATATCAATAATAGAACACCCTTTAACCGATGTCAAGCAAAATAAGCATTTTACGATGTATTAAAATAGTAAAACCTATCGGTTTAACAGATAGCTCATCCGGCTGAAGGTGAATAATAATAAAAATATGCGCATGAATAATTCAGACAATTAAGTGAAAACATCAAAATACAGAGATAAACAATAAAATATATTAAAATCAAAAGAGATTAGAAGCTATATCTGCTATATAGCTGAATTTACTGATATATAGGGCATAATTGTTCAAATAATCCGTTGCAATCGGTGGAATATATGCATATAATATGCACATAACTTAACTAAGCTATAATCTAACATTTTGGAGGCGCAATTATGAAAAAGCTTTTAACCCTCACCTTGGCCGGCCTGATGATGTTGGCCGTGCTCACCGGCTGCAACAGCCAGCCGGCCGCCCCGTCCGAACCGAACGCCCCGGCCGAGCCCCAAAACAGCCTAGAGAGAATTTTGGCCTCGGGCAAAATAGTGCTGGCCACCTCTCCCGACTTTGCCCCTTTCGAGTTTATTGACCCCACCAAAACCGGTCAGGAGTCCATTGTAGGCGCCGACATCGAGCTGGCAAAATACATAGCCGATAAGCTGGGTGTAGAGCTGGAGATTAAGTCCATGGACTTTTCGGCCGTACTGGCCGCCGTACAGCAGGGCACAGCCGATATGGCCATTTCGGGCCTTGCCTATAAGGCCGACCGCGCCGAGGTGATGGATCTGTCGGAGGGCTACAACAAAACCGGCTATCAGGGACTTCTTGTGCGGGCCGACGAGGCCGACCAGTACACCAAGGCCGAGGACTTTGCCGGCAAGACCGTGGCCGTGCAAAACGGCTCGCTCCAGCATGAGCTGCTAACCCAGCAGCTGCCCGATGCCAAGCCCCAGCTCATTACGAACATCAATGACGGCATTATGATGCTGGTGGAGGGCAAGGTCGATGCGCTGGGCATGAGCGGTGCCTCGGGCGACCAGTACGCCAAGAACTACGATGCCATCGTGATGAGCGAATACCGCTACGACTATGTCTCGGAAGGTACCCGGGTGGGGCTTATGAAGAACAGCCCCGAACTGCTGGCCAAGATTAACGAGATTATCGCCGAGGTGGAAGCCGAGGGGCTCTATCAGAAGTGGATCGGCGAGGCTCAGGAACTGTCCGACAGCCTGGCTGTCTCCTAATCCAGACTATAAGGGGGGCCGTCTTCCCCGCCCATGGGGGAAGGCGGCCCTTTAATACCCGCTGCCCACACTTAGGTTCGGGCAGGGAAGGAAGGTGTACGCTTGCTTGCTACCATACTTAATGTGGCCACCCGGTTTTGGCCGCTCTTTTTAAAGGGCCTGCAGGTCACGCTGCTTTATTCGGCGGCCACGGTGTTCTTTGGCACCATATTGGGTGCCGTTATCTGCTTTTTGCGCATGGCCAAAATCAAGCTACTGCGCTTTGTGGCCACCGCCTACATAGAGATCATCCGGGGCACCCCGCTGCTATTGCAGCTATACTTTTTCTATTTTGGCCTGCCCAAGATGTTGGGCATGGATATTCACCAGAATGTCAGCATTTTGCTGGCGCTCATCATCAACAGCTCGGGCTATGTGGCCGAGATTATCCGCTCCGGCATTCAGGCGGTGGACAGCGGCCAGACCGAGGCTGCCCGCAGCCTTGGGCTAAACGGCAGTCAGACCATGCTTAAAATTGTGCTGCCGCAGGCGGTTAAGAATATTCTGCCCTCTTTGGCCAACGAGTTTGTCATGGTTATTAAGGAAACCTCGCTGGTGTCCACCTTCTTTGGCGGCGACCTTATGAGCCAGTATAAGACCATCAGCGGTGCGCTCTATCTCACCATCGAGCCCTTGGTGCTGGTGGGTATGATTTATTTTGTGGTTACCTTTACGCTTTCTAAGCTGGTGGCCCTCTACGAAAGGAGGCTGGCAGCCAGTGATTAAAACCATCGGTCTGCACAAACATTTTGGCAAGCTTCATGTGCTCAAAGGCGTGGACGAAGAAATCCACAAAGGTGAGGTTGTGTCGGTCATCGGGCCTTCGGGCAGCGGAAAATCCACCTTTTTGCGCTGCCTTAATCTGCTCGAAGTACCCACCGGCGGCCAGATTATCTTTGAAGGGGTGGACATCACCGACAAAGCGGTCAACATCAACCTCCACCGTCAAAAGATGGGCATGGTGTTCCAGCAGTTTAATGTATTCCCTCACCTGAGCGTCATGGAAAACATCACGCTGGCCCCCACCACGCTGGGCAAAAAGAGTCAGTCCGAGGCCCGGGAATTGGGACTGATGCTGCTCGAACGGGTAGGGCTTAAAGATAAGGCCGCCGAATATCCCAAGCGGCTGTCGGGCGGTCAAAAGCAGCGCTTGGCCATTGTGCGGGCGCTGGCCATGGAGCCCGATGTCATGTTGTTTGACGAACCCACCAGCGCCCTCGACCCCGAGATGGTGGGCGAAGTTTTAGAGGTTATTCGCAGCCTTGTTGAGGGAGGCATGACCACCATTATTGTCACGCACGAAATGGGGTTTGCAAAAGAGGTGTCGGATAGGGTATTATTTATGGATGAGGGCATTATTGCCGAAAGCGGGCCCCCGGCGCAGCTGTTTGGCAACCCTCAAAACCCGCGCACCCAGGAGTTCCTTAGCAAGGTGCTCCACTGATCCATCATCATTGTAAGAAAGCAGGGATAACATGAAAATCACCGCCGACAGCCTAAACCACTATTTTGGCAAGACCGATCTTTACAGCGACTTCGATGTACAGCAGGCCGCGCAAGCGCTGGCCGGCTCGGTGAAGTATGCCACGGTGGCATCTCCCAATCAGGACGAGATTGACCGGGCACCCTTCCTCGGGCTACACGAGTATTTGGAAAAGACCTTTCCCGCTGTGCACGAGAAGTTTGAGAAGACGGTTATCAACGAGATGAGCCTGCTCTACTACTGGCCGGGCAGCGACAGCAGCCTCAAGCCGGCACTGTTTATGGGTCACCTCGATGTGGTGCCCGTGGCTCCCGGCACCGAAGATGATTGGACGCACCCCGCCTATGGCGGCGTGATTGCCGACGATTTTGTCTGGGGTCGTGGCTCCTCCGACTGTAAGAGCATGGTCATCGGCGTGCTGTCGGCAGCCGAATATCTCATTAACAAGGGCTATACTCCCAAGCGGGGCATTTACCTTGCCTTTGGCCACGATGAGGAAGTCCTGGGCGTCAACGGCGCTGGCGAGACGGCAAAGTATTTGGAGGCTCAGGGTGTATCCCTCGAGTTTGTGCTGGACGAGGGTGGCGGCTTTATTTTGGGCGACACCTATGGTGCTCCCGGTAAGCTTCTGGCCAATGTGAACATATTTGAAAAAGGCTATGTAGACATGGCCGTAAACGCCTACTCCAAGGGCGGCCACAGCTCCCGTCCCGGCAAGGGCACCGCTCTGGGTGTGGTGGCCAAGGCCATTGTGGCCATCGAAAGCAATCCCTTTACCCCCGAGATGAACGAGGTGGTATTGGCCATGTGCAAGGCGCTGGCGCCCTACGCCACCGAGGAGCCCTTTAAGACGCTGATGGCCGATCCCGAGGGCAATCAGAAAGAGATAATGGACTTCTTCCTAAGCGACGATAAGCTGGCTCCCATGCTGCACACCACCATTGCCTGCAACATGATCAGCGGCTCGCCCGCCCCCAATGTGCTGCCCCAGCGGGTGGAGAGTGTGGTCAACCTGCGGCTGGCTCCTCAGGAGACGGTGGACAAGGTTCTCGAGCATATGAAGAAGGCCACCGAGGGCCTCGATGTGGATGTGCATGTGCTCAAGGGCCGCAATCCCTCGGGCATCTCTAAAGCCGAATCCTACGGCATGGATATCATCAAGTCGGCGGTAGCCGAGTTCTTCCCCGAGGCGGGCTTTGTTCCCGGTCTCATCATGGGCGGCACCGACGCTTGCCACTATGAGAATCTCTGCGACTGCTGCTACCGCTTCCGTCCCATGATCGACGGCATGGTTCTGGGCCACACCGTCCACGGCACCGACGAGCGCCAGGGCATCCCGGCTCTCGGCCAGGGCGTCCGCACGCTCATCCATATTATGAAAACCGCCTGCATCGACTGATAACACAGGCCCCATAACCCCCCCGGACGCCCCGGCGCCCGGGGGGTGATTTGCGCCAAAGGGAGGCCCCGTTTTGATTTATCCGCCCACCTGTCCGGCTATATTTTTAAGCCGCCCCAACCGCTTTGTGGCCATCTGCCGGATTGGACAGCGCACCGTGCGGGCCCATGTTCGCAACACCGGTCGCCTTGGCGAGCTGCTGCTGCCCGGCGCTGAGGTTTGGCTGCTGCCCGCTGCCCCCGGACGCAAAACCGCCTATACGCTGATAGCGGTGCAAAAGGGCGAGCGGCTGGTGAACATCGATTCGCAGGCCCCCAACCGGGTGGTGTATGAGGCCTTAGAGGGCGGCCTTGAGCTAACCGGACTCGGCCGCCTGTCCGGCCTTCGCAGGGAGATTCGGGTGGGAAACAGCCGCTTTGACATCGGATTTGACGGCCCCGGCGGACAGCCCGGCTACAAGGAGGTCAAGGGGGTCACCCTTGAGCAGGAAGGCCTGGCCCTCTTTCCCGATGCACCCACCCAGCGGGGTCTGCGGCATCTGCAGGAGCTGACCGAACTGGCCGCCAAAGGCCATCCCACCGCCGTGTTCTTTTTGGTACAGATGGAGGATGTCCGGAGCTTTTCGCCCAACGCCCGGACCCACCCGGCCTTTGCCGAGGCTCTGCGAGCCGCTAAGGAGGGCGGGGTGCATCTCTACTGCTATCGCAGCCATGTAACCCCCCGGAGCATCACCCTTGCCCAACCGGTGCCCATAGCCCTCTGACCGAACCGCCGAAGGCATCTCAATCGGAAAGGAACTGCCTGCTTTTTTGCCTGCCCTTTCTGCACAAAAACCCCCACAATAACTCGAATAGTCTACAAGACAACTTGCGAACCGAGGGTCGGGATAAACTGAATACGGAAAAAGATATAAAAGACGAACAGACAGCAGGTAAAACAGCTGCCTGTTCGTCTTAACTATTATGCCACATTGTTAGCATTCTTCGGTATTATTCAAAGATGGCTTATAATCTATTTCCGCACTTTCCGCAAAAAAGCGCGTTTAGCACGACAGGTGCGCCACACTCGGAGCAGAACCTTGCTTGTGGGGCAGCTTGGTAAGTAAGCGGCAAATCTTCATTGGGTGCGGCTTCGGTCAGAAACAACCATTCGATGTCCTCGCCATCTATGCATAAGCCGATGGCTCCGGAGGGTGATACCACATAAAAGTTGTCCTCGTCGATGGGATCTTCATTGTCGCTTGTCTCGGCCAGTATCAGCAAGTCTTTTGTATCGAATCTCTCATCGGAAGTGGCGAACTTCCAGCCTTTGCAGCGTGTGGCGGCTAGCTCCGCCGCCTCGAGCAGGGTGGTAAACTGTTTCATTTTAAGTCCTCCTTTATTTAAATAATAAATTATTACACCACTTGCAGCGATCGTTTTGTATGGGATTCATCTTGGTGCAAACATTGCAGTAGATGATGCGGTCTTTGGATTTATCATATTTTTCGTATGTACTGAACTTGGGGTGATAGCGCACCCTGTCGCCAACCGAGAGATAATCGTACATATGTCGCCTGCTGTCTCTTTCTACGATGGTCTTTTTCTTGCCCGCGTCGGTGGTAATGACTGTGGTGAATTCCGTATAGGTTTCGGATCCGTCCCGATGTTTGTATTTTTCTTTGCTGTACTTATTGACAACCACGCCCTCCCACATGGGCTTCTTAGCCCCTCGCAGCGCCAGCAAATTAATGACCAGTATAACAAGAGAGAGAACAGTGCCAATGACTACGGCTTCGCCAAAAGGCATATCATCCATCAGCAGACCGGCAACGGGAAAGCCTATGAGCGGCACAAAGGTCAATATCCACATAAAACCAATGGAATACTTTCTGTTTTTTTGCGCGATGGCCAAGATCTCCGGGTGGTTAAACCTGTCGGAAAAGCCGATTAATCCCGTGCTGCTCTGTGGGGGCGCTGAAGTTACTGTCCGGCTCGGTTCCATCGGTCCCGGCGCTGCCAAATTCACCGCCTTACCGCAGTTGATGCAAAATTCGGCGTCGTCCGGCAGTTCTGCGCCGCAGGCTGTACATACTCCGGGGGCGCTGGCCTGTATTTTTGCACCGCAATCAGAACAAAAAGCCGCACCCTCGGGCAGCTTTGCACCGCAGGCTGTGCATACTCCGGGGGCGCTGGCCCGTATTTTTGTGCCGCAGCCCGAACAGAAAGCTGCGCCCTCAGGCAGCTTGTTTCCGCAGTTCGTACAAAACATATCCGTACCACTCCTTGATTCGATTATTTGAGGTTCTCCGCACGGCGCGGATTTTGCGGTGCGTTTCCTCTTCGCTGGTTTCTTCTTTTTCTCGCCTTTGACTGTGCGTGTAAGAAGCAGCAGTAAAAATAGGCAACCAATGGGAACGAGAATATGGTAGATAATTGCTACCCCGCCCATCTCGTCAAATTCGCTCTGCATGGCGGGCTTGTTGATGTATGGAAAAATGGGAAGGTAGCGGATGCGCTCGGAGCGGGTTTCGCCTTCGTCTAAATTCGGCCACGCCTCATCGCTTTGGTAAATCACATGGCTCCGGTATTCCTTGCCGTTTGCCATAAACCAATAGCCCTTGGAAACAGCGCGAGAGCGGTTAGGCCCCGCATTGCTATCAACCAGCTGCGACCCATATCTGTCCACCGTACCCATGACGGACTCGCCCCATATTGCCAGAGTCAGTGTAGATAGGCTTACATATATGCCATACAGCAGTGCGGCGTAGATAATGATGAGGATGGGCAGGGGGATATTTTTGCTATTTTTCTTCTTTGCCATTAGAGCGCTCCCTTCATTATTGTTCACTGTCCCGGTTTTCGCGCCAGCCCACGCCAAACAGATAGAGGATGGTCAGGATGAAAAGCGGTGGCAGGGTTAGAGCGGCATAGTGGCCAAGCGGAACGAGCAGCAGTACTCCCGCTGCCAGTTGGATATAACCGAGCCCCCGGCACCAGCGATATCGGTGGCGCTGCCCTGCAAAAACAAGGCCCGCGATGGCCGGTACCATAGAAAAGACATAGGTTATTCCAGATGCGAAGCAACCCGCTCCGGCGTAAGAAAAATCCCGATCCAACGCGGCATTGTTAATGAGACCCAGGCACCACAGCAGCATGGGCAGGGCGGCAAGCAGCATCAGTACGGATGAAATCCGCAGAAGTATTCGTTTTAATCGGCTATTATTTGGTGTGCCATTCATAATTCATATTTCTGCTGCTTTGTCCGCAGCAATTTCGGTTGAGGCAAAACCGTTTTTTCCGCATCCCAAAAGACCGGATATCGTGGACAGAGCATGGCTGCTACAAGCAGAATAGGTAATATTTTTCGTTTCATTGTACAAAATCACCTTTCTGTCGGCGTGCTTTATTATAAAGCTTAAGGTTGAACCATACCTTCTCCAGTATAGATTTTAGGGGAGGATGTCTCAAAAAGCATCGTTCGAAAGGGCGAATTAACATAAAAATGCCCCTCACCCAAAAGGGTGAGGGGCCAGCTAAACCAGTATCCATGCAGCTTTTTGTATCATCCAACGATTTGGTTTTTCAGCAGTGTGCTGATGAGCTCCGCGCGGCTCCCTACATCGTATTTTGAAAAAATGCTTCTTGCATGTGTTTTAACGGTATTCTCACTGATAAACAAAGCCCCGGCAATCTCCCGGTTGGATTTGCCGGAAAGGATGAGCTGCAATACCTCTTGCTCCCGGGCAGTCAGCGGGTCAAGGGTTTTAATTTGACGCACAATGTCGGTTTGTTGCGACTGACTCATATTGTCATAGGCGGCAAGGTAGGCATGGCTTTTAAGCAACAGAACAAGCTGATGGTTGAGGGGTGGAAGCATCACCAGGGTAACGCAGACCACCGTAAGAGCTATCACCGCCACCTCCGCACAGGGAAGCCCGATGGATGTCACAGCCATTCCCAGGATGCCTCCGCAAAGCACGCCGAATACATTGGCGGAAAGCCCCATGCCAAAGGTATGCGCCGGGTTGTCGCTATAATCCAGCATTTCCCCAAGGATGCTCCACCAAAACAGGTCAAAAATACCGCAGGCGCCGAGCATCAGNNCAGCGTATCCACAATCAGATAGTCTGAAGCATCTCTCCCAAGCAGCATAAAGTTAATGAACGCTCCCATTATCATTGCCATTCCCACATACAAGAATCCCGAGCGGCTGGCCGTTACGGGCAGGTGGCGCATTATGGCGAGCGCCACAATATAGGGGACGGCCCAATACCAACTCACCAGC
>DBQC01000024.1:0-177 GCA_002305075.1 Ruminococcaceae bacterium UBA1404 | reverse complement strand
TTTTTAATACCGCCATGCGTCTTGCTTTTAATTGTTTTGTTCTGCCCATTTTCCGGCTCCGCAGGCAGCATCCATATGAAGACCATGCCGATTATAAGGCAAAGCATAGCGAGGCTTAGCCCGATAAAAGGCGAGCGATTCATGGCAACCACATTGACCGCAATCATCAGCAAATTG
>DBQC01000021.1 GCA_002305075.1 Ruminococcaceae bacterium UBA1404 | reverse complement strand
ATTTTTACTTTGCCATTGACACCAGTAACACCGATTGGGGTTGCCTAAGTGCACAGAAGCCGAAGGTAATCACCGCTATGGCGGCAAGGCTCAGTCCAAATTTCCCATTTGTCATGGTACGCACGCCCCTTCACTGATGGTTTATTGAGCTACATCCCAAAAAAATCGGGCGCATCTTCGTTTGAAAATACGCCCGCTCATTATGCCGGATTTCTATATTCGGTTGTTACAGTGGTTCAAATCCCTCCAGTATGCCGAAAATGGCCGATGTCATCTGTGAAGTTGAGGGATGAAAAATCGAGGGTGAAAACCCCCGAAAAGGCCGATGCCATGCGGCTTTGACCGCATGGCATCTATAACTACCTAATAATTTGGCGGAGAAGGAGGGATTCGAACCCTCGAGGAGCTTTTGACCCCTACACGATTTCCAGTCGTGCGCGCTCGACCAACTACGCGACTTCTCCCTATGTTAGTCCTATATATGCGCCCAGGGCGCAAGGTCTTTTTGCATTATAATAAACTTAGAGCGCCCTGTCAACAGTAAATTGACCGTATGAGGCGCTTTGCGTCAAGGATGGCTCCTTCTTTCTCGTTTGGGCGAGCGTCAGCCCTATGCGGACCTTTGCACCTCACAAGAGCAACGCCTCCCTACTCCGGTTTGAGCAGGGAGGCGTCTTTTAGTGAATTTTGCGGATGATCCCACAGGGAGTCTGTTCGCTGCCCTGCCCGAGGGGGTTGTCCGCCAGAATGCGCACCAGCAGCTCCCGGTCCATACCCGGATCGGAGGTGCCCAGGATGTTGCCGCCAAGGTCGTTGATATCCACCACCGCTACCGGATGACCAGCGGCTTCTGCACCGATGCGGGCGGCCTGATCGGGGTCGGAGGGACCAAGCACCACATAGGTGTTGTAGGGGGGTATGGTGTAGTCGCAGGGGCCGTCTATAGCCCGAGCCTTGTCTCCCGCAATGTGATAAAACCAGCCCCGCTTGCCGAGCAGCTTGCCTATAACCGAGATAAAAGCCGCGAATAATATCTGGGGTGTCCCGCACTCCCGCAGGGCCATCTCCATGGTCTCGGGAATGCCAAGGCCGATGCCGTAGGGAGTTTTTGTTACAAATTTGCTGAGAAACACCGCCAGCGGTCGGGGGTGGATATCCTTCATGGGAATAGCCCGGGACTGGGTGCAGGCCACTACCTTTTCGGAGATAAACAGGATATCCCCCGGCTGGGCGAGTGGTTTTAGGTAGGTGGTAAAGATGTCCGAGAGTTTGTCGGCATCGGTAATGATATGCGTTCTCACCGGATAGCGGGCGTAGCGCTGGCCGTCCACCACAATCTCCAGCGACTTTTGGGTGCGCTGGGCGGCCAATGTCTCGGCCTCATAGGCCAGAACGGCCACCGTCAGAGCGGCAATCTCCTCATCGGTGGGAGCTTGTCCACTTTGGTGCATGGATGCAGCCGCCAACATGGCGGCTATTTCCTCGTCGGTGGGAGCCTGTCCACACTCCTGGGTGTGCACAGCCGCCAGTGCGGCCACCAGTGCCTCTTCGGTGGGGTCTATATGTTGCTGCAAGGCCATTCCTCCTGTGCCCGGACACGCCGGGTTATCCGCTAAGGTTGTGGGTTGGTCGGCGCATCGAAAACGCCTTTTGGTTATTATACTACACAAACACCAAAACACAAGAAAACCCGAAACAAAACCGCACTGCCTTGGGCTTATTTTAGCTATATCTGGGCCTGTTTATACCGTTAATTACCGAGAAGTGCGTGTTCTAATGTGAAATAATAAGAAAAATAAACTGCCAGCTTTATTTTGCCGTTGGGCACACATAATAGCCATGGGAGAAAAAAGAGGAATAAGCTGTGCGGCCTGCGTGCCGCCAAAAATTCAAAGGATTAGGAGTGTTTTTTATCAAAGCATATGCTGTTTTAGCGCTGGCTCTGGCCATGGCGCTAGGTCTTGGCGCCTGCAACATGGGCGCACCCAACACCCCGGGAGAGACTTCCACACCGGGGATGACCTCCACACCGGGGATAACCTCCACGCCGGGAGCCACCTCGACACCGGGGGCCACCTCGACGCCGGGAGCCACCTCGACACCGGGAGCTACCTCCACGCCCAACGCCTCGGGGGAGCAGACCATCAAAACCGGTAAGGCTAAGGGTTACGGTGGCCCGATTACCGCCACGGTGGCGCTGGATGCGCAGGGCAAAATTGTCGACATCACCATAGATGCCGAAAATGAGACCGAAAGCATCGGTGGCAAGGCCGTCGAAACGCTGACCGAGGCCATTAAAAATGCCGGCACCGCCGAAGATATCGATGTGGTGGCCGGTGCTACCGTCACCAGCCGAGGGGTTATTGCGGCTGTGAACAACGCCCTAGACCCCGAAAAATACCCATATAAGGATGAAACTTAACCGACAGGCATCCCCCTCCGAAGCGGCGGGGGATGTTTTTATGTTTGCTCAGGCTCCCCAGACAGATGCCAAAGGTAGAGCGAAGCCGTGCTGCCATAAGGGCTGTAACGCCGGCGGTAGCGCTCAAACTGCTCCCGGGTGGGTGGGTTTTTGTGACGATAGAGCCGCTGAATGCCCCGGCGGATGGCCAAATCGCCATAACTGAGCACATCGGGCCGGCCTAAGGAGAAGATAAGCAGCATCTCGGCCGTCCAGACACCAATTCCGGGCAGCTCTATGAGCCGCTCGATTACCTGGTCGTCGTTAAGGCTGTCAAGACCGTCTAAAATCCCAGCCTCGGTGGCTTGGGCAATGCCCAAAATATACCCTGCCTTACGCATGGACATACCGCAGGCCTGAATTTGCTCGGCCGAAAAGCTGAGCAGACGCTGGGGCGTTATTTCCCCGGCCAGATTCACCAGCCGCTCGTAGACCGTATTTGCGGCCTTGCCTGATATTTGCTGGGAGATGATGTTGTCTACCATGGCAGAAAAGAGATCGGGGTTGCGGGTACGGGTGATGGGCCCGACCCGGGTGATGAGCTCGCCGAGGCGCTTGTCCTTTTTTGTGAGGTAATCGAGCGCCTCCTGGCTGCAGGTTACCATAAGCTTGCTCATAGGGCCGCCCCCTCTAATTCGAGCAGCCGGCGCTTGATGTCCAATCCGCCACGAAAGCCCACCAGCTTGCCACCGCTGCCAACCACTCTGTGGCAGGGTATGATGAGGGGGATGGGGTTGCGGTTGTTGGCCATCCCAACAGCTCGGGCAGCCTTAGGGTTGCCTAGGGCGGCGGCAAGCTGCTTATAGCTGCGGGTCTCGCCATAGGGAATGGCTCTAAGCCGGTCCCACACCGCCTGCATGAACGGGGTACCCGCCGGGCGCAGGGGCAGGTCAAAGTCGGTGCGACGGCCCTCGAGATATTCGGTCACCTGCTCGGCTGCCGCGACAAGTAGGGGCGTGCTGCCCAGCGTCAGAGCGGGGTGGGGCTTGTCCGTGGCAAAGTAAAGATGGGTGATGGCCTCATGGTCGCCGGCGACGGACAGGCGACCGATGGGACTGTCAAAGCTGTATAGGGTCATAATTGCTGCTCCTTTTCTGCGTACTATCGGCCGGCGGGCAGGCCGCTCCGAGCCCGGAAAGCCCGGTGAAAGGTCCGCCAAAGTCGGCTGCAAATCCAGCCGAGGTAGCGGTCTCTAAAGGCAGCCCCAGCCCGCAGCCTCGGCCGAAAAGCTACCCATCTCCCGCCCGAGCAACCGGCTTAAGATAGAGGCCGCACAGCCAGTATGGGCGGCATTGCAGCCGAGGAGGCTAAAGGTCCCCGGTTATTCTGCCACAGGGGCCTTTTTATCCGGCGAGAGGGCCATCAAGACACGCCGTGGAGTAGCGGCCTAGATAAGGCGCCTGTTGGCCTTTACCTCTATCCTCTATATTACTATAAACGGCGCAAAAATACTTCTATAATTTTCGCTACTCATTGTCCTCCTCATCGGGTTGCAAGTATTCCTCGGTGGCCCGCAGCACCGACTCGAACTTTTCAAAGACACTCAGGCTGCTGCCCGGCTCGTGGCGGGGCACTTCGGGCAGCGCAAAATGCTCGGGGCGGCACCAATCGGGTTGAAGTAGCCCAAGGCATTGGCCGGGGCCGATATGCAGCAGTGCGGCGGGATCCAGGGTGGTGGGCTGCCGCCGATTGCCCGGCTGCAAAAAGTCTCCCCCGCTGTGCAGGGTTGGAGTGTAGGTGGGCTGTTCACAGTCGGCGTCAGCCTCTAGGTGGAGCAGCAGACCCCGGTCGGCTATGGCTGTGCATCCCAATATGCCCAGCACATCCCCCGTCTCCACCTCCATACCTACCGCCACCGTGATGGCCGACAGGTGGCTGTACCGCAGAACAACATCCATCACCCGCTCGTCCCGGTGGTTCCACACCCCCTCGTAGCGGACAATCACCGTGTTACCCAAGCTGTCGTCGCAACCGGCGGCCAGTACCACCCCTGCGGCGCCGGCGTAGATGCGGGGGTCGGTGGGGTCGGTGAGGTCGAGGCCGTAGTTTTCCCGCCCAAAATAGGCTTTGTATAGCGGGCTTAGGTAGCCGGCCAGAACATGAACATGACTTAAAGGCAGCAAAAGCCTCTGGGCGTCTTTCGGGCGTTTCATGGCGGTTCCTCCCCTGTATGGCGCATAGCGGCGCGTTCTACCTTAACTATATGCAAAAAGGGCATGTTCGGGTGACGGAGAACGAGCCGGTGCAGTGGTCGCAGACCCATCGGACTGCTTTATTTTGCCTTCTCGGCTGTGCTATAATGGGGACAGTAGAGCCATAAGGGAGTGCGCCATGACAACCAAAGCCTTTAATAAACGGGTGTGGGCCATTGTGGCCAAGCTTCCCCCCGGTCAAGTGATAAGCTACGGCCAGTTGGCCATTTTGGCCGGACGGCCCGGGGCACCCCGTCTGGCCGGCCGGGCTATGCGCGAGGCACCCGAGGGACTACCCTGCCATCGGGTGGTTCGCTCGGACGGTAGCCTCTCCCCCGCCGATATGTTCCACGGCTTGCAGCGCCAAATGCTCGAGCAGGAGGGGGTTTGCTTTCTTAAAAGCGGCCGGGTGGACATGGCCCGCTCGGGAGTAGACAAATTATAACCGCCGCCCCTTAGGGCGGCGGTTTGCTTGGTGAGGTTGGGGGCTTTTTAGTCCTCCTTGGCTTTTAAGCTGTCGGCCTGAGTGCGACCCTTGTCCTTAGCGGCCTGCTGCTTTTCGGTTAGGCGACTATGCTCCAGCGCAAAATAGGCAAGAAGCTGATTGCCCGCTTGGTCGAGGGCCTCGAGCTGAGCCTCGGTGAGCCCCTGAAGGGCCTCGTCCACCATGCGGCGGTGGATGCGCAAATGGTTGCGCAGCATGGTGCTGCCCGACCGCGTGAGACTGATCCAGACCACCCGGCGGTCGGATTCGGAGCGGCTGCGGCGCACAAAACCCTTTTTCACCAGTCGGTCGATGGTCACGGTCATGGTGCCTACCGTAACATTCATAATGCCGGCCAGTTCGCCCATGGTGCGCCGCCGATCAAGGCCAATGCCCTCGAGGGTGCGCATCTCGCTCAGGGTGAGCCTGCCGCCGGTATAATATTTAACCGAGAGCTCATCAACCCGCATAACCAGGCTAAAGAGATCTACATAAAGCTGGCTAAAAGGCCCGCCAAGATTTTTCATCTACAACCATCCTTGAAAGAGAGGCCGGTAACAACCGGCCGTAATCGATGCTTTGTTTATCTTAGCATCGGCCGGCCGACCTTGTCAATCAGGCCATATTGTGCAAATAGTCCGGTCAATATCCACACATAATCAATATGTTGACTTTGCAAACACCCGGAAGTATGATGGGTTTACATGGAAAAACAGGCGGTCTGTCCGCTGAAAGGAAGCGCTATGTATATCATTGTGGTAGGGGGCGGCAAAGTGGGCTATACGCTGGCCCAAAGCCTTGCCATAGAGAACAACGATGTGGTGATTGTGGACAGTGACGATTCGACCATACGGCGCACCAGCGAGAGCCTTGATGTGATGACCATACGGGGAAACGGCCTTTCGGCCGCCGTGCTGAGACAGGCGGGCGTGACCGACGCCGACTTGGTTATTGCGGTTATGGACTCGGATGAGACCAATATCGTCTGCTGCCTCACCGCCAAAAAGTTAGGAGCCAAGCACACCATCGCCCGAATTCGCGATCCCGAGTATGCGCTGGAGTTAGGCGACCTTAAAGACGATTTTGGCATCGACATGGTCATCAACCCCGAGCTGCAGGCGGCGGTGAAAATCAGTCATGTATTGCGCTTTGCCTCGGCGGTGGATGTAGAGACCTTTGCCGGCGGCCGCGTGGAGATGGTGGCATTTAAGGTGCTGCCCACCGACGGGCTGGCCGGACGAGCCATTGCAGACATCACCCCTGCCCTGCCCGAACCGGTGCTCATCTGCGCCGTGGAACGGGGAGACGAGGTATTTATCCCCGGCGGCAGTTTTGTGCTTGAGGAAAAGGACAAAATCCACATCATCGGAAAACCCACCAACACAACGGCTTTTTCCCGTTTTTTGAAGCGGCCGGACAAGCGGCTGCGCAATGTGATGATTGTGGGGGGCAGCCGCATTGCCGTCTATCTCATCAAGCATATGACCGGCACCGGTATGCATTTCAAGCTGATCGAGCAGTCCGAAAACCGCTGCACCCACCTCTGCGAGCTTATTCCTGACGCCACCATTATCCTGGGAGACGGCACCGACGAAGCCGTGCTGGAGAGCGAGGGCATCCGGGGCATGGACGCCTTTGTAGCGCTGACCGACCGGGACGAGGAAAACCTCATTGCGGGGCTCTATGCCACCCATCTGGGACTGCCAAAAGTGGTGGCCAAAATCAATCGCATCGGCAGTATGAAGGTAGTGGACCGGCTGGGGATTGATAGCGTGCTCTCACCACGCATGCTCACCACGGACGAGATTATCCGCTATGTCCGGGCGCTGGGCAGCTCGCAAGACAGCGGCTTTGAGAGCCTCTACCGCATTGTGGACGATAAAGTGGAGGCGCTGGAGTTTATCGCCGGCGAAAGCACCCGTTATCTGGGCGTGCCGCTGCGGGCGCTTACCGACCGCATTATGCCGGGCACCCTCATCGCCACCATTGTACGGGGAGATAAAACTATCATCCCCCTAGGCGGCGACGCTATTGAGCAGGGAGATCGGGTTATTGTCATCACAGGGACCGGCAGCCTCAGCGACCTTAACGATATCTTTAGGCGCGATGTTTTCAGGTCGGAGGTGTAGGCCGTGAACTACGGTATTATCGCGCGCACGCTGGGCTATGTCATGATGGTGGAAGGGAGCTTTTTATCTTTGTCGGCGGTGGCTTCTCTGCTAACCGGCGCCTCTGATGTGGGTTCCTTCTACCCGCCCATCCTGCTGTGCGTACTGGGGGGCTATCCCCTTACACGTATAAAATCAAAAAGTGACCGTTTTTTTGTTAAAGAAGGACTCATGATTGCCGGGCTGAGTTGGCTCGTTATGGTGGTTATCGGTGCGCTGCCCTTTTATATAGGTGGGCATATCCCCTCTTTTGTAGATTGCCTGTTCGAGAGTGCCTCGGGCTTTTCCACCACCGGCGCCTCCATCCTCACCGATGTCGAGGCGCTGCCACGGGGGCTCCTGTTCTGGCGCAGCCTCACCCACTGGTTGGGGGGTATGGGAGTGCTGGTGCTCATGATGGCGCTGGTGCCCTTAAGCGGCGGCAGCTCGCTTTTGCTTATGCGGGCCGAAAGCACAGGGCTTGATCCGGGAAAGGTGGTGCCCCGTATGCGGGAAACTGCAAGGCGCCTCTACACGGTGTATATCGCACTGTCGGCTATCGTGCTGGTGGCGCTGCTGCTTTGCGGTATGACCTTTTACGATGCGGCACTCACCATGTTTGGCACCGTGGGCACTGGCGGATTTGCCCATACAAACACCGGTATAGGTGGATTTAACAATCTGCCAGCCGAAATAGTGGTGGGTGTGTTTATGTTTGTGTGCAGCGTAAACTTTGGCATCTACTACCAGATGTTTACCGGCCAAAGGCTGGCCTTTTTTAAGAATACCGAGGCGGTAGTTTACACAGCCATGGTGGGGGCCGTGGTGCTGCTGATTTCCTTTAATATTTTGCCCATTTATGGCAGCCTGTCCGCAGCACTCCACCAAGCGGCCTTTCAGGCTTCCTCGCTGGTGTCCACTACCGGCTATGCCACCGCGAACTTTGATCTTTGGCCCGACTTAAGCCGAGCGCTGCTTATGGTACTCATGTTTATGGGTGGCTGTGCGGGTTCCACTGCAGGCGGATTTAAGGCCATTCGGGTGGTGGTGATCTACAAGGCCATACGCCGGGAGATCAACCACATCCTCCATCCCCGGCGGGTACAGGGCGTTACAGTGGACGACAGGATGCTGTCCGAAGAAATGGTGCGGGGTGTGCTCTTGTTTTTCGCCCTCTATGTGGCTCTGCTGGTGGGCTCCTTCCTACTGGTGCTTATGATAGACGGTCTTGATCTGCTCACCAGCTTTTCCAGCGCACTGACCTGCATCTCCAATGTGGGGCCAGCCTTTGGGTTGGCTGGGCCCATGGGCAACTTTTCCATGTTTTCCGGGTACTCCAAGCTCGTCCTCACCTTCACCATGATGGCCGGACGGCTGGAGCTCTACCCGTTTTTGCTGCTCTTTAGCCCGGCCATGTATAAAAAGGGATGACCGCTCACCCCAAATAAATATGACAGAAATCACAAAGACATCGGTTGACCGTGGCCCGGTCTGCCGATGTCTTTTTCTGTATGGGAACCAGCCCTTTAGCAACGCACGCCTTAGGTTAGTCGCCGGCCACCCGGGTTGTCTCTCTAGACAGATGGCGGGCCAGATACCCCTCCCGCACCCCGCACTCGGAGATGACCACCCGCTCGGCCCCGGCGATATGCAGCAGTTCGATAAGCCCGCAAAGGCCTGGCAGCAAGGTGTGTAGCCGGTCGGGCACCTCCTCCACCAGCAAGATGGCCGCCTGCTCTTTGTTGGCTGTGAGCTGACGGTAAAGCCCGGTAAGCTGACCTATGTGCAGGCTTTTTGGCCGGCCCTCGCCATAAAATGCCCCATAGACCTTGGTGGCTGCCTTGGCTGTGCCGCCCATGGCGTAGGCCGTGTGTGCCGCCCCGGGCAACCAGTGGCAGGAGGCCACATGTCGGCGCACATAGGCGCGGATGGCCTGTTCCTCCCCTGTGGTGGGGAGAATCTCGCTGATAAACTGCTTATGCAGCTGCAAGCAACCAAAGGGCAGGCTGGAAAGGTGGGCGATGTCGCCCCCCGCAAAGCTCAGCACCTCGGTGGAGCCGCCCCCCATGTCCACCATCATGCCGTCGGTGAGAGCAAAAGCGGCCTGCAGCCCTCCAAAGTTAAAGGCGGCTTCCTCCTCCCCCGACAGCACATCCACGATAATGCCGGTATGCGCTTTTATCTTTTCAAGAATATCATTGGTGTTCTCAAGCCCCCGCAGCGAGGCTGTGGCAAATGCAACAAGCTCGTCGCAGCCCACTTTGGCCGCCGCCAGTCCGAAGCCCTCCAGGGTCTCCAACAGCTTGTTTAGGCCTAGGTCACTCATGCACCCGTCCGAGACGAAGTTCACCAGTCCCAGCGAGGCCTTTTCGCCGATAACCCGGGTAAGCGCACCGTTCTCCTCCTGGTCGTAAATCACCATGCGTACCGTGTTGGAACCAATGTCCACCACGGCATAGCGGTTTTCCACTTCCATCACTCCCGCGCCGTTTTTATACGCAAAGCAGGGCAGCCGGACCAGCCGGCTGCCCTCTGAGCTTATAGATTGGTGTAGTCCAGGGTAATGGTGCCGTCGCTGTTATACACAGCACCCTCCTTGTCCATAGCCACCTTGTCAACAAAGGCAAAGTATTCCTCCTTGCTGGAGAATACAACCTTTTTGGCGGCAATAACCTCCCGGGCAGCCTTGGCACCGTCCGAGAGCAGCTTGTGGGCAAACAGCACCTGGAATTGGGCGCACTTAACAAGGGCGGTCTCGGGGTCATCGATCCGGTAGTTGTTGCCATGACCCACGCCGCAAGCCCCACCCACCATGGGGTGTAGAACCGGCATGAGGGTAGACATATCGCCCATGTCGGTGCTGCCGCTGCTCCAGGGTTCGTTCGGGCTGATTTTGTCCTCGGGCACCACCTGAGCCATGCATTCCAGAGCCAACTTGGATAGGTTGGCATCGTTTTGCAGCGGCATATAGCCAAAGCGGTCGCTTAGCACAACTTCGGCACCCAGAGCCGCCGCTCCGGCCGCCAACGCGCGGTTTACCTTGCGGTTTTCGGCCACAATGGCCTCGAGGTTGGAACCGCGGACATAGCTTTCGAGCTTGACACGGTCGGGAATGGCGTTGACCGCCTGCCCCCCCTCGGTGATGATGGGATGCACACGGATGTGGTCGCTATCCTTAAAAGTTTCTCGCAGGGCGTTGATGGCCGCAAGGCCCATCTGAGCCGCATAGAGAGCGTTGACGCCACGGTGGGGCGATCCGCCTGCGTGCGCCGCTCGGCCTTTATACTCGATGTTCTTGGTGATGCAGCCGTTGTTGCCCGGGCTGATGCCAAAGCCCCCCGGGTGGTTGGCGCTGGTGTGCACCATGTAGATGATGTCCACGCCGTCTAACAGGCCCCGATACAGAAACTCAACCTTGCCGCCAAAATATTTGATGATGCCCTGACGACGCAGAGACTCCCGGTAGCCGATTTCAATGAGCTCCTCGGCCGGAACCACCGCAAAGCGGATGCTGCCCGAAAGCTCATCTAGAGCGCCGGGGGCCTTTAGTGCGGCGGCCACGCCGAGCAAAGCTGCGCACTGGGCATGGTGACCGCAGGCATGGGCCGCTCCGGTATCGGATACGGCGTCGGGATGGTCGGGCACGATGAGGGAGTCGAGCTCGGCCATGATGCAGATTTTAGGGCCGGGCCGTCCGGTATCAAGGTCGGCGATAAAGCCGGGGATATTGCCGGCCTGAGTCAGCGTGTAGCCCATGGCCTCGAACTTTTCGGTCATGTAGGCATTGGTTTTCCATTCGCGAAAGCCGGTTTCGGCATTCTTAAAAATGTGCTGCTCGGCCTTAAACATCTCGGTGCGATGCTGGGCCACGGTGTCGAGTAAAAGCGCTTTAGTATCCATGTGTCCTCCATCATCTCAAAGGGTTTTTGGCTGTTTATCAACATCATACCCAGCTATTGCCTCTGCGTCAAGGGCACTATCTCCTATCTTTCAGAGGCCTTTTCGTGTATGTTGCCCATGCCTTACGCATAGACTGTGCATGAATACGGTAGATAAATGAGGATGGATATGGATAGGTTGGACAAAGACAATATTGAAGAGACCGCTGCAGAGCATCATGCTGATTGCGGTGAGGATGGAAAGCACGGTGGCGACGGCCGCCGCGGACGCCGTCGCGCGCCGGCCAGTCCCGAAGAGCTGGTGTTGGCTGCAGCCGCCATTGCCATTACGGTGAGTCGGGATAAGTCCATCGACGAGCTGCAGACTTTGCTCAACCTGTTTTCTACCACCGCCGATTTGCTCGACTCCATTCTCAAGCAGCGGCTGATCAACAAGGCCTTCGAGGTTCCCTTTTTAGGCATCGATCTCTCCACCAATTAGACAGCACCTATGCAAAACACAGCCCCCGCCGGATGGCGGGGGCTGTGTATTAATGCAATTAGCCGCTGAGGCCGATGGCCCGCAGCATATCATAGGTCTCCCAATTCCAGAGGTTCTGGTACTTGGGCATGGCCCGAATGGCGGCACGAAAGTCGCCGGCTACCCTGCCCCCGCCGGTGATGCGGCTCTCGCTAAAGCGTGCACCAAAGGCGTCTATTTGCTGCTGCTCGGTCTCGAGCGCGGCGCGGTCGTGATAGGCTAGGGCGTAGGCCACCGCCTCGGAGAGCAAGGCCAGCTCGTGGTCGCTGAGCGGCTCGGTGTCGGCGCTGCCCTCGGTGGCCAGCATAAGCCAGTTCATATCCGCCTGATGAAAGTCTTGCACCAAATAGAGGCTGTCCACCCCTTCGGGGTAGCGGAGCGCATCCAGCCGCAAAAGGTCAAAATCTATCAGCCGGGTACGCCTGCGGGCAAAGTCGTCAATCAGCCGCTCCTCCTCCAACACCCGCCCCCCGGGGAGCAAATCCTCAAAGATGCCCAGCGGCGTTGTGAGTAAAGCCGGGCTGCGGGCAATAAGGTCGGCATAGCTCGCCGCCGGCGGTTCGGCGGCCTGAATAAACACCCGGCTGCCGTTGTAAAAGGCCGCCATGGGCTCCACCCCCAACGCAGCCCGGGTGCGGGGTGCAAGATAATCTCGCAGCCGCTTTGAGCCTAATGCCATGGAGAGATGGTCGTAGTCCTCGAAAAAATAGGGTGAGCTAAACAGCCCGTAGTCCTCTAACCCCTCGGCGGCGGTGCGGTTGGTGATAAGATAGAGATCGTAGCCGGCCCGCAGCATGGCATCGAGCACCTCGGCCTCCTCTTTCACCAATAGGGTAAGCCTGCCCCCCGACAGCGCCTCGAGCTTTTCGGAGAGCTGCCGGGCCGTGTCGGCGGCAATCTGCCCGGCGTCCGGCTCAAGGCAGAGGGTCAAAATGCGGTCGGACGGATCCTCAGGTGCAGCGGCACAGGATGCCAACCCTAAAACAAGCAGCAGACCAAGGGCCGCAAGGCCCGCTCTGCCCCCCCGGCTCATGGGATAACCTCGCCGGCGGGGGCCGGCTGATCGGGCTGCTCAGCCTCGGCGGGAGGGGCTGGCTGAGTGGCTGGGTCGATAGGATCGTCAGCCGGCTCGATTTCCTCGGCAGATGGCTCCTCCACCACCGGCGGAGTGTAGACCTGATAGAGAATCTGTCCAAGGCGGTTGATGTGATAAGGCGTGTGAGCCGCAAAGATGTTGTTGAGTATAAGCACCTCGTTGATACCGTGATCCCGCACGAGCTGGACAAGGCCCACCTCGAGGTAGCGCTCGTCCACAATGAGCACCTGCTCGTAGTGGTTGACAAGGAAAGGTGCAAAGGCGTTGCCAAAGGACTCTTTGGTGATAAGAATGCGGCGGCCATTTTGGATGTTTGTAGTAACTTTAATGAGCGGGAAGTCGCCGTGGAGGAATACCGAGTAGCCGTTGACCCCCTGTGCGTACTCGGCCAGCAAAGGCATGGGATATCCATAGTAGGGGCTGCCCCGCTGGTAGAAAAGGGCCGTGTAGGGGGTGTCTATCATAAAATAGTCCACCGTGTCGGGGTAGCGGCGCAGCTTGCTGTCCTGAGTTTGGCTGTAGTAGGTGCCGTAAAACTCGTAGCCCAAAGTGCGCTTTTCCATTGTCTCGATGGGCACAGGCTCCATGCCAGCGGCCCGAATGAAATCGGTATAGGCCAGATAGGCACCATAAACCGTCCAGTGGTGGTCGGTGCCAAAGTAGAGATATTCATTTTTGTGCCTCTCAAAGCTTTCGTAGACATCCACGGCGATGATACCGGGGTCTAACTGCTCGTAAATGGCCTTGATGCGCGGATGCTCGGGAGTGGTGACGCTCTGGTGCCTTTCGGGCAACCCAAAGGCGATGGCCGAGGGCACCACAAGGTTGTAAAGCTGCACGCCCTCCCCTAAAGCCGACCGGTAGGCGTTGACCATTTTGGCGTACTGGCTGCCCATAGAAGGCAGGCCGCCAAAGAGCTGGTAGCCCTTGTTTTGGTAAATGATGATGGGACCGGCCCGCTCGGGAGCGGTGTCCTCCTCCTCGTTGTTTCCGGGCGCCGTGGGCAGCGCCGGTGTGGAAGCAGAGGGGTCGGCTTGGACAGGGGGCTCCTCAGGCAGCTCGGTAAAGGCCGGTTCTTCGGGAATGGTCGGTGTGGGTTCGGCAGCCTGATGGAAGGTCATGCCGTCGTAGGCAATACCCGCCGCCTCCTGAGCAATGCCCGCCATCTGCACAAAGCGGTCTCTGCCCGGAAAGGTGTCGGCATAAAAAAGCGATAAATCTTTAAAATAGCTGCCGTCTCGCAGCGTCTCTATGGTGAGATTGGGCAGGGCGGCAAGGTCACGCTTTTCCTGCTCCGAATAGGCGGGTTTGGGCAGCAACACCGACAAGGCCCCAAATACCACCAAAAAACAGGCTAGGGCTGCGGTATTGATAAAGCCGGCCCTCTCGGCCATATCATCGTGATTTTGGGATTGTGGCTTCATCAACGCATACCCCCTTTGCTAAAATTTGTAATAGAGGAAGGGATTGTAGCTCTGGCCCACCAACAGCGCCGTGCACAAAGCCAGCAGTAGCAAACCCAGCACCGGCTGGCCCACCATCACCGCAGCCTGGCCTACCCGACTGACCGACAGTCTTTGCAGGGCCTTTTTAAAGCTTGGTACCAGCGGTGCACAAAAGGCTATGGAGGCTATAAACCACCACAGGTTGCTGGCGACGAGGATAAGCACCTCGGTGTTGTAGAGCCCGGCTCCACCCCGCCCAAACAGCAGGCCGATAAAGGTGCCCAGCCGAGCCATGTCGGTATAATAGAACAGCACCCAACCTATGAGCACCGTAAAAAGCAGATAAACATGGGAGACAAAATCGGGCAGGGTTTTTAATATGTCCAGCACAAACAGTCGCTCTAGGAAAATAAGCAGCCCAAAATATAGCCCCCATATAACAAAGCTCCACGAGGCACCGTGCCATAACCCGGTGGCAAACCATGTGATAGCCAGATTGCGAACCCACTTTTTGCGGTTGCCCCCAAGAGGGATATAAAGATAGTCTCTAAAAAATGTGCCCAGCGAAGTGTGCCAGCGACGCCAAAACTCGGTGGCCGACCTGGAGATATAGGGGTAGATAAAGTTCTCGGGAAACTTAAAACCAAACACATTGCCAAGACCTATGGCCATATCGGAATAGCCCGAAAAGTCGTAATAAATTTGCAGTGCATAAAGACATATGCCAAACCAAGCCCCAAGGGTGGTCTGGGCGGCAAGGTCGCCATCTAACAACGGAGCCGATAGCCGTCCTGCGGTATTGGCCACCACCACTTTTTTGGTAAGCCCAATGCAAAAACGGGTAAGACCGCTGCTGATGTCGGCCAAATTCTCGTGGCGCACATCCACCTCGTTGTCAATATCGCTGTAGCGCACAATGGGTCCGGCCACCAACTGGGTGTAAAGGGAGATGTACATAAGAAACTTCAGGGGTGAACGCTGAGCCTGGACATCACCCCGGTAGACATCGATGGTGTAAGAGAGCGCCTGAAAGGTGTAAAAGGAGATGCCGATGGGCAGCGCTATGTTGGGTATGGGCAGCATGAGGCCAAACAGATCGTTTAGGTTCTGTATAATAAAACCGGTGTACTTAAATATCACAAACAGCCCAAGACTGATTATCACCGCCACAATAAGCCCCAAACGCTTGATGCTTTGGGTTTTAGCGTCGGCAATCACAAGGCCCATCATGCAGTTAAGGGTGGCGGTAAAAATCATCAGCATCACCAGCACCGGCTCGCCCCATGCATAAAAGAACAGCGAAAAAGCCACCAGCACAAGGTTGCGGTAGGTGCGGTTCTTAAACAGATAGTAGAACAAAATATTAAGCGGTAGGAAGATGTAGATGAAGAACAGGTCGGCAAAAATCATGGGTGACCTCGCGGCTTATCGGCGTATTTCTTTATGTTAAGCTAAAAGAGCTAAGCGCTTATTTCGGTGTGGATAAGCGGACGGGGTGTCGGCGGTGTGTCGCCGATGGACACGGCCCGGCTCAGAACTTTCAGTGCGGCGGATAGATTGTGGTTGTGGGAAGTGTGTAACAGGCAGACCGGCTGACCGGCCTGTACCGCATCTCCCGGCTTATTAAGCAGCACCAAACCGGCTGTGGGGTCGATGGCCTGGTCCTTCCGGGTGCGTCCGGCCCCTAAGAGCATGGAGGCTTCACCTACCAGACGGGCATCAAGCCTGGTGATATAGCCGCTGTCTGTGGCCATAAATGGCCGGATGATGGGTGCCTTGGCTAAGTAGCCGTCTTCGGTGATATAGCGGGGGTCGCCTCCCTGGGCCCCTACCATCTCAGCCAGCTTGATAAGGGCGCTGCCGTCGGACAGGGCTTTTTCACAGCGCACACGGCAGTGGTCGGGCCTGTCGCCTGTGGCCATGGCCACCATGTGCGCAGCCAGTGTCAGCGAGAGCTCGGTGATGTCCGCGGGGCCGCGGCCCTTTAGGACATCGATGGCCTCCTCCACCTCAAGGCTGTTGCCCACGGCACGGCCCAGAGGTGCCTCCATATCGGTGATGAGGGCCACCACCGGCCGACCAGCCAGACGGCCAATGTCCACCATGCAGCGGGCCAGCTCCTCGGCCTGCTCTATGGTAGGCATGAAGGCCCCGGCCCCCACCTTGACATCGAGCAGGATTTTATCTGCGCCAGCCGCCAGCTTCTTGCTCATGACGCTCGAGGCGATAAGGGGGATGGAATCTACCGTGGCGGTGAGATCCCGCAGCGCATAAAGAGCCTTGTCCGCCGGGGCAAGGTTGCCGGTTTGGGCGGCGAGGGCAAGGCCGATTTTCTGCACCTGTGCCTTAAATCCCTCTAGGGTGAGGTTGGTACTCAGACCAGGGATGGCCTCTAACTTATCGATGGTGCCGCCGGTAAAGCCCAGCCCACGGCCGCTCATTTTGGCCACCGGCACGCCGCAGGCCGCCACGACGGGGGCGGTGATAAGGGTGGTCTTGTCCCCTACCCCGCCGGTGGAGTGCTTGTCCACCTTAACTCCGGGGATGCCGGATAAGTCGGTCCGCTCGCCCGAATCGGCCATGGCCAAAGTAAGGCGGGTGGTCTCCTCGGGGGAGAGACCCAGGATGCAAATAGCCATAAGCAGCGCCGAGGTCTGATAGTCGGGAATCGTGCCGTCGGATACACCGGCCACGAAAAAGCCGATCTCCTCCCCCGAAAGGGGAAGGCCGGCACGCTTTTTAGCAAGGATGCTGTACATGGTGGGCATGGCGCACCTCCTTATTTGAGCTGGGCGCTGCCAAAACGGTGGGGCAATAGCTGAGCCAAAGTGATGCGGTGGTAATCGTCGGGGCCGGCTGCCAGCAGCAACACCATATTTCCACGGTCAAATTCGGAAAGTGCCTGCAGGCATATACCGCAGGGGGATACCACCGAGGGGGCCTCGCCCTGCTTGCCGGCCGCCAGCGCAAGGGCGATAAATTGCCGCTCACCCTGACTTACGGCATGGAACAGCGCTGTGCGCTCGGCACAGTTTGTGGCGGGATAGGAGGCGTTTTCCACATTGCAGCCCAGATAGACCCGCCCGCTTTCGCCCAGCAGAGCAGCGCCCACCGCAAAGCCCGAATAGGGGCAATATGCCCGGGTGCGGGCCTCTATGGCCTGTTTAATCAGTGCGCGCTCGTCCATTTTGTCATCCGCCTTTCGGTGAGACTGAGCTATTCGGCAAGGGATAGCGCAATCTCCATCATTTGGGTGAAGGTGGTCTGGCGGTCCTCGGCCGAGAGCCCTTGGCCGGCAAGGGGCAAATCCGAGATGGTGAGCAGCGCCAGCGCCTCTTTTTGTGCCGCCATGGCGGTGAGATAGAGCCCGGCGGCCTCCATCTCCACGGCCAGAGCGCCCATATCGGCCCATTGCTTCAGCACCTCGGGGCGGTCGTAAAAAACATCGCTGGTATAAACATTGCCGGCGTGCAGCTTGATGCCCATCTCCTGCCCTACGGCCATGGCCCTACTCAGCAGGTCATAGTGGGCGGTGGGGGCTATGGAGCCGCTAAGGCCGTATTGGGCGGCAAAGTTTGAGTTTGTAGAGGCGCTTACGGCGGCTACAATGTCTCGCAGGCCAATGTCCTTAGAAAGGCCGCCGGCCGAGCCCACCCGGATGATGCGCTCTACGCCGTAAAAGTGGTAAAGCTCATAAGCATAGATGCCCATGGATGGAATGCCCATGCCGCTGCCCTGCACCGATACCTCCCGGCCTTTATACCGGCCGGTATAGCCCAGCATTCCCCGCACGGTGTTGTAACAGTGGGGGGATTCGAGATAGGTTTCGGCAATGAACTTAGCCCGCAGCGGGTCGCCGGGCATGATGACGGTGGGGGCAATTTGTCCGGCGATGGCAGCGTTGTGAGGGGTTGGCACCTTCATGATACAGCCTCCTTTTCTAAGGGGTGGACAAGGCTTGCAGGGAGCTACTCACGGTAGCTGCCCTGGGGGTTATAGACCATATAGCCGCCGGCTGCGGCGGGCACACCCTTAATCTGGGCGGCCACAAAGCCAGGGCCGGCGCCGCCGGATCCCTGAAGGAAGGCGAGAGTGCGGGGATGGGCCTCCTCGGGCAGCAGGCTAAACAAAGCGGCTACAGTAGCCGCCGGGTCGGCCATGGGGTCGGTTATGGTCTGCCCACCGATGGAAAGATCGGGCTGAAGGGTGCCGGGCATCATACCCACGGCCATCATACCGCCGTGGATGTCCAGCGCACTGCCACCGTAGACCAGCTCGGACGGCGCAAAAAGCGCAGTGGCGGGGACATAAATAACCAGGCGACCTCCGGCGGTCTCCACAGCGCCGGACAGGCGAGTAGCAAAGGCTTTAAGCTGTGCCTGTCGGCTGGTGCGCTGCTCGGCCTCGCCATAGCCGGCCTTTTCGATGCCCACACCGCTGGGAAAGCTCACCGTATCGGCGACAATATAGCTAAAGCCTCCCCGGGCAAGTTCGGTGGCAATCTCGACGATGTAGCTCTGGGCCGTGTCCGAATAGGGGTTCAGCCAGGGCTTGCCGCCCAGCTCGGGGGCATTGTCCAGCCACATCCAGTCGGTGTTCATATACATAATCGCCGCCTCCCGCTTAAGAGAGGGCAGCATATGGTCGCTAAAGGCGTGAATCCGCGCCGCCGGCCGGTAGCCTGCCTGTCTTATCCGGCCGGCCAGCGCCGCCGCATCCAGCCCCTGGGCCGGAACCGCCCCGGCCTGCACGGCCAGCTCCACCGAGGATTTGTAATAGAGTGCGCCGGTGCTGCCCTTGAGCTCCACCACCACCGTGTTGTAGACGCCGGCGGGCAGTGCTCCTAAAAAGGCGTCCACCCGTCCGAGGTCAGAGGCGGTCTGGGCCGGCATAAACACGGCCCGCACCGGCTCGGGGGGCTCGGGGGTGGGTTGGGGGGGTGTATCGGGGGCCGAGACGCCAGGCGTAGCGGTGCCATCGGGTCGGCCGTCCGGCTGACCAGGCATGCTCTGCCCGACCGGAGGTGCCGCCGTGGAGGAGGGCGGCGTGGGTTCCTCTCCAATCTGCATGACAAAATCCCGCACCGGCACATAGGCGCTCCAGCCTATCACAGCCACCACCACGAGAGCCAGCGTCATGCCCACCACCCCAAGGGGAGAGGAAAAGGGGCCGCTACTCTCCTGATAGATTTTTTTGTAGGTCTTTATTTTGCGGTTTTTTGCCATGAGATGCACTCCTTTAAGGGATTTATGCAGCGAGAGGATGTCCGATAAGGCCGTAGATGGCAAGGCTTAAAATGCCGATATAAATCAGCAAAATGGGCAACCCCCTAAAGGAGCTGGGCACCCTGGAAAAACTAAGGCGCTCTCGGGCAAACATAATCATCAGCAGCGCCACCACAAGCCCTAGGGTGCCGCCTATGGCGTAGGCAAGGCGTCCGAACAGCGTGCTGTATTCGTTGAGGGCGATAATCTGGAGGCCCAGCAGCGCCCCCGAAAAGGCCACACCGGACAGCAGCCCGCCCACCCGGCGCAAAATGCCGGGCCAAAACTTGCGCAACATCAGGCAGACCGCCATGTATACCACCGAGATGCAGGCCAAGTAGACCAGCGCCCGGTAGTGGGCACGCATACCTGCCACCGCCTCTATACGGCTGACCTGATGGTTGCAGAGGGTGGCAAGGGCGCTCATCAGAGTGAGGGCGCCACCCGTGCTGAGCACATCTTGGGTCTCTCGGGTGCGGTCCATAAGTTTGGAGGTGCCCAGCGCCCGGGCAAAGACCACATTTTCTACTATGGCTGCCGTAACCAGCACCGAAAAGAAAGAAGTCAAATTATTCACCGGCCACGCCCCCTTCCCGCTTTAGTTTACCTCGGCGAGAGAGTATGCGCAGCGTAAGCCGGTCTAATCCCTTAAGGCCGGCGGCCACAAATCCAACCAGTATAAAGCCCCCAAAGGGATAGAGCATGGGCGACAGGCTGGGAATGCCCACCCCCATGGGGATGCCCCAAAGGGTGCCCGCACCAAGCAGTTCACGCAGGGCTGACAAAAAGCATACGGCAAAGCTAAAACCTGCCCAAATACGCAGCGACTGAACAAGGGCGCTACCCTCGGCCTTCAAGCCGCCGGACGCCATGTGCATAATGAGGGTGTTGGAGGCCACCATGGGCAGGTAGATGCCCAGCGAGTCGATGACCGCCGGCCAGCCGGATATGATGCGCATAAAGCCAAGAAGCACAAGGAGGTTGACCGAGCTGTAAAGAATCGGGTGCATCCAAACCTCAAAGCGTGCGCCAAAACGGCGGTAGACCAAGGCCGAACATACCAGTGCGCCCAGCATAGCCGCCGAGAGCACCACGCCGTTTTTTAAGCTGGTGGTGGCCGCAATGGCAAAAGGCAGCGCCAGCCCCTGGGTGAGAACCGGGTTGTTCCAAAGGATGTGGCCGCTTTCGGTTCTAATCTTGCGGTATTTGCGTAGGGTCGCTCTCATGGGTGCGCTCCCTCCTGTATCTGTGGTATAGGCTTTCCACCCGGGTGTCCAACAACCAGACAAAGGTGTTCATCACCAAGATGCCAAAGATCACCGACTCCTCCATGTCCCCCAAACTGCGAAAGGCCATGCAGAGCAGGCCGCCGGCTGCCCCGTAGAGGGTGCGGGCTATGGGGCGCTTGGGGCTGGTGACCGGGTCAGAGATAAGAAAGATGGCGGCGAATAAAAGCGATCCGCTCATAAGCTCGTAGCAAAGGGACTCGAAGGGAGACAGGCTGCCCCGGGGGAAAAGCAACGCCCAAGCCGCCGCCCCGGCGATAAAGCTGCCGGTCATATTGATTTTTGCTCCCCGGCGCACCCAGAGATAAAACAGGCAGGCCAGCATCACTAAAATGTGGGTGGCTCCCATGGGTCCGGGCACATTGCCCAGCAGCAGGTCGAGGTAATCGCTGGTGGGGCGGCCGCCCAGATGAAGGGTGTAGGACACCGAGCGCTCGAGCACTACCTCGGGGCTGGAGGTCATAGGCAGTGTGTTTAAGGGGGTGGGATAGGAAAAAACATCCACCGGCCAGCATAGGGTTACAAAGGCCACGCCCCCGGCTGCCGGATTAAAAATGTTCTGTCCCACACCCCCAAATGGCTGCTTGATAACAAGGCTGGAAAACAGCGCTGCTATGATAACCACCGTGTAGCTTATGGAGGCTGGCAGCAGCAGCGGGATGATCATGCCGGTTACCACTGGCGACAGGTCGCGCAGTAGCAGCCCGCGTCCCATTAAGAGGGAGCAGGCCGCGTCGGACAATATGCAGGTAGCAGCCGAGATAAGGGCCAGCATAAGGGCCCGGGGGCCGTAGAAGAAGACGGCTAAGCCATAGAGGGGCAAAAGGGCCACCACCACATCGAACATAAGGCTCAGCGAGGTGTCCCGGCTGCGAATATGGGGCGGATAATCTGCGGAAAGCTTCAAGGCGGGTTACCTCTTTTCGGCTAGTATGCGAGATTTGCTTTGGGTAATGATGTGGGACAGGTTTATCTTGGCCGGGCAGACATAGCTACAGGTGCCGCAGCCTACACAGCGATCCAGGTCGTAGATGTCCAGCATCTTGCGGCCGGCGGCCGTGAGCATATGGTGGATGTGATAGGGGCTAAGGCCCTCGGGGCAGCTCTCGGTGCAGCGTCCGCATCCGATGCAGGTGCCGGGGTTCTCTCTAAAGTTGGTGTCAAAGGTTAGAATGCCCCGTGTAATCACCGTAATGGGGGTGCTGTCGGGGTTTAAAATGCAGTAGCCGGTCATGGAGCCGCCCACCACAATGCGCCGGGGCTCGTCAATCAGGCCGGTGACCCTCATCACCTCGGACACGGTCACACCAAGTGGTATCTCGTAGTTGCCGGGGTTGGCGGTGCAGTTGCCGGCCACCGTGACAAAGGCGGTGGTTTGGGCCAGCCCGTCGTAAACCGCCCGCTTGAGATGGATCAGGGCGCAGGCTCCCACCGCAAGGGCGGAGCGCTCGTAGCGCCGCTTGCCCCGATACTCGGCGGGATAGAGCGCACTCACCCGGCGGATGGGGGTGGTGCCAATCTTCTTGGGAATGGACTTTTGTACATCCACCAGATTGTCGTGCATCTCTATATGGGTTTTGGCGGCTCCGATGGCCCGCTTAATCAGCTCGATGCCGGCGGCCAGCTCTCCGGGCAGGTGGAGGGCCGGACCAATTTGGCTGGAGATATAGGGCTCGTCGTCGATGGCGTCCACCACCACGGAATTGGCTCCATCCTTGATGGCGGCCTCAATTTTGCGCCAGAGGCTGCGGCCGTCGCTCTCGTCCACAATGCGGGCGGCCCGAGCAAAGGCCAAAATCTCGTGGGGGGCTAAAAAGGACGGGTTGCCAGGACTGCGCAGCGAGAGCTTTTCGCTGGGCTGGTCTTTATATAGGGGCCGCAGCGGCCGGGACAGGGCCGGCTCTTTGTTCTGCTCAAGCAGAATGCCGCGGTGCAAAATGCGTCTGGGCAAAAGGGTTCCTCCTTTGTATGTGCGACTTAGGGCCGCAGTTGGGCTATGGCGGCGGCATAATCGGACCGCCCAAAAACAGCCGATCCGGCCACCAGCACATCGGCGCCGGCGGCTATGGCCAAAGGAGCAGTGTCTTTGTTGATGCCGCCGTCCACCTCGATGAGCATATGGGGTTTATGCTCGTCTTTCCAGCGGCGCACCACCTCGATTTTAGGCAGCATATCAGCCATAAAGCTCTGACCGCCAAAGCCGGGCTCCACAGTCATAATGAGCACCATGTCCACCTCGGGCAAATAGGGCAGCAGCCGCTCGACAGGAGTGCCCGGCCGCAGCGTAAGCCCCGCCTTGGCCCCTCCATCACGGATGGCGGCCAGTGTGGCGGCGGTGTCGTCCTCGCTTTCGATGTGAAAGGTGATATAATCACTGCCGGCCTTTGCAAACTCGGCGGCGTATTTAAGCGGATGGCTAATCATAAGATGCACATCCAGCGGCAGGGGCGAGATTTTTTTAAGGCTGCGTACCACCGGCAGGCCAATGGTGATGTTGGGCACAAAGTGTCCGTCCATCACATCCACATGCACAAGGTCGGCACCGGCCTTGGCAATGGCCTCAACCTCGCGACCAAGATGGGCAAAGTCGCAGGAAAGCAGCGAGGGGGCTATCATAACCTTCATAGAGTACCTCCAAAGCGGGCGGGCCGGACGCCCAGGGCCTGTCCCAAAGCATTCCGGCCTCCCAGAGCTTAACATACCTATTCTACTTTATGCCGGTGCAAAGGTCAACCTTCAACCACGGCACAAGCAGGGCGCCTATCTTGTAAATCATAGGGCTGTTGCGCCTTGGTGACCAGCCCGATTCATCCGCCGACTAAAACCTTTTGGCCAGAGGACAAATCTTCTATAAAAGGGCTGCATATTTTAACTTATGTGCTATAATTAGTATAAATCGTCGGCCTCCCTGCTTGGGGCTGCAGACAACAGGAAAGGGGTTAGATCTATGCATTACAGAAGGCTTGAAAAGCTGGGTGTCGAGCTATCGGTGCTGGGCTTTGGATGTATGCGTTTTCCCGTGAAAGATGGCAAAATTGAGCGTGAAGAAGCCGCCGCCATGCTGGACTACGCCTATAAAAATGGCGTAAATTACTACGATACGGCCTGGGGCTATCACAACGAGGAATCGCAGTATTTTGTGGGCGAGGCCATGCGCCGCTATCCCCGGGACAGCTTCTATCTGGCCACAAAAATGCCGGTTTGGCTCTGCAAGGAAAGCGCCGACCTAGACAAATACTTTGCCGAGCAACTCTCCCGGCTGCAGACCGATTATTTCGACTTCTATTTACTCCATGCGCTGGATAAGGAGCGCTTTGAGCACAGCGTAAAGCTGGGCGCGCTCGAGTGGCTTACCCGCATGAAGGCCGAGGGCAAAATTAAGTACGCCGGTTTTTCTTTCCACGACGAGACTGCAAACTTTGCCCCTATCCTAGACGCCTACGACTGGGATTTTGTGCAAATTCAGCACAATTACATAGACCGGGTACATATTGGCTCGGACGAGCTGTACCGCCAGCTGGTGGAGCAGGACATTCCGGCGCTGGTGATGGAGCCGGTGCGGGGCGGGCACCTGGCCTCCCTGCCCGAGGATGTAGAGGCTATTTTAAAGGCGGTAAATCCCCAGCGCAGCATGGCGGCTTGGGCGCTGCAGTGGGTGGCCACGCAGGAGAATATTATGGTAACCCTGTCGGGCATGTCCACCCTCGAGCAAGTTAAAGAGAATGTGGCCACCTTCTCTCAGACCCCCTTTACTCTAAGCCCCGCCGACCTTGAGGCGGTGGACAAGGTCACAGACAAGCTACTCTCTTACAAAACCATTCCCTGCACCGACTGCCGCTACTGTATGCCCTGCCCTTATGGCGTGAATATCCCTAAGATGTTCGAGATTTATAACCGCTTTGAGATGTTTAAAAATACGGCCATCGCCTACCAAAACTACTCCGGCCCCTTGATGGATATGAACACCCGGGCCGATAAATGCGTAGCCTGCGGCCATTGTTTGCCCCAGTGCCCCCAGCAGATTAATATTCCCGAGCGTATGGTTCAAGTTCACGAGGTGCTAGGCGCGCTAAAGGTCGACTAAGCTCCTCTCACACACCCACGCCCCCAACCGGTTTGGTCGGGGGCGTGGGCTATGTATTCCCTGCCTGCTCATTGGCCGCCCACTCCCTCCGCCTAAAAGCGGAGGGGTGGGCTATATAAAGCGGCGGTGCGCCTCGGGGCCGCTAAAGGCCGGCTCTGTGACATAGGGCCAGACCGACCACCCCAAAGCTGCGCCGTCGGGCGGGCTGTGCACGGCGGGCTTACACATTCTATGCAGCGAACCGGGCGGTTGCTATTTGGTCGGCGGGACCCGCTGCTTAACATGATGCCAATAAACAAAAGGCCGGAGCAAAATGCTCCGGCCTTTGGGCTTATTTGAATTTTCTTTTGCGCGCAGCCTCAGACTTTTTTTTGCGCTTTACTGAAGGCTTTTCGTAGTGCTCGCGCCTGCGGACTTCCTGAATGACGCCGGCCTTGGCGCACTGACGCTTAAAACGACGCAGCGCACTATCCAGCGATTCATTATCTTTAACACGCACTTCCGACATTTCCGATTCCCTCCCCACGCCACATAGCTGGAGTTATTGTGCCCGAAGGAACAATATAAATCATTATACTATGGCAGCGGTCGGACTGTCAACCTTCTATTTTCCCCTGTCCGAAGGGCTTTATCCGCCGCCCTGCACAAAGCGCAGCTATTTGGCCACAATGTTGACCAGTTTGCCCGGCACATAGATTTCTTTAACCATCTGCTTGCCCGCCAGAGTAGCCGCCATGGTGGGCTCGGCTTTGGCAGCGGCAATGGCCTCTTCGGCCGCTATATCGGCGGGCACCATGAGCCGTGCGCGGATTTTGCCGTTTATTTGCAGCACAATCTCTACCTCGGCATCCTGGCACTTGTCGGGGTCATAAACAGGCCAGCTTTGGTCGGTAATCATGCCCCCAAAGCCGCAGCGCTCGTAGAGCTCCTCGGTAATATGCGGCGCAAAGGGGTTGAGCAGAATAAGCAGCGTGCGCAGCTCCTGCCGCTGGACCCTTCCCACCTGATAGAACTGATTGACCAGGCTCATCATGGCGGCGATGGCCGTGTTGTACTTAAGGTTTTCGATATCCTCGCCCACCTTGCGGATGGTGCGGTGGAGCAGCGTTTCGTTTTGGGGGTCTACCCCCCCCTGCTCGGTAAGCATATCAGCCAGCCCCCAAACCCGTTCAAGAAAGCGCTTGCATCCTCGGATGGAATCCTGGCTCCAGGGGGCGGCCTTCTCAAAGTCGCCGATGAACAGCTCATACAGGCGCAAAGTGTCGGCGCCGTATTCGCTTACAATATCGTCAGGGTTGACCACATTGCCCCGGGACTTGCTCATCTTCTCGCCGTTTTCGCCAAGGATGATGCCGTGGCTGGTGCGCTTGGTATAGGGCTCCTTACAGGAGACCACGCCGATATCGTAGAGGAATTTGTGCCAAAACCGGCTGTAAAGCAGGTGCAGAGTGGTGTGCTCCATACCGCCGTTGTACCA
>DBQC01000025.1 GCA_002305075.1 Ruminococcaceae bacterium UBA1404 | reverse complement strand
GGAGGTCCTGGACCATATCTTTGCTGAGGAAGCGCTCAGCAAACGTAGACGCGCCTATGAAAAGCAGGTGCAAATGTCTGGCTTCCCCATTAAGAAAACACTGGAGGACTTCGACTTCAGCTTTCAGCCCTCCATCGACAAGCGCCAGATCGACGAGCTGGCCACCATGCGGTTCTTGGAAAACGGTGAGAATATCGTCTTTCTCGGCCCGCCTGGCGTGGGCAAGACCCACCTGGCTTCGGCCCTTGGCATGGCCGCCGCTAGGCACCGGTTTTCCACCTATTACATCAACTGCCATACGCTGATTGAGCAGCTTAAAAAGGCGCATTTTGAAAACAGGCTGCCGGACAAGCTGAAAACTCTGGGCAAGTATAAGATGCTCATCATTGACGAAATTGGTTATCTCCCTATGGATATCCAGGGAGCGAATCTGTTCTTTCAACTCATTGCCAGGCGGTATGAGAAGGCTTCCACGGTATTTACATCGAACAAGACCTTCTCTCAATGGAACGAGGTGTTTGCCGATGTTACCATCGCCTCGGCCATCCTTGACCGTGTCCTGCATCATGCCACTGTCATCAACATCAAGGGTGAGAGTTATCGGCTCAAGGAACGAAAGGAATTTATGAAACAGAAGCAGCACGTCGTCAACACCCTGTTTGAGCAGGGGTAATACTTCATTCTTTTGTCATTCACTCACCGCTGTTTTCCTGCATTTTTTAATCGGCGAAAATCTGCAAAATCATATTGGCGTTGACACTGTTTTTCCATATACGGACACCCTTTTACCAGCAACGGTTTTTTTGTACATAATGGTAACCCCATCAGGGCGGAAAGACAGTGAGCCTTCCCCGTAAGGCAAATCCGGAAGAATCTTTCTTGTGTTTTTGCTCATTGTTGTCCCCTCCGTAGCTATGCAGCGCGCTGCAGTGCTATAGTTATTTTTACTTTGTAACTATTACACCACTTTTTACACCACTTTGCAAGTGAAATGGAGTGAAAACATGTTAGGACTGGGGTAAAATCCCACTTATTAACTTCTAAGATAATGTGTTTTCAGCTTAACTCCTAAAGTTTTTGAAGCCCATAAAGAAAGGCAGGCGCTTCACGAATGGCTATAGAAAGCCATTTTTGCACAAAAATAAAAATGCCGGTCTTGCGACCGGCATTTCACGATTTGGAGGCGCCAGACGGATTTGAACCGTCGAATAAGGGTTTTGCAGACCCGTGCCTTACCACTTGGCTATGGCGCCATGGAAAGAATACTCATATAGTATACCTATGGTGAATGGGGCTGTCAAGGACACTTTTGCGATAAAGAAGCCCCGCGCAGGTTATGAGCGAGGCTTCTTTTACGCTTGGAGCGGGTTACCGGGCTCGAACCGGCCACCTCCACCTTGGCAAGGTGGCGCTCTACCAAATGAGCTAAACCCGCAAATGGTGCCTTCGGTCGGAATCGAACCAACGACACGTGGATTTTCAGTCCACTGCTCTACCAACTGAGCTACAAAGGCACACATGGCGACCCGGAAGGGACTCGAACCCTCGGCCTCTAGCGTGACAGGCTAGCGTTCTAACCAACTGAACTACCGGGCCATGTTGGTGGGAACAACAGGACTCGAACCTGTGACCCTCTGCTTGNNCTCCCAGCTGAGCTATGCTCCCCTTCTGCATCCGCATTGCATCAGCAGCAACAGTTGAGATTATACAATGTCTGGCGCAAGATGTCAACCATCTTTTTATCACAAACTACTTTTTTGGCTTTTCGCTAGCAGTTTGAGCTCCTCGGATGAGAAACGGTATTTTTTGGGACAGAAGTGGCAGGACACCTCGGTGGTCTCCTGATCATCAGCCATAACAAGCAGTTCCTCGGCACCCAGACTGATCAGTGCCTTTTCCACCCGATCCCGGGAGCAGTTGCAAACATAATCTGCCTGACGGGTATCCAAAATGTCAAAATCAAAGCCATCAAGGCAGGCTTTAATCACATCCATCGGGGTCGCTCCCCCGTCGATAAGGGTGGAGATGGCGGGCATAGCCTCGATATTCTGCTCGATTCGGGTAATGGTGCTTTCTTCGGCACCGGGCAGCAACTGAATGAGAAAGCCGCCGGCAGCCTGCACCCGCAAATCGGGGGCCACCAGCACCCCCAGGCTGCATACAGTGGGAATCTGCTCGCTGGTAGCATAGTAGTAGGTGATGTCCTCGGCAATCTCGCCCGACACAATGGGCGAGTAACCGCTCATAGGCTCGTCGAGCCCCACATCCTTGATAACGGCCAAAAAGCCGTCCTTGCCTACGGCACCGGCCACATCCAGCTTTCCATGAGCGTTAAGGGGTAGCTCCACAACCGGGTTGGTGGGGTAGCCCCGCACATTTGCCCGGCCGTCGGCCACAGCGATGAGCGAGCCCACATCTCCCCCGCCATTTATACGCAGGGTTACCGTATGGCTCTCCTCTTTCATCATACTGCCCATCATGGAAGCGGCAGTAAGCAGCCGTCCCAGCCCTGCGGACACCACCGCCGAGGTGGCATGGATGGTCTCGCTGCGGGCTGCGATGGATGTGGAGTTGATGGCAACGCAAATAACCCCACCATCCGTGGTGATGGCGCGTGCTAAATTATGCATGATAAAGTGTCACACCTTTTTTGTAAGATAAACCAGCCGCTCACTCTCGGGTTTAGGGGGCAAGAGGCTGTCGGCCTCGTAGACATGGAGTAGCGAAAGGCCCGCCTGGGCAATGGCCGTTTCAATCTCGCTTTGGGTAAAAGCCCGCTCGGTAAACCGCTCGCTATAACGGGTATAAACACCGTCCTCAGGCACAAAAAAGTCCAGCGCTATGCGGGTGAAAAGCCCCTGAGTGCGGTTTTGCCAAACGCAGTATACCTCCTTGGTGTCAAAGATATACGCATGGTCTGCCAGGATGTGGCTGTGCTTGTAGGGGGTGTTGAGGTCGAACGCAAACACCCCGCCCGGACGCAGAAAAAGGGCCACCCGCCCCAGTGCCTTTTCAAAAGCCTTCCGGTCGGGCAGGTGGTTGAGGCTGTCCAGGGCGCAAATGGCCCCATCGATGTCCCCATAGAGATCAAGGGCTGTCATATCCTGATTGAGAAACAGTACAGAAAGCCCGGACTCTGCGGTTTTCTGCATGGCAAGAGCCAGCATCTCGGGCGAGCGATCTACGGCAATGACATCGTATCCCAGTCGGCTAAGAGGAATGCTCAGCCCGCCGGTGCCGCAGGCGAGGTCCAAAACCCGGGCCGCTTCTCCGATATGCGGGCGCAAAAGCCCGTCAAAATAGGCCGCCCGGGCTGTGTAGTTAATGTCGGCGGTCAGCGCATCGTAAAACCGCGCAAATACATCATAGGTCGCCATGGTCGGCATAGTCTCCAAGCCGCTCGAAAACGATATTGTAACCATCTCGCCCATAGCTTAAAGAACGGTTGACCCGGCTGATAGTGGCGGTGCTGGCCCCGGTTTTGGCCACAATTTCGCTGTATACCTTTTTCTCGCTGAGCATTTGGGCCACCTTAAGCCGCTGTGAGATGGCCCGAATTTCCTGCACAGTACAAATATCGTCGAAAAAGGCTTCGCATTCCTCCATATTTTTGAGCGTTAATACCGCCCGAAATAGGAGCTCGGCGTGGGTGTTTTTAAATTTAGGATCCATACGCATTCCCTCGCTTGCCTTTAATTTGTTAGCTATATTTTAGCATATTACACCGTAAAAGCAAGAGAAATCGAAAAAAATGCTAAATATCTTGGGCAATCAGATCATCGTAGCTCTCGCCTCGCACGATGAGACGATGGCTGCCCTCCCGGGTCATGACTACCGGCGGACGGGGCAGCCGGTTGTAGTTGCTCGCCATGGAGTAGTTGTAGGCTCCGGTACCGGTGACCGCAATGATGTCTCCCTCCTGGGGAGGCTGAATGGGCATATGTTCGCCGATGAGGTCGCCGCTTTCGCAGCAGCGGCCGGCCAAAGTGACCAGCGTATCCCGAGGCTCGGCGGCTCTGGCAGCCACACAGGCATCGTACTCGGCGTGGTAGAGGGCGTAGCGGGGATTGTCGGCCATGCCGCCGTCTAATGTGAGGTAGGTGCGCACACCAGGGATTTTTTTAACCGCCCCTGCGGTGTAAAGGGTAATACCCGCCGCTCCCACAATGGAGCGCCCCGGCTCCAGCGTGATAAAAGGCAGCGGCAGTTCATGCTGAGCACAGGCGGCCTTGACCGACCGAGACACGGCCTCCATATAACTTTGATAGGCCGCAGGGTTGTGGCTTTCTACATAGCGTATACCAAAGCCGCCGCCCAGATTGAGCTCGGTGAGGGCAAGACCGGTCTCCTTCCGCACGGCAGCCATAAAGCCCACCATAACCTCTGCGGCGTGGGCAAAGGGGTTTATGTCGAAAATCTGAGAGCCGATATGGCAATGAACACCCATTAGCTCTAACCCCTCACTGTTCATAACCCAGCGCACAGCGTCCATGGCCTCGCCCGTTTCGAGAGCAAAGCCAAACTTGGAGTCAATTTGACCGGTGCGCACAAAATCGTGGGTGTCGGGGTCGATGCCGGGCTTTATCCGGATCTGTATCAGCACCCGCTTGCCCGCCGAGCGAGCAACCGAGTCCAGCAGCTCGAGCTCGGACAGATTGTCCACCACAATACGCCCCACCCCCACCTCGACGGCCCGGGCCAGTTCGGGGGCAGTTTTGTTGTTGCCATGAAAGAAGATGCGCTCGGGAGGAAAGTCCACCGACAGCGCCGTGTGCAGCTCGCCGCCCGAGGCCACATCCACCGATGCCCCCAGCCGCTTCATGATGCGATAGATCTCCTTGCAGCAAAAGGCCTTGCTGGCGTAAGCCACCGAGCCTCTGCCATCGTAGTAGTCGGTGATGGAGTCCTGATAAAGCCGGACATTCTTCTCGATTTCGGTCTCGCTCATCACATAGAGGGGGGTGCCGTAGTGCTCGGCCAGCATGAGGGTGTCGCATCCGTCTATGGCGAGATGCCCCAGGGAGTTAATGCTCAAACAATCGGCGTAAAGCATGGTGGTTCCTCCTGTTAAATGTTAAACGCCTCATCGGACAGAATGTCCTCAAGTACGGCGTGAACGGCCTCGACCCCGAGACCGGTTTGGGATGAAAAGGGAATGAAAGTGATGTCCTGGCCGCCGGGCAGCTCTCGGGTCATAACCTCCAACTGGAGGGCCTGCTGCCGGGCCGAAAGCTTGTCGGCCTTGGTGAGCGGCACCACAAAGGGCACCTCGTTATCTATGAGAAAGTCGGCCATCTGCTTGTCCAGAGGCGAGGGGCTGTGGCGCATATCCACCAGCAAAAACACCAGCTCCAGCTGGCGGTCGGCCCGCAAATAGTCGCGAATCAACCCGTCCAACCGGGCCTGCTCGGACTTGCTCAGCTTGGCATAGCCGTAGCCGGGCAGATCTACAAAGCGGACCTGCCCCAGCTTATAAAAGTTGATGGTGGCGGTTTTGCCCGGCACCTGAGAGGTACGGGCCAGGTTCTTGCGGTTAAACACCCGGTTTATCATGGAGGACTTGCCCACATTGGAGCGCCCCACAAAGGCAAATTCGGGACCGCTTGAGGGAGGCATCTGGGAGATGCGCCCAAAGGACTGCTCGTAGGCGATTAAGTTGATATTTAGCATGATTCGGCCTCCCATGTGGGTAAGCGGCGGCCCCGGGTCGGCTCGGACAGCGGGACGGGGGCAAGTGCCTCATCGTCGCCGTGATCGGGCAGCTCGGGCTGCTCGGAACGCAGCAGGGCCATGTCGACAACCGCTTCCATACGCTCGACCGGATGGAAGATAACGGCCTGCTTGACCACCTCATCCACCTCAAAAAGATCGGGCTCGTTCTCCTTGGGGATAATCACCGTGCGGATGCCGGCCCGGTAGGCCGCCATACTTTTTTCGCGCAGGCCGCCAATGGGCAGCACCCGTCCCCGCAGGCTCATCTCGCCGGTCATGGCAAGATTGCCTCGCACCGGCACCCCGGACAATGCCGAAATAAGCGCCGTGCAGATGGTAATGCCCGCCGAAGGGCCGTCTTTGGGCACGGCGCCCTCGGGCACATGGACATGGATATCCTTGGTCTTATAGAAGTCCGGCTCGATCTGGTAGCGCTCTGCGTTGGCCCGGATGTAGCTTACGGCCGCCTGGGCCGATTCCTTCATCACATTGCCAAGCGAGCCGGTGAGCTCAATTTTTCCGCTGCCCTCCATCACGGCGATCTCCACCTGCATCATCTCGCCTCCCACCGATGTCCAGGCAAGGCCGTTGGCGATGCCCACTTCGTTTTTAAGAGACAGATTATCGGGCTTATATTTATATGGGCCCATGTGATCGGTGATGTTGCGCTGCGTAATGGTAACCCGCTTTCTTGTGCCGGCCACAATCTCCTTGGCTGCCTTGCGACAAAGTGTGGCTAGGCTGCGCTCTAATGTGCGCACGCCGGCCTCCCGGGTGTAGGCGTCCACCAAGGTGTAGAGGGCCGCATCCTCAATGCGGAAGCTGCGACCTGTCAGGCCGTGGCGGGCCCGCTGCTTGGGAAGAAGGTGCCTTTTGGCAATTTGGAACTTCTCTTCCCGGGTGTAGCTGGGCAGATGAATAATCTCCATGCGGTCGTAAAGAGGGCCGGGTATGGCGCCGGCATCGTTGGCGGTGGCGATGAACAAAACCCCCGAAAGATCCACCGGCACCTCGATATAGTGGTCTCTAAAGGCGTAGTTCTGCTCGGGGTCAAGCACCTCCAAAAGCGCCGAGGAGGGGTCTCCCCTAAAGTCGTTGCCCAGCTTATCCACCTCGTCAAGGAGCATGAGGGGGTTCATGCTGCCCGACTGTTTTAGGGCTGTTATAATGCGGCCGGGCATGGCTCCAATATAGGTTTTGCGGTGGCCCCGTATGTCTGACTCGTCCCGTACGCCGCCTAAGGACATACGCACATACTTGCGTCCCATCACCTCGGCGATGGAACGGGCGATGGAGGTTTTGCCCACCCCAGGAGGGCCCACAAGGCAGATAATCTGCCCCTTGATGTCGGGAGCCAGCGCCCTTACAGCCAGCATCTCTAAAATGCGTTCTTTAACCTTTTCAAGGCCGTAGTGGTCGGCGTCAAAAGTGTGCCGGGCGGTGGTGATGTTAATGCGATCCCGGGTGGTGATCCCCCAGGGCAGGTCGAGGCAGGTGTCCAGATATCCTCGGATAACCCCGCCCTCATGGGAGCTGGGATTAAGGCGGGACAGGCGGTCCACCTCGCTGAGCAGCTTTTCGCGCACCTCGTCGGGCAAGGTGAGGGCTGCTATGCGCTGGCGGTAGCTCTCGGCCTCCTCCTCGGGGCTTTCGGCCTCACCCAATTCGGCGTTAATGGCCTTAAGCTGCTCTCGCAGGTAGTAGTCACGCTGGTTTTTATCCATTTGGTCGCGCACTTTGTCATAGATATCCCGCTCGAGGTTAAGCAGTGCATTTTCGCTGGTAAGTACCTTTACAAGATGCTCCAGGCGCTCTATAACATTGCTGCTTTCGAGGATTTGCTGTTTATCGGCAATGGAGATGGGGATATTTCCGGCTATATACTCGGCGAGGCGGTTGGCGTCCTCCTCCACCAACGCTGTGAGAATAAGCTCCTTGGGTATTTTGGTGGATAGATAGCAGTACTCCTCAAAGAGGTCCTTCACCGTGCGGGACAGGGCCTCGGAAAGTTCCCGTCGGCTGCCCCGTATGCCCCGCATGGCCATGGGGCGCACATCGGCCATCAGGCTTTGCTCGCCCTCAATCAGCGACTCGATGCGGGCTCTGTAAAGGCCTTCCACCATAACTCTCATGGCGCCTTCCTCTCCCCGGCTGCCGCGGATAATCTGGCGCACCTCGGCCACCACGCCCACGCTGTAGAGGTCGTCGACGGTGGGGTCGTCTTCTCTAATGTCCCGCTGGGCCACTAGAAATACCCGGCGGTCGCCCTCCATGGCCTCGCGCAGCGCACGGATGGACTTAATACGGCCTATATCAAAATGAAGCGCCATGCGGGGAAACAGCACCAGCCCACGCAGGGCTATAAGCGGTATCCGCAAGGGGGGCTGCATGGGTTTATTACTCATATGTAAACCTCCTATGGACAAGTAAAAGCTGGGTACGGCCCTTTTGAGTGCCGGTTTTGCCTATTGTGAAACGGAACAGTTTAACCGCTGCGGCTATTATATCGGATAGCCAGTTGAGATACAAGGGAGAGTAATCGGTAAATTATACGAAATCAGTAAATTTTGTAGCGCAAAATTTCCCGTCGCCTGAGGCCCATCCAAAAACAAGGCCGCCGGACAGCCGTCCGGCGGCGTGGCATGTAGTTTATGAGGCCGAATCCCGCCGAGGCCGTCCCTTGGGATCGTCGGGCACGCGCAGCGTTCGGGGCTTGCGATCGGGGTTGCGAACAATCTCGGCTTCGCCGGTTTTGTCCACATAGGCTTTGGTGATGCGGATGGATTCCACCGTGTGGTCGGAGGGCGTCCAGAACATGAGGTCGGACAGCACCTCCTCCATGATGCCCCGAAGGCCTCGGGCGCCGGTTTTGCGGGCGTCGGCCCGCTCGGCGATTGCGACAATGGCGTCGTCGTCGAAGGTAAGGGTCACATCGTCCATAGCGAACAACGCCTGATACTGCTTGATAAGCGCATTTTTGGGCTCGGTTAGAATGCGCACAAGTGCCGGGGTATCCAGCGGTTTGAGCGAGGAAATCACCGGCAGACGGCCCACCAGCTCAGGAATCATGCCGTAGCGCACAAGGTCCTGCGGGGCCAGTTGGCTCATAAGGTCTTTTTGGTCTTTTTTAGAGCGCACATCGGCCCCAAAGCCCAAGGCAGACACGGCCACCCGCTTCTCGATAATTTTCTCGATGCCTTCGAAAGCGCCGCCACAGATAAACAGAATATTGGTGGTGTTAAGCTGAATGAACTCCTGTTGGGGATGCTTGCGCCCCCCCTGGGGCGGCACATTAGCCACGGTGCCTTCTAGGATTTTAAGCAAAGCCTGCTGAACGCCCTCGCCGCTCACATCCCGTGTGATGGAGGGATTTTCGCTCTTGCGGCTGATTTTGTCCACCTCATCGATGTAGATGATGCCTCGCTGAGCCTTGGCGATGTCGTAGTCGGCGGCCTGAATAAGGCGCAGCAGAATGTTTTCCACATCCTCGCCCACATAGCCCGCCTCGGTGAGGGTGGTGGCATCGGCAATGGCAAAGGGCACCCCCAACATATTGGCCAGTGTTTGGGCCAGCAGGGTTTTGCCCACGCCGGTGGGACCCAGCAGCAAGATGTTGCTCTTTTGGAGCTCTACTTCGCTGCTGGACATCGACATAATGCGCTTATAGTGGTTGTATACCGCCACCGCCAGCGCAGTTTTGGCCTCGTCCTGACCGATGACATACTGGTCAAGAGCCTCTTTTATCTCGGAGGGTTTGAGTACCTTGGGGCCCTCCTGCCAAGCGTTTTTGCCCTTAGCCGAACGCTCGGAGAACTGGTCGTCCTCCAACACGCTCAGGCAGAGCTCCACGCACTCGTTGCAGATGCATACGCCGGGGCCGGCAATCATCCGGCTGACCTGATCCTGTTGTTTGCCGCAAAAGGAGCAGCGTAGCACCCTTTGGTTGGTATCGTTTTTAGCCATAGTATCATAATCCTCTTAATGGTTCTCGCGGATAGGGGCGCCGCATGATGGGTTACCGCTTTTCAATTACCTTGTCCACAAGGCCATAGGCCTGGGCCTCCTGCGCCGACATAAAGTAGTCCCGGTCGGTGTCCCGCGCGATGATTTCGATGGGCTGACCGGTCTTCTCAGCCAGAATGCGGTTGAGCTTGTCGCGGGTTTTGATAATCCAGTCGGCCTGAATTTTCATGTCCGAGGCCGAGCCGCGGCTGCCACCCGAGGGCTGATGAATCATCACCTCTGCGTTGGGCAGGATAAGACGCTTGCCCTTGGTGCCCGCCGCCAGCAAAAAGGCACCCATGGAGGCTGCCAGACCCACGCAGATGGTCGATACATCGCAGGAGATATACTGCATGGTGTCGTAAATGGCCATGCCGGCCGTGACCGACCCGCCGGGGGAATTGATATACAGCTGAATGTCTTTATCGGGGTCCTGCCCCTCCAGATAGAGCAGCTGGGCAACCACCAGACTGGCGGTTACATCGGTAACTTGCTCCTGAAGCATGATAATTCGGTCGTTAAGCAGGCGAGAAAATATATCATAGGAGCGCTCGCCCCTGTTTGTTTGCTCGATGACCATGGGAACTAAACTCATAACCGAATAACTCCTTTCATAGAGGGGAGCCGGTGAGGATGGCATTACTCGGCCTCGGGCGTCTCCTTCGCCTCTGCGCTTTCCTTGGCCTCGTCGCTCTCCTTGGCTTTAGCCTTAGGTTTAGCCGTGCGCTTTTTGGGCGCAGGCTTTTCCTCGGCCTCCTCGGCTTCCTTTTTGGTTGTTTTTTTGGTTTTTTTCTTGGACTCGTCGGCAGTGTCGGTGGCTTCGTCAGCATCGTCCTCGGCGCTCTCGCCGGTGCTCTCGGTAATGACCGCATGGGATTTAACCACATCGATAGCCATGTTGCAGGCAAGGTCCAAGGTCATGTCGGCAGGAGGCACCATTTCCTTGATGCGGCTTACTTCGATGCCATGAAGCTCGGACAGCCGGGTGTACTCAGCCTCAAGCTGCTCTTCAGTGGGTGTAATGCCCTCGGCCTTAACAATGGCCTCCAGCGCCAGCCGCACCAGCACCTGCTGCTCAGCCTGAGGGGCAAAGGTCGACCTAAAGCCCTCAACACCCTCGCCGGTATACTGGAGGAACTGCTCCATGTTAAGGCCCTGCATACGCAGGCGATGCTCAAAGTCCCGCACCAAATCATCGATACGGTTTTCTATCATGGCCTGCGGCAGATCCACCTTCATATTGGCCACCACCGACTTCATCAGCTCATTTTCCACCGTGATGTCGGCATTTTGCTTGGCGGTCTCCTCCAGTTTCGCCCTGATGTCGGCCCGGTATTCGGCCAAAGTGTCAAATTCGCTGACATCCTTGGCAAATTCATCGTCCAGCTCGGGGAGCTGTTTCTCTTTAAGCTCGTGGATAACCACCTTGAACACAGCAGGTTTGCCATTTAGCTCAGGAACGCCATAGGCCTCGGGGAAGGTCACATTGACATCGAAGGGCTGCTCGATCTCTTTGCCCACAATCTGCTCTTCAAAGCCGGGGATAAAGGTGCCCGAACCTAGAACGAGGGGATAGTTCTCGCCCTTGCCGCCCTCAAAGGGCACATCGTCCACAAAGCCTTCAAAGTCGATGATGGCGGTGTCCCCCTCCTTGGCGGGGCGATCGGTCACCGTTACCATGCGGGCATTGCGCTCGCGGGTGGCGCTGAGTTGCTCGTCGATGCGGCTCTCGTCCACCGGCACCAAAATACGAGTAACCTCCAGGCCCTTATACTGGCCCAGCTCGGCCTCGGGCTTAACGGCCACCGTGGCCTTAAAGGTAAAGCCCTTATCGTCCACAGAGAGAATTTCTATATCGGCGGCCTCCACCGGCTCGATGTTGGCCTCTAAAACCGCCTCGTTATAGGCGGTGGGATAGAGCTCGTTAACAGCGTCCTCAATGAATACGCCCATGCCGTAGGACTGAACAATCAGGTTGCGGGGGGCTTTGCCCTTTCTAAAGCCGGGCAGCGTAATCTGGGCCGACCGTTTTCTTAAGTTGCGCTCCACAGCGGGGGCAAAGGTTTCTTCTCCCACCGAGATTTCAAGTTCTACGCGTTTATCCTCTGCGACTTTCGACGAAATAAGAGCCATTGGCTACTCCTCCTGAATCCAATTATAGGTTAATCTATTATGAAAGTATAACATAGTCCAGCATAAAAAGCTATATAAAGTATGAACGGATTCTTAATAATTAGCACTCGACAAGCTTGAGTGCAAAGTTTAAGCAATCGGCCGATACCAGCTGAAAATTGATACCCATATATTCTCCCCTAAAAGCCATCTGACAGGCAGTGGCGTGGAGATGGGCATAATAACAGCGCTGCACTTTATATTTGATGAGAAGGTCGATGATATTGCCGGACATCTGCTCTAAAAAGATGGGCGGATAGTGCAAAAAAGCCACTGGGCGTTTGCCCAGCCGGACCGCCTCTTGCAGTGAAGCCTCCAGCCGCCCGGCTTCCCGGTTGCTCAACTTGCGGTCGTGGGGGGTTTGCTCCTCGATCATCCAGCCCCGAGTACCACAAACCGCCATGTCGCCTATGGGGTAGCAGCTGTTGTGCATTATGTGTATCGATGTAAAACCAAGTTCGGCAAACATGGCCTCCATTTTGGAACGGGTGCTCCACCAGTAGTCGTGGTTGCCCTTTATGAGCACCTTCTGACCAGGCAGACTCTCGATAAAGCGCAGGTCGGGCTCCAGTTCCTGAGGCTTTACAGCCCAAGAGGTGTCGCCCAATAACACCACGGTATCCTCGGGAGCCACGGTGGCGCGCCAGTTGCGCTCAATACGGCTTACATAGTCCTGCCAGCCGGCAAAGCTCTCCATCGACTTATTCCCGCCGAGGGAGAGGTGTAAATCTCCGATGGTGTATACAGCCAAAGGCAAACCACCTTTCTTCATTTTATAACATCCACCCGCTATACCCTCGCATTTTGCCCCGCATTGGGGGAATACTCAAGCTGAAAGGAGGGATAAGCTATGAATATGAATCCTATCAACCAAGGTAACCAGTCGTCTGGCGTGCTGAACGGCGTATACTGCGAGGTGACCAACTGCGTTTACAACGCCGACAAAAAGCTGTGCACCGCAAAGAGCATCAAGGTGGGACCTCAGTTTGCGGCCAGCAGCGCCGACACGGTTTGTGACACCTTTAAGCCGCAGTAACCACGCTTGCAAAACGACCCGTGGGGGCAACCTCCATGGGCCGTTTTCCTTTACTCTATAAAGCGCAGCACCGCCGATGCCATGTCGGCTTTGTCCACCACATCTGTAAAGCGCACAGCTTTACTGCGCAACCCCGCTAGTGGCGCAGGCACCGGCAGGCCAGTAAGCGCGGCAAGCTGCTCGGTGGCCAAAAAGGCGTCGGTCTCCCGACGGCCGGTAAGGGCCTCGGTTACAGCCTCAGCAAATTTATAGGGGCTGGCGGTGGCTACCACCACGGTTTTGGCGGTATCGCCGGTCCGGGCCAGATAGTCGTCGGTCACCGCCATAGCCACGGCGGTGTGAGGATCTAAGAGATAGCCCTCCCGCTCGAAGATCGCTTTGATGGTGGCCGTGGTGCGCTGGTCGTCGCAGCTACCGCCAAAGAAGTCGGCTTGCAGCGCCGCCAACACCTCATCGCTCACCTGATAAGCTCCATCGGTTTTAAGGTCGTCCATCAAGGCCGACAGTGCGCGGTCGTCCTGCTTTAATAGATGAAACAGCAGCCGCTCAAGGTTAGAGGATATGAGAATATCCATAGAGGGCGACAAGGTTAAATGAAAAGGTCGGCGGGCGTTGTAGATTCCGGTGGCGATGAATTCGGCCAGCACATCGTTCTGATTAGAGGCACAGATAAGCCGCCCCAAAGGCAGACCCATACCCTTGGCGTAGTAGGCGGCTAAGATGTTGCCAAAGTTGCCGGTGGGCACAGCAAAATTGACCACCTCGCCCGGCTGAATGTCGCCGCCGGACAGCAGGTCGGCATAGGCGCTAAAGTAGTAGACAATTTGGGGCAACAGCCGCCCCCAGTTGATGGAGTTGGCGCTGGAGAAAAAGATGTTTCGGGCTGATAGAGTCGCCTTGAGCACCGGGTCGGTGAATATGGCTTTAACGCCGGTTTGGGTGTTGTCGAAGTTGCCCCGAACCGCACACACCGCCACATTGTCTCCCTCTTGGGTGGCCATTTGCAGCTTTTGCATGGGACTTACACCCTCGGCGGGGTAAAACACCATAATTTTGATGCCCGGAGCATTTTTAAAGCCCTCAAGAGCAGCTTTACCTGTGTCCCCCGAGGTGGCGGTCAGGATGAGAGTCTCCCCTCCCCGACCCACATTGTCGGCGGCATGGGCCATCAGACCGGGCAGAAGCTGGAGCGCCATATCTTTAAAAGCGCAGGTGGGTCCTCTAAACAGCTCGAGTACATAGCGGCCGCTAGGCAGCTTTTTGAGGGCGGCGGGATGTCCGCCCTCAAAGTTGTTTTCATAGGCCGCCCTTATGGCCGATGTGCGCTGAGCGGGGGTAAAATCGGTGAGAAAGTGCGAGAGAATGGTCTCTGCCCGCCCGATGTAGTCCATATGCCCGAGGGCGACAAGCTCCTCGGGGGTAAGACGGGGCAGCCTCTCGGGCACAAAGAGTCCGCCCTCCTCCGAAATGCCCTGCAAAATGGCCTGAGAAGCCCCTACAGAACGGGCGGCGTTTCGGGTGCTGATATAATTCATGCCCTTACCTCCTGCGGCTATTTAAGATGCCGGCTGAAAAAATTGTAGGCATTGCCGAACATAATGTCGTCGGCCACCTCTTCAGAAAGACCTAGCTTAACAAAGTTCTCTTTGATTAGCAGAGACTTTTCCACCGAGTCGAGAATGGGGGGAATGTCTGCACCGTCGTAGTCCGAACCGAGGCAGATAACCTTTTCGCCGCCCAGCTCAAGCATACGGTAAACATGGCGAAACAAGTCTTCAAAAGTGTTAAAGTTGCTGTCTTCCACCACAAAAGGTTTGTAATAGTTTAGCCCCACAAGACCACCCCGGCGCACAAACTCCTTAAAGTGCTCCTCGGTGAGGTTGCGCTTGTGGTTGCAGATCGAGCGCAGGTTGGAGTGGCTGGCGATAAAGGGGCGCTCGGCCAGTTCACAGAGCTCGTCAAAGCCCCGATCATTGAGGTGGGAGGTGTCAATAATCATGCCGATACGCTCCATCTCGGTGATGACCCGGCGGCCCAAGTCGCTTAGGCCCTCGTCGGTGTTGTGGCCGCTGCAAAGCTCGTTGGGACCATTCCAAGTGAGGGTCATGGACCGCACGCCACGATCGTAGAGATGGGCTAACTGCTCAAAACGGCCGCCCAAGGCAGCGCCACCCTCCACCGTCAGCACCGCTGCGAACTTGCCCTCCTCAAAAGCAGCCTCGATGTCGGCAAAGCTGCGGCAGGGCCGCACTAAATGGGAATAGCGCTGCATCTCGGCATCGAAATAGTCGGCATAGTTGTCAAACCAAGCCTCGGCCTCGGGGCCCCGCAAATGGTCACGAATAAATATAGCAAAGAACTGGGCCCAACGGGTGCCCACGGGCATCTTGGTCAGAGAGAGGTGGGCGCCGTTATAACCAAGGCCCTCCTTTGGGGTGGGGTTCTTAATTAGGGTGTCGCAGTGCAGATCAATCATGCCGATGGGTTTCATAAGCTTCAAAAGCCCCTTTCAAATATTGATACTCTGCCACCTTAAAGCGGGAGGCACGCTCGGTCAATATGAGGAATGCGTCAAAGCGGGGTTGCAGATGGCTGGGGTGTTGCTGTATATAATGGGCGGCTGCCTGGATTATAAGCTGTTGTTTTTTGGTATCCACGGCCTGCCCCGGCGAAACCAGGTGGCCCAGTGCCCGGGTTTTAACCTCCACAAAGCAAAGATGCGTATCCTTTGTTGCAATGAGGTCAATCTCACCCCCCGCACCCCGATAGTTGCGAGCAAGGATGGTGTAGCCCTGCTCTATAAGGGTCTGGGCGGCAAAATCCTCACCCTGTCGGCCGCTGTCGGGCGCTTTGGAACCTTTCTTTTTGTTTTTAAAAAAGCTGCGGCGGTGTATGGGGCAAAGACCATGAGTCTCAATGGCGGCGTAATGGGCCTTGGTGGGGTAGCCTTTGTGCTGGGCAAAGTTGTATTGGGGGTAGAGCTCGTGGGCCTCCCGCATAAGCTGGTCGCGGGTGCATTTGGCCACAATGCTGGCTGCCCCGATGCTGGCAGACTTGGCGTCTCCCCCCACAATAGCCCGGGTGGGAAGCCCGAGGTGAGGGTCGGCGTTGCCATCTACAAGGGCGAGGTCGGGCTGCCTGGGCAGCGCCTCCACCGCCCGCCGCATGGCTAAAAATGTGGCTTTTAGGATATTGAGCTGGTCTATTTCGGCCTCGGATGCGATGCCGATGCCTACCTCAGCCTCGGTCATAATGACCGGAAGCAGTTGCAGGCGCTTTTTCTCCGAGAGCTTTTTGGAGTCGGCGATGCCGTTAGGGGGTGTCTTAGGAAAGATAACGGCCGCCGCCACCACCGGCCCGGCCAGCGGACCCCGCCCGGCCTCGTCCACGCCGCAGATTGCAGCGTAGCCCTGCTCCATAAAGTAGTGCTCATAGCGCATCAGCTGAGGAGTGCTATTCACCACGGCGCTCACCCGGTTGTTCCAGACTTAGCGCACCAATTTTGCCGCCCCGGTACTCGTCCAGCAGCATAATGGCCGCCCGCTCGGTATCAATCACGCCACCGGGCAGCAACATGCCGCGGTTTTGGCCTATGGATGTGAGCAGCGCCATGGGGCGCCGGTCAGAAAGCTGGGCTTCGGCGAGCTTGTATCGGTTGGCCAACAGCGCCGGAGCCACATGGGCTATGCGCCCTGCCAGCCGGTCGGCCAGCGCCTCGGTGTCCAAAATTGCATCCTTGATGGCTCCGGTAAAGGCGAGGTTTTCGGCCACAATGGGGTCGTCGAATTTGGGCCAGAGTACGCCGGGCATATCCATGAGCTCGAGGCCATCGCTGAGGGCGACCCACTGCCGACCCCTGGTAACCCCCGGGCGATCTTCCACCTTGGCTCGGCGGCCGCCGGCCAGCCGGTTAATCAGCGAACTTTTGCCCACATTGGGAATACCCACCACCATAAGGCGCAAGGGGCGGCCCCGCATACCGCGGGCCTCAAAGCGGGCAATTTGCTCAGAGAGCACCTGGCGTATTTCAGGTGCAAAGCCATTCAGACCCCGCCCGCTTTTGCAGTCTACCGCCAAAGCGGACACACCGGCTTTACGGTAGTAATCGCACCAGCGGCGGGTGGTCTCCCGATCGGCAAGGTCGGCCTTGTTAAGCAGAATAAGCCGAGGCTTTTGGCCCACCATCTTGCGAATTTCGGGATTTTTGCTGGAATAGGGTATGCGTGCGTCTAATATTTCCACCACCAAATCCACCAGCCCCATGCTTTCTCGCATGAGGCGACGGGTTTTGGCCATATGGCCGGGAAACCACTGAATATTTAGTGGGGCTTGTTCCTTCATGATACTGACCTCCCTCACTGGGCGGGGCTACCCACCGCGCCAAACCGATCGGTGGGTAGAAAGCGAAACAGCACCCGGCCTAAGATGTAGCGGGTGTCTATCATGCCCACACCGGACGAGCGGCTGTCCAGCGAATAGCTGCGGTTGTCCCCCATTACAAACACCGAGCCTTTGGGTACGGTTTGGGGAAAGTCTAGGTCGAGCTGGCGTGTGGTGGGCATATTGATATAAGGCTCATCTAAGGCGAGTCCGTCCACATAGACAATACCGGCATCAAAGTCGATATCCACGGTCTGACCCTCGGTGGCGATAACCCGCTTAATAAGGGTCTCCTCGGCGCTGGTAGGCTTGGTGATAACCACCACATCGCCGTAAGCGGGGGCCATGCCCACACGGCTGATCACCAGCATATCTCCATGAGAAAGGGTGGGCAGCATGGATATGCCTGACACCTGAGTGGTGCGGGCCCCAAAGGCGAATATGGTAATCATGACCACCACCGCTGTCACCAGCGAGGAGGCCCATTCGTATAGTTCTATAAATCGGCTGTTTTTTTGGGGGGCGCTTGAATCCATCTCCTGTATATCCAACAAGGCACCGCCTTTCGCTGATATAATGGCGCAAAACATTACCCGTTATTTTACCACACAACCGGCCCTCTAACAACCACGATGCGATAAAAAGGCGCAAAAAGCGCACAACATATGCAAAGGGGAGGCAAATTTTGCCTCCCCTTGTGCTAAAGCTTTGTTATACCCGGGCGGCCTTAACTCTGGCGGCCTTGCCCACGCGGTTGCGCAGATAATAAAGCTTGGCCCGGCGCACACGGCCTTTGCGAACCACTTCGACCGAGACCACATTGGGGGAATGAACGGGGAAAACCCGCTCTACGCCAACGCCATGGGCCACACGACGAACCGTAAAGGTCTCGGACACACCGCCGTGCTGTTTGGCGATAATGGTGCCCTCGAAGTACTGAATGCGCTCTTTTTCGCCTTCCTTGATGCGAACACCCACCCGAACCGTGTCGCCCACGGTGATTTCGGGTACTTCGGTCTTAAGGCTGTCCTGCGCAATGATTTTTAGTGCGTCCATACATACATCCTCCTGTTTAATAGACATTCATGCTCAACAGGCAGAGGACTGTCCGTTTTAATCGATGATTAAATCCGCTGCGGGGCGCAGCGACTCAACATACCCAAGTAGAATAGCATAGGGCGGCTATAAATGCAAGAGCCTTGTAAGATATTTTTGCGCCTTTTATGCAAAAGGTTTTCGCTCGGCGGTGAAAAGTCCCATTCGGGTGATATGGACAGGAGAGCTAAGCGGCCCTATGTGCGCCTCGAGCGCCGATAGAATAAGTGCGGGGTTGAGGTTTTTTTGGCTGCCTGCCGGCAGCATAAACTCGGCGCAGGCCCCCTCCCCTGCCTGACTCAGCGAAACGAGCTCTATCTCAGGCTTTATGTCTATCGTCACCGGGCCCTTTCGTTTGGACTCCTTCTCCACAAGGATGGCCGGCTGGGCCAGCAGCGCCTCTATGGCAGACGCAGGGACAGGCAGCTCCATCCGGTAGTGGGCCAGAGCGATGTCCTTGGGTTTCATCACCGGCTCGGCGACACGGATAATGGCCAGTCCTTCGGGTAGATAAGCGCTGAGGCGGTCGATAAAGTCGTCCTCGTCTATATCCTCGGTCAGGCGCAAATCCATACTCTCGCAAAGACCCGAATAGCCCAGCGACAGGGGCAGAGCAAAAGTGAGGTAGATGTGCGGGTTAAAGCCCTCGGTGTACCAGACCGGCAGCTTAGCCCGCTTGATCGCCCGCTGCATGGCCCGGCTGAGATCCAGATGAGAGATATAGGTGGCCCGTCCGGTCTTTGCAAAAAACACTCTGAGTTTTTTCATAGGTCGCACACCCCTCCTACAAGCGCATTGGCCCCGCAGCCCAAACACTGCTCTCGGCAGTTGGGGCTGGTGCAAGCTGCAATCGCCTGCTTGTGCTCGCGGATTAAATGGGCCTTGCTCACGCCGTAGTCCAGATGATCCCACGGGAGGATCTCGTCGTAGTCCCGGCGGCGGTTGGCGTAAAAGGCGGGGTCTAATCCGCAGGCGTCAAAGGCGTGTGTCCAGCGGGTCATATCAAAGTGCTCGCTCCAGCCGTCCAACTTGCTGCCCGCTCTAAAGGCCCGCTCCACCACATCGCAGAGCCGGCGGTCGCCCCGAGCCAACATGGCCTCAAGAAAGCTGGTGTTGTTGTCGTGATAGTTTACCCGTATTTTTTTTGAACGCAGTGAATTTAACAGATGCTTTTGCTTTTGGGCGAGGGTTTGAGCATCGTCCTGCGGCTCGAACTCAAAGGGGGTAAAGGGCTTGGGCACAAAGCTGGCCACGCTGGCCGTTACGGTGACCGTTTTACCCTTGGGACGGGTGGGCAGGCTGTAATAAAGATCTACCACCTTTTGGCATAGGTCGGCAATGGCCTCGATGTCCTCAAGTGTCTCGGTGGGAAGCCCCATCATAAAGTAGAGCTTTACAGCGGTGTAGCCCCCCTCAAAGGCAGTGCGGCAGGTGTCTAATACCTCCTGCTCGGTGACATTCTTATTGATAACATCCCGCAGGCGCTGGCTGCCCGCCTCGGGGGCAAAGGTCAGGCTGCTTTTGCGCACCCGTGCCACCTTTTCAAGCAGCTCGGGCGAAAAGTTGTCCACCCGCAGAGAGGGCAGAGAGAGATTGATGCGCGCCTGCTCGCTCCAGCTTAAAAGACTGTCGATCATGGGCTCGAGCTGGGAGTGGTCACTGGTGGACAAGGAGGACAGGCTGAGCTCCTCGTATCCGGTGCTCTCGCAGAGGGCTCTGGCTTGACGGCTAACCGTATCGGCCGATTTTTCTCGCACCGGGCGGTAGATGTAGCCCGCCTGGCAGAAACGGCAGCCCCGGATGCAGCCTCTAAAAATCTCCACCATGGCTCGGTCGTGCACCACATCCAAAAAGGGCACCACAAAGCTGTCGGGGTAATAGGCGGCATCCAGATCCCGCACAATGCGCTTTTTAATGGGCAGGGGCGCACCCTCGGCGGCGGTGACATTGCACACCCGACCGTCCGGGCTGTAGGATACCGTGTAGAGGCTGGGCACATAAATGCCCTCTATGGTGGCGGCCGCCCGCAAAAAGGCCGGCTTTTCCCAACCCTCGGCCTTTGCTTTCTTGTAAAGCTCTATGAGATCCTCGCTGACCTCCTCTCCCTCGCCTAAGACAAACAGGTCTATAAAGTCGGCAATGGGCTCGGGATTGCAGGCGCAGGGCCCGCCGGCTATCACAATGGGCCATAGGCTTGTCCGCTCGGCGCTGCGTAAGGGCAGCCCCGCAAGATCAAGCATATTGAGGATGCCTGTGTAGGACAGTTCGTACTGCAGAGTAAAGCCAATAAGGTCAAAGGTCCGGATGGCTTGTCTGCTCTCAAGGCCGTAGAGGGGAATACCCCTCTTACGCATCTCGAGTTCCATATCGATGTCCGGCGCAAATACCCGCTCGCACCATACATCCTCCCGGCTGTTGGCAAGGCCGTAGAGTATCTTTATCCCAAGGTGGGACATGCCCACCTCGTAGAGATCGGGAAAGCAGAGGGCATAGCGCAGCATATCTGGCTCGGGCTTTTTGCTAACCGCACCATATTCCCCTGCCGTGTAGCGGGCCGGCTTTTGCACACGGCTGAGGGCGGCGCTGAAATCTTTATGATTAATCATCTATAATTCTCCTAAACCAAGCTGGTCAAATAAATTATAGTATAGTACAAATGTCCCCTTGGCGCAACTCTTTATGCTGATATATAGACCTAAAGCAGCAGCGCAATAAGCGCAAGATAGGTGCAGGTAATCAGAAGGCTTATGTTGCGCTCCTCCTGCAAAAGCAGTATAAAGGCTATGCCAAACAGCGGCGGCAAAATGGCCCAAGTGAGTATGCGCAGCCACCGGGCAGCCAGCATGGGTCCCCATCGGCTGCTCAGGGCAGCGTAAACGATGCTGCCTCCGTCGAGCGTCTCTACCGGCAGCAAATTAAAGGCCGACAGTCCTAAACTGGCCATGACAAAGTCTGCGGTAGCGCCTCCCCAAATCAGCAGTGCTATCCCCGCCGATGCCAATCCGACCAGCGGGCCCGCTAAATAGATTAAAAGCTCACAGGGGTAAGTGAGCAGCCGCATAGAATCGGTAGTCATGCGGGCACCAAAGGGGCCAATCTCTATCGCTACAAGGCGCACGCCACATAGGCTCATGGCACACAGATGCCCTATCTCGTGGATGAGCACGGCCAAAAGCATAAGCTCGGCGGCCCGGGTGGGGGCAAGATAGGCAAATAGCCCCAAAACGCAAAAAAATCCGAACCGCACCCGAATCTTTGTATTGCCCAACCGCATGGTCATAGCCCGGCCACCGTGCGCAGATGGGGCAGCGGATTAGCCCGCAGCCCGTTTATGATAAGCTCAAAATGTAGATGGGGTCCGGTGGTAAGACCGGTGCTGCCCACAACGGCAATCCGTGCGCCTTTGGCCACCTGCTGACCTACCCGGGCAACAATACTGTCACAATGGCAGTAGCGGGTCTGCACACCGCCCCCATGGTCGAGCAGGATGGTGTGGCCGTAGACGGCGCTGCACCCCACCTCGACCACCAGACCCTGCAAAGCTGAGAGGATATCGGTACCGTGGGGTGCGGCAATATCCACCCCGGTATGAAAGTCGTCCCGGTCGGTGATGGGGTGGGTGCGCATCCCAAATTGGGAGGTCACCCGCCCGGCCGCCGGGCTTGCCAGACGCACCGACAGATAGACCGGCGAAAACAGTACCCCTTGAGGCAGGTCCATGGCCTGGCTGCCGGTATTGGGGGTGATTTTCCGTGTGGGGCCGGACAAAGCCGGGGCGACTGCCCCGGCTTTGTCGGCTGTGGTATGGTCGTCCTCGTCCGCTGCGGTGTTTACCGGGGGCTTTAATACCCCCTCGGACGAGACTGCGGCGTCAGCGTCGGCGGTCGGCTCGTTGTCCGGCACCGCCTCCTCAATGGGAACGGTAGGCAAAGGCGAATCACCCACCGAGGGCAGCGGACCGCTCGGCGCCGGCCTCTGCTCAACGACAGGCAGGGGCGGCATGGGCAGCTCCTCCCCTTCTATTCTATTGGATTGGGGCTGCGTGCCGGCCAATACGGCCTCACCCAGGTAGGCATCCTCGGGCTGGTTGCCGTAAAGACCACCCACTCCCTCCCAGCTCCATCCTCCCTGAATGGGTGTCAGACTGGCCACACGCCCCATGGCTGCCCTGATCTCTCCCTCGTCCCAAGTTCGGCCTATCAGCGCCTCCGCTCCCTGCCGGACGCTAAGGGCCAACTGGCCGCTGCCCAATGTGGCAAAGTAAAGCCCGCTTACAAGGCAGAGGGTTATGACCACCTGAACCAGCATAATCCCGGTCAGGCTGTCTCCCCGGTTGTCCCGCCTGCCCCGGGGTATGCCCGACCGACGGCGCACCGGCCTGTATCTGTTGCGCGGATAGGCCATTTTTTCGCCCTCCCTCTTATGCATTCCTTTAGAAAACTCTATGCATACAGAAAATAAAAGATGCAGACAACCTTATGGTTATCTGCATCTTTGTCTGTTGGAGCATTACCCGGCCTTAATCGCCGTAGCGTTGGGTGCCGGTGGCTGTGCTGCCGGGGGTGATAGCCTGAAGGTAGCCGCTTACGGCGTTGGCAATGGCCTGTCCCACCGCCTGGTGATAGTCCTCGCTGAGCATTTTATAGTAGTCGCTCTCGTTGGACATAAAGCCCACCTCGCAGAGAATGGAGGGGAACTGGGCGTTTCGGGTGACATGGTAGAGCCCGAATTTGGCCCCCCGGTGCGTGGTGCCCATAGCGGTAGCGATATTTTTGGCCGCACGGACGGCCAGATCGTAGGCATAGTCGTTAAAGTAGAACACCTCGGTGCCCCGGCTGCTGGAGCGCACCGCCGAATTGGCATGGATGCTGATGAAGATGTGGGCGTTGGCCGCCCGAGCCTGGGCCACCCGGCTGGACATGGGGATGTTATGGGAGTAGGTGTTTAGCTTAATAACCGTAGCTCCCCTGGTCTCTAGGGCCCGGGCTGTGGCCTGAGCCATCCACTCGTTGATCACCTTTTCGGGGTAGGCAGCAAGGAAGCCAGTGGCCCCCGGGTCGTTGCCGCCGTGACCGGGGTCGAGCACCACCGTAACCCCGGACAAATTGCCGCCGGACACCCGGGGCGGATTATTAAAGCGCAGCACAAGGTTGCCTTCGCCATCGTACCATGCCTTATAGCCCATAAACACATTGCGGCGCAGCAGCTCAAGGCGCAGGGTGACGCCGTTCCAGTCGGCTCGGCCGAACAGGGGATTTTGGTCGAGCGTCATGGAGCCCGGCACCGATGTGGTGTAGTTAAAGCGGATGCTAAAGCTGTCCCGGTCGTACTTGGCGCTGTAGCTCACCTGCTGGTCCATAGAGATGGTCAGGGTGGTATAGCGACTGTCGGCCGTGATGCGGTAGCCGGTGATGCGGTTGCCCCCGGGAATGTCCGCGGGGTCGATGGCCTCGATATCCGAGCTGTAAACCCGCACACCCGAGGCAAGGTTGTAGTAGCGATAGGTTTTATCGCCGTCTCGGTAGAGTATCTCGCCGCCCACGGCCACATCCACCGCACCACGGGGAATGGGATAGTAGCTGGCGTCGGATATATCGCTGACACTGCCCACAGGGAAGGTCTCGCAGACCTCGGCGGTCACCCGCACCGGTCGTCCGTCTCCGATGGCCAGCTTTTTATTCACCTTTACGGTAGCCAGCGTGTAACTGGCATCAAAAGTGGCAGTGGTGCGCCCACTCCATGTCCACACGCCGTAAAGCTGGATGCTGCCCAGATTCTGCTCCTTGTCGGTGGCTTCGGGGGCGGTGTAGGTGCCGCTGTATCGCCAGTAGGCGCTCTCGGTTACCGTGGAGTCATCCTGCACCTCGTCGGGCAAAAGCTCGATGCGGGTGCCGCCTATGGTGGCGTAGACTTTGGAGTCGTTATAGGCCACGGCGGTGATGGTGATACGGGTGCCGCCGTCCACCTCGATGGTGCCTAAGGGGCCGTAGGCATCGGGCCGAATAACCTCGATGCGGCGGGTAATCTTGTAGGTGATGGTTTTGCCCTTGTTATAAAAGGCATAGGTGTTAAGACCGGGGTCTAAATCCACCGTGACGCTGAAGTAGCCGTTTTCGTCGATGGGAATAGGCTGGCCGTTGAGGGTGACCTCCACATTGGGGTCCGAGGCGCCGGCAAAGGTCACAGAGGGCTCCAGTGTGGTAAATGTGCGCTGGGCGGGCTTGGTAAGGGCCAGCTCCGAGAGGATGGTGCGGGGGCGCACCTTGCCCACATACATATCAAGCAGAATGCTCACCGAGCGCTGAGGATCCTCCCGCAGCCATGTCAGGCTGTTAAAGATGCTTCCTGAGAATCCGGCGTGTTCCCGCGCCTCGATAACCTGCTTAGGTATCTGGTCGTACTGATCCCAACCGGTCTCGGAGGTGCCCACCTTGTGGGCGGCGTGAATCATATAAAGAGGCAGCTCCCTGTCCGCAGTCAGATCGCTCCACCAAGAAACCACCGCCTTGTAGGGCTCGGCGGCGCTGGTGGTGGTGTCGAAGGCCCGCACCGCCACAAAATCCACCATCCCGGCCTCGACATAGCTCTTTACATCGCAGTGGCCGCTGCGGTACATGGTAAAGTTTGCTCGGGTGGCCGAGCCCTCCGGGTTGTTGTGAGCATTGTCCCACACCGCTTCGCTAATAAGGCCGATCTCCATATCGGGGCACAGCCGGGTGAAGATATCCACCACCCCGGCAAATAGGCTGTGGGAAAGGTCATACATATAGCAAGTGTACCCGATGGACGAGCCATGCCGCAAATAGGCCGCATAGCGGTCGGTCTTGTCCATGAGGAAGTAGTTGTCGAGCAGGACGCCGTTTAGGTGGTAGCGGCGGGCAAAAATATCGGCCCCGCCCCGCACGGCGTCGATGATGTCGGCATCGATGGCGCCTTCTATATCCAGGCGGCCGGTGAGTGCATCGGGCAGCACATAGTAGATGCTGTAAACATAAAGCCCCCGCGCTCTGCACTGGTCGGATATGTACTCGAGGGCATCTAAGGGCAGCTCGATGGTGTGAAAGGCCTCGGATAGGTGGATAAGGCTGTCCCCCATCAAAGGGTCTATGATCACCGTATTCATGGTACGGTCGAGGATTAGGTTAAGCGCCTCGTCAATCTGGGCCATAAGGTCCTCGGCGCTTTCCTCGCCAGTGATATAGAAGTCCTCCCCGGCCTTAAGGTAGACCGCCCGCATATCCTCAGGCCGGTCAAAAGAACTGGGCCGAGAAATTTTCTCAGGGGGAATCCAGACCTCCTCGGGCTGCTCGGCCGATGTGGGGGTCTTAGCACTGAAGGTCTCGGTGAGCAGCGTGACAATCCAGGGCTCTCCCCTATCCGGGCCACCCACCGAGGCCAGCGTAACTGCCCCCGCTGTAAGCACAACCAGACTGAGGATGAGCAGCATTGTAAGCTGCCTAATATTTTTAAAAAGATTTGGTTTTTTCACAACTTGGTCCTTAATCCTTCAGGAGTTCTTGCAAAGCATCCATCTCGGCGGTCATCTGGCCACGGACGCCCGACGCCGGCGAGAATAAAAAGTCATAGCGATACATAGAAAATCCACCGTAAGCATAACAACTCCGGCTTTCGTCCACCATGCGGGCCAAAAGTCTCTCGGAGGTTATCCACTCCCTCGAGCCGCTGCCGGCAAAGGCGTCCTCGCTGCCGACTTTATAGGCCGCAATGCCCACATAGAGTTGGGTGTGGCCGTTTTGTATCAGGGAAGCCCACTCCCGGACGGTGCTAGCAAAGGGCAGCGTTTCGTTGTTAAAGCCAAAATAAACCTGTGGGCAAATGTAGTCGATATAGCCAGGGTTTGCAAGCCATGTGTCCACATCGGCAAACTGGATATGGTAATTGTTGCTGCGATTAGCCTGAGGGCTTATGCCAAATAGAACCCGGCTGTGGGTATTTTTAACAGCCCTATAAACCTGCGCAATCAGTTTATTAACATTGTCCCGCCGCCAATTCTCCAGGGAAAGGTTGCCGCCTGCCGCACGGTAGGCGTTATAGTAGACGCTGTCGAAGGCAGGGTCGGTGGTGGGATAAAAGTAGTCGTCAAAGTGGATACCGTCTATATCATAGTTTTCGATAATCTCCACCACGCCGGACACAATGAGATCCCGGGCGGTTTGGCTGGCGGGATTGTAGGAAATGATGTTGTCATATTGGATTACGGCATCGCTGCCATTGTTTAGGTAAGTGCGGGCGGGGTTATCGGAGCACATGGGCCGGTCGCTGGCCCCTGCGCGCACTCGGTAGGGGTTTATCCAAGCCTCGATACTCAGACCACGCAGATGGGCCTCCCGTACCATAATGGCCAGCGGGTCATAGCCGGGGTCCCCACCTTCCTCACCGGTGAGCACATAGCTAAAGGGGAAGAACTTAGAGGGATAGAGCGCATCGCCAAAGGGCCGCACATGCACCCAGACGCTGTTAAAGCCTGCGTCGGCAACATTGTTAAAGGCCGTGGCGATGTTGTAGGTAAACTGGCTCTCGCTCTTGTTTTGGGCCAGGGTAAGAAACTCAAGGTAGGACATCCATACCGCCCGCACCTCCCCGGTCACCGGCGCCACCCACTGGCTGGCGGGCGCTTGGGAGGAGGAAGCCGGTGGCGTACTGGAGGACTCGGGTTGGGATGAAACCGGCGGTGCACTGGACGGCTCGGGTTGGGAGGAAGCCGGCGGCGTAGTCACCGGAGCCTGAGCGGGCTTGGATTCGGGCTCGATTTCTGGCTCAGGCTCAGGCTCGGGTTCGGCCTGGGGCTGAGGCGAAGAATCGGCCGGTGGATTTTCCGGGGGCAGGTCGGCAGGCTGAGGGTTGGATTCCACATCCACCTCTCCCTCACTATTGGAAGGGGGCACAATGCCACAGCCCGCAAACACTAAAAGGCAGGCAAGGCTGAGTAAAAATATGCGCTTCATAGAAGATTACCTCTCATTTAAGCCAAATAAGCCATAATAGGCCGAGCCAAACAAACACAGACATCTTACACTTTTCGCCCATGTATATCAATACTTTAGTGTCTTTGACATCCAATATTCATGCAGGGTCCGGATGCTTATGCGGGCTATAAAGGCAAAAGGGATGCCCTGCGGGGTCTGTCATAACCACCGAACCGGACAGATACTGCACCGGCGCTTTTTGGGCACCGCAAGCTATTGCATGGGCGATAGCGGCGCCTAAATCGGCACAGGCAAAGTCGAGGTGCATCTTGGCCTGAGGTTGTCCGGGCACATCGGCCATACCGGCCGCCGATAAAGGGGGTTGTGCTGAATGTAGAGTCTGATGCCGCCTTTAGCCTCAAGACCGATAAAATCCTCGGTTTTGCGCAGGATGCGCAGCTCCAAAAGATGCTGGTAAAACCCAGCCAGCCGGGCGATATCGTCGGTGTCTATCACAATGGCACCTATGTAAATATCGGGCGCTTTCATGGGCAGTCCCCCACTTTTTATCATATTATAAGCTTTTTTAGCTTAATTGCCAACACCGCTTATAAAGTCAAACGGCCCCCTAAGGAGCCGTTTGGTGAGGAGGTTTAAAGCGGCCTAGTACTGCCGTACCCTATGGGGCTTAGTTGTGTGCAAAGCAATAGGCTGGGGGCTTTTGTGGCCAAACATACGCCCTATAAAGCCGACGATAGCCGTTACCACCGGCGTGACGGCGGCCACCCCGAGACAGAAGCCCAGCTGACTTAAGGTAAGGGGGGCCACCTCGAGGATGGCAGCCAGATGAGGCTCGTAGACGCAAAGCAGCGCTATGGCTGCCGAGGTGGCATCGGCCAAAAGCAGCGCCGGATTGCCAAAGGGGTTTATTTCGAAGATGGTGCGCTTTTCGCTGCGGCACTCGATCACATGGAAAAGCTGAGAGAAGATAAGGGTCATCAGCGCAGCACAGCGGGCGGTGGCCAAATCCCCGGTAACCCGCATAAAGGTTGAAAAAGAAAGCAAAGTGACTATGCCAATGAGCACCCCTCTAAAGGCCATGCGCCCCCACAGTCCACCCGCAAAAATGCTCTCGTCCCGGCTGCGGGGCGGGTCTTCCATGATGTCGGGGTGGCCGGGCTCCACGGACAGAGCAATGGCGGGCAGCCCGTCGGTGACCAGATTGACCAGCAAAAGCTGGATGGGCGTGAGGATAACCGGGGCGCCCAGCAGCATACCACCGAACATGGTAAGTATTTCGCCAATATTACAGGAAAGCAGGTAGCGGATGGAGCGGCGGATGTTCTTATAGACGATGCGCCCCTCCTCTACAGAGGCTACAATGGTGGCAAAGTTATCATCGAGCAGCACCATGTCCGAGGCCTCCTTGGTCACATCGGTGCCCGAAATGCCCATGGCCACACCAATGTCGGCCTCCTTGACGGCGGGAGCGTCGTTTACGCCGTCGCCGGTCATGGCCACAACCTCCCCCTGTGCCTTGATGGCCCGGACAATGCGCAGTTTATGCGCCGGGCTCACCCGGGCGTAGACCTGAGCCGTGCGGCAGCGCTCGGCAAGTTGGGCATCGCTCATGGCATCGAGCATGGCCCCGGTAACCACCTCGTCTCGGGCCGTGCAGATACCGAGATCCATGGCGATAGCCTTGGCGGTGGCCGCATGGTCGCCGGTGATCATCACCGGGCGAATGCTGGCCGTGCGGCAGGCGTGTACTGCTTTGTAAACCTCTGGACGAGGAGGATCCACCATGCCGGCCAAACCCACAAACACAAGGGCCTGCTCGGGGTCGGCCCCGGGGCTGGACAGATCGGTGTAAGCCAGCCCGATAACCCGCAGCGCATCCCCGGCCATAGCTGCTGCCTGATCGGTGATTTTTTGCCGGTGAACCGCAGTGATGGGCCTTGTCTGCCCGCCTTCGAGCACCTCGCGGCAGCGGGGCAACAGCACTTCGGGGGCGCCCTTTACAAAGCTGCGGGTCACACCGCCCCGTGTGGCAATAACCGCCATGCGCTTGCGATCCGAATCAAAGGGCACCTCTCCAATTCGGCGCCAGTCGGCCTGTGGTCCGCCCATGGCGGCGGCCATGCGCACCAGCGCCACTTCGGTCGGGTCGCCTGTGCCCTCCCGCGCCGCCTCGGCGTCCACATTGGAACAGATGGCGGCAATGTCGGCCATGCGACTCCCCGCAGGGCTGCCACCGGCTCCGGCAAACGCCTCTCTGCCCACGGCCCCCTCGGATAGACTCCACACCCGGGTGACCGTCATGCGGTTCTCGGTGAGGGTGCCGGTCTTGTCCGAGCAGATAACCGTGGCGCATCCCAGCGTCTCCACCGCATGCAGACGCTTAACCAAGGCTCCCCGCCGCAAAATGCGACCCACGGCAATAGCCAGTGAGATAGTAACAATGGCAGGCAGCCCCTCTGGCACGGCGGCCACGGCCAGCGAAATGCCCACAATCAGCATGTCCAGCGGGTTTTCTCCCCGCACAATGCCCACGGCGGCCACCACGGCGCAAATAATCAGGCAACCTACGGCAATATAGCGCCCCACCTGATCGAGCCTCTCTTGAAGGGGGGTCTCCCCCTCCTCAATACTGCCCAGCATATGGGCGATGCCGCCCATCTCGGTGTCCATGCCGGTGCCGGTTACCACCGCCTGCCCTTTTCCTCGGGTGGCCATGGTGCCCATGTAGACCCGCTCTTCCAGCGTATAGTCAATCTGTCCGGGCGGGGCTGCGCGCTTAGACACAGGCACCGACTCACCTGTGAGCATCGATTCGTCGCAGCATAACTCGGTGGCCTCACACACATAGGCGTCGGCGGGGATGCGGTCTCCCGCTTCGATGACAATGAGGTCGCCGGGCACCACCTCGGCGGCATCGATGAGAAGGACCCGCCCCCCTCGCACCACCTTTGCCTGTGGCGAAGCCATGCGCTTTAGGGCCTCGAGCGTGCGCTCGGTGCGGTACTCCTGAAAAAAGCCAAGAAGAGCATTTAGCAGCACAATGGCAATGATGGCCATCGCCTCCACGGCCTCTCCCATCAAAGCCGAAACAGCCGTAGCCGCTAGCAAAACCATCACCATCATGTCCTTAAACTGCCCTAAAAAAATGCTAAGCGGCCTTTTTTTGCCGGTGGACTCTATCAGATTGGGGCCATGGGCCTCAAGTCTGCGTGCCGCTTCGGCCTCTGTGAGTCCCAGGCCATAGCCTGTCCCCATTTTCATAGCGTCTCCTCCTGTAAAGGTTGTTTTCACAGTCTATGAACAACAGCGGGCAGGTATGATAGGTTGTCCGCAAAATTGGCTCCGTGCGGCCATAGAAAAAATACGCTTGCTATACAGGATGCCATTTGGTATCATTATTCCAATCAAATGGGTGGTTTTATAACCGCCAAATTCATAGAGAGGATGACGCACATGACCTACAAACCTCTTGAGGGCATCCGTGTGCTGGATATGTCCCGAGTGCTGGCAGGCCCCTACTGCACCATGATGTTGTCCAATCTCGGCGCCGAAATCATCAAGTTGGAGATGCCCGGCATCGGTGATGATTCCCGGGCCTACGGGCCGCATATCGGCGAGGAGTCTATTTATTTTCTCAGCATAAACCGGGGCAAAAAGAGCATTGTTGTGGATATGAAAAGCGATGAGGGCCGCCGGATTTTCGAGCGGCTGCTCGCTGAGAGCGATGTGCTTGTGGAGAACTTTAAGCCCGGTACCCTAAAAAAGCTCGGATATGGCTACGAGCAGCTGCAGGCGCTCAACCCCCAGATAATCTACACGGTGGTGTCCGGTTTTGGGCACACCGGCCCCTACGCCGCCCGCCCGGCCTACGACATGATTGTACAGGGCATGGGCGGCATCATGAGCATCACCGGCACCCCGGACGGCGACCCGGTGCGGGTGGGCACTTCTATCGGCGATATTGTGGCCGGTATGTTCGCCGCCTATGGCACCTTAGCCGCCCTTTTTGCCCGCACAGTAACCGGTCAGGGCCAAATGGTTGATGTGGCCATGCTAGACAGCCAAATAGCCATTTTAGAAAACGCCGTGGCCAAAACCTCGACACTTGGGGTGGCGCCCGGGCCCTTGGGGCTTAAGCACCCCTCCATAACTCCCTTTGAGGCCTACCGCACCAAGGACAGCTGGATCATTGTGGCCGCCGGCAACGACAAACTGTTTGCCGCACTTTGCCGTGTTGTGGGACAGGAGGAGCTGATTGAGGATCCGCGCTTTGTAACCAACGCCCAGCGCAACACCAATATGCATCTGCTAAGCGATATCATGCAACAACATTTTAGTAAGAAAACCACAGCCGAGTGGCTGGAAATATTAAACGAGGCTCATATTCCCGCCGGGCCTATTAACACCATCGATAAGCTGTTTGACGACCCCCATGTGGCCGAACGCAATATGCTGGTGGAGGTGGAGCAACCGGGTATTGGCAAGATTAAGGTAGCGGGCAACCCGATCAAGCTGTCCCATGTTCCGCCCGAAAAGGAGATTCCCGAGGAGCACGCTCCGAGGCTGGGCGAACACACCCGAGAAGTTTTAATTCAGTATGCCGGCTATACCCCGGACGAAGCAGAGGACTATATCCGGCGCTACCAATGCTAAAGTCCAATACTAAACGCCGCCGAAGACTTCTTCGGCGGCGTTTATGCATAATGCGAGTGGCGCATTGCTCTGTAATGCCAAAAAGCTTTACAGGGCTTATTGGCGACCAAATTTCTTGAAATATGCCCAAATAGTGACCAAAATGGGCAGAATATGACGGTGTTGGGTGTCAGCCCGAATGTATGATGTAAAGGTTTGTATCTTTACGGTGCATTTTGTGCCTTATTCATCCAACTGGTCGTAGATCGAGCCCTCGATAATCTCCTCCCCGGTCAGCGCCAGCAAAATGGCTCGGTAAACTTGAGTGGGGTCGTGGAGGAAGTTGCGCTTTATTTCCTCGCATCTCGCCTTGGTGGGCACAAACAGGGTCATGCGCAGCAGGTCGGTGCCCATGTCAGGGATGGTAAGAGTCATCTCATAGCCGTCCTCGGTTTTCTCATACGCAGCGGTGTTACGCTGCTCAAGACGGCGGCGCATCATATTCTCGCGGTAGCTTTTAAGCGCCTGCTCGCGCACCGAAAGCGGCAGCGTCTTTTCAAAGACCACCGCCGTCTCCACCCCGGTCTCGCCCAGCACAAGGCGCTGCTCCTCACCGACGGTCTCAACCCGCAGGCTGCCGCTGGTGATGAGGCTGTTTACCGCAGCAGCCAGCTCAAAGTAGTTGACCAAATTCTCGCTCTGGAGCGCATAGCTCATCCGCTCGAAGGTTACCGGCTCCTTGAGGTGATAGAGCATATAGCACACCAGCATTTTTATTTCATAATCTGTGGTGAGTCCACCCGGCTTGACGCCGGCGGTAAAGGCATTGTGTTCCATGGCCTGTCCCTCCCATTGGCATTTGGTCTCTGTCCTTATTCTACATCAAACACCCGATAAAGAAAAGATTTGTCCGCTTAAGTTTAATTAAAGCCCGCTTTTATGCTACAATAAATCTAAATTTCCTATAAAAGGACGCCGAAATGGAAGAAAAACATCTCCTAAAAAACTGGCTGGGGGCTATTTTGCTGCTGGCTGTCACGCTCATGGCGCTGGTATGGAGCTATCCCTATGCTCGCGACTTTATGCTCTACCCCGAGACCCGGCAGCAGTTGGCCGACGCCATTGATGCTCTGGGCGCTTGGGGACCTCTGCTGGTCTTTGTGGTGCAGGTAGCCCAGATTATTCTGGCTTTTCTTCCGGGCGAGCCGGTGGAGGTTCTGGCAGGCATGATCTGCGGCGCTTGGGGTGGCCTGCTGCTCTGTTTGGCCGGCATCCTTATTGGAGCCAGTTTGGTGTTGTTTTTGGTGCGCCGGTTTGGTCGGCCGTTGGTGCGGGTCTTTTTTAGCGAAGCCCAACTGGAGCGGTACCGCTTTTTGCGAGACGAGCGCCGATTGGAGTGGGTGATCTTTCTGCTCTTTCTTATTCCGGGCACGCCCAAAGACATCCTCACCTATGCCGCCGGGCTAACCCGCATTAACCCGGTGCGCTTTTTGCTGATTTCCACGCTGGCAAGAATCCCCTCGGTGGTCACCTCCACCATGGCGGGGGACGCCCTCTCAGAGGGCAACTTTGTGCTTACTGCCGGTTTTTTCGCTCTGGCCACACTGCTGGCCGGCATCGGGCTTCGAGTCCATCGCAAGTGGGTGGGCCATATGGGCCAAAATTCTGAGGCCGAGGAGGCCAAAACCCAAGCGTCAGCTCAGGAGTCCGACGAGACGGCTACCGGTTAAAAACAACCCCCGCCACGAAAGCGGGGGTTGTGGTTTGGCTGGGCACAGACTGCTTTACTGAAAGTCCACAGCATCAATCATGCCAAGAGCCCGGGCATAGGCCTGGCGATAGGCATAGAGCCCAATGTCATAGGAGCCGGGATGGCCGCAGACCTCGGCAAAGGCGGTGGCAAAGGCCATGGGCTCGGCGGCCTCGGAGCGATAGAGGTACATATAGAGCGAAAAGGCGCCCGATTCGCTGATAGCCTCGTAAAAGTCGGGATCCAAATCCTGCAGCGTGTCGTAAAAGGCCGCCAGCGCCGACTGGGCCACAATAGAGCCGGGGGCGCGCTCCTCCAGCGCCCGATTAACCGCAAAGGCACAGAGCACTCGCAGCTGAGTGTGGTATTCGGCCGCCGCCACTCCCGGGGGCGGGGCAGGAAGCGTGGTGGCAATCAGAGTCTCTGCCATACGGGTGCCCAGTTTGGCAGCCCGCTGGGTATTGCCTAATTTGCGCTGGTGCAGATAAGCCTCAGTGGCCGCCTCCTCGCTCTCGGCCCGACGGCTCTTACGATCGGAAACGGCTCCGGAACCGGGGGCGATCTTCATGTCCTGATCGCCGACCATCTCAAAAGCCAGCGGAAAAGCGGCCCGGGTATCCAGAAAAAGGCGCAGCAAAAGCAGCGTCCAAAGGGCTGCGAGCAAAAGCATAGGCACGGGGCATCCTCCTTATAAGTCTATAGGGCGAGGCTTTTTTCCGGCTGCGGCAGGAAAAAGTCCTGCTTTATTTTATATGCCATATGCTGTATATTATAAACTGCGCCGGCTTGTTTGGCAATGCTTTTGGCCATGGAGCTCTGGCAAAGCTATAAGTTTGTTGCTATAATAACTCTATATTTATAATCGAAAGGAGGCGTGGGATGGGACAGCTTTACGAGCTAAGCGGACTCGGCGCCATTTTTGCCGTACCCTCGGCGGTGGTGGACAAACATATCAAGATGTGCGGCGAGGTATCCCTTAAAGCCCTGCTGATGCTGCTGCGCACGCCCGACGCGCCCCCTGATGTAGAGGAGATGGCCCGTCGACTCGGCAAGACCCCCGGGGACATCACCGATGCGCTGAGTTATTGGGTAGAGGCCGGTATTCTGCGCAAAAGCGGCTCCGAGCCTGCCGCCCCCCAGCCCCAAACCGCCCCTGCCAGCCCGACACCATCCGCTGTCCAGAGCAAGGGACGCCCCCGTCTTCCCCGGCGGGAGATGCTGGGGCTCATCGAGCAAAACGGTAGCCTGAAGGGACTGGTGGACGAGATACAAATGGTTTTAGGTAAGCCCCTTACCTCCAGCGATATGGACGCCATTGTGGCCTTGTATAGCTACTACGGGCTGTCGGCCCATTACATCATGACCGTTGTGCAGTATTGCGACGCCATTGGAAAACCCAATATGCGCTACATAGAACGCACTGCCGCCAGTTGGCAGGATCAGGGAGTGACCGGCGAAAACATAGACGACCATGTGGCCCGAATGCTGCTCTATCGCTCGGCCGAGAGCCAGGTGCGCCGCGATTTGGGCCTCTACGACCGGGCGCTGTCTCCCAGTGAACAGCGATACCTTAACCGTTGGCTGGACACCATGGGCCTCTCCCCCGAACTTATCCGCACAGCCTACGACATTGCCGCCACCCAGACGGGCAAGCTCTCCTTTGCCTATATGGACAAGGTGCTCACCAGCTGGCATCAAAAAGGCATTGCCGACGAGGCCGCCGCTTTGGCCGAGCATGCCGCCGGACGGCCAAGTACACCGCCCGCCAAAAAAGGCGGAACAAAGCCCTCGCCCGGCAACAAGCAGAGCTTTGACACCAGCCGACTGGAAAGGCTGATTGAAGCCAAGGCCGAAAAGGAGGTCGAACAGCCGTGAGTTATCCAAAGGAGATTTTTGGTGCGGCTATGGAAGAGCTTGCGCGCCGCCGTGATGAGGCTCGCCGCACCGCCGCCCGCCGCCGTGAGGAGATCGCCCGCACGCTGCCCGAAGCCGATCGGCTTCAGCGGCAACTGGGGGCCACCAGCGCCAAATTGGCTCAGGCCGTGCTTGGTGGCGGCGAGGGCATCGAGACCATCCGCCTGACCAGCGAACGAGCCTATAAGCTACTAAAAATTCAGCTGCAAAAGGCCGGTTTCCCCGAGGATTACACCCAGACCCATTACAACTGCCCTGTCTGCTCGGACACCGGTTTTGTGGAGGGAGGCTACTGCGCCTGTTTAAGGAAGCTGCTCTCGCAGCTGATGATTAAACGGCTGGGCATTGAGCAGAGCCTGCTTAACTGCAGCTTTGACAATTTTTCTTTAGATTACTACCCCGCTCAGGCCGATGGGGACGGTCCTTCGCCCCGCAGCCTAATGAATGCCAATCTAGCCCGCTGCCGCCAGTGGGCCGACGACTTTTCGCTAAGCGCTCCCAGCCTTTTATTTGTGGGAGCCACCGGCCTTGGCAAAACCCATCTTTCCATGGCCATTGCCCGTCGGGTGATCGAGCTGGGCTACGATGTGCTCTACTACCCCTTTGGCAGCCTGCTCACCGAGCTGGAGGCCCGGCGCTTTGGCCGAGATGGCGACTACGCCGAGGGACTGACCCCTCTGCTGAGCTGCGAGCTGCTTATCCTGGACGATTTGGGGGTCGAGTTCACCTCACCCTTTGGCCAGTCGCTGCTTTACGAGCTGATAAACAGCCGCATGGTGACTGCCCGTCCCAGCCTTATCAGCACCAACCTCACCCTAGGCGAGATAGAGTCTCGCTATGGCGATCGCATCTTCTCGCGGCTGATTGGCGGCTACGAGACGCTGCTCTTTCGCGGACGAGATGTGCGGCTTATTAAGCGCTACGGCCCTGAAACATAAATAGCCCCTTCCAATACAAATCCCCCGCCTTGCAAGGCGGGGGATTTTAATATTATATTTATCAGCTGCTCAGCTGCCCTGGGTGTCACCGTTTTCGCACTCGAGTAGGCCGGTGGCGGCGGCAATCATATCCATCTTGAGGCGATAAAGCTTTTTCGAGAGGTCCACATAGTAGGTATGGGGGAACTCAAAGCGCATAAGCTCGTCCCAAAGTGTTTCTAACTGGGCCTTGCAGTAGGCCTGAATCTCGGGAAGCGAGGGGCACTTGTACACCAGCTCGCCCCGGACAAAGATAGGTTGCTGGAGCTTTACAGCCTTATAGCTGTCTAGCCGCTTGCGCTTCCATGTATCCTTCGGGTCAAAGATGGTCAGGGGTTTGGTGTCGTCCACCACTTCATCCACCAAGGTGATATAGTCGGCGATGGCCTTGCCGGTTTTTGGATTATAAAGCCGGTAGAGGCACTTGTGGCCGGGGGTGGTGATTTTGTCGGCCTGCTCGCTAATCTTGATGCGGGGGCTCATGACCCCATCCCGCTCTACAGCAGCCAGCTTATAAACCCCGCCAAACACCGGGTTGGAACGGGAAGTAATGAGGTTTTCGCCCACGCCGAACATATCCAGCTGTGCATCGTGAAGGATAAGCTCCCGGATGATATATTCATCCAGTGAGTTGGAGGCAATAATTTTGCAGTCGGGATAGCCCGCTTCGTCGAGCATTTCCCGGGCCTTTTTGGAGAGATAGGCAAGGTCGCCGCTGTCGATCCGGATGGCCACCGGACGGTGCCCTAGGGGTGCCAGCACCTCGTCGAACACCCGGATGGCGTTGGGTATCCCCGACTGAAGGGTGTTATAGGTGTCTACCAGCAGCGTGCAACCCGAGGGATAAAGCTCGGCATAGGCCTTAAAAGCTTCATACTCGCTGTCGAACATCTGAACCCAGCTGTGGGCCATGGTGCCTACGGCAGGTACGCCAAAGTACTGGTCGCTAAGGGTACAGGCCGTAGCGGCGCAGCCCCCAATATAGGCGGCCCGGGCGCCATAGACCGCTCCGTCGAAGCCCTGTGCCCGCCGAGAGCCGAATTCAAAGATGACCCTGCCCTCGGCTGCGCGCACCAGGCGGCTTGCCTTGGTGGCGATGAGAGTTTGATGGTTCAGGGTGAGTAGGAGCATGGTTTCGATGAACTGGGCCTGAATGGCCGGCCCCTTTACGGTAACCAGCGGCTCGCCGGGAAATACCGGTGTGCCCTCGGGTACCGCCCACACATCACAGGCAAATTTGAAGTTAGCGAGGTAGCTAAGAAAATCTTCGCCAAAAATGCCCTTGCTGCGCAAAAATTCAATGTCCTCGGGCGAAAAGTGCAGGTCACTTAAATAGTCAATCACCTGCTCGAGCCCTGCGAAAATGGCAAAGCCACCCTTGTCGGGATTGCGCCTGAAGAACATATCGAACACCACCTCGGTGTCCCCCATGCCCTGCCTTAAGTAGCCGTTTGCCATGGTCAGCTCATAAAAGTCGGTAAGCATGGTCAGGTTGCGTCTGCTGCGAATGTCAAAGCCCATTTTCTGTATCCTCCTCCCTTTGGTGCGGAAAATTTCGCACCGCTGGGGTCATTACGCATAGAAAAGCTAAGCGGCTAGGGGTGTCACCACAGATGACCACACAAAAGCATAGCCTTATTGGCCATCGCCAACAGGCTGCCGTTTGCAAAATAATCTCTCTGCGGTTATTATGCCACGATTGCCATGGGAATGCAACGACAAAGGCAAGGCTTGTTTTTTGCAAGACCCTGTCGAATATATAGAATTAGGGTAAAAATGCGTTGAGAGAACATATTTATTGTGTTATTATTGGTGTGCTATACGCATCTAATTATAATAAATATTAATCCTGTCCGGTTGCCGACTTATTACCTGCGCCGGGATTATAAGATAAAAGGAAGTGTTATACCTTGGACAGGCAGGAGCTAAATTACAACGCCCATGTAGAAATTGCTCCGGGCATTTTTTGGGTGGGCTTTTGGGATGAAGGCGCAGGGCTGCACTGCAATCCTTATCTCATTGTAGACGGCGATGAGGCTGTGCTCATCGACAGTGGCAGCCGAACCCACTTTAGCACGGTGATGGTTAAAGTTATGCGCACCGGCACCAGTCCACAGCAGATTAAACGGCTGATCTATCATCACGCCGACCCCGATCTCTGCGGCAACATCCCCCATGTAGAGGAGCTCATAGGCCCGGGCGAGCTGGAAATTATCTCCCACAAAGAAAGCAACCTGTTTATCAACTACTACTCGGTGACCTCCCCCATGCGCTGCATCGAGGATATGAACTATGAGTTCTGCTTTTCCAGCGGGCGAAAGCTCAAATTCATCCGCACTCCTTTTGCCCATACAAACGGCTGCTTTATCACCTACGACACCCAGAGTAAAGTGCTCTTTAGCAGCGATATTTTTGGTAGCTACGACCACAACTGGGATCTTTACAGCTCCATTACCGACATATGTTCCGACTGTGTTATGTTTAGAGAATGCATGAATGGCCAATGTCAGGGAGAAGAAAAATACTGTCAGATGATGGGCATTATAAATTTCCATCGGCGCACCATGCCCTGCAAAGTAGCCCTCAACTATGCTCTGGACCGCATTGAGGAGCTGGATATCTCGCTGATTGCTCCCCAGCATGGCAGCATCCTTGCCACACCCGAATCTCAGCAGGCGGTTATTACCCAACTGCGCAGGATTGAGTCGCTGGGCATCAACTACTTTCTGCAGGGGGAAGGCCGATGAGACAAATTGAGGCCATTCAGCCAAAAGATCTTTTGGAGTACCAGGGCAGCGATGCCAGCCTCTGCGCCCTGCTCAATGCCTTTGCAGGTCAGCTGGATAGCCGAATTCAGACCGCCTTAGTTGCCGAAATTATGCAGCGCTATGTGGATATATCCCGCCAGCTTGAAGCCAAGCAAGCCGAGCTGCTGCGCAGCGATGCCAGCCGCCGCGAGGCCCAGCAAATTGCTCAGCTGGGCAACTGGGAATACGATCTGGCCACAAACAAGAGCTTTTGGTCGGACACCATGCGCCGCATTATCGAGGTGGACGACGATGCCGAACCCGGCTCGGAGCTCTACTATACCCGGGTGCACCCCGACGATCTGCCCATAGTCAAAGAGAGTGTGGCCAACATAGCCAAAGGGGTACCCCACCTCAATTATCGCTACCGCCTACTTTTGGGCTATGGTCGAGTAAAGTGGGTTCATATGCGAGCGGTGGCAAAATTAGACGATGATGGGCGGTTTATAGGTATGCGGGGTACGCTGCAGGACATCACCCAGCTCAAGCGCATCGAGGAAAAGCTTGAACAGTATAATGACCATCTTGAGGAGTTGGTGCGGGAGAAGGTCGCCGAAGTGTCCCGAACCCAGCTCACCACCATCTATGCGCTGGTGCGTCTAGCTGAATCCCGGGACGACGACACCGGCGAGCATATCCTGCGCACCTCGCACTACTGCCGCCTGGTGGCCGAAAAGCTGCTGGAGCAGGGCCGGTATCCCCATATTGTAGACCGGGAATACATCGACGCTCTGGCTCAGAGCAGCCCCCTTCACGACATTGGCAAAGTGGGCGTGCCCGATGCGATTTTGCTAAAGCCGGGCCGGCTGACCCCCGAAGAATTTGAAATTATGAAGACCCATGTCACCATTGGATACAACACCTTGGCCGACGCCCGCAGGCAAAGTGACCACAATACCTTTTTCCAAGTTGGCATGGAAATTACCCTAACCCACCACGAAAAGTGGGACGGTAGCGGCTATCCCAACGGCCTTAAGGGCCTCGACATTCCCCTTTCGGGACGGATTATGGCGCTGGCCGATGTCTACGACGCTCTGCGCTCTCGCCGGGTGTATAAGGAGCCCTTTACTCACGAAAAGGCCATGGAGATTATCCGGCAGGAAAGCGGCCGTCACTTTGACCCCATGCTGGTAGAGTTATTTTTAGAGAATCACGAGGCCTTTAGAGCCATCTTTGACGAAGGCGTTGTGGATGCGGCCGACTAAACCATATGCAAAACAGGAGCCGATTACCGGCTCCTGTTTTTTGTGTTGCGGAACTATTTGCGGGCTATAGCCGCCTTGGCAGCTCGGATTATGTGGTCGGCGGTGAGGTCAAAGCGCTCCCGGAGATAGCTCTCGGGGCCCACCTCGCCGAACTCGTCGTTAACACCCACCATCTCCACCGGCGTGGGGCGGCGGCGGGCAAGGTAGCCGGCCACGGCGCTGCCCAGTCCGTTTAGGATGTTGTGATTTTCGGCCGTGACAATGCAGCCGGTCTCCTGGGCGGCCTCTAAAATGGCCTGCTCGTCCAGGGGCTTCCATGTGAACATATCCAGCACCCGGGCCGAGATCCCCTCGGCAGCCAGAGCGTCGGCGGCCAAAATGGCCTGCTCCACCATGATGCCGCTGGCGATAATGGTCACATCACTGCCCTCTCGCACCCGGGCTGCCTTGCCAATTTCAAACTGGGCGTCCTCGGCGTAGATAAGGGGATTCTTCTTGCGCACCAGTCGGATATAAAACATACCATAGGTGTCGGCAATCTGAGGTAACAGGTTTTGAAGTTGTACTCGGTCGCAGGGCTCGACCACAGTCATCTCGGGAATGCTGGTCATCAGCGCAGCGTCCTCAAAGGGCATGTGGGTGCCGCCGTTAAAGGCTGCGCAGACGCCGGGATCGCTGCCGATAATTTTAACATTGGCCTTGGCGTAGGCTCCCGACATATAAATTTGGTCAAAGCAACGGCGGGTGGCAAAGGGCCCAAAGGAGTGAACAAAGGGCACCATACCCGCCACCGACATTCCACAGGCCATGCCAACCATGTTGGCCTCAGCAATCCCGGTGTTGATGCAACGCTCGGGATAGGTTTTTTCAAAGGTTGCCATGCCCAGCGTGCCCATCAGGTCGGCGGCGAGATAGACAATCTTGTGGTTTTTTTCGGCCAGTTCCATCATGGTGTCGGCAAAGCCGGCTCTAACCTCCCGGGCGTCGAGGGTTATCTTATCTAAAAGCTTAATCATCATCCCGCACCTGCTCTTTCAGTTTGGCATTAAGAAAGCTTAGCCCCTCTTCAAGCTGGGCCTCGTTGATGGTCACCGAGTGATTGTTAAACACATTCTCGGCGAAGGAGCAGTCCTTTGCCTTAACGGTATCGAGCACGATACAGGTGGCTCGGCCTGAAGCCTTGGCTTGGTCGATGGCACGGTCGATGGCATTGGTATCGTGCCCGTCCACCGTAACGGCCTCAAGACCAAAGGCAGCCATGCGCTCGGCAATATTGTCGAAGTTGTTGATGTCGCACAGGTAGCCATCCAGCTGCTTCTTGTTGTAGTCCACAAAGGTAATCAGATGGTCCAAATTGAGCTGGGCCGCCATGGACATGGCCTCCCAGACCTGCCCCTCCTGGATTTCGCCGTCTCCAAGGATGAGATAGGTGTAACTGTCCCGGCCCTGAAGGCGATTGGCCAGCGCAATGCCCACCGCCGTAGAGGCGCCTTGCCCGAGGGAGCCGGTGGTCATGTCCACGCCCGGGGTGAGCAGCCGGTCGCAGTGGCTGGGCAGCCGCGTGCCCGGTGTGTTGATAGTGAGCAGCCAGTCGGTGGGGAAAAAGCCCGACAAAGCCAGCGCAGCATAGACCGCCGGCCCTGCGTGACCTTTGGAACAAACAAGATAATCCCGGTCGGGCCAATTAGGTTCCTCGGGATTATAGCGCATCTGTTTGCCGTAGAGCACCGCCAGCAGCTCGGCCACCGAAAAGCTTCCGCCCACATGGCCAAAGCCCAGCTTGCCCAGACCCTTAAGCGTCTCTATGCGAATTTGGGTGGACAGTGCCGGCAGATTATTTGTCTTCTTGGTTTGCATAAACACCCTCCCTTGCTAACGCTAAGAGTATAGCACAGCCAAGGAGCTTAAATCAATGTTACCGGTGGAAAAAGCGCACATTGTGTCGTGGAGGGGCTTGCAGCAAGGGGACGCACCGGGTTATGATTAAATAAGAAAGAATACTTAGGAGGGCTAAATGGACATTGCAGCCTACCTACAATCGCATAAAGACATCACCCTCAGCGAGGCGCAGCGGGCCGCTGTGACCCACCCGGGGGGCCTGCTGCTGCTGGCGGTGCCGGGCGCAGGCAAAACTACCGTGGTGGCCGCCCGCATAGCCCATCTTTTACTTAACAAGGGCATTTCAGCCTCGGCCTTGCGCACCCTCACCTTCAGCCGGGAGGGGGCCCGGGACATGGAGCGCCGCTTTAATGGGCTGTTTGGCGAACTTGTCCCAAAGTCACCGGCCTTTTCCACCATCCATGCTTTTTGCTACCGGCTGCTGCGCCGCCAGGCTGGGCGGGCCGGTCTGCCCGAGCTGCTTACCGATGGCGGGCAGGCCGAAATTTTCCGCGGCCTTTTTAGAGAGGCCAGCGGCCGCTTTGGAGACGACGATTTTATCGACAGCTTAGCCCGATGTTACGGGCTTATTCTAAACCGCTTAGAGCGCCCCGAAGCCCGGCACAACACCGAGTTTGGCATACCGGGTCTCAATGAGCTCTGCCTAGGCTATGAGCGCTATAAGGCAGAGCATGGACTGATGGACTTTGATGATATGCTCACCGGTGCGCTGCAGCTTTTGCGCAGCCGTCCCCAGCTTACAGAGGCCTTAAAAAAGGCTACTCCATACCTGCTGCTGGACGAAGCGCAGGACACCACCGCCCTGCAGCATGCCATCATCGAAGAGATTGCCCAGCCTGAGCGGCTGTTTATGGTGGGCGACGAGGACCAGAGCATCTATGGCTTTAGGGGCACCAGCACCCGGCTTATGTTAAACTTGCCCGAGCGCTATCCCGGCATTGCGGTGCTTAAAACCGAGGAGAGCTTTCGGCTCACCCCGCAGGTGTGCGCAGCGGCAGAGCGGCTCATCGGGCTGTCGGCCAACCGCTTTGACAAGCAGCTGTACACCGCCCGCCCCGATGGGCCCCCGGTAGAGTATCTGCCTCTAAAAGAGGGCGAGGATCAGGGTGAGGTCGTGGCCCGCCGCCTGCAGGCGCTGTCCCCGGGGGAGCGTGCGGCGGTACTCTACCGCAACAATCCCTCGGCCTTTGGCGTGGCCGATGCGCTAAGCCGAGCAGGCATCGACTTCTATATCAGGGAGCAAAAAATCCGCCTTAAGCGGTTGGGCATTGTGGCCGACCTGCTAAGCTTTTTTGCGCTGTCCTACAACCCCGGCGACCTGAACGCCTTTAGCCGGGTCTATTATAAAATGGGGGCCTATATCTCTCGGCAGATGCTGGACTTTGCGCTGGGAAACACCCCGGCGGGGGGCAGCGTGTTCGATACACTATGTGATGCGCCCACCGAGGGGATGTCCACCGCCCGAGTGGTCTACGCAGGGCGGCAAATAGCCCGTCTGCGGGGGCTGCCCAGCCCTCGGGCGCTGGAAGTGATGCTGGATGATCTGGGCTACCTCGACTTTCTCACCCAGCGGGCCGGGGGCGGTCTTCGTCTTGAGCAGGACGCCCAGCTCCTCGATGCGCTGCGGTCCATAGCGCTGCGCTACCCCAAAGTCGAGGACTTCCTTGACCGCATAGACCAGCTGGACGACCTGCTGGCTCAACACGCCGACCACCGAAATGCGCCGGTGACTCTTTCCACGATCCACTCGACCAAGGGCATGGAGTTTGACCATGTGCTGGTAGTGGATTTTCTGGACGGTGTGCTACCCTCGGCCCAGGCCATTGGGGAGGCTGCTGAAGGCAACCATGCCCCCCTTGAGGAGGAGGTGCGACTGGGGTATGTGGCGGTCACCCGGGCCATCCGGTCGCTGTGCCTTATCTGCCCCACCGCCATCGGTGAACGAACACTGACCCCCTCGCGGTTTATTCCGGTGCTGATGGGCAAGCCTGTTGTCCACCCTGAAGCCGCCCACCCGCTTGTTGGGCGGCAGGTGGAGCATCGCTTTTTCGGCATAGGCGAAATCACCGCCGTAAATGAGCCGGGACGCTCCTTCACCGCCCATTTTGGCAAGTTGGGCAGCAAACTGCTGCATCTGTCGGTGCTGGACAACACCCGGATAATTAAAATGCTCGAGCCCTAGTTTGGGGCGTAAAAAAGCCCGCGCCTTTAATGCGCGGGCTTTTGGGTTTATGTATTTAGTAGACATAGGCGGTTTTGTAGTTGCTGCCATTGCCGATAAACCGCAAAATTTCGGTGCTTCCACCGCCACTCGAGGCAAAGGTAGGATCCATCAGCTTCCAGCTTTCGCCGTCAAACTGAATCACGCCATTTAACCAGCCCACGCCGGTGATATAAGTGCTGATCCAGGCATGGTAAATGCCGCCAGACACATAGCCAAACTCCATGCGGGTGGGGATTTGCTGGGAGCGCAGCATGGCGGCCATCAGAGCGGCGTAATCAAAGCAGATGCCCTTTTGATTGGCCAGCACATCGTCCACCACGGGGATGTAGCCCACAAGGCTACCATCGGTCACCTGCTTTGCCCGCTGTGTATCGTAGCGGATGGTCTGGGTGACATAGTTGTAGATTGCGGTGACAATGGCAATATCGTCCTCGGCGCCTTCGGCCAGCTCGGCACCCTTGGCCACCGCCTTAGAGGAGGCCGTAAAGTTTACAAGCTGGTTGGGGTAGAGATAGGGCAGCATATGGCTGCGAAGTCGCACGGTTATGTTCTGGGATAGTGCCAGGGCATACTGGCTGCCCGACAGGTTGTAAAAAACCTGCACCTGATAGTCTCCGCTGCCGTCGGTGAGGGGAAAGACCTCGTACACACCGTCGCTGCGCAAATCGTAGGTGTAGGTGGTGCCGCCGGTGCGGGTGATGCGCACCTTGCTGCGTGTGCTCCCTTTGTATCGTACCATCACATAGCCTTCGGCGGTGTTGGAAGCGTCGAGGGTGGCGCCGCCGCCGCTGTAACGCACCGAACCGGTGGTGGGGCTGAGCACCGTAACACCCTCGGCGAGGGGGGTGGGGCTGCCGGCCATGAGCTGGTAGCCAAAGGGTCGGCTTCCGGTGGCCTTCGCCGCCAGCGAGATAGCCAGCACAGCAAAAACAGCTAGGGCGATGCGTCCTATGGTTTTTCTCTTTATTTTGATACTCATAGGACACCTCCTATAACCAAAATTTCAAATCCATATTTTTCTACTATTGCAAGTAAATATTACTATAATTGCAGTCTTGCTGTCAAGGCGTGTAACCTACTTGTCAGGAAAAAAATGTCGGATTATTAGGGCTAAATTGCCTCCAGCTCCAGGTGCAGCGCCTCCCATTCCAAAAGTAAAGCGTCTATCGCCTCCCGGCAGCACTGAAGCTCCTCGGTGAGGGAAAGCAGCTTAGGGTAGTCCGAGGACACTTCGGGGGTGGAAAGCAGCCGTTCAATCTCGGCAATTCGGTCTTCCCGTTCGGCGATGTCGGCCTCGCAGCGCTCAATCCGGGTCTTTAGAGCCTGCTGGGCACTGCGCTGCTTTTTGGTGCGATGGTAGGCCGTGTTCTTCTTTTCGGCAGCCGGGACCACAGGCGCCGGACGGGCGGCCTTCTCAGCCTGCTTGGCAGCCAAATAGTCGGTAAAATTGCCGCTGTAAAACCGCCCACCCGTCTCGGTGAGCTCCATGATGCGGGTGGGAATGGCCGTGAGAAAGTGGCGGTCGTGGGAGATGGCGATGATGGTACCCGTAAATTCCCGCATGGCGGCCTCCAGCTGTTCCTTGGCCGGGATGTCCAGATGGTTGGTGGGCTCGTCCATGAGCAGCACATTGCCCTTTTCCATGAGCATCACCGCCAGCTTGAGCTTGGCTTTCTCGCCGCCGGACAGCACCGCCACTGGCTTATAGACCTCCTCGCCCGTGATGCCCACGCCCCCGAGCAGGCTGCGCAGACTGTGGGCGTCCGCCCCGGGAAATAGGTTCCACAAATAATCGAGCACGCTGCCGCTGCCCTGAAGGGCATCGTCGTCCTGAGCAAAGCGAGAAAGAATCACGCCCCTCCCCCACCCTATCTGTCCGGTGTCCGACCGCAAAGCCCCCGCCAGTGCCCGAAACAGTGTAGACTTGCCCACCCCATTCGGCCCGATAATGGCAAGGCGTTCGCCCCGGGTAACGGTCATATCAAGGCCGGAAAAAAGCTGCCTTTTGTCCGCCTGCTCCCCCACGCTGAGGGAGAGACCCTCCACGGTCAATACATCCTTTACAGGCTGGCTTTGCTCGACAAAGTTAAAGCGGGGCAGCTTTGGCCGGGGGGCCGGAGGGGGTTTTTGCTCCATGCGCTCGAGCATTTTGATACGACTTTTGGCCATGGCCGAGGTGGAAGCCCGCTCGATATTGCGCCGCACATAATCCTCCAACCGGGCCTTTTCGGCGGTATAGCGGGCGTATTCCTTCTCGATCATGGCCTCGCGCTGGGCTTTTAGGGGCAGATAAGCATGGTAGGCGGCCGGATAGGTCACAAGCTGCCGATTCTCAATCTCCCAGGTTTTGTTGGTGGATTTTTCAAGGTAATACCGGTCGTGCGACACGGTGAGCACTGCGCCCTTATATCGGCTTAAATAGTCCTCTAAAAAGGCCAGCATACCAAAGTCTAGGTGGTTGGTCACCTCGTCGAGGATGAGCAGGTCGGGTTCGGTGAGCAGCAGCTTTGCAAGGCCCAGACGGGTACCCTCGCCCCCCGAAAGCTGGCTGGTGGGCATGGTCCTGTCAAAGTCGGCAAAGCCCATGCCCTCCACCACAGCATTGATTTTTACATCGATAAGATAGCCCTCGCCGCTCTCAAAGGCCGTGTTGAGCCGGTCGTATTCGGCGGCCAGAGTCTGTCCCTGTTCGGATGTGGGGTCGCACTCGGCCATGCAGCGGGCGGTGTCGTCCAGCCGGTTCTTGATGTCTATCAGATGAGCAAAGGGGCGGCGCAGCTCCTCCTCGATGCTGCCGCTGAGCTCCATTCGGGCCGACTGGTGAAAGTACCCAATCCGCAGTCGGGGCATCCGGGAAATGGTTCCGCTGTCGGCCGAGATCTCACCGCTTATGAGCCCCAGCAGTGTGGTTTTACCCGAGCCGTTAGGTCCGATCAGTCCGATGCGGTCACCGGGGTTTATGGTAGCCGTCACGCCGTTTAGGATTAGCGTGGCGCCGTAATATTTTATAACAGAGTCAAGGCTGATGAGCATGACGAGTCTCCTTACTGTTACTGCATACAGAGCTATGATAGCATATTCGGCCCATATTTGACAAAAGAACAGTAAAAAGCCCGTTTTTTGGCCCATATGGCTGGTAAATAACCGGCTTTCGTGCTATAATTTATGATTGGTTTGGCAGATTCTCTTGCGGATTTTCTTAACCCGCCTGACAGCCGCTAATAAACAGTAGAGGTGCTTGTTTTGGACAATTTTATGTTTGCCGTTAACGCCGTTCTACCCCTGTTTGTCATGATGGGCTTTGGCTATTTGATCAGGCAAAAGCGCTGGTTACCCGAAGGATTTGCCGAGATTTTTAACCGCTTTTGTTTTGATTTTGCGCTGCCCTGCTCGTTGTTTCGCACCACCTATAACTCCAATATTGCCGAGAACTTTAATCCCGTACTTATAGGAGCCATGACGGTGCTCATCTTGTTTGAGCTGCTGGTGGGAGCCTTGGTTTTTCCGCTATTTGTCAAGGAGCGCCCTAAGTTGGGCACGCTAATTCAGGCGAGCTTTCGCACCAACGCTGTTATTTTGGGTCTGCCGTTGGGCCGCAACCTGTTTGGTGAGCAGAATATGCTGCCCATGACCCTGATTGTGGCCACTTCGGTGCCGCTGTTTAATCTGATGGCTGTTCTTGTACTTTCGCTTTATGGTGATAATGGCGGCAAAAAAGTAAATGTTATGGGCTTGTTTAAGCAGATTATTACCAACCGACTCATTTTGGCCACGATATTCGGGCTTGGTTTTTCGCTGCTAAACATCAAGCTTCCCGCCATCGTGATGTCCCCGGTGGGCGAGCTGGCCAATGCCTCGGGGCCGCTGGCCATGATGGCGTTGGGCGCTCATTTTAGTTTTGAGAATGCGCGGCAAAACCGCATGCTTAACTCGGTGGCCGTCCTTGTGCGTCTGGTGGCGCTGCCGCTGATGATAACCCCTGTGCTGGTCTGGCTGGGCTTTAGAGGGCCTGAACTGGGTTCGCTGTACATTCTTAGCGCAGCGCCGGTGGCCACCACAAGCTTTATTATTGCCCGAAACATGGGTTGCGACAGTGAGCTGGCCGGAGAAATTGTGGTGCTCAGCACCTTCTGCTCGGTGTTCACCATCTTTGGCGGCGTGCTGCTGCTGCGCTCGTTTGGACTTATTTAAGGAGACCTCTGTGAAGAAAAATGATCTTATCACCCTAGACATCACCGACATCAATACCGAGGGTAACGGGGTGGGCCGCTATCAAGGCATGGCGGTGTTTGTACCCACTACCGCCCCCGGCGACCGGGTGCGCTGCCGCATTGTCAAGGTGCAGTCCCGATTTTGCTATGGTATTGCCGAGGAGATTGAGCATCCCTCTGCGCTGCGGTGTGAAAACGACTGTCCCGTCTATCCACGCTGCGGTGGTTGCAGCTTGCGCCACATTAGCTACGAAGCAGAGTGCGCCATCAAGGCCGGATGGGTGGCCGAGAATATGCGCCGCATCGGAGGTGTCACCGCCGAGGTGTTGCCTATTCTTCCCTCCCCCAATCCCATGCGCTACCGAAACAAGGCCATCTATCCCATTGGCCGCTCCCCTAACGGGGAGGTGGTGGCCGGTTTTTATGCCCGCCGTTCCCACCGGATTGTCCCGCACTCCGACTGTCTGCTCCAGCCCGAGCTGTTCTCGTGCATTCGTCGCACCGTGGTGGATTTTATCAGCCGCCACAACCTAAGCGTCTATGACGAGTCCGAGCACCGCGGCCTTGTGCGGGCACTGTTTTTGCGCATGGGAGAAGCCACCGGCGAGGTGATGCTCTGCCTTGTGCTAAACGGCTCTACCCTGCCCCATGCGGACGCCTTTGTGTCCGAACTGCGACAAACTCATCAAGAGATCTCTACCATTGTGCTAAACGAGAATACCCGCCGCACCAATGTAGTGCTAGGGGATAAAACCCATCTCCTCTATGGCGACGGCTTGCTCGAAGACCGGCTCTGCGCACTGCGCTTTGAGCTGTCGGCCGAGTCTTTTTATCAGGTAAACCGCAGCGCTGCCCAGCTGCTTTATGAGCGGGTGGGCGAGCTTTGCAACCTTAGTGGCAGCGAGGTTGTTGTAGACCTCTACTGCGGGGCGGGCACCATCGGCCTAAGTCTTGCTCACAAGGCCGGACAGGTTATTGGGGTGGATATTGTGCCCGAGGCTATAGAAAACGCACGGCGAAATGCCGCCATTAACGGCATTACCAATGCACGATTTATCACCGGATACGCCGCCAAGGCTGCCCAAGATCTTGCCGCTGTGGGCCTGCGCCCCGATGTGGTGCTGGTGGACCCGCCCCGCAAGGGCCTGTCCCCTACCCTGATTGGCACCATCGCGAAAATGGCTCCCGAGCGGGTGGTCATGGTGTCCTGCAACAGCGCTACCGCCGCCCGAGACGCAGCGCTGTTTGACCGACAGGGCTACACCGCACGCCTGGTGCAGCCGGTGGATATGTTCCCGAGAAGTGCGCACGTCGAGGTTATAGTGGGAATACAACGCAAAGACATATAGAAATCTTTAATTTTAAGTACTTTGCGAGGTATGTCACTTTTGAACCTGTGGGAACTTTAGGACGTAATAAGCAATTGAATAACTATGTACCTGTTTCTGTAATGCTGCAACTGGAGTGCGGGGACACGTCAGAATCGTAATAGAAGTAATAACCCTCTCGGAGCGTTTTATCTGCCCTCAGAGGGTCTGTTTTTCGTGCATAATTCACTTCGATAAAAAATCTTAGGCCGATTAACAAACACTATATAATAAGAAGAAAGTTATTTACAAGTCACTTCTTATCATAAAATATTTTTTACTGTAGAAATTAAAGCCGATAAGTGTTATCATATAATCACTACCAGTATTTAACAAAGGGGGATTATATAAATGGAAGCACAATATCGAGCTATAATAGCAGATGAGTTCCGCAACTGCGTTCTAAATACAATACGCAGATTAGATAATGCAGAAACCTATCGACCTTTCCATGCGGCTCTTTTATCGGACGAAGCTCTCTTTTGGAGCAGGTTTGAACGCTCTTTTTCGACATCTTTTGGACAGCGTGTAATAGAAGAAATTAGTAAAGTAGTTGCATTGGCTGGAGGTGCCACAGAAGCTTCACGCCAAAAGCAAACAGAAATTCGTATTGATTCAGGTATCGACGCAGCAATAAACGCCCACATGAACTCACTTAGAGCGGGCAGCTCAGCACATAGTTGGGACGTTACGGTAGCTGAAATATCAAGAGCTCCAAGAACAGGAGTATTAGTAACACACCATGTAATATCAGACCTATGGTGGGTAAAAGACGGCATCAATAATTTTATGAGCATCAAGACCGTCAAGCCTAACATCGACCAAACAGCCGTAGCCAAACAGGATATGCTGCGCCTTTTATTTGCAGACCCAACCTGTAGAGTATACTTTGGACTGTACTACAATCCTTACGGTGAAGACCGAACTACATACGCACATAACCCACCTATGGGTATATTCAATTTTCGAGCTGACCCAGTCGTCTTAATAGGACGTGATTATTGGGATACCCTTGGAGGAGAAGGAACTTACGACATCGTATTAGAGATAGCACAAGAAGTAGGAGCCGATACAAGAGCAAGATTACAAGACTTGTACTAATATAAAACGTCAGCAATCTGATAGACTGCTGACGTTTCATTCGTTTTATATTATGGATAGTTGCTCTACCTCATGGATTATCCCTTTACGTGCTTCTCTCTCCCACGAAACCTCATCAGTATTTATATACCTTGAAAATTTGAAGCCTGCGGGTATTTCTGCCTTCTTGCCGTTCATGTGGTCTAATATTTTCTTAGCAATAGCTTCACCCAGTTTTATCGGCACGGCATTACCGATTTGCTTGTACTGCTCGACAATAGAGCCACATATCTTCCAATCAAGAGGAAATCCTTGAATGACTTTATACTCCTCGACGCTAAGAGGTCTGTCCTCTATAGGATGGCATAAATCAGTAGCTGGCATAGCAGGATGTGTAACAAGTGTTGGTGAAGGCTTATCGAAAGCAAGTCTACGGAAGAAACCAGTTTTTCCACCACCAAGATAGAATGACTTGCCCATAGCTTCTTTCTGTGCTTCTAACGGTAAGTTACGCCAGTACTGGCCTTCAGTAAGCATCCTGTAAAATTTCAATCTTTGCTCAGGGAAATCTACATGATGATGCTCAATATCTGCGGGTAGCTGATTTAGAGCCGTACGGAGAGTATTCCACTTAGGCAGTCCGTACGCTTCATTGTCGGAGTGTGTAGGTGTTAAGTATCCAACCTTCTCGCTACCTTTATATGCAATTATTACGACACGTTCACGTATCTGAGGAGCTCCAAAGTTTGCAGCGTTGTACAACTCAAATGAAACAGTATATCCTGCTTCACGAAGTCGTCTGAGGATGTGAAGTAGTGCTCCGCCTTTTATTGGCTCAATTCCTGCCTTCACACATTCTTCAAAAGTCAAATCATCTGAATATGGGTATGGAGAAGACAGTAGCCCTCTTACGTTTTCGATTACTGCGTATGTAGGTTGTATTTCGACTATACGGTCAACAAAAGTAAGAAACACATTTCCACGGTCATCATCCAGACCTCTACGAGAGCCTGCAGATGAAAACGCCTGACAAGGTGGACCTCCAACAATGACATCAATTTTTCTGCCTTTAGGAACGCCAGCAAATTCAAGTATTTTATCTGCTGAGTATTTGTTTATATCGCCTATAAGGGCTATATCAGGATTATTGGCTGCTATAGTCATACGGCAGTACTTGTCAACCTCGCAGGCGAGTATAGGCTCAATCCCGCCTTTTCTTAAACCTATATCAAGCCCCATAGCTCCAGAGAAGAAGCTGAGGGCAATAATTTCAGGTAATTGACTGCTTTTATTTGGGCGGTCGTCAGGCTCTACCACGACATTAAAGTCTTTAATGTATTTTTCGACAGCCTCAGGCTGTATAATCCACTGCTTACCAACCATTTCGGCCTGTAAATCTCCTTTGCGTAGCAAAGTCCTTATATACTGTGCTGTGACTTTGAGTTGCTTAGCAACATCACTTACTGTTAACATAGGGTCTACCTCCGTTTTCGTATACGAATATTTTTATGTACCCTACTATTATATAGATTACGCTCCTAAAAATCAATAGGAAGTTCGTACTGGTGGGGCTTTTGTAGTCGACCCATGTAAAAACCCTCTCGGAAGGTAATTTCTTCTGGGAGGGCTCTCGTTTTATCAGCAACCAGACAGAGCTATCAATGCCTTACAAGCCTGCGGGTCTTTTTCCTCAAGCCATGTTTCCAAATTGCTTATAGCAATCTCCCTTTGTATGTTGATACTCTCATCGAGATGGTACTCGATTTCACAAGTGAGTATATCAACAGGCTCATCTACTGTCTGGTCGTCAATAATTAGGTACTCGTCAGTCACTTCCCAATCAGGCGGGAGTCCATCAAACAAAGCCTGCGGGTACACCTTACCAAATCTGATTTCTATTTGCATAGCCTCACGCTCGCCCTGCTCCTTGTCAGGGTATCTTAACTTCTTTCGACACCAGC
>DBQC01000020.1 GCA_002305075.1 Ruminococcaceae bacterium UBA1404 | reverse complement strand
AGTAAAAAAAGCCCGCCGTGCCAATAACACGGCGGGCTTTTTTATTGGGTGGCCGTTTACATCAGCGGCCCTCCAAGTCGGCAGAGAGTCTGAAAAGCCCGGGCGACAAAACCATAGGTGGATAGCTCCAGCGGCACACAGCGTTTGAGGTCTTCCTCAAACACCTGCCGGCAGCGGCGGGCAAAGTCGGTGTCGTAAAACACGCCGTTGACCTCGTAGTTGAGCATAAAGCTTCGCAGATTGACATTGGTGGTGCCCACCGAGGAGACCACATCGTCGATCACCCAGCTCTTGGCGTGGAGAAAACCTTCGTAGATATACACCCGGGCCCCCGAGCGCATCAGATCTCGGGCGTAGGACATAGAGGCGGCCTGCAGCAGCGGAAAGTCGGGGATTTTGGGCAGCATAAGCCGCACATCCACCCCCGAGGCCGCCGCCTGGGCGATGGCGTTATAGAGCGATTCGCCCGGTACAAAGTAGGGGGATTGGATGTAGAGGTACTCCCGGGCCGAGGTAGCCAGCTTCATATAGCAGTCTCGCATATATTGGTGTTCGCTGTCCGGCCCGCTGGACACAATCTGCACCCCCACCCGGCCCGGCCTCTGGTCTGCTGCGTTGGCAACCAGGGGCAAAGCCGTCTCATACGCTGCCGGATCGGAGAGCTGAATCTCGGCGAGCTGAGACTCGGAGAGCTGCTGCTCTGAGGGTTGAGGTTCGGCGGGCTGCGGCCGGTCGTTGCCGGGCTCGCCCGGTTCAGGCCGAGCCTTTGGGCGGCGAGCCCCTAAGCGGCTTTTAAACTCCCGCACAAGCTCTCCCCGCCCCGCCCGGAGGGATCTTTTGTGCTGCTGATCCACAAAGGTCCAGTCCGACAAAAAGCGCAGCTTAAGCAACCAGACCGCCGTGCCGGTGATGCGTATACCGGTGTCCCGCCAGGGGGTCTTTTTGCGATGCTCGCCCATATATTCGTCGCCAACATTAAAGCCGCCGGTGTAGGCAATAGCATCGTCGATAATGACGATTTTGCGATGCATACGGTAGTTGGCCAGCACAAAGGTGCGCCCCACCGAGGGCATATAGGGATAAACCTGCCCGCCGGCATCGGTGAGTATCTTAAAGTCCCGGTAGCGGCCGGTGGGGTAGCCGAGCATATCGTAGCAGAGCCGCACCCGAACACCCTCTCTAGCCTTGCGAGCCAGCAGCGAGAGAAAAGCCCGGCCTATTTTGTCCCGCCCTTTAAAAATGAAATAGAGCACATCCACGCTTTCGGTGGCGGCCTCAATATCGGCAAACATACGAGAGAAGTTTTCCTCGCCGGTTACAAACAGCTCCACCGTGTTGTCCTGTGTGTAGATGGCGCCGCCGTGACGGGCATTCATCACCACCATGTCCCGGTAAGGCTCTACGGCGGGGTCGTTAAAGATGATTTCACGGCTTTTAATCTCTCTGACCTGCTCACGCAGCACCTCGCCATACTGGCGCTCGATCTCCCGCAGCCGGTATCGGTAGGACATAAGCTTAACCTGTAATGTGCTGCCAAAAAACAGGTAGAGCAAAAGCCCAAGCACCGGCAGCAAAGCAAAAAGCAGTGCCCAGGCCGCAACCGCACTGGGTTCGGCCTTCTCTATAAAAATAAGCACAAAAATGGCTATAAGATTTAAAAACGCAACACCATACAAAAGAACAAAGGGCCAACTCAGAGCAACCGCCTCCGTGGGGATAGTTTGCGTACAGGAGCTCTTTTATTGGCTCCTGCTTGCAGGGTTTTGGTAAGCATTATACCATAGTCGCACACCCAATACCGATATTATAACAAAAAATCCAATCGATTCGCCCCCCGGCTGCCAAGACTTAAGGCGTGCCGAGGGGCGAGATGGTCGGGTTGGCTGGAGACTATGCCTCGGAGAATTCGGGCGTGGTCTCGGAACGCTCGGGCGTAGCCTCGGTAAGGCTCGCCGTCTCGTCGGACGAATCCTCAATGGGCGGGGTGGACTGCCGCACATGAACCCGATGGTCGGCAACGGTTTTGATAATAAGGCCGCTCACCACCAGCACCGCACCGCCCAGCATACCCGAATTGGGCACCTGATTTAGCAGGAAATAGGCGGTTATCGCCGTGAGGAAGGGGCTGCAGAGGTTGACAAGCGACAAAGTGACCGGGTTGACATATTTGACCGCCCAGATGCTGCTGGAGTGCCCGATGAGGGTACAGCCTAAGGACAGAAAAGCCAAGGGAAGCAGGCTCTGCCTGGGCACATAGAAGTTGGCGCCCACGAAGAGGGCGTAGATCAAAGCCAGCACTGAGCTGACAAGATAGCCCGACCCCATGAGGGTGTTAAAGCTCATCTTTTGGCGCAGCGTGCGGCCCGATAGCGTGTTGATGGCATTGACGGCAGCGCCGCTGAGGCCAAACACCACCGAAATGATGTCTCCTCCGAGCTGGGCAATATTTTCGCGGCCTACATAAAAGACGCCCAGAATACAGATGGCAATACCGATCATGGACTGCCAGGGGGTTTTTTCTTTGTAGAACACAAACAGAAGCAGCACCAGCCAGACGGGAGAGGTGTTTGTGAGCGTGGCCACCGTAAAGGCCTGAGCGCCGGCTCTGAGGGCTTCGGCATACAGCAGAAAGCCGGCAGTTTTGGTTAAACAGTAGATTGCAAAGGCCAAAAGGATGCTCCCACGAAGGTGGCTCAGTTCCTCTCTGACCTCCTTTTTTAAAATGATGGTGGGCATGAGGGTAACCCCCACCACCAAGGTGCGGCAAACCGTTATGGTCACGGTATCCATCCCCATGGCGAGCAAAATGGTGATCATGGGGGAAATAAAGGCGCCAAACCCCAAACCCATGGCCATGACCATGGCTACCCGGTACAGAGGCACCTCACCTGCTCGATTAACAATAACGCCCTTTTGTTGGGACATAGCTAAAACCACCTCTCCACAAACAGGACCGCGGGGTGACCCGCGGTTGTCCCTGTTGTACTATCCCCATTATCATAGCACAAATTTTGATTAAGAGACTCTATAAAATGCTTGGCCCGCGCCGCATTAATACACAAAAATATGGGGGTGTTTCTATGCACTGTGCTGCTTTTGAAGGCCCGGTATCTGTCAACCTTCAAGGCGGTTTGGGTTGCTGGGAGCAGGAGGGTTTTTTTCGTCTAAAGACGCTTTGCCCACATGGTCGGGCGTGGTATACTATAAGCAGAACTCTATAAAACCACAGAGAGGTGCCACTTATGAACCGTGATAAAATGATTGAGCGCTTTCTTCGCTATGTTGCCATCGACAGCATGGCCGACGACACGGCCACCGGCTGCCCCTCCACAAAGAAGCAGTGGGATATGGCCCGCCTGCTTGAAAAGGAGCTTAACGAGCTGGGGATGCAGCAGGTTAAAACCGATGAGTTTGGCTTTGTAACCGCCGTTTTGTCCGCCAACACCGACAAAAAAGGCCCTGTGGTGGGCTTTATGGCCCATTACGACACCATTCCCGGCTTCAGCGGAACCGATATAAAGCCCCGCATCATCGAAAACTACAACGGCGGGGACATCTATCTTGGAGACGCCAGCGGCCTGACCACCGAGGTATCCCGCTTTCCGGCGCTAAAGAAGTATAAGGGCTGCGACCTCATCGTCACCGACGGCACCACCGTGCTCGGCGCCGACGACAAAGCCGGCATTGCCGAAATTATGGCGGCCTGCGAGTACTTTATCGAAAACCCCGAGATTCCCCACTGCGAAATCCGCGTAGCCTTTACCCCCGACGAGGAGATCGGCACCGGCATCGGCCACTTTGATGTGGCGGGCTGGGGCTGCGATTTTGCCTACACCATAGACGGCGGCGAGGAGGGTGGACTGGCCTACGAGACCTTTAATGCGGCCAAGGTGGCCATTAAGGTCACGGGCGTCAGCGTGCATCCCGGCTGGGCCAAAAATACTATGATTAACGCCGTTAAGGTCTTTGGGCTTATTTTGTCCATGCTCCCCGAGGCCGAATGCCCCGAGCACACCGAGGGCTACGAGGGCTTTTATCACCTCAGTCAGGTGCAGGGCAGCGTGGAGCTGGTAACCGCCAATATGATTTTGCGCGACCACGACCGGGATAAACTCGAACATAAAAAAGCCGTGGTGCTGGCCATAGCCGACTTTATCAACACCAAATATGGTCAAAAGCTGGTGGAGATGACCATTACCGACCAATATCAGAATATGTACGAGGTGCTCAAGGACAAGCAGGAGATTGTAGACGCAGCCAAAACCGTAATGCAAAAGCTCGGCATGACCCCAGTGGTCGAGCCGGTGCGGGGCGGCACCGACGGCGCCCAAATCACCTTTAAGGGTTGCCCCACCCCCAACCTGTTCACCGGCGGCCTAAATGCCCACGGCCCCCATGAGCTGGCGGTTATTCAGTCCATGGAAAAGGCTGCCTGGGTCATTATTGAGCTGGGCAAACACTTTGCCCAGTAGTCTGTATGCACTTGAGAGCGCTGAACTTTAATATACTTTTTCATTTTTTGCTTTTATAGCCAACGCCCTGCCGGGCCGGGCACTTAGCCCGACCCGGCAGGGTTTTTTCGGTTTTTTCTACTCTTCCTGATTGGCAAAGGGATGGTGGGGGTCGAGATAAATGCCCGCAATCCCCCTGTTGGAGCGAGAGCGCTGCAGCCTGCTTGAGGTGGGGCGCAAGGCATCCACCGGGAAGGGCGGGCTGCTGTAAAGCCCCATCTGGATATAACGCTCATAACCGTAGCGGTCAGAATGTTTTTCTGCCATAGGGGGTTCCTCCTGTGGGGGCCGTGCAGTCGGCCAATTTTTTAGCCCGAATTTTTTCAGGCTTTTTAGTTTGCCCCGCACCACAAAAAAAGACACGGATTTTACTCCGTGTCTTTTTTGGAATTAAAACAAAAAATTGGTCATTTAAAAACCAGCTTCGGACAGCGCTGATTTAAGTGTTTCGATTAGGCGCACATTCTCGCTGCGCTGCTTGATGGCCACCCGGTAGCTGTTTTGGGGCAATCCGCGATAGTTGGCGCAACTGCGAATCAGAATGCCCCGGGCAATCATCCGCTCTCGCAGGTCGGTGATAGGGGCCTCAAACAGCAGGTAGTTTGCTTGGCTTTTGGCAGAAAGCTTAAGGCCAAGCTCGCTAAGCGCCGCACAAAGCCAGGGACGCTCGATGGCCATCAGCTCCCGGGCCATCTCTATATGGCCACGGCAGCCCAACGCCGCAATGGCCCCGGCCGATGCAAAGGCAGAAATCTGCCAAGGTGGGCCGGCCCTGTTCATGCGCTCTAAAAGCCGCCGATTGGCCGAAAGAACATAGCCCACCCGCACCCCGGCCATGGCGTAGTTTTTGGTGAGGGCTCGCAGAATAATCAGGTTGGGATAGCGCTCTAGCAGCGGCTTTACGCTGGGCACGCCCTCCACAAAGTCGATAAAGCACTCGTCAACAAAAAGCAGCGCCCCGGCATTTTTGCAGGCGTTGGCCACCTGATCAATCAATTGAGGGTCGGCCACTGTGCCGGTGGGGTTGTTGGGGTTGCAAAGAAACAGGGCGTCGATTTCGGGGGTGATGCGTCCGCAGATGCGCAGATCCAGCTCGTAGCCCGACCGGGGGCTTAAGGCGTAAAAATCGATGCGGGTGTCGGTCATGCTTAGTGCCTCGGCGTATTCCGAAAAGGTGGGGGCCGGTATCATGGCCCGCCGAGGCCGGGTGGCATAGGCAAATCGATAAATCAGCTCGGCACCGCCGGCCCCCGGGAGCACCCAAGAGGCAGGCAGCCCCTCGTATTCGGCCAGCGCCGCCACGAGAGCCCGGTTATGAGCGTCGGGATAGATATGGGCTTGTTCCACCGCACCCCGCATCGCCTCGGCCACCCTGGACGGCATGCCCAGGGGATTGGTGTTTACCGAAAAATCTAAAATATCGGGCCGGTTAAGGCCGTAGATGTCTCCGCCATGCGCCCTTCTCACAGGCCTCTCACCCACCCTTCCAATACTAAAAAGGCCAGCGCTCCCATGCCCGCCATCAGCAACGAGCTCAGCCACACCAGCGTGCAAGCCACATGAATATGCTCCACCCCGGGGGGATACAGGGCGTCTCCGAGGGTGGGCTTGTCCACCCACAAGCCCTCGTAGGCGCTGCCGCCCCCGAGCTCTATGCCCAGCGCCCCAGCCATGGCCGCTTCGGTCCGGCCCGAATTGGGGCTGGTGTGGTTGCCGCCGTCCCGCCGCAAAATATGCAGCGCCCGACCGGCGCTAAGACCCATGATCGGGCAGACGGCCACAAGGCAGAGGGCCGACAGCCGGGCAGGCAGAAAGTTCAACACATCGTCCAATCGTGCCGAGGCCCTGCCAAAATAGAGATAGCGGGAATTTTTATAGCCCACCATGGAATCGAGCGTGTTGACCGCCTTATAAAACACCGCACCGGGCACGCCTAACATAAAACCGTAAAACATAGGTGCGCCAATGCCGTCGGAGAGGTTTTCGGCCAAGGTTTCCACCGTGGCTCGCACCACGCCGGCCTCATCTAAGGCAGCGGTATCTCGGCCCACAATGCGCCCCACCTGCCGCCGAGCCCCCTCGAGGTCGCCCTGCTCAAGCCATTGGGCCACAGCCCGCCCTTCTTTAATCAGGTCGCGGGTGGCAAGGCTCTGATAGGCCAAAAAGGCCATCACTCCAAAGCCCAAAAGCGCATGCAGACCCTCGGCCGCCTTAATCAGCGCCGCTGCCCCTAAGTAACTGCCCAAGCCAATCAGCGCCGCCATCAGTGTACCACCCAGCAGCAACGGGCCGGGTCGGTTTTTGCAAAGGGGACGGATAAGCCCCTCTGTCAGCCGGATGGCGCCACCCATCAGGCGCACCATGTGGGGGAACCACACGGGATCCCCCACTGCAAGGTCAAAGAGGTAGCCGGTGAGCATGGCAGATATGCCAAACAGTGCCCGTATCGCCATCCCTTAAAAGCCCAGAGGCGACAACTCAAGCGCCCCGATAACCGTATCGCGGATGGCGTCGTACCGCTCGGTGAGGTAGTCGGCGTAGCTGGGCACCACAATGCGCTCGCCCGGGCAGTAGCGCCGCAGCAGGCTATCCACCAGCGTCTGGGTGAAGTCCCGACTCTCGAAGATACCGTGGACATAGGTGGCATAGAGCCGCCGGTCGGGGTCGGACACGCCGGTGGGGCTGCCGTCTTCCGAAAAGGTGGTAAAAGGTGCCGCGTCGCCGTAATCGGTGTGGCCACAGTGGGTCTCCCGTCCGGCTATGGCAAAGGTCTTGCCCTCGAGCAGAGCCTCTCCAACTGAGGCGCGCACAACTCTCTCGCTGGTAAAGGTCGTGGTGTAGTCAAACAGCCCCAGCCCCGCTGTTTCGGGTATGTCGCCTTCAATGTTGTGGGGATTATACAGGCGCCGGCCCAGCATCTGAAGCCCGCCGCAGATGCCAAAGATGGTGCTGCCCGCATCGTAGGCCCGCAAAATGGCTGCGCCGATGCCGCTGTCCATCACATGGCGGGCGTCCTCCAGCGAGCTGTACAGGCCGGGCAAAAAGATGAGATGGGGGCTGCCCAGTTCGGCCGCCATGCGGATATGCCGTACCCCAATGCCGGGGGTGACCGCAAGGGGCATGATATCGTTAAGCGAGGCCATGTTAGGGCTGTGTATCACGGCCACATCCAGTATGCCCTCGGTGTTCCCCTGACCGCCACCCAGGTCGTCCTCAGCCTCGATACCCGGCTCAAAATAGGGCACAATGCCCAGCACCGGCGTTCCGGTGATAAACTCAAGGTGCTGTTTGGCCTCCTCCAGCCGGGCGGGGTCGCCTCTAAAGCGGTTGATGATAACTCCTTTGACCCGGCGGCGGTTCTGCTCGTCCATAAGGCCCAAAGTGCCCACCACCGAGGCAAAGACGCCCCCACGGTCGATGTCGGCCACGAGGATAATATCGGCGTCGGCGTAATCGGCCATAAAGAGATTGGCCACATCCTGATCTTTCAGGTTAAACTCGGCGCAGCTGCCCGAGCCTTCCATCACGATCACATCGTACTGGGCGCTCAGCGCATCGTAAGCCTCGCAGGCGGTGCGGCGCATAAGTTCGGTGTGCTCACTCGCCCGCCCGGCGGGCAGCGTGCTGTGATAAATGCCGTTTAGCAGCAGGTCGGTACCCTGGGTGCCCACCCGGAGAAATACGGGGTTCATAAGCCCGGTGGGGGCTATGCCGCAGGCCTTGGCCTGGCTATACTGGGCCTGGCCGATGACCTCCCCCGTGTTGGTGGATCTGCCGTGGCGGGCCATATTAAGTCCCTTAAAGGGCGCCACCGACAGGCCTTTATCCCGCAGGTACCGGCATAGGGCCAGCGCCACCGTGCTCTTTCCCACCCCCGAGGCTGTCCCTAATACCATCAGGCTCTTTTTCATGACCATTCTCCTTTTGTTGTTATGATATCGCCTTATCGCTCAATGCCGTCTCGGGCCAGCAGGCCCTGGGTGGCATAGTAGTGCTTAATCTCTTTGCAGTCGGTGACCAAATCGGCCATGTCCATCAGCCGCTGGGTGGCCCGTCGTCCGGTGAGAACAAGCTCGATCGGGTCGGGGCGCAGTGCCATCACCTCGGCAATAGCCTCTTCGCTGAGCAGCCCGAGAGCCATGGCTACGGTCACCTCGTCGAGGATGACCATGCCATATTCCCCCGACAGCAGCACCTCTTTAATCCTATCAAGCCCTGCCCGGGCGCAGCGTATGTCCTCCTCGCCGCCCTGTCGCTCGATAAGGCAGCCCGCCCCGGTGCCAAACAGCTCCACGGTAATTTCGGGTATCCTCTCGCGGATAAGGACCACCTCGTGGTAGTCCATATCCTTAATAAACTGGCCGATAAACACTCGGCGTCCGGCTCCGGCCGCCCGCAGTGCCAGCCCAAAGGCGGCGGTTGTTTTGCCCTTGCCGTCGCCGGTATAGATGTGTATATAGCCTTTGTCCATGGTTGGCCTCCTTGTCTTTGTCGAACGCCGGCTTTAAATAGGCCGTACGGTGGCGGGCAGCAGTGTGCGGATTTCGGGCAGATTGCCTGCGGGCGAAAAACCCCAAACCTCCACCGGCATGGGGTGGTGCCCACCGGTTTCACAAACAGTGGCGTGGTCGCTTAGGACCACCAGCGGACGGTCGAGACCCGCTTTTAGCAGCGGGCCGATAATCTCCCGGTCCACCCGAGAGAGAAAGTCGGCCTTGGCCTGCGCATCTCGGCGGTGTCCGGCTTCATCGGCACCATTAAGATGCAGCAGCACAAAATCGTAGCCGGGCAGCAGCGAGAGGGCGGCATCCAGTTTGGCGTCCAGCCGGGCGTCGGTGTCGCCGGTGGCCCCCTCCACCCGGGGCAAAGCCATGTCCATGGCAAGAGCCATGCCCTCTACCACCGGTGTGCCGGTAACCACGCCCCCGGTCATGCCCCGCAGTGTCCTAAAGGTGGGTAGTATCGCGCGCACCGAGGGTGCCCAAACAATAAAGCTCACCGTACCACCGGTGCGGGCAAGCAGCGAGAGGGCGGCATTAGCTAACATTTGGGCGGGCCCGCCGCCCGAGGGCATCAGCGCCTCGATGGGTGCGCCCATATTTTCATGGGGGGCATGGCAGACAAGCTCGGGATGAAAGGCCGCCTGACCGGGCAGCCTGAGCAGCCCCCGTCCGGGCGAGGTGGGGAGAAAATGAAGGCCCTCCAGCTCGGGCAGAGGTTCGTCAAAGGGCAGGCAGTTGCGCACCACCCGGCCCTGTTCAACCCCTACAAAATTTAGCCGCAGCAACAAATCGTCCTCCTCAAGCGGCAGATCGGCGGCCACCGCCTCGAGGTAGGCCCGGCCCCGGGGAATATGCTCGGGCGGCAGACCGAGTAGGCTGAGAATGCAGTTTTGGCTGTCGGTGGCAAAGCCGGGCGGCGTGGTGCTTATACTACCTAGGCTTGTCATGCTGTCAAGATGAGGGGTGTGGGCGGCCTCGAGGGGGGTGCGACCGTCCAAGGCTGCGCAGGGCAGGTCGGCCATGCCGTCTATAATGAGGAGAAGCTGCTTCATGGGTGACCTCCATATGTTTGGTTTAGGAATGCCGCTTTAAGTGTAATTACAGCGAAAAATACCCTCACCCTCCCGGATGATCTGTTTGAGTGTGGGTATGTAGAGGGCGGTTTCCTGCCGGGTTTTCACCTCGAAACCGTGGGGTCTATTGATATACCACTTGTCATCGCCGGCTGCACGCCGCTGGGCCACAAAATCCATATGTGTGCGTATGCGGTCGGCAGTGCGGAGGGCAAGGGGCTTCTGCTCCTGTAGAAGCGCCTCGCCATACCGCCGGCAGAGCGTGGGTTCAATCTCCACCGACAGGCTGTTGCGCCCGTTTTGCATGGCAGCCCGGGCCGTGGTCATGGTGCCGCCGAAGGGATCGAGCACAACATCGCCCTGCACCGAAAACATGAGAATGAGCCGGTGGGCTATCTCCAACGGGAACGCCCCGCTGCGGGATCTGGCCGCCCCCATGTTTTGGCCGGTGCCCGTAAGCTCCCACAGGTCGGTGAAAAAGCGGTTGCGCTCCTCCCAAAAGTAGGCACTGCGGCGGCGGTTTTGTTTTTGGCTGGCGGTATGAAAGGCCCGTTTACTTCCTTTGCGGAAAATGAGGATGTATTCGTGTTCAAAGGTCACATAGGCGCCGGGAGGATACATACCCGAGCCCAGAAATTTGTTGGGGGCGTTGGTGGGCTTGCGCCAGATGATGTCGGGCAGCGGCAGATAGCCCATCTTTAAAAAGGCCGATATCACCCGGCTGTGGTTAGAAAAAAGCCGAAAATCTCCCCCCTCGGTGCGGGTGGCATCCCCGATGTTGACGCAGGCAATGCCGCCGGGCATCAGCAGACGGTCGACCTCGGCCCAAACCCTGTCCAGCAGCCGGTGCATGCCTTCAAAAGCCTCCTCGGGCCGGCCGGCCGCAAGGGCTGCCCCGATGGCCGGGTCCTGGGCAGAAAAGCTGTCGTTCCACATGGCCACCATGGGATAGGGCGGTGAGGTAACCATCAGTGCCACGCTGCCCGCCGCCACCGAGGAAAGGTCGGCGGCCGAGGCGCAAAGGATGGTGTGGGAGGTGTCGCGCACGGGTCTCGCCTCCTCTTAGGGCGATAAAAACACCCTCTTTTAAGAACTTAAGTATAACATAAAAAAGAGCGCCATACTACCTGCGGCTCTCAGAAAGCGGTTAGCTCCTAGGCATTCACCGGAAGGATAAGGCGGTTTTTTTCGGTGACTGGTGAACCAAAGGGCAGATTGACCGGGTGGAGAAACATCGGCCCGTCGTAGACAAAGGTGTGATACTCGCCGTTCTCTCCGCAGATATCGGCCCCCTCGGCCTCGATTTGGTCGGCCAGCTCCCGGGTTAGGGTTTGGCCTAAAAAGCGCCCGTCCATCCGCTCAAGGTCAATGACCGTGATGCGGGCTTTAAAGCCGGCGTCAATAAGCTCGTACACAACACTTTTGCGGCTCTCACCCCAAAGGGGGAACAGCGCCTCGAGACCGGTAGCGGCACATCGGGCCGTACACCAGTCGTGGTGGGCCAGTACATCGATGTCGCCGAACACACAGACCTCGGCCCCGGCCTCCCGGGCTTTGATAAGTGCCCGCTCAAAGTTTTCGGTGTAGGCCGGCCCCTCGGTTTTGATAAGCCAGATGGGAACGCCCACCGCCTGGGATACCTGTTCGATGCCCACCTCGGTAATGCCGTGAAACCAGCTGCGTTGGCGGGCCTCGTTGTGCATAATGATAAAGGCCACGGGCTTAAGCCCCGAAGCCATGGCCCGATGAATGGCCAACATACAGTCTTTGCCGCCGCTGTAAGAGGCTACAAATTTGCGCCCGTCCATGGGTATCTCTCCTTTATATTAGGGTTTTAGCTGGGTGCCAATGCCGCAGAACACCCGCACCACTCGCCTGGCCCGACCCGACAGCAAGCACAGTGCCCTGCCCACCGCCTCACGGTGGGCACGGGCCTCGGCGTCGGTGGGCACCACGCCGCAGGTGATGTCGTCACAGAGGACAATCTTGCCCTCAAGGTCAGGCAGCAGCTCAGTCAGCCGGTCCACCGGGTCGATGCCGGTTCGGACGAGGGCCAGCAAATAGAGATGCAGGCCGTTGATGATGTCGGCCTCCGGGTCGATATGGGGAGAACGCGCATTGCAGCAGAAAATTCTGGGTGAGTCGCCCTCCCATGCGTGGTGAAGCGCCCAGTTGGTCTTGCCCTGATAGGCTCCGCCGAATATAAGGGTCATAGCCCCGCCTCCTTTAGAATAGACCGGACGGCCTCTTGGCCCCGGTGGAAGATGATATGGCCAAAGCTGGCCTCCAAAACCACCTCGCAGCGGGCGGCCAAATCCCGCTCGAGATAAGCCAGCGTGCGCCGGTAGGCCTCGGTAAGGGGGGGATAGGCCACCGCATCTGAATAGATGCCATCGGACACCGCCACCAAATGCTCGGCCGCATCCAGCAGCAGTCCCAGCTCTCTAAGCAGCTTCTGCTCCGCGCCGATAAAGGGCTGGCCACCCAGAGGAAACATTTCGTTCATCAGCAAAGCGGTGAGGCTGTCGATAAGAAAGCTGCCGCCCATGTGGCAGCGTTTTATAAGGTGATGGATGTCCGTAGGCTGTTCGATGGTCACAAAGCCCCAGCCCGCCCGCTCGGCTTGGTGGCGGCGGATGCGGGCGGTGTCTTCGCCATCCACCGGGCGCATAGTGGCCACATAATAAAGCGGTCTGTCCGGCGGGCACATGGCTTTGGCAAGCCGCTGGGCATAGTCCGACTTGCGGTTTTTGCAGCCCCCGGATATGAGTATGCGCATCGGCACCTCTCCCTTCATACAAAAGAACCCCCGATGTCCCTCGGGGGTTCGCGGTTGATGCGGTTTTACGCCGCGCCTTTGGCCACGCCTCCATCCCTGTGGAGCATCGGTGGCGCCTGTGGGCAGGTATTCCGACTTAAGGAGACCAAGGCCTCCTCTCACGGCAGCAGGACTGTCCGAGATTTGCACCCGGTTCCCTTTTGGCGCAATGCATGCGCACCCACAAAGCCCTTATGCTAGGCTCAACATTAGCACGGCAGGCGAGCTTTGTCAATTGCTGCCGCTTCGATATCAGGCGTGACAGATATTAAGAGAGCTGGCCAGCTCGGAGGTCGATTGTGCCCTCTTTAACTGCTCCATGCCGGCTATGTATTCCACCAGTTCGGCGGGGGTGGGCCGATCGCCGGTTCGGGGGACGCTGCGCCAAAAGGCTTGGGCGGCGGGGTCGGGGTCGGCCATACCGATGGCGATGGCCAGCTCTATCTCGCCCAAAAGGCTCTCAAGGCTGACGCCGTTCCGGCGGGCCGCTTTGATAAGGGCACGGTTTGCTTTATTATTCCTCAATTTTTAAGTTCCTTTCACATGTAGGGTATTTATTATATAAAACCGGTTCTGATTAGCATTTTACCCCGACGATACTGTCAGTGTCAAACAAAAAGCATCGGGTTTTTTCATTAAAAACCGACAAATGTGAGGTCGCCGGCTCGGATAAAGGGGCAGTAAAATGGACCCAAAAGCGCCTTATAATGGGATTTTTGTCCATCCGGCTCCCCTGCGCAATTTGGTATTCCGCCTTGTTTCGTCACAATTTGTTCATGAAATGTTGATATACTTTAAGGTATTCTGGCAACCAACACCCGGCTACATTTTCCCACACACCATCAACGCCCATCTGGGCGATATAAAGGAAGAAGCAGGACATGATTCATCTTGACCATGTAACCAAGCGCTACGGCAAAAAATTTTTGGCAAACGACGATGTGTCGCTGTGCATAGAGGCGGGCGAGATCGGCGTGTTGCTAGGACCCAACGGTGCGGGCAAGAGCACGCTTATCAAGTGCATCTGCGGCCTGCTGCGCCATGAGGGAAGCATTGAGCTGTTTGGCTATGAGAACCGATCTAAAGAGGCCAAGGCTCTTCTTGGCTATGTGCCCGAAACGCCGGCGGTTTATCCCATGCTCACGGTGGAGGAGCATATGCAGTTTATCGCCAAAGCCTACCGGCTGGAGGGCTGGGGCGAGCGCTCGCTGGACTTGCTGATTCGCTTTGAGCTCGACGACAAGCGTCACAAGCTGGGTAAGGAGCTCTCTAAGGGTATGCAGCAAAAGCTGAGCATCTGCGCTGCGCTGTTGCCCGAGCCCAAGGCTGTTGTCTTTGACGAGCCTTATGTGGGGCTGGACCCCCATGCTATCCGAGAGCTCAAGGCGCTTATGGTGGAGCTTAGGGACTCGGGCTGCGCCGTGCTGGTGAGCACCCATATGATCGACACCATGGAGCAGGATTGGGACACCACCCACATCATGGTAAACGGTCGCATTGCGGCCACCCGCCAACGCACCGATCTGGTGGACGGCGAGCGCCTGGAGGATCTGTTCTTTAGCATCACCGAAGGCCGGAGGGAGGCGAAAAGCTGATGGAGGCTTTAGTTTATCTCACGGCGACCTCGATAAAAAACACCCTGAATGAGCTCAAAAACAAGCCGGTGCTCACGGCCTTTTATGCGCTGCTCATTGTGGGCGTGTTGGGCAGCGCTACCATGACGGCTCGGTTGCCGACCGGCAGCATGGGCAAGTTGCTGCCCTATCCCCTCGAAACCCTTTGCGCCGGCACCTTTGCACTTATTTTGTTCATGGTGATAAGCACCGCGCTTAAAGGGCTGGATACCGGTGGCAGCTTTTTTGCCATGTCGGATGTCAACCTTTTATTTGTTTCGCCTTTAAGCCCCACCCACATTTTGTTCTATGGCATGGTGCGACAGGCGGGCATGGCCCTGTTTGGCGGCCTGGCCATTCTGGCGCAGATTGTCAACTTGCAAAACTTTTTTGGCGTGGGCTGGTCTGCGGCGTTCTCGCTCTTTTTCGGCTACGCTCTCAGCATGGTGGCCGCTCAGGGTCTGGCGGTGCTGCTGTATAGCTTTAGCCACGGCAGCCCCCGGCGCAAGATGTTGGTCCAAGGGCTGGGTGCTGCGCTGCTGCTGCCGCTGGTTGTAATGGGCTCGGCCGCCATCATGGAGCAGGGGGCTTGGGCTGTGCTGGGCGTTCTCAACTCCACCTATGCTTATCTCATTCCCATCGCCGGATGGACGGCGGGGGGCCTGAGCGCCATATTGGCGGGACGACCTCTGGTGGGACTGGGGCTTTTTTCGCTTAATCTGCTACTCTTTGTGAGCACCGTGATACTGCTGGGCCGCCACGGCCGCCACTACTACGAGGATGTTCTGGTGGCCACCGAGACCTCGGCCGCACTGCGGGAGGCCCGCAAAATGGGTGACCCCAACGATCCGGCTTTGCGCCGGGGAGGCGGCATCAAGGGCCGGGGCAGCGGTGTTCAGGGCTGGGGAGCCAGCGCACTGATGGGCCGCCACCTGCGGGAGGCCATGCGCACAAACCGTTTTGTGGTGCTGGATACCTATTCCTTTACCATTTTGTTTATCGCCGCCGGCATGACCTTTATTAACAGCCGGTCGGTGCCACCCATCGAGGCGCTGCTCTTTACTTTTGTGGCCACCCTCTATATGCAGCTGTCCTTTATGATGGTCACCGGCCCCATCCGGGAGCTGACCCACCACTACATCTTTCTCATCCCCGATTCGCCCATGCAAAAGCTTATCTACAATAACGGCTTTGCGGCGCTTAAGGCGCTGGCCGAGTCGGTGCTGATTTACACGGTGGTAGGCATCATGCTAAGAATCTCCCCTATTACATTGATAGCGGCTATTCTGGCCAACACCGGGTTTTGCATCATGCTGCTGGGCATCAATGTTTGGGGGCTGCGGTTTTTTGGCGCCACCATCAACCGAGGGCTGCTCATGATCATTTATCTGCTCATTGGGGTGGCGGCCATTCTGCCCGGACTGATGGGCATTATGATGCTGTCGATGAGCAATCCCGGCTGGGGCAAGACCCTTGTGGTGCCCGGATTGCTGCTGACCGTTTATGAGCTTATCGCCGCACTGCTGTTTGCCTATTTAAGCCGCGATGTGCTGCACCACACCGACCTCATACAACTGACCACGGGCAAGGCCGGTAGACGCTAACAGACCAAGCCCGCCGCTTTGGCAAAATTAAAAGCGCCCCCGACTGGGGGCGCTTTGTTGTGGGGTTTTAGGCCCGGGTATAAACTGTCCGGCCGCCTAGGATGGTCATGTCCACCCGAACATCCATGATCTCCGAGGTATCGATGGCGAAGATATCCCTGTCCAGCACGCAGAAATCGGCCAGGTAGCCGGGCTGAATGCGGCCCTTTTTGTCCTCGTCGAAGCTGGCGTAGGCCGAGCCGATGGTGTAGTTGTCGATGGCCTGCTCAAGCGTCACACACTCGGCGGGATTAAAGCCCTCGGCCGGCTGGCGCTTTAGGTTCTGGCGGTTGACAGCACAGTGGAGGTTGTTTATGGTGTGCAGGTCCTCAACCGGGGAGTCGGTGCCGTAGGCCACATGGATACCCAGTTCATCCATGGTGTTAAAGGCATAGGAGGTCATGGCCAGATCGTGGCCCACCCGGTCCTCTACAATTTGCATATCGTAGTGGAGGAAAATGGGCTGCACCTGGGCAGTGATGTCGCTGCGCTTAAAGCGCTCTAACAGCGGCATATCGGTAATCTGGCAGTGGATAATGGCGTGGCGCAGGGTGTTGGGGCCTTGGCCGATAACCTGCTCGTAGCTTTTGAGCACCATGTCGATGCCGCCGTCGCCAATGGCGTGGGTCGCCACCTGAAAACCACTCTCGTGGGCGGTGCGCACCAGCTCGTCAAGCTGGGCCTGGGTCAGACAGAGCACGCCGGTGGTTCTGGGGTCGTCGGCATAGGGCTGGCGGGTAACGGCCGTGCGGGCGCCCAGCGAGCCGTCGATAAACAGCTTGATGGGGCCGATGCGGTTCATGTCGCTGCCCTGACCGGTTTTGTACCCGGCATCGATAAAGCTGCGCAGGCCCTCGATGTTGGTAAAGCAGCACTGGTGATAGGCCCGCACCGTGCTTTCGCCCCGCTCGGTCAAGCGGTTCCATAGGCTTAGCATGCGCTCGGCATTGTCGTTTTTCACATCGTTTGTGTGCACCGAGGTGATGCCGTGGCTGGCGGCGTAGGCCATGGCGGCCCGCAGCGTGCGCTCCATCTCCTCGTCGGTGGGGGGCTCCTCGAGGCAGTCGAGCAAGGCGATGGCGTTCTCGGTGAGGATACCGCTCAAATTGCCCTGGGCGTCCCGGCGAATTTCGCCGCCGTCGGGCACGGGCGTATCGGTGGTAATGCCCGCCCGCTCTAAGGCTAGGCTGTTGCAGCTGGCCACATGACCGCAGGCCCGGCGCACCACAATGGGGTGCTCGGTGGAGATTTTATCGAGGTCGTGGCGGTCCAGCATGCGGTTTTCGTCAGTGAAGTAGTCCTGGTTCCAGCCGCGGCCCGAGATCAGGCGACCGGGGGCTACCTGATTTCGCTCGATGAAGCGGCGGCCCTCCTCGATGCACTGAGCAATAGAGGTGCAGCCCAGCATCATCAGCGAGGTCAGCGAGACTCCCACGCTGTAAAAGTGGCAGTGGCTGTCGTTAAATCCGGGCAGCATGGTGCGACCCTCTAAGTCGACCCTCTCGGCGTCCCCGGCGATGAGCTCAATCTCACTGGTGCGGCCGACGGCCGTAATCACGCCGTCCTCCACCAGCACAGCCTCGGCAAACTGGCCGGAGTTCATATAGATTTTCCCGTTTATAAATGCGCGTCTCATAGAGGCATTCCTTCCTTTCCGTGGGTATATTTCATTTAAGCCTGATTGTCCGACATGGCCTCCCTGCGCACCGAGATCTTATATACCACATAGCCGATGGCGGGCACCACAAGGCCGGTGATGGAGGTGACGGGGTCGTCGAACAGGGTGTTGACCATGAGCGCGGTCGAGATGGCGATGGTGATATAGACCAGCCAGGGGTAGCCCACTACCTTGTAGGGGCGCTTGAGTTCGGGGAAACGGCGACGGAACAAAATAACCGCTGCAAAAATGAGGGTTTTATAAATCATGCCGCTAAACACCACAAGGCTGGTAATCTGGTTGAGGTCGTTGAGCAGCACCAGTGCGCAGGAGATAACGCCCGACGCTATAAGGGCGTTGACCGGGGTTTTATAGGTGGGATGCAGCCGGCCAAAGGACTTGAACATGGCGCCGTCCTGAGCCATGGCGTAATAGTTGCGGGGAAACACCATGATGCAGCCGTTGAGAGAGCCGAACATAGACACCAGCATACCTACGCCCACCAGCGTGCGCCCAAAGCCGCCCATGAGAGTCTCGGCGGTGAGGGTGCCCATGTAGTTGTCGGCGGGGGTGGCATTGATGCGGCTGTCGATGAGGTCAAAGGGCAGAGTGCGGTAGATGCAGAAGTTAAACAGCACATAGATCACCATGACCATCACAATGGCCAGCACAATGGCCCGGGGCAGGTTTTTCTCGGGGTTTTTAATCTCCTCGGTCACCGTATTGAGGTTGACCCAGCCCTCGTAAGCCCAGAGGGTGGCCACCACGCCCAGCGCCAACATGCGCAGCCAGCTGCCCGGGTCGGGGCTGGATACGGGCATGATCGAAAGGTTGGGGGTCACATTGCCCATAAAGAGCCCGAGGGCAATAATAATCACAATGGGCACCAGCTTGGCTACCATAAATACATTCTGAATAACCGAGCCAATCTTAACGCCTAAGATGTTAAGTATGGTTAGAAATATGATAAAGCCGATGGCCACCGATTTTTGGGCCACCGTACCGCCAAGGGCGGGCACAAAGCCGGCGATCACGCTGGCAAGAGCCAGAGCCAGACCGGTAATAGAGCCCGAGGAGCTGATAAACAGCGCAGAAAATCCGCTCATAAAGGCCAGCGCCGGGCTATAAGCCTCCCGCAGGTAGACATAGGCACCGCCGGCTCGGGGCAGCATGGCTCCCATTTCGGCGTAGCACAGGCCGGACAGCAGCGTGACAAGACCGCCCACCACCCAACAGAGCAGCGCAAGGCCCATGCTCATACCGGCCCGCTTGAGCACCAGTGAGCCAAGGTAGAAGATACCCGAACCAATCATAATGCCGCCAATGATGCTCACACCGCCAAACACGCCAATAACCCGATTAAACTCGGTCTGGTCACTCTGCATGGCGCGCAGCTTGGCAAGCTGTGTAGTGCGTGACATAACATACTCTCCTTTTTATATAGATTTGGGGCCGCCGCGCCCCTTTTCAGGACAAGCAAAAAAGGGCTGCCCAGTGTGCAACCCTTCAGAATCATGTCTGTTTCTTCATAATAGCACCTCTGTTCGTTAAAACAGGAGTTGCAACCGTATTCCGGCTACACCCAGCTCCTGCCGCTACCACGGCAGTGCTTCGGCGGTTGGCCTTTCACAGGCTTCACAGGATGTCTCCTCCCCCGGCTACTCTTCGTCCCCGCTCCTCTATTTTTAATATTTAGTTTTATAACCCCGGCAAACAGGCGCCGTGATTGCCCCTATCATAACATAGGGGCGAAAGGCTTGTAAAGCCAGTGGGGCAAAAAAGTTAGCACCTATTCCCCCGACCGGTTTGCTCGGGCAGGGGTGCGCGCTCAAGCGCCGCCACAAAATCCACAATAAGACGGGTTACGGCGCCCAGCATCTGCTCGCCCCATTCCACGCTTGCCTCCCTCGGGTCATCGGGGCCGTACCATCCGCTGGGGGTCACGCTCTTAAAGCGGCGGGCCACCATAAAGTCGGCGCCGCCGAAGCCCACCGTGCGCACGCCGCTCACGGGCAGCTCGTCGGACACCGGCTGGGGGCTCAGGGGCAGGTAGTGCTCCATGGATACCAGCGCCGGGTCGATAGCCATAATGGCCGCCGTCTCCTCGCCGCCGCCATGGCCGCCGGCCCAATCGGGATTAAGCTGCCCTGCCAACTGCCACCAGTTGGCAATGGCCGTGATGCAGCCTTTGGCTTCGAGCATGAGGCCCACATCCATAAGGGCCTGATCGTTGCCACCGTGGCCGTTTAAAAAGACAAACCGCCTAATACCGTAGCCATAAAGCTGCTCGGTGATGCGGCCTGCGAGCATTTTGAGCCCCTCGTAACCGATGGACAACGTACCCACAAAGCCATGGTGATGATCGGCCACGCCATAAGACAGGCCGGGCAGGATGAGAACATCCAGCTCTCGGTTTAGGACCTCGGCGATATGCTCGGGGATAATGATGTCGGTGCCCAGACAAAGGTGGGGACCGTGGTTCTCGATGCTGCCCACCGGAATCACCGCAATGTCCCGCCGGGCAAAGTAATCGGCAGCCTGCTTGTAGCTTAGATGCTTTAGGTACATGGGGGGTCCTCCTTTTTGGGACGGTCTATGTATTAAAGGGCGATCTGCAGCTCCACCGGGCAGTGGTCGCTGCCCATGATATCATCGTGGATGGCGGCCTCCTTGATGAGGGGAATAAGCGCCGTAGAGGCCAAAAAGTAGTCGATGCGCCAGCCCACATTGCGGGCTCGGGCTCCGCCCATGTAGCTCCACCAGCTGTAGATATCCCGCCGGTCGGGGTAGAGGGTGCGAAAGGTGTCCACAAACCCGCTGGCGAGAAGCTCGGTCATCTTCTGGCGCTCCTCGTCGGTAAAGCCGGCATTGCGGCGGTTGGATGCAGGATTTTTTAGGTCGATCTCCTGGTGAGCCACATTGAGATCGCCGCAGACAATCACCGGTTTGGTGGCCGACAGAGCCGTGAGGTGGGCTCTAAAGTCGTCCTCCCAGCGCATACGGTAATCGAGCCGCATCAGCCCCCGCTGGGAGTTGGGAGTGTAGACATTGACCAGATAAAACCGAGGATATTCCAGCCGGATGATGCGGCCCTCCTGGTCGTGCTCCTCCATGCCCATGCCGTAGTGAACCGACAGCGGCTGCTCCTTGGTGAACACGGCGGTGCCCGAGTAGCCCTTTTTTTGGGCGCTATTCCAGTATTCGTGGTAGTCGGGCAGGTCGATAAGCGCTTGTCCCTGCTCCATCTTGGTCTCCTGCAGGCAGAGGATGTCGGGGTTTAGGGTGTTTACCGCCTCAAGGAAACCTTTATTGAGGCAGGCGCGCAGGCCGTTGACATTCCAGGATATGAGTTTCATGCTGTGCCTCCTGTGGGGTGTAGATGGTTCTATTATAGGGGAAAATCCAGGCCAAAACAACCAAAAGCCGGCGAGAGGTCCTAAATATTCCAAGTATAAACAAATCTGATCCCAGACTATGCTATAATGAATTAAAAGATTAAATAACCCCATGGAGGTGGACGCAATGTCCAAGCTAATTATAGGCACTCATCACATTGCTCTAAAGGCCCCCGGAGAATCGGCCTTTAAGCAGGCCCTACACTTTTATGGCGAGCTGCTGGGCCTTAAAACCGTGCGCCGCTGGGAAGCCCCTGACCGTCGGGGCGCCATGTTGGCCGCCGGAAGCTGCCTCTTAGAAATCACTGACAACGGCACGCTGGATAAACCGGTGCTTGGCAGCATTGCCCACTTTGCGCTGCTCACCCACAGCGTGGACCGCTGTATTGAGACGGTTCGGGAGGCCGGCTATGAGGTCATTATGGAACCTAAAAACGCAGAGCTTCCCTGTGATCCCCCCTATAAGGTTCGGGTAGCCTTTTGCAGGGGACCCATCGGAGAGGAAATCGAGTTTTTTGAGGAGCGTTAAGCACTGCATTAGGCATTTGCACAAATCCGGGCACAAAAGCTGACCAAACCACGGAGGCACTATGTTGGCCGCCCCTCCCCCGCTCCCTGCTGCAACCCTTCGGAGAGCGGTGGAAAATTGTGTTTCGGAAAGTGTCGGGGTACTTTTCTCCACCGAAAATAAGGCTCACCGCCTTACTTTCGGTGGGGTTTTACCCTGATGCAAAAAAGGGGCTTGCATTTCTCCGGTGCTTGTGTTATTATAGATGAGCGCCCAGATAAAAATGCCGCGGAGTGGAGCAGTCCGGTAGCTCGT
>DBQC01000007.1 GCA_002305075.1 Ruminococcaceae bacterium UBA1404 | reverse complement strand
AAGAACAACCAGGGAACTACAACAGGACAAGCCCTGCTAAGTGCCATTGACGCATTATACCATACCAAGAACAACCAGGGAACTACAACCGACACAGCCCGCAGAGCCGACGCGCTTAAATTATACCATACCAAGAACAACCAGGGAACTAAAACCCCATCAGCCTTTTCAAAAAGGCGGATCGGATTATACCATACCAAGAACAACCAGGGAACTACGGCAGAAGGTCAGTCGCTCGGATACAACAAACGAAATAATCCCCATTGTCTTGCCATTGTCTTACTTCCTCTCAAGCGCCCTAAATCCAGCAAAACAAAAACCCCCGAAACCGCATGGCTTCGGGGGTTTTTATGGCGCGCTGTAGAGAATTCGAATCCCTGACCTTCTGATCCGTAGTCAGACGCTCTATCCAGCTGAGCTAACAGCGCATATAAAGTGCCTTTGTATGATAGCACCTTTGCCGCTCCAAGTCAAGCGCTAAATGGCTGTGTTTTGCTGGTAATGTGTTATCTAAACTGGTTAAATGTCCCCTCTAAGTTCAGGCGGCCATAGCCCCACTGCTCGTTGGGATAAGTGATATTGGGGTCGCGGTCGGCGCCCCGGATAAAAAAGGCCTTGATATGATGGGTGTTAATAAAGGGCGCATTTCCCTCTATGGCACCCCACTGGAGCATAAGCGCCCCCGCTCCGGCTGCGATGGCCGCTGCGGCGCTGGTGCCGGTCATGGTGCCCGGGCCGCCGGGATACATGCCCCCCACATCCACGCCGGGGGCTGCAAAGTCGGGGGTGGGCAAGGCCAGCCGGTTGGGACCCCAGGAGCTGTCGATAAACAATGCATTGTTGAGGCTGTTAAAGGCCCCGCAGGTGATGATGCTGGGGGTGGTGCCCGGCACCACAACGGTGGTATAGGGCACCGGTGTAAGAAACTCCACGCCGGGGCTGACAAAGCCGGTGATGGGCAGCCAAAGGTTGTAGGTGCCGTTGAGCACCAAATCGCCGATAGCCACAATGGTCCAGATGCCGGGGGTGGGGTCGTAGAGGTGGATGAGAATATGCTGTCCGCCGCTGCCTTCTACCGGGAAGTAGTAGGCAATTTGTACGCTGGAGCGTTCAAGAATAAGCCGACTGCGGGTGATGGTGCCGCTGCGGGCCGGGATGGGGCCTATCTGCTCGCCGGTGGGGCTCACAACCGCCACCGATATACGGTCGGAGGCGGCGTTGATCAGAGTAATGGGGATGTCCGAGGCATTTTCGGGCACCGACAGCTCGATGTTGCGTGTCCCGCCTTGCATGAGCACACCGGCGGTGTGATGGCCGGCTTGGCTCTCGTTGCCCGCTGCCGTAACAAGACAGACTTCGGCCCGATAGGTGATGAGGTCGAGGTAATCCTCAAGGATGGTAAACCCGTCGTGGCCGCCTTGGTTGGTGCCCAGTCCGATGCAGATGGACACCGGCCGCCCCAGTTCGATGGCCCGATCGAGAATGTATTCAATGCCCATCATCAGATCCACAGCTTCAAAGGCAGTTTCGGCCCAGTCGGGGATAAGCTGCATCTCCCGGGCATACCGGCCGGCCGGCCGCAGCTTGACGACCACCAGCTCGCAGTCGGGGGCAGCCCCCTGAAGGTTGATATCTTCGCTGCGCCCGGCGGCCACCGAGGCTAAAAAAGTGCCGTGGCCCACCGTATCCTGGCTGGGTACCACCGCGAGGGGATTGTCGCTGCTCAGAGCCTCGTTAATTTGATCGGCGGTATATTCCGACCCCACGGCAAAGTTTCCGGGGGGATTGCCGCTGATGCTCTGATCCCACAGATACTGAATACGGGTGCTGCCGTCCTCGTAGCGAAACAGGTCGTTTGTGTAGTCTATGCCGGTGTCCACAAAGCCCATGAGCACCCCCTGCCCCCTCAGGTTGAGATAGGGTTGGACCAGCACCTGAGCAATGCCCGCCGCCACAAGGCTCTGGCGGTCGGTCGGACCCAGTATCAGCGGCAAGTAGACGACCCCGATGCCCGCTAACTCGCTGAGCACCCGATCGGCGTTTGACCGGTCCACATAGCCCACCGCAAACTGGCCCGACAGCACCCGACCCAGGCGTATATAGGGCCGCTCGCTGACAAAGCGGACCAAATAGCTGTTATAGCGGGCTACAAAGCGCAGCGTGTTCGGGTCTTCGGCAAAGGGCGTAAGCGTGGGGTCTATGGGTACGGGTGAGGGTACAATCATAGCCTTGCTGTGCCTCCTTGGGTGTATTGAAACAGATATTCCATGGTGTTGTTTAGGCAGAGGATGCCGTAGCCCCAGTAGGGATCGGGAAAGCTAAGGTTCTGTCCCAACGGCTGAACGGCCCCCTTTACCAGATAGGCCTTGGCCCGCTGACCGTAGAGAAATGCATCGTTGCCCTGCACAATGCCCCACTGCATCATCAGCGCCGCCGAGCCGGTTACAAAGGGGGCGGCAATGCTGGTGCCCGACAGCACATCGTAGCCGCCACCCGGTGCTGTGGTAATCACATTCATGGCCGGCGCCACCAAATCGGGCTTGGCGGTTATGCTGCCCCGGGTAAAGCCCCGGCCCGAAAATCCCACCGTGGCCCCGATGGTCTGGTTGTAGCCCCCCACCGAGATTACCCCAAGGGCTGTGGAGGGCAGCGTGAGGGTGACCAAGGGGTCGGGCTCGGTAAAGGCTGTTTGCAGCCCCACTTCCTCCACCGTGGGCAGCCAGAGGTCAAAGCTGCCGTCCACCACCCGTTCGGGACGGATGCGCACCCGCCACAGTCCGGGGGGGATGGGGTTCTCGGTTCGGGATTCAATGCGAATATAGATATTCTGATCCTCGTTGTAGTGGGTGGGCTGGGTGTATTCCACCACCACCACCGCCCCCTCGAGGTTGGACACCCGCAGCAGCTGTTCGGGCATGACGACGCCGGTGGTCTGTCGCCCCGGCGAGAAGACCTCCACTCCAAAGGTGTCCACAAAATTTTTCCACATGGTCACATAGAGCGACTGCAAATTGGGCGCAACGCGAAACATGATATTCTGGGCGACCCCCTCCACGGCCTTGCCCACATAGTGGTGGCCGGCGCTGCCCTCGTTGCCGGTGGCCACCGCAATCACCGACTTCCAACGCATGGCCTGGTCGTTTAGGTAGGTTTCAAAGAGGGACAAGCCGTCGTGGCTGCCGTCGTTGGTGCCAAAGCTTATGTTGACGGCCAGCGGCATACTCAGCGCATCGGCCTTGTCGATGACATATTTAAGCGCCCGCATAAACTCAGTAGTGCGGGCAAAGGAGCTGCGGCCCCGCTCGCCCAGCTTTACCACAATGAGCGAGGCCTCGAAGGCCACGCCCCGCTCCCGGCCATCGCTGGCCCGGCCGTTGCCCGCCGCCACGCCGGCCACCGCCGTGCCGTGACCCAAGGTGTCCCGGCTGGGCACCACCCTAAAGGGGTCGGGGCTGTTTAGGGCCTCGTTAATCTGGGCGGCAGAAAACTCGGCACCGTGAAAAAAACCCTCGGGGGGCGTGCCTTCCAAGGTCTGATCCCATAGATAGACAATGCGGGTGGTGCCGTCGGGGTTGCGAAAGTCGGGGTGGGTGTAGTCTATGCCCGAGTCGATGATGGCCACCAGCACCCCGGCACCGCTAAGACCAAATGTCTCGGGCAGATGCACCCGGTCGATGCAGGCCACCCTCAGGCTTTCGCGCATCAGCCAAATCAGATTTTTGCTGCGTTCTACATACTCCACTTCACGGTAGTTATAAAGCTGGGGAATAAGGGGGTAGGGCAGCGTGACAATGGCGTAGCCTGAGCCCATATATTCCACATCGGCCCCTAAGTCTCGGGTGAGCGCATCAAGGTTGCCTGCGTGCTTGACGATCACCTCCATCCGGGCGTTCTGCCCGGGGGCGGCAAAATCGGCAGGCAACGGGCCAAAGCGGCCAATGGGTGGCTCGTCGCTTTGTATGAAGGTAAGCATAGGTTTCCTCCGGTTGGTGGTTTTTACACTATATGCATGGCCCCGTGGGGTTTATTAGTCGGCCGGGGCACATAAAATGTAGAGATTTTATCCAAAGGAGGACGCGATATGAGCAACCTGACGCTGACACAGCCCGAGTGGACAGCCCGGGGGCGGCTACAGGTGGCTGCTTTTGAGGTGGATGTGGGCCGTCCGGCCGAGGGGGCCCGGGTTCGGGTGAGCCCCACCGGCGAGGATACCACATTCGAGCAGCTGACCACCAACATAGTCGGTCGCACCGAAACCATCGAGCTGCCCGCCCCGCCCGAGGAGCTGTCGCTGGACCCCACCGATGTTCGCTTTAAGCCCTACAGCACCTACACCATCCGGGTCGAGCTGGAGGGCTACCGGCCGGTGGAGGTGGAGGGGGCGCAAATTCTGGCGGGCAGCACCGCCCTTCAGGAGGTGCGCCTGCAGCCCGTACAGGCTCCGCCGCTGGACATCGAGGTGCCCGAGCACACGCTGTGGGGGGTATTCCCGCCCAAAATCCCCGAGGAGGAGGTCAAACCGTTGCCCGATGCGGGCGGATTTGTGGTGCTGCCCCGGCCGGTGGTGCCCGAGACCATTGTGGTGCATGGGGGAGCCCCCGGTTCCGATGCCCCTAATTACTATGTGCCGTTTAAGGATTATATTAAAAATGTGTGCAGCTGCGAGATTTATTCCACCTGGCCCGAGCAGAGCATCCGAGCCAATGCGCTGGCCATCTTGTCCTTTACCCTAAACCGGATTTATACCGAGTGGTACCGCGGCCGGGGCTACGACTTTCAGATTACCAACTCCACCGCCTACGACCAGGCCTTTACCTATGGGCGCAACATCTTTCAAAACATCTCCCGCATTGTGGACGATCTGTTCACCACCTACATCACCCGCCCGGGCATTCGCCAGCCGCTGTTTACCCAGTACTGCGACGGTCAGCGGGTAACCTGCCCCAACTGGCTCAGTCAGTGGGGCTCTAAGGCCCTTGCCGACCAAAACAGAACCGCCCTCGACATTCTAAAACACTACTATGGGCAGGATATCTACCTGCTCCAGGCCGAGCGGGTGGCCGGCATACCCAGCTCCTACCCCGGCACGCCCCTGCGTGTGGGCTCCACCGGCCCGGCTGTGCGCACCATTCAGGAACAGCTCAACGCCGTGGCAAATAACTACCCCCTTATTCCCAAGCTGCGGGTAGACGGCATATTCGGCGAGCAGACCCGTCGGGCTGTGGAAACCTTTCAGCAAATTTTTGGCCTTGAGCCCGATGGGGTGGTGGGCCGGGGAACATGGTATGCGATATCCAACATCTATGTGTCCGTTACCCGCTTGGCCGAAGGGGTACCCAGGGGGTAAATTTGGGCCATAGGTTCTTGAAATATAGAATGGAGTATGCTATGTTAAAAATATAGGAGGTGCAAAAATGAGCCAGCCCGTGGCGGGTCCCATTTACTACAGAATAGCGGCCGACCTGGCCGCCCGCATTGTGCGCGGTGACATTCGCGAGGGCGAGCGCCTGTCCGGCCGGTCCATGTTGGTGGGCAGCTATGGTGTGTCCTCCGAGACCATCCGGCGCGCTCTCAACCTGCTCAGCGAGCAGGGTATTGTGGAGGTGGTGCCGGGAAGCGGCGTCCGGGTTATCTCCCGGCAAAAGGCCATGGCCTATGTGGAGCGTGTGGGCATGGTCACCGATCTGCGCAGCCTTCGGCGGGAGGTTACGGACATCCTCGAAGAGCAAAACGACCTCAACCGCCGTATGCAGGAGCTGGTTGATAAGATTTTCGACCTCTCCGAGCGGCTTAAAAACCGCGAGCCCATTCGGGGCTACGACTTTGAGCTGCCCAAAGGCTCGCCCATTGTGGGCAGCACCCTGGGGGAGCTGCGAATGCGCCAAAAAACCGGCGCCACTCTGATTGCCATCAAGCGGGGAGAGCAGCTTATTGTCTCGCCGGGGCCCAAGCAGGGCTTTTTGGAGGAGGATGTGCTGGTTATCGCCGCCGCCTCCGAGGACATCCCCCGGTTTAAGCAGTTTTTGGCCACCGGCCTTGGCACCCCCGAAGAAGAAAAATAACCCCATCACCCGGCCGCCCCTTGGGGCGGCCTATTGATTAGTATTTGCCAAAGTGCCGGCTAAGCGTTATAATAAGTACCATTAAAACGCCCACAGCGGCATAAAATCAGGAGGACGCACATGAAAAAGACGGTTATAACCGCCGATTCGGGTGTGATTATTGGCAGCGAACAGGTGGTTACCATTCCGCTGGTGGTTATCGACACTCAGACCAACTGCGTTTATAAAGATCAGGAGGAAATATCCACACGGGAGGTTTACGATTTGCGGGCCAAGGGCCACCGCATCACCACCTCCTGTATGAACCTCCACGAGGCCGCCGAGTTTTTTAGAGAGCAGCTTAAAACCGCCGACCAGATTATTCACCTCACCATGAGCGAGAAGATCTCTCAGGGAGCGCTGGTTACGGCGGTGCGGGCCGCCGAGGAGGTGGACGCCCGGCGCATTCGGGTTATAAACTCGCTCCAAGGGGGCTCGGGAGGGCCGGTGGTGGCCCGCAAGGCCGCCCAATTGGCCGCCGAGGACGACAACCTCGACCGCATTGCAGAGACCATCGAGCAGGACATCATCCCCCGGATGCGCACGGCCTTTGTGGTGCCCGATCCCACCGGCTATAAGGCCAGCGGCAAGGGTATTCTAAACGGCTTTATCAACATGGGCATCAGCGCCTTTGCGGCCGGAAGCGGGCTGCCGGTGGTCAAAATCACCCCCTCGGGTGCGCTGCTGCCCACCAAAAAGCTGCGTCTAAAGCCCGGCCAGGAGCTCTATGTGGCCTTTTTCGACAGCCAGTTTGACGCCGATTTGATGGACGACGATTTTATTTCGGTCTGCTCCCTCGACCCCGACCCCGACCGCCTGGAGGCACTAAAGCGCTACACAGCCGAAACGCTGCCCCACATCGAGGTGGGCTACGGCAACATGAGCGCCGTTATCGGTGCCTATGCCTGTAAGGACACATTGGGCGTAAGCTACCTTACCAAGAGCAAAAACTGAGCAGCCGGCTGCTCGGCAAAAAGCGCAAGCCCCACCGCAGAACAGTGTACGCTTATAAAGCCTGACATCGCGTTTTAGGCGAGGTCAGGCTTTTTTTGCCGCTGAGAACCGATACCTTCTATACGAAAGAGCAGCTTAGTAGTATAATGATCACTGTAAAATACTGGCCGCCGCAGTCGGAACATTTTGCACCGAACACATAAATGGGGGGGAACTTGCGATGAAATTATCCACAACAACCGAGCTGCACCTGAAACGACCGGGCCAAGAGGATTACACCCTGCTGGAATCCATTCGTTTTTGTGCGGCGGCCGGATTTGAGGCGCTGGACATCAGCCTTATCAAGCCGTCCGTTTTGGATGGCGACTGGCGCAGCACCCTGGGATTAGCCATGGATGAAGCGGCCAAGCTGGGCCTGAGCTGCCCGGTTTGCCACCTTCCCTACCGCAAGCCGACATTGCCGCCGCCTACGGAGGAAGAACTCGAGATTTTAAACCGGAATATTTTCCGCGCGGTTGAAGCCGCCGCCTTTATCGGCGCCGAGTGGGCCGTTGTTCACGCCTATTCCCGCACAATGGCCGACTACGATTATGGAAAAGCCCGCGCTACCGCCCTCAAATACCTGTTGCCCACGGTGGAGAAGGCTGCGAAGGAAGGGGTGCGCCTCGCCATCGAAAACCTGCCCGGACCGCCTATGGGCCAGACAGCACATCGCTATTGTTCGACGCCGGAAGAGGTTTGCGAACTGGTGGACTATGTGGGCGGCGATACCGGCGTCTGCTGGGATTTTGGCCACGCAAATGTTTCGGGCTTTAAATCGAGCGAGGCTCTGCCCATTGTTGGGGACCGCCTTAAGGTTCTGCATGTCAACGACAACAGCAGCAAGGGCGACGAGCATGTCGCACCGTTTATGGGAACCGTGGATTGGATGGACGCCATGGCGGCTCTGAAAGCGGTTGGCTTTAAGGGAAATCTTAACTTTGAAGTGCGCACCGAGCGCATGCCCGAGTCTGTTCGGGAGAGCTATGCGCGCCACATTATCGACATCGGGAAGCATCTGCTTACACTTTAGAATTTGTGCTTTTTTACATGGCAAATCCCCCCATCGCAAGGTTAGTCCTGCGATGGGGGTTTTTGCAGAGCGCATTTCTTGAAAATGGGTTCGTAAAAGCGGTTTTTTATGCTGATTTAACTTTTACCCAGTGCCGCAAAGGGTTCCACATAGCGGCCGTTTACCTTGATCTCAAAGTGCAGATGGGGCTCCATGTCGGCCTCTACCGGCACAACATCCAATGAGCCCAGCACGGCCCGCGTGCGCACCTGATCCCCGCGGCTGACCCGAATGTCGCTGCCCAGACCGCAGTAGATGGCCGTCATGCCGTCGCCATGGTCAATCTCCACCACATAGCCCCAGAGGGGGTCGCTTCGCACATCCACCACCTTGCCGGCCGAAATTGCATAAATTTCGCTGCCCCGCTCGGCACGGATGTCCACGCCGTTGTGGGTGCGCCACTCGTCTAAGATGGTGTTTTTAACAAGATTGCCCTGCGAGAAGGCGGCCAGAATTTCACCCTCGGCGGGTAAGATAAAGAGTGAGACCGGCTGCTCGGGCTGCGGCTCCAAGACCTCGGTAGACCTGTCTGGCTCGGAGGAGTCCGACGAGGGCGGCGACGAGGAAGGCGCCTCGGAGGAGGGCAGAGGTTGGCTGGGATCGCGCAACTCCACCTCCTCGAGGATAGGGAAGCCCCAATCGGTATCCGAGGACGCGAGGGGCGGGGGATCGTCCCCGGTAAAAAAAGAATCGCTTACCGCCGACCAAGCTGCAATACCCGAGCCCACAAGGCAGATGGCCAGCAGCAAATAGACACCTCTGCCCGACAGCATGTCGGACATTTTATGTCCGTCCGAGCCGCCTTGAACATTCTTATTGGACATATTTTCAGCACCTCCGCCCTTATTTTGAGCCGCCATGCCCCTGCTTATGCCAGCCAGACCCAAAAAAGTTGCCGCACCTGTCCAGTAAGGCCTATCGGGGGTAGTGGGCCGCCGAAATCTCCTCAAGCGCATGGGGGCTGAGCAGGCGGCCCGAGGGCGTATCCACCCAAGCGGGAACATAAAGGGTGGGGCTCAGCTCGGTCTGTGCCTCCCAGGCCGGGCGGCGATATTCGTAGTCGGCCATGGAGAGGCTGCTTTGGTCAAGGGCGTTTATCAGCGCCGTGAACAGCCGCTCCCCCTGCTCCGAGCCGAACCCTTCCAGGTATCGGCCGGCCAAAGTCAGCAGCACCTCGCCGGCCAGGGCCAGCCGCTGCCCCTCGCCGCCGGGCAGATCTTTGGCGCTGACTATGGCCTGCAGCCGCAGGCCGTTTATGCGCTGGCGCCCCGCATCGATGTGCAGCCCCGGCAGGTCGAGCTCTACGGGCAGCACCAAGTCCACCGGGCCGGCCGCATCGGCGATGCGGCCTAAGGTCTCGGGCCGAGTGAGGGCTGTGCGGTGGATGTGCACTCCCGCCGTCACCGATAGCGCGTCGGCGGCGGCCTCGGCTCCATCCCGGGCATAAATCTCCTGCAGGGGGCGCAGTCCGCCCTCGCTCTCGGCCAGGCTGTCGGGGGGCAGCATGGTCAGGGTCAGCGCTGCCCGGGCCGGGTCGGCGTGGAGCAGCCCAAAGCTTCGGGCCTCGTCCTGCTCACCAAGCCCCACCCAAAACAGCGAAAGGCTGTCCCCCCGGTCGGGGCGGTAGAGGTTTTCCACCCGGGCTTCGGTGCGGCGGGTCTGAGCGGGCGGCGCAGGCGCAAGATAGAACAGCACGGCCGCCACCGGTAGCGCCAGGGCGGCGGTAGACAGCAAAAAGGCCCCGAAAAATCGGCGGGTGGCCGTGTGCTGCATAAAAGGCATCCTCTCTGTCCGCCAAAATCGCCCGCAGGCAGGCGGCTCAGTTTTAGTGTTGCCCAAATATACAGCGGCTAACGGCTTGAACCGGCCGGGCATCTGGTATATGATAAAACCATACCCCAAGCTTGTTCAAAAAGGAGGAAGCATCATGTTTAAGCAGTTTAACGAGGCGTCCCGCTCCGGCAAGGTGCGCGGTTCCATGCCCGGTCTGGCCGACCTGCAGGCCGTGGCCCGCATACCCACCCGGGTTTGGGGCCTTGCCAAGGTGGCTTTAATTGTATGGACGCTGTTTATGGCCATAGGCATTGTGGCCCGCCTTGTTTCGGTGTTTCGCCCGCTGCGCCTAAGCCGTACCGACACCGAGCAGGCCCCCATGCCCCGGCCCATCTACGCCATCTGGAATTTTAACTTTATCAACAACAGCCCCAAGGTGCTGCCCGCCGAGGAGCAGGCTGATGTAACTGCCTAACCCAGCAGAATTTGCGCCGCCGGGGTTGCTTTTTAGCGGTCGCTGTGATAAGATAGCTTTTGCCCCATTTCGGGGCAGATGTGTGCCCGTGGCGCAGCTGGATAGCGCGTTGGACTCCGACTCCAAAGGTCGCAGGTTCGAATCCTGTCGGGCATACCACCAGCGTGACGCTGGACCCAGTTCGCGCATGGGTTCAGCGTCATTTTTTGTTTTGCGCCCGCGGCTGGGCGCCCCCACCCGGGGCCGGGTGCGTAAGGTTTAGCGTGATTGCTTTAAAAGCCATTCGGTAATTTGCCTGTGTGGCATCGACAGCCAAAGGGGAAAGGGCTATGCAGATTGTTGTTATTCAGGGCACTGGGGTCAGGGGTTGCACCCATCACATCAAGGAGTTCTTTTTAGAGCCCCTGCGTGCACAACACACCATAACGGAGTTCATTTTGCCCAAAGACTTCCCGCATTTTTGCTGTGGCTGCAAAACCTGTTTTATTAAAAGCGAGCAGTTTTGTCCTCATGCGGCGTATACCATGCCCATTTGGAATGCCATGCTCGAGGCGGATTTGCTTGTATTTGTGTACCCGGTTTATGTGCTGGGGGCCCCCGGGCAGGTAAAGGCCCTTCTTGACCATTTTGGCTGCCATTGGATGGTCCACCGGCCGGATAAGCGCATGTTTCATAAGCGCGCCGTAATTCTTACCCAGAGTGTTGGTGCGCCCAACGGCGCCGCACAGAGGGATGTGGCCACAAGCCTTGCGTGGATGGGCGTATCCCATATAAAAAAGCTTGGATTTGGGCTGATGGAGGGCGTGATTTGGGATGAGCTCTCACAAAAACGGCGCCAATCTATCCAAGACAAGGCCCAAAGGCTGGCTGCACGGTATACACAGCCAAAAGCGGTGGGCATGAGCCTTAAAACCAGAGCTTTGTTTGCCATGTGCAAAGCGCTCCATAAAATAACTTTAAAAAACGAGAAAACGCCCTCCGCCGACAACCAGCACTGGATCGATAACGGGTGGCTCAAAAAATAGCGGGCAGTGCCCGCCTGCAATTGCACGGTGGTTCGGTGTTGCCTTCCCTTTTGCCCGATGGCTCATCAAGCTTTTCAGCTGTAAAGAGCGCCCCCGGGCGCGGCTTTTTTCGCACCCAAGCAGTTTGGGTGCGGATTGTTTTTTACACTGGCGCCGTTTTTATTTTGCGAGAGGAGGAGCCCACCTGTGAAAATCGCCGTAATTGGCTACAGCGGCGCAGGGAAATCCACACTGGCCAGCCGCCTTGGGCAGCTTTGGGGACTGCCGGTTCTGCATTTGGACACCGTTCAGTTTTTGCCCGGCTGGGAGGAGCGCCCCCGGGACGAGGCCTGCGCACTGGTGGCCGACTTTATGGCTCGAGAGGGCGGCTGGGTTATCGACGGCAACTACGCCGATTTTTTGCAGGCCGAGCGCCTTTTGCAGGCCGACCGCATTATTTTTCTTAACTTTGCCCGCCTGCCCTGTCTTATTCGGGTGTTCAGGCGGTATTGGCGCTTTCGCGGCAGCGTGCGGAGCTCTATGGCCGAGGGTTGCTGCGAGAAGCTGGATATAGACTTTGTGCTCTGGGTTCTCTATAAGGGCCGCACCCGCAATGCGCGCGTCCGTTTTCGGGCCATTATAGACGCCTATCCCCACAAGGTGGTGGAGATACGCAATCAGCGGCAGCTTGACGCCTTTGTTCGCACCGAGGCGTCGGCGGCCCGCCGCTTCTGACATCTGTCGTCTTGCCAATTGCGCTTTTATGCGTATACTAATGTTAAGCCACGCATATGCACATATATAGAGGCTAACCCATCTTAAGGAGGCGCACATATGAAGCAAGACATTGTTTTGTTCGATTACGCCAGCGAGATTACCAAAGCCCTTCAAAAGGGCGTGCTCATCACCGCCAAAGCCGGAGAGCGGACAAACCCCATGACCATCTCTTGGGGCACGCTGGGCATTCAGTGGAACCGGCCCATCTTCACCACCTTTGTGCGAGAGAGCCGCTTTACCAAGAGCCTGCTCGACCAAAATGGCGAGTTTACCGTAAACATTCCCCAAGGCGGCGATGTGGCCGAGATTTTGCGTCTGTGCGGCAGCCAGTCGGGCCGGGATGTGGATAAGGTGGCCGCTTTGGGCCTCACCCTCACAGACTCCAAAGTTATTTCGGTGCCGGGCATCAAAGAGTTGCCGCTCACCCTCGAGTGCCGGGTAATTTATAAGCAGCCTCAGGATTTAGACGCCTTAGCCCAGACCTATCGGGACAGCCACTACCCCCCGCTGCCCGACATCGGCCGGGACCACCACACCGCCTATTACGGCGAGGTGGTGGCCGCCTATATCCTCAAATAAGCTCGATACAAAAACAATACCGCCTGCGCTTTTTTGGCGCGGGCGGTCTTTTTATGGGCCGATGCACCCTCCGGGGCTTTTTTTCATATTTTGTAGTAACATAGTTTGAAATGGAGCGATGACCAATGAAGCGCAAACTTTTTAGGCCCAATCTGGCCGACCACGGCCCCGGGCCCTATCTTGCAGACATAGCCAGACAGGCCCGGCAGAACGGCTGCTTTAGGCGCACGCTGTGGACCGGCTGCCATATGCAGCTCACCTTGATGTGCATCCCGGCGGGGGACGATATCGGGCTGGAGGTGCACCATGTAGACCAGTACATACGCATAGAAAAGGGCCGGGGCATAGCGCTTGTGGGCACCGACCCTCGGCAGCTTAAAAAGCACCGCATCGGCGAGGGCGAAGCCATCCTGGTGCCCGCCGGTGTGTGGCACAACATACTTAACACCAGCGACTGCCCTCTCAAACTCACCTCGCTTTATGCGCCCCCCGAGCATCCGCCCGGCACGGTACACGCCACCCAGCAGATTGCCGAGGCCGCCGAAGGCCACTACGAATAGCAAACAACCAAAAAAGGCCGCCCCGGGAACTTCCCATGGGCGGCCTTAAGCTGTGCATCTTAATAGCGGATAAAAATGTCTCGGCGGATTTGGTAGGCCGGCCGGGCAAAAGACTGAAACAGACAGGCAGCCCCCGCCACAAGCAGGCCCATGCCCCCAATAATCCCCATGGGCAGCGGGCCGATAAAGGGGTTTATGGTAACGCCGGCTTTAAGCAGCATCAGGCCAGACTGGGCAAGACCGTTGAGAGCCGCATGACCGATGACCGCCGGCCAGCAGGACCCGGCCAGCACCGTGAGGCGGTTTAATATTCCGCCTACAAACAGGCAGAACAGCACCATGGCGCCCACCCCCGCCCAGGGAAAGCCGGGGTAGTCAAGGCCGTAGTTGTGGCCCATCATAATCACTGGCGCGTGCCACAACCCCCAAATAAGCCCGGTGAGCACCGAAGCCGGACCCTCGCCCACAAGGGAGCACAGCCGGGGCAGCAGATAGCCCCGCCAGCCCAGCTCCTCGCCGAGGCAGGGCAGCAGGTTGAGCACCGGAGCGGTGAGCACCCCCATCAGCAGCTGAATCAAAGCGCTGCCCATGAGCTGCCCGTCGGTGAGGTGCTGCGCCGCCTCGCCCAAAAGCTGGCGAAAGTAGCCCATGCGCAAATCCAGGTCGCCGGGGAAGAGGGCAAAGTAGAGGGCTGCCCCGGCCCAAATAAGCAGCGGAATGCCCAGCCATGCCGCCAGATACCACTTCCAGTCTCCTCTGCGCAGGGATACGCTTAGATACATGGACCTAAAGCCCTGCCCGGTAAGCAGCCGAGTGAGCAGCGAGCTTAGGGCGGGCAGCATCATCATACCAATCAAAGCATAAAGACCATAGGGGCTGGACAGACCTCCCTGACTCATCAGCCAGAAAGCCAGGCCCCAACTGAGGCCAAAGGTGAGCGTTAAAAATATGAGCAGTTGCTTTTTCAAGGTGGCCTCCTTTAGACAGGGTTAAACGGTGGCTTTAAGCAGTGTGCGCCAATCGGTCACAAAAAAGTCCGAGTTTTCTCTCAGCTTGGCCTCCTGGCTGGCCGAATAGGGGTCGGCCACGCCCCACACCTCAAAGCCGGCGGCCTTGGCGGTGGCGGCGGCTAAGGGCGAATCCTCGTAGACCCGGCATTGGGCCGGGTTAAGGCCAAAGCGCTCGGCGCAGCGCAGGTAGATGTCGGGAAAACGCTTGTCCCGCCCGGCCTCGGCGGCATTGATGGAAAAGTCGATAAGCTCCATAAGGCCGGTGCGCTCAAAAGCCGGGGTAAAATAATCCCGGGGGGTCAGGGTGGCCACACAGATGATCACGCCCTCGGAGCGCAACTGGCGCAGGTAGTTTTGGGCACCCGGCTTAAAATCGATGTCCTCCCGGTAGCGGCGCTTGATGGTGGTGCGCCAAGCCTCTATAAGCATCTCGGCCGTTAGACCCAGCTCGGGAAAGGCCTCGCACAGCACCGCCGCCGCCTCGGGGGAGGACACCCCTACCAGCCTGTCCTGCAGAGCGTCGGATACCTGCACCCCCCTGGCCTTCATATCGTCGTAGGCGGTGCCCATCCATACACCCATAGAGTCAAAAAGCGTGCCATCCAGATCAAAAATCGCTAGCTTCAAGTAGTCTTTCCCCCTGCTCAGGGCCTCACAACCGGGCCTTTTAGATTTTAGTATACCGCAGCATGGTCCGTGATACAAGGAATTGTGCCCATAATGGGGGTTTTTTGTTCTCGCTTAGCCTAAATTGTTAAAAAAGTGTGTGCCCTCTTTCCTATCGGGCAAAAATCCTTTATACTATATTATAAAGTACCGGGCTCCTTTTGGGAGCCCTGCGGTGAATGGAGGAAGTGGCGTGTCCAATCGGGTAAAGATTCAGATTTGTGGCATAACCCTTCATATTACAACCGGCGAAAGCCCAGACTATGTGCGGGAAATCGCCACCTTGCTCGACGAGCAGGTGTCGGCGCTTATAAACAGCCAGAGCCGGGTTTCTTTAAGCGACGCTTTGGCGCTTGTGGCGGTCAACTACGCCGACGCCTATAAAAAGAGCAATCGCACCTGCGACCATCTGCGCAGCCAGATTGCCGAATATCTCGAAGATGCCGCCCGCACCCGCATCGAGCTCGACGAGGCTCGTCGGGAGATCGAGCGGCTGCGTCGGGCTCTGGCTGTACAGGGCGACGCTGCCCGGCCTTGAGGAGCCTTGCCATGGAATTTAAAGTAAAGCGCCTGCGCCCCGATGCCAGACTGCCTGTGCGCAGCACACCGGGCAGCGCGGGCTACGATTTGTCCGCCTGCCTTTCCGGGCGAGTTACACTAACCCCGGGCGAGATTGTAAAAATCCCCACCGGCATTGCCATAGAAATTCCGCCGGGCACGGTGGCGCTCATATTCGGCCGCAGCGGCCTCGGCATCAAGCAGGGTATTGCGCCGGCCAACGCCGTAGGTGTGGTGGACAGCGACTACCGGGGCGAGGTGACCGTGGGACTCATAAACCACGGCCGGGAGCCCTACACCATCCAGCCCGGCGAGCGCATTGCCCAGATACTGCTCATGCCCGTGTTCACGCCGCCGGTGGCCGAGGTTCAGTCCCTTTCGGACACGGCCCGGGGCGACGGAGGCTTTGGCTCTACCGGAGCTTTGACCGAGGGCTGTTGACATCAATAAGAAAGAACGAGGCTACCTGCCATGGACAAGATAGAACGCACTATTTTAGCCTCGGCATCGCCTAGGCGGGCCGAGCTGATTGCCCACATTTTTCCCGGCTGCGAGATTATGCCCGCCCAAATTGACGAGGCCATTCCCCCAAAAACGCCCCCCGACCAAGCGGTGCTGCGGCTGGCGGTTAAAAAGGCCAAGGCCGTGTTTGACCAAGTGGGGGGAGATGCTCTTGTAATCGGGGCCGACACGGTGGTGGCCGTGGAGGGCTACCTTTTAGGCAAGCCAAAGGATGCCGCCGAGGCCGCCGGCATGTTGGAGCTGCTCAGCGAGCGCAACCACCAGGTCTACACCGGGGTGGGTGTTTTTGCCCCCGGTCACTCCTCAAGCTTTGTGGAGGCCACCCAAGTTTGGGTCAGCTCTCTTGACCCGCAGGAGATACAGGACTATATCGCCACCGGTGAGCCCTTTGACAAGGCCGGAGGCTATGGCATTCAGGGGCCCTTTGGCCGCTATGTGCCCCGCATAGACGGCTGTTATTTCAATGTGGTGGGGCTGCCGGTGCCCCGGCTTTATGCCCACCTTAAGGCGCAGGGGTTACTCTAACAGCCCGTCACCAATTTTTGCCCAAAGCCCCTTGGGCGCTTGCACCCACAGGGGTCAGACGCTATAATGAGAGCGTTAAAGCCACACTTAGGAATAATACTCAAGCGGAAGGACGCTACGGATGGCAAATTTATTAAGTATGTTCGGACTTTCAAAAGATATAGGCATCGACCTTGGCACGGCCAACACCCTTATTTTTATGAAGGGCAAAGGCGTGATTATGCGGGAGCCCTCGGTGGTGGCGGTGGATACCCGCCGCAACACCGTGAGCCATGTGGGGCACGACGCCAAAGAGGTTATCGGCCGCACCCCCAGCTCCATTGTGGCGGTGCGCCCGCTTAAGGACGGTGTGATTGCCGACTTTGACATTGCGGCCAATATGCTGCAAATTTTTATTAAAAAGGCCTGCAACAACTCGCCGCTGGCCCGACCCCGCACCATCATTTGCGTGCCCTCGGGGGTTACCGAAGTGGAGCGCCGGGCGGTTAAGTCGGCGGCCATCAAGGGCGGTGCCCGGCAGGTTTCCATCATCGAGGAGCCCATGGCGGCCGCCATCGGCGCCGGTCTGCCCGTGGCCGAGGCCACCGGCAGCATGGTGGTGGACATCGGCGGCGGCACTAGCGAGGTGGCCGTTATCTCCCTCGGCGGCATTGTGGCCGCCCGCAGCGTGCGGGTGGGGGGCGACGCCTTCGACACGGCCATAACCCACTATGTGCGGCGCAAATATTCGCTGCTGATCGGCGAGCGCACCGCCGAGCAGATTAAAATTCAAATCGGCTCGGCCTTCCCCTATGACGAGGGGGAGCAGTCCATGGATATCAAGGGCCGCAGCCAGATAGACGGCCTGCCCAAAAACATCACCATCACCGCCGAGGAGGTGCGCGAGGCCCTGCGCGAGCCGCTGATGACCGTGGTGGAGGCCATTAAGATTACGCTGGAACAAACCCCGCCCGAGCTTTCGGCCGACATCATCGACAACGGCATTATGCTCACCGGCGGCGGTGCACTGCTGCGCGGGCTGGACAAGCTGATCTGCCAGGAGACCGGCATGGCCATCAATGTGGCCGAAAACCCGCTGGACTGTGTGGCCATCGGCACCGGCAAGGTGCTTGAGGACATTGGCCGCCTGCGGGATGTGCTGGCCGACGAGGATGATATAAAAAGGTAAGACTTGGGATGGATAACCGTGAACGAATTTTTAAAAAGCTCGCGATTTAAAATACTTACCGGGCTGTTCGTCCTGCTGTTTTTCTTTATGCTACGGGCCGCAGCCGATGGCACCGCTGCGCCCTTTTTATCAAAGCTGGCGGGGCTTGCCATCTCCCCAATTCAAAGCCTGTCCACCTCTGTCAGCCAGGGGGTGGGCGGGTTTTTTGACACCATTTTAAGCGCCGGCCGCCTGGCCGACGAGAACGAGTCCCTAAGCGCCGAGGTGCGCCAACTAAAGGACCAGCTGGTGGACTATCAGGTGATTAAGCAGGAAAACGAATTCCTTAAGGAATTTCTCGAAATAAAAGAGCAGCAGGCCCACATGGCCATGGTGCCCGCCAAGGTGGTGGGCCGGGAGGCCGTGGCCCGGTTTTACGGATTTACCATAGACAAGGGCAGCACCTCGGGCATCTCCTACCGCGACCCGGTGATTTCGGCCGACGGATTGGTGGGCATTGTCAGCGAGGTGGGCCTTAGTCATGCCAAGGTGACCACCATTTTGGACACCGCCCTCGAGGTGGGCTGCATCGACATTGCCGTTCGCGAGACCGGCGTGACCACCGGCGATGTGGCGCTGGCCGAAATGGGCTGGCTCAAGCTCTCTTACTTACCCCGAGACTCGGTGGCCACCCCCGGTGATGTGGTGATGACCACCGGCGTGGGGGGCTTTTTCCCCAGCGGCCTGCGGGTGGGCAGCATCCTTGAGGTCAGCCCTGAGGAGCACGGTCTGTCCCTCTATGCCATTCTCGAGCCGGCGGCCGACATTCGCCATGTCACCGATGTGATGGTGATTACCGAGTTTGAGGGCAAGGCCACGGCCGATGTGCCGTCCCCCTTCTCCGAGGAGGTAACGCCATGAAACAGCGCTATGGCTATCCGCTGATTAAATACAGCCTCTATATTCTGCTGCTCTGTTTGTCCTATGTGGTGAGCTCGTCGCCCGGCCTTTCGTTTAAGCCCATTCTTGTGCTGCCCATGGTGGTCTGCATCGCCATCTACGAGGGGGAGTTTGTCGGCGGGCTCTACGGGGCACTGGCCGGTGTGCTGCTCGACTACGGCGCCATGACCCTGTTTGGCATCAACGCCATGCTGCTGCTGGTATTGGGATGTGCCGCCGGGCTTATTTCACTCTATCTGCTGCGCAGCTCGGTGCTGTCCTCCCTGATCCTCACCGGGGCTGTGGCTCTCATTCAGGGGCTGGTCAGCTTCTTTTTGCTTTATGGCATCTGGCGGCTGAGCGGCGCTTCCATGCTGCTGTGGCGGCGCTTTTTGCCCACGGCGCTGCTCACGGCGATCACCGCCCCCCTCTATCACTACGGGGTCGGGCGAATTCACCGCCACTTCGAGGCGCTGCAGAACCCCACGGGTGAAACGCCATGAGGCTGGGTTCCCCCCTGGGGCGGATTTATTTGCTGGGTGTCATGCTGGCGCTGATGACGGTGCTGTTTTTTAGCCGTCTTATGCAGATGCAGCTGGTGGACGGCGAGAGCTATGTGGCCCAGTTGACCCGGGGCACCACCGAAGACCAGGTGCTCACGGCTGCCCGGGGCGAAATTCTTGACCGATATGGGCGGCCGCTGGCGGCCAACCGCATCGCCTTTGATTTGCAGCTAAGCCGGGCTCAGCTGCCCAGGGGTCAGGAGAATAAGATTGTTTTACAGGTGACCGGTCTGCTGGAAGCTCAGGGCGAGACATGGAGCGATACGCTGCCCCTCTCACAGTCGCCGCCCTACAGCTATCTTGAGGACAGCTCCCATACCCCCGCCGCCCTGCGGGCTATGCTGGGGCTGGGGGACTACGCCTCGGCCGGGGACGCCATGTACTGGCTGGTGCAGCGCTACGACCTGTCGGACTATGCCCCTGCCGAGCAGCGCCGCATTGCCGGCGTGCGCTACGACATGGAGCGCCAGGGCTTTAATCTGCGCCAGCCCTACACGCTGGCCACCGGTATCTCCATCGAGACGGTCAGTCTTATCAAGCAGCTCTCTCTCGACCTGCCCGGCGTACGGGTGGAGGAGACCGCCCGCCGCACCTATGAGAACGGTGCCATTGCCCCCCATTTAGTGGGGCGGGTGGGGCCGCTGTTTCAGGACGAATACGAGCGGCTGCGGGATCAGGGCTACCGACTGTCCGACCAAATTGGCAAGGAGGGTATCGAAAAGGCCTTCGAGTCCGAGCTGAGAGGGGAGAGCGGCGTGCGCCGCACCTACCTCACGGTGTCGGGACAGGTGGAACGGGTGGAGGATGTGCAGCCCCCGGTGCCGGGCAACACGGTGGTGCTGACCCTGGACGCCCGTATGCAGGAGATGGTGACCCAGGCGCTTAAAGACCAAATTGCCTACTTAAACGCCAACTACCAGCCCGGCAAAGGCAAGGAGGCCGACGCCGGAGCCGTGGCGGTTGTCAACATTAAAACCGGCGAGATTTTGGCGCTGGTCAACTACCCCAGCTACAATCTTGAAACCTTTGGGCAGGACTACGCCGACCTCGTTGCCCCGGGCAGCGGCAACCCGCTGTTTAACCGGGTGCTTTCGGGCCAGTATGCGCCGGGCTCCTGCTTTAAGCCGGTGGTGGGGCTGGCCGGTCTGGCGGAGGGGGTTATCAACCCCGCCAGCACGGTGTTCTGCGGGCGTGTATACACGCTGCCCTCCGACCCGAACCACGCCTTTACCTGCCTGTCGGCCCACGGAGCCTACACCCTGCGCCAGGCCATCCGAGACAGCTGCAACATCTTCTTTTACGATGTGGGCAATAAGCTGGGGATCGACACCATCAACGACTACGCCCGCCGTTTAGGGCTGGGGGTGCCCACCGGCATCGAGCTGCCCGAGGCCCGAGGCAGCCAGTCGGTGCACAATCCCAGCCGCCCCGGCGACACGCTTCAGGCGGCCATCGGTCAGATGGGCAACGCCTATTCGCCGCTGCAAATGGCCAACTATGCGGCCACCATTGCCAATCGCGGCAAGCGCATGGAGCTGGCCATTGTAAGCCGCATTTGCAGCTACAACTTCGAGCGCACCTTCTATGAGCATGAGCCTAAGGTGGCCGGCTATGCCGATATTGAGCCGCAGCACTTCGATGCGCTCATCGCCGGCATGGTGGACGCCTCTCACATCGGCACGGCTCGGGGGGTTTTTGCGGGTTATCCCATCACGGTGGCCTCAAAAACCGGCACCCCCGAAACCTCGGGGCTGCTCAACTCGGTGTTTATCGCCTATGCCCCGGCCGAAGATCCGCAAATTGCCGTGGCCGTTGTCATAGAAAAAGGCTACCACGGCTACACCGGCGCCCCGGTGGCCAAGGCCGTGTTCGACTACTACTTTTTTGGAGACAGCCAGACCGACCCCGCCGAGAGCATCGGCGGCCCTATTGCCTAATTTTGCTCCTTTTGTCTTGTGCGGGATGCTTTAATATGGTAAAATAACCGGAACGGCTGTTTGATAACCTGCAAAGATTTTTTAAGCGGCTCTGCAAAGGTGTGAGTGACCGTGGCCAATATTTATCTTATAACCTCTGGCAAAGGAGGCACCGGCAAATCCAGCCTTACGGCTCTGCTTGGCCGTGCGCTGGCCGACCGGGGCCGCAGTGCGCTGCTCATCGAGCTGGACAGCGGTCTTCGGGGGCTGGATATGATGCTGGGTGTGTCCGACCAGGTGGTGTTCGATTTAGGTGACCTGCTCACCGGGCGCTGCCGCCCCACCGAGGCCATTACGGTTATTCCCACCCCCGAGGGCAACCTCCACTACATAGCCGCCGCCGTCGACCCCGACCTGCGACCGAGCGCCGAGGAACTCAGCCGCCTGCTCTCGGGCTTTGGCAGCTATTTTGACTATATATTGCTCGATTCTCCCGCCGGGATGGGCGAGGTGCCCGAAGCTGCCGCCCCCCTTTGCACGGCGGCGCTGCTGGTCACCCAGGCCCAGCCGGTTTGCGTGCGCGATGCCGCCGCCCTGATGGCCCGCCTGCGCCGACAGGGCTTAAAAAGCCAGCGACTTATCATCAACGCCTTTATGCCTCGGCAGCTGCGGCAGGGCTTTTTGGACTTAGATGAGGTCATCGACCTTGTAGGCGCCCAGCTTATAGGCGTTGTGCCCCAGGACCCCGCCCTGGCCGAGGCCATGGCCACCGGTCAGCCCCTAGGCAAAAAAGCCGCCGCCTATCCCGCCATCACGGCCATAGCCGCCCGGCTCGAGGGGGAATATGTTCCCTTAAAGGCCGTTAAATAGCCCTTTATTGCCCACTATCTTATAGGAGGTTTTTGTCATGACCATCGCCCTTATTGCCCACGAAGCCAAGCAAGAACTCATGGTACAGTTTTGTATCGCCTACAGCGGTATTTTAGGCCAGCATTCCATCTGCGCCACCAACACAACGGGCAAGCTGGTCAGCGAGGCCACCGGCCTTAAAATCTCCCGGGTGATGTCGGGCCGGCAGGGGGGACATCAGCAGATTGCTTCCCGCATAGCCTGCAATGAGATCGACCTGCTCATCTTCTTCCGCGACCCCCTTGCGGCGCATATGGAGCCGGACGAGGCCGGTCTTATCCGGCTGTGCGATGTGCACACCATTCCGCTGGCCACCAACATTGCCACCGCCGAGGCGCTGATCCATGCGCTGGAAAAGGGCGACCTCGACTGGCGCAATATGGTACAGGGCCGATAGGCGCCCCATAAGAAGGAGATTTATTTATGGCTTTGTTTACTCAAGCACCCAAGGGCACCCAGGACTTTTTGCCCGAGGATACCTATAAATATCAGTATATCGAGCGTCGGCTGCTGGAAATTGCCGAACTCTATGGCTTTTTTGAGATACGCACCCCCATGTTCGAGCACACCGAGCTGTTTGTGCGTTCGGTGGGGGGCACCACCGATGTGGTGCAAAAAGAGATGTATACCTTTTTGGATAAAAAGGAGCGCTCTATCACCCTAAAACCCGAGGGCACCGCCGGAGCCGTACGGGCTGTTCTGGAGCACGGGCTCCACAACAAACAGCTGCCCGTCAAGCTCAGCTATGTCACTCCCTGCTTCCGCTACGAAAAGCCCCAGGCCGGCCGCTACCGCCAGTTCCACCAGTTTGGCATCGAGATGTTGGGCTCGTCATCTCCGGCGGCCGACGCCGAGATTATCGACATGATGGCCGGCGCCCTGGCCAGCCTCGGGGTGAATCAAGTGCGCCTGCGCCTTAACTCCATCGGCTGCCCGGTGTGTCGCCCCGACTACCATGCGGCGCTGCTGGACTATCTTGGCAAGGTAGAGGGCAGCCTGTGCCACACCTGCAAAGAGCGCATGAAAACCAACCCCCTGCGGGTGCTCGACTGCAAGGAGCCGGGCTGCGCTGCGGCGGTTGCCGACGCGCCCCGTATGCTGGACTATCTCTGCGAGGAATGCGACACCCACTTTGCCGGGGTGCGTGCCCAGCTTAAGGTATTGGGCATTGACTATGAGATCGACACCAATATTGTAAGAGGGCTGGATTATTACACCAAAACCGTCTTTGAGTTTGTCACCGACACCATCGGCGCTCAGGGCACGGTCTGCGGCGGTGGCCGCTACGACGGGCTCTCGGAGGAGATGGGTGGCCCGCCGCTGCCCGCCATGGGATTTGGCATGGGTATCGAGCGTCTTAAACTGGTTATGGAGGCCGCCGGTGCACCCTTTCCCGAACCCCGTGGCTGCGACCTTTATTTAGCCGCCATCGGCGAGCAGGCCGGTCTTCGGGCGGCGGCGCTCTGTCAGGCGCTGCGCCGGGAGGGATTTTGGGCCGAAATGGACCTGCAGGGCCGCTCGGTCAAGGCCCAGATGCGGGCCGCCGACCGCATGGGTGCCCACCACAGCATGGTCATCGGCGATGGGGAGCTTGCGGAGGGCAAAGCCGGCGTAAAAAATATGCGCACCGGCCAGACCACCGAGCTGCCCCTAAACGAGGGCTTTGTAGATGCCTTTTACGAGTGCCTGATAAACGAGGGCCGTCAGCAGGCCCTGCAAAGCGGCGACTTTATTTGGCCGTCCACCACTTAATATAAGCTAAGAAGGAGCATAAACAGCATGAACGATCTGATGGGCAGCGCCCGGCGCACCGACTATTGCGGTCAGTTGGGAGAGGGGGACATCGGCCGCCGGGTAACGGTTTGCGGCTGGGTGTCCCGGCAGCGGGATCTGGGCAACCTTATCTTTATCGACCTGCGTGACCGCACGGGCATTGTGCAGCTCTCCTTTGACGAGCACACCCCAAAAGAGAGCTTTGAGCGTGCCTTTTCTGCCCGGGCAGAATATATTCTTATGGCCACAGGCCAGGTGGTGGCCCGCCAGAGCATCAACCCCGACCTGCCCACCGGACGGGTGGAAATTGCCGTGGAGGAGCTGCGCATACTCTCCCGGGCCAAGACGCCGCCCTTTGCCATCGAGTCCCACAGCGATGTCAAAGAGGAGCTGCGGCTTAAGCACCGCTTTTTAGACCTGCGCCGCCCCGACCTCCAGCAGGCCATGATGGCTCGCCACCGCATTGTCAAGCTCACCCGAGACTACTTTGACAGTCAGGGCTTTATCGAAATAGAAACCCCCATTCTGGTGCGCTCCACCCCCGAGGGAGCCCGGGACTATCTGGTGCCCTCACGGGTGCACAAGGGCAGCTTTTATGCGCTGCCCCAGTCGCCCCAGCAGTATAAGCAAATCTGCATGATTGCCGGCTTTGATCGCTATATGCAAATTGCCCGCTGCTTTAGGGACGAGGACCTAAGGGCCGACCGCCAGCCCGAGTTTACCCAGATCGATCTGGAGATGAGCTTTGTAGATCAGGAGGATGTGATGGCCCTAAACGAGGGCTATATGCGCTATATCTTCAAGCACTTTTTGGATATGGAGCTGCCCTTGCCCTTTCCCCGCATCAGCTATAAGGAGGCCATGGAGCGCTACGGCTCGGATAAGCCGGACACCCGCTTTGGCTTAGAGATTATGCGCTTGGACGATTTGCTGGGCCAGTGTGCCTTTAAGGTGTTTCGCTCGGTGCTCGACAGCGGCGGCAGCGTGCGGGCGCTCTGCGTTAAGGGCGTAGCCGACCGCCTCTCCCGCAAGGAGATCGACAAGCTCACCGACCTTGCCAAAACCTATAAGCTGGGCGGCCTTGCCTTTACCCGGCTGACCAGCGAGGGGGAGAGTTCCTCCTTCGAGAAGTTCCTCACCCCCGAGGAGGTGGCCGCTATCCGCACCCGGCTGGGTGCCCAGACCGGCGATGTCATCCTCATCGCCGCCCACACCGACGACCAAGTGGTGTCGGCTGCCCTTGGAGCGGTGCGTCTTGAACTGGGCCGCCGGTTTGAGCTTTATGACCCCGCCAGCTTTAACCTGCTTTGGGTCACCGACTTTCCGCTGTTTGAGTACGATGACGAAGACGGGCGCTACTACGCCATGCACCACCCCTTTACCGCCCCCCATGTGGAGGATATGGCGCTGCTGAGCACCGACCCCGGTGCCTGCCGGGCTCAGGCCTACGACATGGTGATTAACGGCGTGGAGGTGGGCGGCGGCTCCATCCGCATCAGCGACCCCACTGTCCAGCAGCAGATGTTTGCCGCCCTCGGCCTTGACGAGCAGGCGGCCCGGGCCCGCTTTGGCTACTTTTTAGACGCCTTCGATTACGGCGTGCCCCCCCACGGCGGTCTGGCCTACGGGCTCGACCGGCTGGTGATGCTGCTGCTCGGGCGGGACAACATCCGGGATGTCATCGCCTTCCCCAAGGTGCAAAATGCCTCCGAGCTGATGACCCAGGCCCCCTCGCCGGTGGACGCAAAAGACCTCGAGGTGCTGGGCATTACGGTGACCGGACCAGCCCAGTAACCGGCTGATTGTCCGCTGTGTTATACAAAAAGCAACAGGTGTAAATGGGCCATGCGGCCCTTATTCCGCATAGACATTTCACGAGGTGATATACAGATGCAGGAGACTCCACGCAGAAAAAAATCCTCCCCCCAGACCCGCCTGTTGTCGGGTTTGCTGTCGGTAGCGCTGTTTGCCGGTGCCTTTACGCTGTCCTTTGGGCTGCTCACCGACAAGGCCGACGCACAGGTGGCCCCGCCGGTGAACACCAAGCCTCAGGCGGCCACGCCGGCGCCCGACACGGTGCCCTTTGGGGAAAATGTGCGCTTTATGGTGGATATAGGGCCCTACCAGCCCGTAAAACCCCTCGCATCGGGGCCCATCGTGTCGCCTGTTTCGGTGGACACCACCCCGGCCGCCGAAACGCCCTTGTCCAGCGCTCCGGCGTCCAGCTCTCCCGCATCCGGCACCCCGGCGTCCAGTGCCCCGGCGGCTAGTGCCCCGGCGTCCAGCGCTCCGGCGTCTACCACACCGGTGGGCTACGATCCCAAAACCTTGGGCGCCACCGGCTTTGCCAATATCCCCAGCTGGAAAGCTGTCAACTCGGATGTGGTGGGTTGGCTGCGCATTCCCAACACCAACATCGACTATCCGGTGGTCCACCACCCCGATGTCAACTACTATATGGCCCGGGATGTCTATAAAAACAACTCGCGCAACGGCGTTATTTGGGCCGATGGCGAGGCCCAGTTCGGCCCTGGAAAGAGCACCCGCAACACGGTGCTTTATGGGCACAACTGGACCAACATCTCCCGCAACCCCCGCATCGGCAACCCCAACGATGTGATGTTTGCCCAGCTCACGGCCTTTCAGCACCTGAGCTTTGCCCAGCGCACCCCCTATATCCACTTCTCCACCGCCGAGCAGGAACAGACCTGGGTTGTTTTTGCGGCCTTTTACACCGATATAGACTTCTATTACATTGCCTGCTTCCCCGACGATACGCTGTTTGCCGAGATTGTTACCGGAGCCAAGGCCCGCAGCGAGCATATTTACGATGTAGAAGTGGCCTATAGCGATCGCATCATCACTTTGTCCACCTGCACCCGGGCCTTTGGTCCCAGCGCCAACCAGCGCTTTGTGGTGATGGCTCGGGCGCTGCGCCCGGGCGAGAGCACCGAGACTGCCCCCACCATTGTCACCAACCCCTCGCCCATCCGCCCGGTGCTTTAACTTACAAAAAAGGGCCGCTCACCCCAAGGTGAAGCGGTCCTTTTTGCGCCTTAAAGGGGCGGTGCACGGGTATTTTTCTAACTTTTGCCACATCTTAGGCAAACTGACAATAAAACTCGAGATGTTTTAGCAATAATGAACGAAGACATACTTTGTTCACATATTTTATTTATTTGCCTATCAGCGGCTCATTAGAATTCATTATAAATACAGGTGGCCGCAGGTCGGAGGTTTTTGCAGGGTTAGACAGCGGTGGGTCGGCACCGTATGGGCGCCGCGCTCCCGAGGAGGAGGAGTCTACAAAACCGCATAATCATGCCATTATCGCAGCGTAGACCTAGGAGAATCCGGCCGATCATGGCCCCGAAAAGCAGGGAGCAAACCCCCGGTCAAAGCGCCGAACAGGAGGCTGCTCTCGGCTTAGCATTAGCGAAATTCCATAAAACCATATAATGATTATAATACAAATACACAAAATTGTTCATGATGATTGACAATCCTGCCTGTATGTTGTTTAATGAAATCGTATCAAAGATTAAATGAACTGTGAACAAATTATGTAATTTTGTTTTGCAAGCACCGCCCAGCGCATATAAATAGCTTAGGCGGATGTGCGCGCCAAACTTCGGTTTCGGCGCAGGGCCGGATCAGCGGCCGACCCTGCGTTTTGATACAATATTTGTTAGGGAGGTCTCATTCTCATGAGTGAATCCACTCAAAAAAAGAAAGGCATAGAAAATCTACAGCCGATCTTTGATGGTCTGGAGAGGCTAGGTAACCTGCTACCGACCCCGTTTACCATGTTCTTGTGGCTGTGGATCATCACAGCAATCTGCTCGCTGATCTTCGGCTCCATGGGCGCTTCGGCCACCAACCCCTCCACCGGAGATGTTGTGGTTGCGCGTAGCCTTTTCACTAAGGAAGGCATTATGTGGCTGCTCGGTGCGTTCTTGACCAACTACACCGGCTACGCCCCCCTCGGCCTTGTGCTGGTCATGACCCTCGGTATCGGTATGTGTGAGGAGATGGGTCTCATCGACGTGCTTATCCGTAAGATGATGAGCAAGCTGCCCCGCACACTGGTTCCTTACATGACCATCCTCATCGGCCTGATGGGCCAGATCGCTTCGGACTCCGCTCAGTTGGTTATTCCGGCGCTCACCGCTGCCATGTACCTCGGCGTCGGCCGTCACCCGGTCTGCGGCGGCCTTACCGGCTACTGCGGCACCGCCCTCGGATACATAGCCAACCCGATCATCACCGGTACCGACGCCACGGCCGTGGGTCTGACCAACGGTGCTATGGTCGCAGTTATGCCCGAGTATGCCAACATGGACTCCACCAACAACTACTACTTTAAAGTAGCTTCGGCCATCTTCCTGTCCACCGTTATGGGCGTCATCTCCGACAAGGTCCTCGAGCCTCGCTTCGGCACCTACACCGGCAAGGCTGCGGGCACAGTTAAGGACGATGGCAGCCAGTTCCAGTTCTCTAAGGAAGAGAACCGCGGCCTCACCTTCTCGGGTATCGCCACGCTGATCTATGTTGCCATCGTTGGCTATGGTCTGTTCAGCGGATTCCTGCTTGCTGATGGCCGTAAGTTCGTCGGATCCCCCTTCCTTAAGAACATCATCCCCTTCATCTTCTTGCTGTTCATGACCGCCGGCGTGTCCTTCGGTCTGGGCGCTGGCCGGATTAAAACCGAAGCCGACGCCACCAAGGCCATGACCCGCCGCATGAGCACCCTCGGTTCCTACCTGACCATGGCTTTCATGGCTTCGCAGTTTATCTCGCTGTTTAACTGGAGCCAGATGGGCAACCTGCTCTCCATCAACGGCGCCAACTTCCTGGCCGCCATCGGTCTGGGTGGCTTCCCGCTGATTCTGCTGTTCGTGCTGTTCATCGCCCTGCTCGACTTCCTGGTAGGCTCGGCTTCGGCCAAGTGGGCCATCTGCGCGCCCATCTTTGCCCCGATGCTCGCCTTCATGGGCATTCACCCCGGCTTTACCCAGGTTGCTTACCGCGTGGGCGACGCTGCCGCCAACATCATGAGCCCGACCAACGCCTTCCTGTGGATGCTGCTGGATACCTGTAAAGAGAAGTACGATGAGAACACCACCATCGGTACCTTCCTCTCCAACCAGTTTGTCTACTTCGTGGCTTCCCAGGTTGGCTGGTGGATCCTGCTCTTCATCTGGATGCAGTTCGACCTGCCTGTGGGCCCCGGCATTTCCACCCGCATTCCCGTCACTATTTTGGGCTAAAGCTTAAAGCGAAAGCTTAAAGCCACTTTAAGACGCCTAAAGGCCCCGCTAACCTCCGCTGTATGGTTAGCGGGGCTTCTTTTGTGAATATCTGCAAGGCTGGACAACCTGTCTATAAACAGTCCCACAATTTTGTAAGGCTGTACAGTTTCGCACCGGCCAACCCTTAGCGCCTTGCCCCCATTGGGGGCCCTGTGTTAAAATAATTAGGCAAAGCCATCGGCCCGGCCGTGGCATTGAGTGTTTTATAAAGAAAGGAAGATTTTTATGGGTCAGCTGCCACAGTCCGTCCTCGATTTTATTGAGAAGAACAGTCAGCACCATTTTGACATCACCTGCGAGCTTGCGCAGATTCCTGCCCCCAGCAACCACGAGGAGAAGCGGGCCGAGTGGGTTAAAAACTATCTGGAAAGCTTCGGTGCGCAGGGCGTGCACATCGACAAAGCCCTCAATGTGGTCTGGCCCATTGGCGTCACCGAGGACAATCCGGTGGTGGTCATGATGGCCCACACCGATGTGGTTTTCCCCGACACCACCCCCCTGCCTCTCGAGATTCGCGACGGCAAGATTTTCTGCCCCGGCATCGGTGACGACACCACCAACCTCACCACCATGCTGGTTATCGGCAAATACATCCAGGAGCAGGGACTTAAGCCCGCCGGCGATTATGGTGTGCTTATTGTGGCCAACTCGGGCGAGGAGGGCCTTGGCAACCTAAAGGGCACCAAGGAGATCTGCGAGACCTACGCCGGCCGCATTGTCGAGTTTACCACCTTCGACGGCACCTTCAGTTTCCTCTGCGACAATGCCGTGGGTTCCCACCGCTACGAGGTTACCCTTAAAACCGAGGGCGGCCACAGCTATGGTGCGTTTGGCAACCGCAATGCCATCGCCTTCTTGGCCTCTATGATCTCCACCCTGTACACCGTTAAGGTTCCGCCCTATGGCAAAACCACCTACAATGTGGGCGGCATTTCGGGCGGCACTTCGGTGAATACCATCGCCCAGAGCGCTACCATGCTCTACGAGTACCGCTCGGACGACCAGCGCAGCCTGGCCGAGATGGAAGTCATGTTTAAGAATGTGATCGAGGCTTACCGTGCCATGGGCGTAGAGGTCGAGGTCAATGTGCTGGGCATCCGTCCCTGCCGTGGCGATGTGGACATGGATAAGCTGGGCACCATGGTCAAGCGCGCCCAGACCATGCTCAAGACCCACACCGGGCTGGATGTGCCCACCGGCAGCGGCTCCACCGATGCCAACATCCCCCTGAGCCTGGGCATCCCCGCCATCTGCTTTGGTCTGCTCGACGGCGCCGGTGCCCACACCCGGGAGGAGTGGGTGTCTATCGAGTCCCTCAAGCAGGGTCTGCCCCTGTGCGCCGAGTATATGCTGCACTACTTTAAGTAAATCCTACCCATAAAGACGCAAAAACACGGCGTGGAACATTCCACGCCGTGTTTTTTAGGTTAAAAAGAAGTTTAGTACCGGACTTATTTAAGCTCGGCTTTGGCACCGGCCTCGGTGAGCTTGGCCAGCAGCTCTTCGGCCTCGGCCTTAGAGACATCTTCCTTAACAGCCTTGGGAGCGTTGTCCACCAGCTCCTTGGACTCCTTAAGGCCCAGACCGGTGATCTCCTTGACCAGCTTGATGACATTCATCTTGCTGGCGCCGGCCTCAAGCAGCATAACGGTGAACTCGGTCTGCTCCTCGGCAGCGGGAGCAGCGGCAGCAGCGGGGGCAGCGGCCACGGCCACAGGGGCAGCGGCAGAAACGCCGAACTCTTCCTCAAGGGCTTTAACAAGCTCGGAGAGCTCCAGAACGGTTAGGGCTTTAACTTCCTCAACGAGGGCAAGTACTTTCTCAGAAGCCATGATTTTTTCCTCCAATAAATTGTGTTAGTTTTTGTTTTAGTAAGGGGCGCTGTTAGGCGCTCTTTTGCTCGGCGATGGCATTAAGCGCCACCGCAAGACCGCGGATGTTGGCGTTAAGCACGCTGACAAAGCTTGTGATGGGGGCGTTAAGGCCGCCCAGAGCCATAGCCACCAGCTGATCGCGGTTGGGCAGCTTGGCCAGAGCCACAACACCCTCGGTGTCGATGGTGCGGCCCTCTACAAAGCCGGCCTTGATGGTAAACTTACCTTTGGAACCCTCGGCAAACTTGTTGAGCACCTTGGCGGGAGCCACCGCATCGGCGCTGTAGGCGATAGCCGTACTGCCAGTGAGCACCTCGGACAGCTCGGCATAACCGGCCTTTTCGGCGGCCAGCTTGAGCAGGGTGTTTTTCACCACCCGGTACTCCACATCGGCTTCGCGCAGCTCGCGGCGCAGGCGGGTGTCGTCGGCCACGGTAATTCCCTTATAATCCACCAGTACGGCCGAGGTTGCATCTTGTAGGGCCTCGGCCAGCTCGGCCACAAAGGCCTGCTTTTGGCTTAGAATCTTGTCACTCGGCAAAAGTATTCACCTCCCTCAATATAAAAAGCTCCCTTCACACAGACGAAGGGAGCCCACAACAAGCATAAGTCAAGTTGCGCGACAATCCTCGGCAGGCGGGCATGGCCCTTACGCAAAAGCACCTGCTGTCTTCGGAGTGTGACAGCTTTGTATAGTATAAGCGCACGCCTTTTGTTTGTCAAGGGATTTCTGCTATAGACGCCGCACTAAATCAGCGCAAATCCATCGCATCAAGCCGCAGCAGAGCCTCCAACATCACCTGGGCGCCTTTTTTGATAAAGTCGGGATGGGTAAACTCGGCGGGGTTGTGGCTTATGCCGTCCTTGCTGGGCAAAAAGATCATGCCCGTAGGCACGCCCGATCCGGCCAAAACCTGCGCATCGTGCCCGGCGCCCGATGCCATGCGCCGCAGCGAGACGCCCGCCCGGGTGCCCACCTCCTCAAGCAGAGCGATCATCCGCTCGTCCATAACGGCAGGGGGCTTAGAGATCTGCCGCTTGATTTCGGCTTTGATGCCGGGTAGGGCGGCGGCCGCCTCGGCGGTGCGGCTGATAAAGTCTTCGATATGTTCGGGCACAAGGTCGCGCATCTCGAGCTGGAGGTTGACCCGCCCGGGGATGACCGTGGCCATGCCGGGGAAGACCTCGAGGTTGCCGATGGTGAACACAAAGGGCTCTGGGTAGCGGGTGGCCAGCTCCTGCATTTGGCAGATGAGCCGGGCTGCCGCCACCAGCGCATCGCGCCGGTAGCCCATGGGGGTGGTGCCGGCGTGGTTAGAGGCACCCTCCAAAACGATCTGGCAGCGGGTGATGCCCACAATGCCGGTGACAATGCCCATGTCCAGCCCTTCTCGCTCGAGCACGGATCCCTGCTCGATGTGTAGCTCCAAAAAGCTGTGGAAGCCTGCGGGGTCCCGCCGCACCGATAAAACATCCTCGGGGGTGATGCCAAAGGCCGGCATATTTTGTCGGGCATTTTGGTCCAGCGCATTCTCCTTGCCCATCATGGCACGGCTGCCAAAGGTGCCCCCCATGGGGCCGCCCTCCTCGGCGTTAAAGGCGATGACTTCGATGGGGTGCCGGGTGGTGATGCCCCTTTCGCGCAGCACAGCCATGCACTCCAGCGCCACCAAGCAGCCCAGGGCACCGTCGTAGAGGCCGCCGTCGGTCACCGTGTCCATGTGGGAGCCCAGCCCAATGGCCGGCAGGTCATTCTCTAACCCCGGCCGCCGGGCGATGAGGTTGCCCACCCGGTCTTGGGTCGGACTCAGCCCCTCGGCCTTTAGCAGCCGGCCAAAGAGCGAGATCGCTCGGTAGTAGTCCTCCGAGAAGGCCATCCGGTCGATGCCCCTCTCGGGCCGGTCCGAGCGTCCCAAGCCGCCCACAGCCTCCAGGCGCTCTATCAGTCTTTGCAAATTGATCTCCATGCCATCCTCCCTTGTGCTATTTTGTAGTTTTTAACACTTTTGTTTTATTATAGTCATGGGCTATAAAGCTTGTCAAGGAATGGAAAGGCTTGTCCGAACTTTTCTATAAAAGCGGCCGACAGGGGAAGCCCTGCCGGCCTGCCAAGGATGTCAGATGGCTGTGTGGGGGGGTTAGCGCTTATAGCCGTCGTATCCGTCGTATTGGCCGCAGCCGCCGAACTTATCGTAGCCGTCAAAGTTATCGTAGCCATCGAACTTATCGTAGCCATCGAACTTATCGTAGCCATCGAACTTATCGTAGCCGTCAAAGTCCTTATGGCCACCTTTGTCGCCCTTATGCTTGGGCTCGAAGCAGTAGCGCTCCTGCTTGCACACCCAGTCGCAGCTGTAGCACTGGCAGCAGCACTTGCGGATGGGCTCGCGCTTGGGCATTTTCATGCAGAAGCAATCTTGCTTATACTCGGGCTTTTTGGGACAGCAGCACCGCTCTTTGTGCTGGCAAGAATCCTGTTGGTAGCCGCCGTAGCCGCCAAAATTTTTATTACACAAGGTAAAGGCTCCTTTTCTCTGTGATTTTATATTGTGACGCCGGGATGCTTAACGAAACCAACCTCCCAGCAGCGCCGATGTCAAGAGCGCCGCAGGCAGCACGCCGCAACAGCCCCGGCCCCCGATGCATCGACAACCCCGATGGAAGGGCGGATAGGGCCGAAAAGGCCGATAGGGCCGATAGGGCTGAAAGGGTCGGTAGGGTCTGTATGGTCTATAGGGGGTATAAAACATACTTTGATGCTCCTTTATTTGGAGTCATGTGGGATACCCACAGCCCAATTTATGCCATCGGCTCCCACGGGTTGCCTGCCGGTGACCCCTCCAAGCTTGAGGATTTTGCCCAAAGGCAACGGCTGACCCGCTGTTAAACAGCCAATATTGGCCATGCAAGGTTTTTAGAAAAAAAGCGGGGAAGCGGGTAGGCCAAAAATGGGCCCTTATATGAGTGGTCGGGGGGCTGTGGACAAGGGGGCACCGCCCGAGCCGCTATGACCGCATACACCCGGTGGGGCGCAGTCCCCCCGCTAAAATCAAAACCCCCGCCACAGGCGGGGGGCGGTAGCTTTATGGGTTAGCTTGTAAATCCATGGCCCTGCCACGCAGGAAGTCCCGCAGCCCGGCAAAGTCGGGGGTGCACAGCGGCAGGGGCAGGGCCGCATCGGCTTCAAGAATATCGGGCAGGCGGTGGGCGTCGCTGCTGTGGAGGCGCCGCAGCGCTTTTAGAGCCGGATCTGGCAGGTCGGACCGGTGGTGTTCATAGCCGTCGGCCTCAAGGTCGGCGGGAAAAGCGCCTAAAATGGGCAAAATCCCCCCCGAGGGGCGGGTGACATGGGCGGGAATAAGCAGCCCGCCCCGCTTTTGCACCGCCCGGGGCAGTTCTGTGAGCGAGAGGGTGCAGGCGTTGATCAGCAGTCTTGGCTCCTCGGATAGGACGCCGTCTTGGTGGTCCATCACCCGCTGGTGTCCGAAGATGTCGGGCCGGTTGACGATGGGGGGCAGGTGCCGATAAACCAAGGCGTCCATGTCCAGCGCAGCGTCGAGGCTGGGGAACAGGCAGACCACATGAATTTCCTCGCTGGTGGTCACCTCCATACCGGGGATAAAACCCAGACCCATTCCGGCCGCCACCTCGGCCGCCGCCGGACAGTTGCGGGCCGAGTTATGGTCGGTAAGGGCAATCAGATTGAGGCCCTTGAGGGCGGCCATGGCAACCAGATTATAGGGGGTCATATCCTCGTCGGCACAGGGGGAGAGGCAAGAGTGGATGTGCAGATCACAGCGCATGGGAGATGGCCTCGTGGATGGCCAGCGCCGCCTTAAAGACCGGCAGCGCCGTGGTATAAATCCAAATTCCTTCACGGCGGGCGGCCTCGACCATCTCGGTATCCACCGGCATATCCTCGGCCACCACAATGGCTGGCAGATCGCGCAGTGTGGCCACCGCAACCGTGTTGACATGACCCATTACGGTAATCCAGACGCAGTTATCCTGAGCCCGGCTGATAACCAGACTGAGCAAATCGCAGCAGAATACCCCCTCAAGCGGGGCCTTCTCCCCCCTCACAAGGGCGTTAAATTCGGGCAGAGCGGCCAAATCGTGGGTGGTAAAGGCCATGGTATACTCTCCTTTAGACAGCGACCGTGCGGTCACAGGGTTTCGGGCTCGGCGGCCACCGCCTGAGCCTCAATCAGGGCCTGAAGCCGCTCCTTGATGCGGTAGATGCACAGGTCCTCGGTGGCAAAGCCCCGCACAATATCCTCGGCCAGCGCCCGGCAGGTGGGTGCGCCGCAGGCTCCGCAGTCCATGCCGTAGAGGCTGGCCTCAATGCGCTCGAGCTCCCGGCGCTTGGCAATGGCCTTGCCGATGTCGGAATCCAGCTGCAGCACCTCTGTGTTGGCAGACAGCGGGCTGTCCCAGAAGGCCTCGGCGGGCGGATCGGGAATGGGCACGGCGGGCAACTGGGCTTCCCGAGCGGCCCGCATGAGGCTGACCACCCGGCTGTGGGCCACAAAGGGGCTTTCGACCGTGAGCACACCGCCCACGCAGCCCCCCGAGCAGGCACCCAGCTCCACAAACTCCACATCGTCGGGCAGCCGGCCGTCCTCGATATCCTCCAGCAGGCGGATGGAGCCATCAATGCCGTCGGCGGCCACAAAGTGGGGATTATCCACGGCCGAGGCCTCGCCCCCCGCCGAGCACCAGCCAATTCCGGCGGCTCCGGCGCAGCGGATGCGCTCCTCGGGCGGACGCTTTATCAGTCCCATCACATGGGGAAGCAGCTTGGGGTATACATCCCGGATAGAGAAAACGCCGTCCACATCGTTGCGGCTGGTCACCGAGTGGCGCACCGCCCGCACCTTGGCGGGGCAGGGGCTTATAAAAAAGGCACCGATGCGCTCGGCGGGCAGGCCGGTTTCCCGGGCGGCCAGCCGCTTGGCCCAAAGGGCTGCATACTGCATGGGGGAGTAGATGGGAATGACATGAGAGACCAGACTGGGAAACCGCAGGCTTATTAGCCGTACAATGGCCGGACAGGCCGAACTGATGGCCGGGCGGGGTATATCGGGCCGGCGCAGATACTCGGCGATAAGGGCGCTCACCCGCTCGGCGGCAGCGGCTACCTCAAAGGCCTGGTCAAAGCCCATGCGGCGCAGCCCCTCTAACACGAGAGAGGCGTCCTTTAAGCCGGAAAACTGTCCGTAAAGGGCAGGGGCCGGCAGGGCGATGGTATAGTCAAAGTCCTCCATGGCGCTCAGAGGGTCTACAATGGCGGTTTTGGCTCGCTCTGGGCAGGCGCGTATGCACTCGCCACAGTCGATACAGCGGCTCTTGATGATATGGGCCTTGCCGTCTCGCACCCGAATGGCCTCGGTGGGGCAGCGTTTGACGCAGTTGGTACAGCCCTTGCAGAGCTCGTCGTGCAGCACGACTGAGCGAAAGCTATCGGTGACCATAGGCTCATCCTTTCGCAAATAATGTTGCGCACTCTATATGGTCAGGCAGTGGGGTGAAGGCTTATCCGGACCGGATGGTCATGCGCAGCGTGGTGCCCACCCCCACCTCGGAGGTCAGGCTCATGCGGTCGGAATACTTCTGGATATTGGGCAGCCCCATGCCGGCGCCAAAGCCGATGTCTCGCACCGCATCCGAAGCGGTGGAATAGCCCTCAGTCATGGCAAGCTCGATGTCGGAGATGCCGGGGCCGGTGTCCCTGAGCTCCAGCTCGATGGTGTCGGGGGTGATGATGGCCTCCACCACACCACCCTGGGCGTGGATGACCATGTTCATCTCCCCTTCGTAGGTTGCAATAGCACAGCGGCGCACCGTATCGCTGGGGAAGCCCAGCTCTTTAAGCAGCTTTTTTAGCGCCCCGGAGGCTTCACCCGCCCGCATAAAATCGTCGGGCAGCACGGTGTAGCTCACCTTCATGCTCTGCTCGCTATGTGCCATGGTCCTCCCCCCTTAGCCCCGAGGCATAAAGTCGTCCGCAGGCCGTATACATGGTAAGAGGGCTGCGGATCAGTACCATACCCCGCTCCTTGGCCAGTTCGATGATGTCCTCGCCGCATTTTTTCCCCCGTACAAAGGCAATGGTCATAATGTCCATCATCTCGGCGGTGCGGATGACCTGGGGGTTTACCAGCCCGGTGAGCAGAATGGCGTCCTGCTTAACAAAGGCCAGCACATCGCTCATCATGTCGCTGCCGCAGGCCGAGATGATTTTGCGCTCTAGATGTTCCTCCCCACAGAGGATCTCGGCCTCGAGCACGGTGGCGATTTCGCTGATTTTCATAACGCGTTCCTCCAGTAGCCCGGCGGGCAATTTTTTGTGGCTGTTTTTGCTAATTTTATTATAAAGGAACAAAGACCCCATGGCAACTGTGCGTTGCAGCGGGCGGGGGGCGAATTTTGACATAAAAAGGCGCACATGGCACCGATGGTTGGGCCGCATGGGGCATTTTGCACAATAAAGCTGTCCCGAACTTTTCCGCTTTGCACCCACAAAAGGAGGGAAAGGCTAAAATATACGATTTTAGGCCATTTTATCGGACGGGCCCTTCGGGCGGGTTTTGGCAAAACTATACTGTTTTAGGCGTAATTTGTATCAAAGGATATTTTTATAAAGTCGCAAAAATTGTTAGAAACCCTATAATATCGATATTTTTTAAAACGATTGTGGGATATTTGACTAAAAAGCATTTTATTTTTTTCATAATGCGCTTTTTTCATGACGCAAAATGACTAAATATCTCAAACGAATATATGCAGTTTGCTCAAAATAAGCGGCCGCCCAAAAACCTTTCCATATTGAGGTACGGGGGAGAGTGTAGATTTTTTCACAGGAATTTGTTAGAATTCTAATTGGACGCGCCCCCGCATTCCAAGCTTGTTTATGACGCTTTTTCGCAGCGTCTTTGCAGGGGGCAGAAAAGTTGTCACACAGGTGATTGCCACCTATTTGGGCTGTTGTAAGAACCATCATTAAGGAGGGTGTTTTAAGCAATGTCAGTCAAGCGTGCTGCGGTAGCCTTTCAGGGCACCGCCGAACAAAAGGCCCTGTTAGACGCGGTTATTAAAAAGCACCGCGACGAGCCCGGCGCACTCATGCCCGTGCTGCAGGAAGCCCAGGGGATCTACGGGTACCTGCCCCTTGAGGTGCAAAAGGAAGTCTCACTAGGCCTGGAGCTGCCTCTGGAGGAGGTCTATGGCGTGGTGACCTTTTACTCTCAGTTTTCGCTTTTCCCCAAGGGTCGCCATCGGATATCGGTCTGTATGGGCACCGCCTGCTATGTTAAGGGCGCCGGCCCCATCTTCGAAAAGCTTAAGCAGACCTTAGGCATAGAAGACGGCGGCTGTACCGATGATGGCGAGTTCTCGCTCGAGGCCTGCCGCTGCATTGGTGCCTGCGGTCTGGCACCCGTGCTCACCGTTGGCGAGGATGTTTACGGCCGCCTCACCGTGGACGAGGTGGAAGGCATCATCAAAAAGTATAAAAGCTAATGACCGAGCTGTCGCTCCATGTGCTGGACATCGCGCAAAATTCGGTGTCGGCCGGCGCCAGTCTCATAGAGATTGAGGTGGCCATAGACACCCGGGGCGACCGTATGACCATCTCGGTCACCGACAACGGCAAAGGCATGGACGGCCGGACGGCCCGCCTTGCCCAAGATCCCTTTTACACCACCCGCACCACCCGCAAGGTGGGACTGGGTATTCCGCTGTTTAAGATGTCGGCCCTGATGAGCGGCGGCAGCTTTAAGCTGGAGGGCCGGCCCGGAGAGGGCACCCGCATTGAGGCGGTTTTTGGCTACAGCCACATAGACCGCCTGCCGCTGGGCGACATGGCCCAGACCATGGCGGCGCTCATAGCGGGCAGCCCCAACATCGACTTTGTGTATCGCCTTAGCAAAGACGGGCGAGATTTTGCGCTGGACACCCGGGAGATGCGGGCGGTTTTGGCCGACATACCCCTGTCGACCCCCGAGGTGCTGGAGTTTGTGCGCCGCCAGATTGCCGGCGCCAGTGAGGACATTGTACAAACTTAATACGGCCGATAAATTTGGAGGGAAATTATCCATGAAAAGTCTTGCAGAACTGCAGGCTCTAAGAGACAAGATGCAGGCTCAAATGGGCATCCGTCGCGAGGAGGAGCTGAGCACCCGCATTGTGGTGGGCATGGCCACCTGCGGCATTGCCGCCGGTGCCCGCCCTGTACTGGCCGCCTTTACCGATGAGATTAGCAAGCGCCGGCTAACCGATGTGGCGGTGGTGCAAACTGGCTGCGTGGGCATCTGCCAGTATGAGCCGGTGGTAGAAGTTTATCGCCCCGGCGAGGAAAAGGTTACCTATGTCAAAATGACCGCCGACAAAGTGGCCCGGGTTGTGGCCGATCATATCGTAAACGGCAATGTGGTGACCGAGTTCACCATAGGTGCCCTAAAGTAAGAGAGGAGTGACGAGCCATGTATCGATCCCATGTACTTATCTGCGGAGGAACGGGCTGTACCTCCTCCGGCAGCGAACGCATTATTAACACCCTGGAAAAAGAGCTTAAAGAGGCCGGTCTTGCCGAGGAGATTAAGGTTATTCGCACCGGCTGCTTTGGTCTTTGTGCCTTGGGCCCCATTATGGTGGTCTATCCCGAGGGCGCCTTTTATTCCATGGTTACCCCCGAGGACATTCCCGAGATTGTGTCCGAACACTTTGTTAAGGGACGCATTGTCACCCGGCTGCTCTATCAGGAGACCGTGGCGGAGGACGGTGCCATCACCAGCCTTGACGATACCAACTTCTATAAAAAGCAGCTGCGCATTGCGCTGCACAACTGCGGCGTAATCAACCCCGAGAACATCAACGAATACATAGCTTACGACGGCTACCAGGCCCTGGGCAAGGTGCTCACCGAGATGAAGCCGGCCGATGTGATTAAGGTCTTATTGGATGCGGGGCTCCGCGGCCGGGGCGGCGGCGGCTTCCCCACGGGCAAAAAGTGGGAGTTTGCGGCGGCACAGCCCGCAGGCCAGAAGTATGTGGTCTGCAACGCTGACGAGGGCGACCCCGGTGCCTTTATGGACCGTTCTATCCTCGAGGGTGACCCCCATGTGGTCATCGAGGCTATGGCTATTGCCGGCTACGCTATCGGCGCCGACACCGGCGTGGTCTATGTGCGGGCCGAGTATCCCATTGCGGTTAAGCGGCTGCAAATTGCCATCGACCAGGCCCGTGAGGCCGGCCTGTTAGGCAAGGATATTTTCGGCACCGGCTTTAACTTTGATATTCACATTCGTTTGGGCGCCGGCGCCTTTGTCTGCGGCGAGGAAACTGCGCTGCTCACCTCCATAGAGGGTCATCGTGGCGAGCCCCGCCCCCGTCCGCCTTACCCGGCGGTGGCCGGCCTGTTTGGCAAGCCCACCATCATCAACAATGTTGAAACCTTTGCCAACATTCCCCCCATCATCCGTAAAGGCGTCGAGTGGTATCGCCAAATCGGCACCGAGCGCTCCAAGGGCACCAAGGTGTTTGCGCTGGGCGGAAAAATTTCCAACACCGGCCTTGTAGAGGTGCCCATGGGTACCACACTGCGGGAGATTGTTGAAGAAATCGGCGGCGGCATCCCCGGCGGCGGCACCTTTAAGGCGGCCCAGACCGGCGGACCTTCGGGCGGCTGCATTCCCGCATCGCTGATGGACACCCCCATCGACTACGACAGCCTGATGGCCATCGGTTCCATGATGGGTTCGGGCGGCCTTATCGTTATGGACCAAACCACCTGCATGGTGGACATCGCCAAGTTCTTCCTCGAGTTCACCGTGGACGAGAGCTGCGGCAAGTGCGTGCCCTGCCGCATCGGCACCAAGCGCCTCTACGAGATGCTCGACAAGGTTACCCAGGGCAAAGCCACTATGGAAGACCTCGATAAGATGGAGGCCCTCTGCTACCACATCAAGGAATCCGCCCTCTGCGGCCTGGGCCAGACGGCTCCCAACCCGGTGCTCTCCACCCTGCGCTACTTCAGGGACGAGTATGTGGCCCATATCGAGGAAAAACGCTGCCCGGCCGGCGTGTGCAAGGCGCTGCTCAGCTACCATATCCTCGAGGACAAGTGCATCGGATGCACCATCTGCGCCCGCAACTGTCCGGTGGGATGCATCAGCGGCACGGTTAAGCAGCCCCACAAAATCGACAACACCGCCTGCATCAAATGCGGTGCTTGCGAGGAAAAATGTCGCTTTGGCGCCATTGTGAAACGATAGGGGGTAATGGATGATGGACAAGGTCAATATTAAAATAAACGGCGTGGCCGTAAGCGCCCCCAAGGGTGCCACCATTCTTGAGGCCGCCCGGGAGGCCGGCTTTGAGATTCCCACGCTGTGTTATATGAAGGAACTTAACGAAATTGGCGCCTGCCGCATCTGCGTTGTAGAGGTTAAAGGCATGCGCAACCTGCCCGCCGCCTGCGTGTTCCCGATCAACGAGGGCATGGAGATTACAACCGTATCGCCCAAGGTCTACGAGGCCCGCAGGCAGAACCTAGAGCTCATTCTCTCCACCCACGACCGCAAGTGTCTGTCCTGCGTGCGCTCGGGCTCCTGTGAGCTGCAAAAGCTCTGCACCGAGTTTAAGGTGGACGACGAGGGCTACTACGACGGCGAGAACATCCGCTACGAATTTGACGATTCGGCCGTTCATATGTACCGCGACAACAACAAGTGCATCGTCTGCCGCCGCTGTGTGGCGGCCTGCGGCGCCAAGCAGCAGGATGTAGCCGTTATCGGCACCAACGACCGGGGCTTTAAAACCCATATCGGCAGCGCCTTTGACCTGGGTCTGGGCGATGTGGCCTGCGTCTCCTGCGGCCAGTGCATTGTCAACTGCCCCACCGGCGCCATCTCGGAGCGCGACCAGACCGACGAGGTCTGGAAGGCCATCAACGACCCCACCAAGCATGTGATTGTGCAGACCGCCCCCTCCATCCGGGTCACCTTGGGCGAGGCCTTTGGCATGCCCGTGGGCACCGAGGTCACCGGCAAAATGGTGGCCGCACTGCGCCGCATGGGCTTCGACGGTGTGTACGACACCGACTTTGCCGCCGACCTCACCATCATAGAGGAGGCCACCGAGTTTATCCACCGGCTGCAAAACGGCGGCACACTGCCCCTGATTACCTCCTGCTCGCCCGGCTGGATTCGCTTTTGCGAGCACTACTTCCCCGAGTTTATTCCCAACCTCTCCACCTGCAAATCACCCCAGCAGATGTTTGGCGCCATAGCCAAAACCTGGTATGCCAAGAAGCATGGCATAGACCCCAAGGATCTGTTTGTGGTGGGTATTATGCCCTGCACGGCCAAAAAGTTTGAGGCCCAGCGCGAGGACGAGTGCGCCGCCGGCGAGGGCATCTTCGATGTGGATGTGGCCCTCACCACCCGCGAGCTGGCCCGCATGATCGACCGGGCCGGCATCAAGTTCACCTCGCTGCCCGATGAGGAGTTCGACGCTCCCCTTGGCGAGTCCTCGGGCGCAGGCGTCATCTTTGGCGCCACCGGTGGCGNNTATGGAAGCCGCTTTGCGCACCGCCGCCGACTGGGTGAGCGGACAGGAGCTTGACCACCTCGAGTTTACCGAGGTTCGTGGCACCGACGGCATCAAAGAGGCCAGCTACAACATCGCCGGCACCGAGGTCAAGGTAGCGGTGGCGTCCGGCCTGAGCAACGCCCGCACACTGCTCGAGCGCATTAAGCGCGGCGAGGCCGAGTATCACTTTGTTGAGATTATGGCCTGCCCGGGCGGC
>DBQC01000011.1 GCA_002305075.1 Ruminococcaceae bacterium UBA1404 | reverse complement strand
TAGTTGTAGCCCTCCCAGGTCATAAAGCCCACCAGCATATTCTTGCCCAGCGCTATCTCGCCGTTGCTGGTGGAGGGACCGTCGGCAATAACCTCGCCCTCCTCAACCCGGTCGCCCTTGTTAACCAGCGGGCGCTGATTGATACAGGTTCCCTGGTTGGAGCGCAGGAATTTGAGCAGGCGGTAGGTGATCTCGCCCTCGTCGGTGTCTATCACAATCTCCTGGGCCGATACCCGTTTGACCGTGCCCGCGTGGCGCGAAACCACCACGGCGCCCGAGTCGACCGCCGCCTTGTGCTCCATGCCGGTGCCCACAATGGGGGCCTGTGTCTTAAGCAGAGGCACAGCCTGCCGCTGCATGTTGGAGCCCATGAGGGCGCGGTTGGCGTCGTCGTTCTCCAAAAAGGGAATCATGGCCGTGGCCACAGACACCAGCATCTTGGGGGACACATCCATATAGTCCACCAAGCTGGGCTCAACCTCAAGGATGGTGTCCTGATAGCGGGCCACCACCTTTTTGTTGGTATAGCGGCCCATTTCATCGAGAGGCTCGTTGGCCTGCGCCACCACATATTCGTCCTCCACATCGGCGGTCATGTAGACCACCTCGTCGGTGACACAGCCGGTGGCTTTGTCCACACGGCGGTAGGGTGCCTCGATAAAGCCGTATTCGTTGATACGGGCAAAGGTAGCAAGATAGGAGATAAGGCCGATGTTGGGACCCTCGGGGGTCTCGATGGGGCACATCCGGCCATAGTGGGAGTAGTGCACATCGCGCACCTCAAAGCCGGCCCGGTCGCGGGAGAGACCGCCGGGGCCGAGGGCCGACAGACGGCGCTTGTGGGTAAGCTCGGCGAGGGGGTTGGTCTGATCCATAAACTGGGACAGCGGCGAGGAGCCAAAGAACTCCTTGATGGCGGCCACCACCGGCCGTATGTTGATGAGCGATTGGGGGGTGGTGACATCGGCATCCTGGCTTTGGGTGGCCATGCGCTCGCGGATAACCCGCTCCATACGACTAAAGCCGATACGGAACTGGTTTTGCAGCAGCTCGCCCACCGAACGGATGCGCCGGTTGCCCAGATGGTCGATGTCGTCGAGGGTGCCCATCCCGTTGTCGAGGCAGCAGAGATAGTTGATGGCGGCCAGCATATCGTCCACCGTGATGTGTCGGGGGTTTAACTGATCTATGCGCTCTTTAATAGCTGCGCGAATGGATGCTTCGTCGGTATTCTCCTCTAAAATCTCTTTGAGTACGGCAAAAGAGACCTTTTCCTGTATGCCGTACTCGGCGCAGTCAAAGTCTACAAAATCATGAATGTCCACCACGCCGTTGGAGAGGACATTAACCACCTTATCCCCCAACTGCACCCGCACCGAGCGCACGCCCAGCTTATCGAGGTGGTGGGCCTCATCTCGGGTGAGAATGTGTCCGGCGTCGTAGAGAATTTCGCCGGTCATGGGGTCGGCCGCAGGCTCGGCCAATGTGTGTCCGGCCACCCGGCCGGCCAGATTGAGCTTTTTGTTGTATTTATAGCGCCCCACTCGGGACAGGTCGTAGCGGCGGGGGTCGAAAAACAGCGAGTTGATATGGTTGCGGGCCGAGTCCTCGGTGGGCGGCTCGCCCGGACGCAGCTTGCGATAGACCTCTAAAAGGGCGGCGGTCTCGCTGTCTATCGTGTCCTTTTCAAGGGTGGCTCTAATAAGATCGCTGCCCATGAACAGCTCCTCGATTTCGGCGTCTGTTGTAACGCCGATGGCACGAATAAAGGTGGTAATGGGCAGCTTACGGTTTTTGTCTATACGCACCCAGAACAGATTGTTCGAGTCGCTCTCAAATTCCAACCAGGCACCCCGATTGGGGATAACCGTGGCTCCAAACAGCTCCTTGCCGCTCTTGTCCCGGCTGGAGGAGTAGTAGGCACCGGGGGAGCGCACAAGCTGGGAGACAATAACCCGCTCGGCACCGTTGATGATAAAGGTACCGGTATCGGTCATCATAGGAAAGTCTCCCATAAAGATTTCCTGGTCCTTGAGCTCGCCGGTCTCGTTGTTGAGCAGGCGCGCCGTAACAAACAGCGCCGAGGCGTAGGTGGCGTCCCGCTCTTTGCATTCTTCTATGGTATATTTTGATTTGTTATCGAGGCGGTAATCGGTGAAATAGAGAACCAGATTTCCCTGATAGTCGGAGATGGCTGAAAGATCGTTTAGAACTTCCCTTAGTCCTTCCTCCACAAACCACCGATAGGAGTTCTTCTGGACCTCTATGAGGTTTGGCATGTCCAACACTTCGCCGATCTTAGAAAAGCTCATGCGGACAGTCTTCCCCAGGGTCACCGGTTTCACATTGACCATAGGCTTTTGCTCACTCCATTCATCGTTGTGCGTCTTGATAGGTCCACGGGTGCAGTCGAAAATTATTTGCTCTCAGGGTTGCATTTTAAGGCAAACTATGATAGGATAATTGTGTTATGGGCAAACTGCCCCATGATGATACATTACAATAGTATACGCTACTTAGAAGGCCGTGTCAAGAACTTATCGGCCCTTTTTGTGTCCAAACCACGAATTTTAGTTAAATAATTCCATCACATCTGCCAGTATGGTCCGGTTCCTTTTGGGCTATGCGGGCTTTTTTTGTGCCTGTCCGCCGCCGGATGAGCATTTTGCACATTTGACGGCATTTGCGCCTGTTTCGCACCCTTTTTATACGACTTTGTGGCCTTTTGCGCTGTTTTACCCATGCACCCCTGCCCGCAGGGGCGAATAGTATGGGGCAAAGGGGGTGCAGTCTCATGGGTTGGTCGCTGTGGGTGCTTCTGCTTATGGGCCTAGGGCTGGTGATCGGGCGGTTAAAACCTAGGCTGATTGGGTTCTGGCGGTGGGCACAGGGCGGTGCGGTGGCCCTGCTGCTCTTTTCCATGGGGACAGCGCTGCGGGGGATGGCCGCCCAACAAAGCGCAGGGGCGGTCTACCTGGCGGGAACGGTGGTAGGGCTGGCATCGGTGGCGGGGTCGGTGGTGGCTGCCCGGCTCTACCGCAAATACCTGCATGGGGGCGAGCCACTGTGAGCCTGATTTGTCTGTTAAGCCTTGGGCTGGGATGGCTGCTGGGCGGAGGGCGGGTGGAAGCCGGGGTGGCTCTGCTGGTTTTTCCCGCTCTGTGTGTGATGGCGCTGGCATCTGGGGCTGTTATCGGGGCCGAGGGCACGCTAAGAGAGGCGCTGCGCAGCATGGGGGTGCGGATCTTGCTGCTGCCGGTGATGATTGCACTATCCTCCATTCTGTGTGGCGGGGCTGCGGGGCTGCTGGTGGGAGCCGAGCTCAATGTGGGGCTGGCAGCCTCGGCGGGGTTTGGGTGGTACTCATTGCCGGCAGCCATTGTGGGGCGCCTTGGCCCGGCCGAAGACGCAGCGCTCTGCTTTGCGGCAGGATTTAGCCGGGAGGTGGCGGCCTTTGTGCTCATTCCGGCGCTGGCCCGGTACTTAGGGCCCTTTGAAGCCATTGCGCCGGCAGGAGCTACGGCCATGGACACGGCGCTACCCCTTATCACCCGGGTGGCGGGCAGCCGGGCAGCGGTGGCAGCCGCCATCACGGGCTTTGCGCTCACCGCCTCGGCGCCGGTGCTGGTGGAGCTGCTTTATACGCTAGGATAAAGAGTGCGGCGGATCGCAAAGGGACCGGTCGTCCCGGACACCCCCTGCCTCGCAACATCAAAGCGCTCTCCCGCTTGGGAGAGCGCTTTTTAAGGCATAAACAGCTTTGGATCGGGCCGGCTACTGATAAAAAGCCCTAAAAGCCCGGTAGGCCTGATAGATGTCGGCCTTGGAGGTAATCTCGAAGGGAGAATGCATACTCAGCACCGGCACACCCACATCGATAACCTCGACGCCGATATTGGCCACAAACTTAGCCACCGTACCGCCGCCGCCCTGGTCGACCTTGCCCAGCTCGCAGGTCTGCCAGAGCACACCGGCCTCGTCGAACAGGCGGCGCACATAGCCCATAAACTCGGCCGAGGCATCGTTGGTGCCCCCCTTGCCACCCACGCCCGAATACTTCATCACCGCCACACCGTAGCCCAGGTAGGCCGAGTTGTTCTTTTCGGCCACCTCGGGGAAGGTGGGATCAACCGCATTGCTCACATCGGCCGAGAGGCAGCGGCTGTTCTGAAGCAACCGGTGCACCGGCACGCCATGGGGGGCAGCTAAGTCGGCCAGGAAGTAGCGCATAAACTCCGAATGGAGACCGGTGTTGCCGTCCGAGCCCACCTCCTCCTTGTCGGCAAAGACGGTAACCGTGGTATAGGTGGGGTTTTTTGCCTCGATTTCGGCCATCAGCGAGGTGTAGGCGCACACCCTGTCGTCCTGACCGTAGGCGCCCAACATGCTGGCGTCCAGTCCCACATCCCGGGCCTTAAAGGCCGGCACCAGCATCAGCTCGGCCGAGAGGAAGTCGGCCTCCACCAAATCATACTTCTCATAGAGAATTTGGGCGATGCGCAGTTTGACCCGCTCGCTGGCCTTGTCATCCTTAAAGGGGCGGCTGCCCACAAGGATGTTGAGCTCCTCGCCCCGGATGCCGTCGCGCAGTTTGCGGTCCATTTGATCCTTGCTAAGATGGGGCAACAAATCGGTGATGGTGAACACCGGGTCGGTGTCCTTTTCGCCGATGGAAACCTTAAGGGTGCTGCCGTCCTTTTTAATCACCACGCCATGGAGGGCCAAAGGAATGGCCGTCCACTGGTATTTTTTGATGCCCCCATAGTAGTGGGTTTTAAAGAAGGCCAACTGACCCTCCTCATAGAGGGGGCGTTGCTTGAGATCGATGCGGGGAGAGTCGATGTGGCTGGCCACAATGTGCACGCCCTCGCTGAGTGGCTTTGTGCCCATGGTGACCATAATGAGTGCCCGGCCCCGCACATTGCAATAAAGCTTGTCGCCGGCGGCGTAGGCACGCCCTTGCTCAAAGGGGTGATAGCCGGCCTTATCAAGCAGTTTGATGGTGTAGTCCACGGCCTCGCGCTCGGTTTTGGCGGCGTCCAAAAAAGCTCTGTACCCTTCGGCAAAGCGCTCGGCGGCGTCGAAATCGGCGTCGGTCATGCCGTCGCCGGTGCTTGTAGGTTTATAAAGCAGCTTTTCTTTAAGCAGCTCGGCCTGTGTTTTTTCAGCCATTGGTAAATCCTCCTTGGCGGGCGTAAAGCCGCCCATATATTTTTTCGGCCCGCAGCACCCGGTCTACATACCAGTGGGTGTCCCGGTAGGGAATTTTGTCCACCTTGCAGCCGTCGGACGAATATTCGGGCCGCTTTAGCCAGCTCTCCACATTGCCAGCCCCGGCGTGGTAGGCGCAAAGGGCGGTGGCGAGGTCGCCAAAGCGATCCAAAAGCAGCCGCAAAATGTAGCTGCCATAGCGGATGTTGGTTGCGGGGTCAAACAGATCGTCATAATGGGTGTCGTCCCCGCCCATGCGCATTTTGGCCCATTCGTAGGCATCCTCGGTGATCTGCATCAGGCCTCTGGCTCCGGCGTGGGACACAGCGCTAGGCCGCATACGGCTCTCGGTGTGGATGACGCCGTAAACCAGTGCCGGAGGAAGCTGATTTTCCCCGGCGTAGCGGATGACATGCTCCCGGTAGGTATCGGGGTAGCCCGCCCGATAGTAAATCCAGATGGCCCCCCACAGAAGAACTATTCCCAGCAAAGCCAGGATCAACCGGAATATGGGGCCTATGCGCCCACTGTACCACAGCCTGTTCACCCGCTCCACCCAGCCGTTTTCATCAGCCCACCTCCCCGGCCAGCGCCCTGAGCGATGCCGCAAGAGCGTAGGCCTTTTGCTCAAGCTCGGCTTCGCTGCCGTCATTCTCAAGGATATAGTCGGCCCTTTGGGTGTAGAACTCGTCATCGTGCTGGCTGCGTATGCGATTACGAGCCTCCTCGTCGGTGAGTCGGTCGCGGATGATAATGCGGTTAAGCCGCAAATCGAGGGGGGCAATCACCACCACGACCGCATCGCAGGTTTTATGGGCACCGCTTTCAAAGAGGGTGGGAGCGTCCAGCACCACCATGGTCTCCCCTGCCGCCTGAAGAGCCGCAACCCGGCTGTCTACCTCTGCCCGGATGTAGGGGTAAATGATGCTGCCCAGCATATCGAGCTTCTCCTTGTCGCCAAAGACGATGCGACCGAGCTTTTTGCGCACCAGCTTGCCGTCGACATCCAAAATGCCCACCCCAAAAGCCAGAGCGAGCTCCGCCACCAGCATCTGATTTTTCTCGACCACAAACCGGCTTACCTCGTCGGCGTCAATCACGGGAATTCCGGTCTGCCGCAGCAGCTCGGCCACCCGGGTCTTACCCGCACCGGTCTGGCCGGTCAGGCCCACCACCTTGATTTTTCGCAAGATCGATCACCTCAAAGCTGGCTGCCCGCAGCAGCCTGTTGTAAATGCCAAGGCCCAACCCCTCGCTCTGGGGAGCCCGGGCATAAACCCGACTCACCCCCAGACTGTCCAGCCGGCGCAGCGCATCAAACAGCCGCTCGGCCTGACTTTCGGGGTCGTCGCATCGCCCGTAGGTCAAGGCGGGCACCGACAGGTCCTCGGTCTCCCCCTCGAACACCAGCGCACCGCTGCCCGCAGGCAGGCTGTTTACATAGTGGGCAAAGGCCTCTCGATCGCCCCGCACCAACGTCAGGGGCACACCGGGGGCATAATGGCGGTATTTTACCCCGGGGGAGACCGTCTGCGCCTCGCCGCTCACAGGGGCGAGAACGCCCGGGCTTATGGACACCGGGCTGCCCAGCACCCAGCGGATGGCCTCGGCGGTGACCGCCCCGGGACGCAGCACCACCGGCTGCGCATCCAGCAGAGAGAGCACGGTGGATTCGATGCCCACCGCGCAGTCGCCGCCGTCTAAAATGGCATCCACCCGGCCCCATAGGTCCTCAATACAGTGTTGGGCCGAGGTGGGCGAAGGCGTGCCCGACCGGTTGGCCGAGGGAGCGGCCACCGGCACTCCCGCCGCCCGGATGACGGCCAGCGCAGCCGGATGGGCCGGCATGCGCACCCCCACCGAGTCAAGCCCGGCGGTGGTGATGTCGGGCAGGGCGTCGCCCCGGGGAAGCACAAGGGTCAGCGGCCCCGGCCAAAAGGCATCGGCCAGCTGATGCGCCCGATGATCCATCTTGGCGATGGCGGGGGTGATATCCTTAACATGGGCGATGTGCACAATAAGAGGATTGTCGGCCGGGCGGCCCTTAACCGCAAAGATGCGGGCCACCGCCTCGGCATTAAGGGCATTGGCCCCAAGGCCGTAGACCGTCTCGGTGGGCAAAGCCACAAGCCCGCCGTCCCGAATGATGGCTCCGGCCTGCGCTGTGTCGGCAGGGGTATCTTTTAGCAGCAGTGTGTTCATGACACCTCGCCGCCTGCTTTGAGCTTTTCGGCCTGATAAAAGGTAATCAGCGCATCGATAAGCTCGTCCATGTCTCCGTTGAGCACCTGCTCGAGCTTATAAAGGGTCAGGTTGATGCGGTGGTCGCTCACCCGGCCCTGGGGAAAGTTGTAGGTGCGAATGCGCTCCGAGCGGTCGCCCGAGCCCACCTGACTGCGGCGGTCGGCGGCAATCTGGGCGTTTTGCTCCTCGAGCATCCGGTCGTAAAGCCGGGAGCGCAAAATCTTCATGGCCCGCTCTTTGTTTTTGTGCTGGCTGCGCTCGTCCTGGCACTCCACCACCAGACCGGTGGGCAGGTGGGTGATACGGATGGCCGATTCGGTCTTGTTCACATGCTGGCCGCCGGCCCCGCCGGCCCGATAGGTGTCTATCTGCAAATCACCGGGGTTTATCTCCAGCTCCACCTCCTCGGCCTCGGGCAGCACGGCCACAGTCACCGTGGAGGTGTGGATGCGGCCCGAGCTCTCGGTATCGGGCACACGCTGCACCCGATGAACGCCGCTCTCGTACTTCATGCGGGAATAGGCCCCGTCGCCTTCTATGAGCAGGCTGACCTCCTTATAGCCGCCAAGCTCGGTCTGGTTAGCGCTGAGCATCTCGCATTTCCACCGGCGGCTCTCGGCATACATGGTGTACATACGCAGCAGGCTGCCGGCAAAGAGCGCCGCTTCTTCACCGCCGGCCCCTCCCCGTATTTCCACAATGACATTGCGGTCGTCGTTGGGGTCTCGGGGCAGCAACAGCACCCTGAGCTCATCGGTAAGGCGCTCCATGGCGGCCTGACTCTCGGTATACTGCTCTTCCACCACAACCCTAAAGTCTCGGTCTAGGCCACCGGCGTCCATCATCTCCCGGGCCTCCTCCATCTCGGCCTTGGCCTTTGCGTAAGCCCGAAAGGCCTCCACAATGGGAGAGAGTTGCTTGTGCTCCCGCATAAGCTCCCGGTAGAGCTTGTTGTCGCTCACCACTTGGGGATTCATCAGCCGCTCGTTAATCTCCTCGTAGCGTCGCTCTATGTCGTGTAATTTTTCAAACATACTTTATACTCCTTATTAGGCGTGGGTATCCTCGCGGTGGATGGCCTTTATATTCTTCTCGGCCTTGACTCGGGCAATCATAAACTCCCGGCCGCAGCCCTCGCAGCGCAGTCTAAAGTCGGCCCCCGAGCGCAGCACCAAAAACCGGTTGCCGCCGCAGGGATGCTTTTTGCGCATAGAGAGTATGTCGCCCACCCGCACATCCACGCCAAATCCCCCTTTAATATAGAATGCACCAAGATGATTGGCTCTTGCTTAGTCAAAATATTATATCAGAACCCGGCGGGACTGGCAATATTTTGTCCCGGCTTGACGGGCAGGCATGAGGGCCTGTCTCCTCGAATATATATGTTAACGGCTATCTGCCACCAGCCGGGCCGTTATCAAAAGGAGGGAAGCCCATGCCACGCTACCTGCCCGAGGGCATTTTAATACAATCAGCTGAGAATCGTCAGCACATCGAAAAGCCGGGAGGGCTTGAGCAGGCCATGGAGGACGGTCTCATCCTCGAGGCCAGAGCCATGCTCTGCGATTCGAACCACAACCTCATTGTGGACCTTGCAGGTCGCCGGGGCATCATCCCCCGCACCGAGGGGGCTTTAGGCATTGCCGAGGGGTCTACCCGGGACATTGCGGTTATCTCCCGGGTGGGCAAGCCGGTCTGCTTTAAGGTTACCGGATTTGGCCCCGGCAAGGACGGTCGGCACTATGTGCAGCTCTCCCGCCGGGCAGCTCAACAGGACTGCCAGGACCACTATCTGTCCGCCCTGCGCCCCGGCGATATCATCCCCGCGCGGGTGACGCATCTTGAGCCCTTTGGCAGCTTTGTGGATATTGGTTGCGGTGTGGTGTCGCTTATTCCCATCGACACCATTTCGGTCTCTCGCATCGCCCACCCCAGCGACCGCTTTTGCCCCGGTCAGGACATCTTTGCGGTGGTGCGTGGCCGCGACCCCCTTGGGCGCATCACCTTAAGCCACAAGGAGCTGCTGGGCAGCTGGGTGGAAAACGCCGAGCAATTTTCTCCCGGCGAAACGGTGGCGGGCATTGTACGCTCGGTGGAGAGCTATGGCATCTTTGTGGAGCTCAGCCCCAACCTTGCGGGTTTGGCCGAGCCAAAGCCCGGCGTGCGGCCCGGACAGCAGGCCAGCGTTTACATAAAAAGCCTGATACCCGAAAAGATGAAGGTTAAACTGATTATTGTAGACGCCTTTGACGCACCCTGTCCGCCACGCTCGCCGCTGCCCTACCGGATAACCGAGGGCCGCCTGCGCTGCTGGCGCTACTCGCCGCCCCAATCCGACCGGGTGGTAGAAACGGTATTTGAGAAATAAGCGACAAAAAGGCCCCGGGCTCTTGCCTGGGGCCTTTTTTAGCGTTATTGATGGGGCTTTATGCCCAGAACACCCAGATGGCTACATAGCCGGCGATAACCGCCGACAGCGTAAAGGGTATGCCGATCTTCATAAAGTCCATGGTGGATACCGAGTGACCCTCTTTTTTCAGGATGCCGATGCCGGTGATGTTGGCCGAGGCGCCGATGGGTGTGAGGTTGCCGCCCAGGGTAGCACCGGTGAGCAGTCCAAAGTAGAGCAGGTGAGGCTCCACGCCCAGTAGGTTAGAAATGCCTGCCACCACGGGCAACATGGTGGCCACATAGGGGATGTTGTCGATAAAAGCCGACAGAATAACCGAGGCCCAGACGATGAGCGTGTAGATAACAAAGATGTTGTTGCTGCCTACCTGCACAAACAGACGGGCCACGCTGTCTACCACGCCAGCCTCGCGGATGCCCGCGATAACCACAAACAGTCCGCCCAAGAGCAGCAGAGTCTGGTAGTCGATTTCGGCCAGGTATTTTTTGATAAGGCCGGTGTCCTTTTTGGCGCCGACCTCCTTAATAAGGCCGATGGCGAACAGCACCATGCAGATGATGCCATTGGTAGTTTCGGGCTTGTTTTGCACAAAGGAGGCCAGAATAAGCAGTCCCACCGTGCCCAGCATAAGGTAGCTGGGGAAGTAATCGGTGACCTCGGTGCGACCCATAGGGGCGATTTTTTGGGTGAGGTCGCGGAAGTAGTAGAGCAGCACAAAGGTGGACATCAGCGCACCCAGCTGCACCACAAAGAACATACCCGGACGATTGGCATACCAGAAGAAATCGAGGAAGTTCATGTCGGCGTAACCGCCCAGCAAAATGGAGGTGGTGTCGCCCACCAACGTGGCTGCGCCCTGAAGGTTGGAGGCCACAGCGATAGAGATAATCACCGAAACCGGCGAAATTTCGAGCTTTTTAGAGACGGCAAGCGCCACCGGCGCCACCATAAGCACGGTGGCCACATTGTCTACAAAGGCCGAGATAAATCCGGCAAACAGCGCCAGTGCCACGATGGCCCATTTAACATTGGGCACCTTTTCAAGAATGATGTCGGCCAGCAGAGCCGGCATTCTGGATTCGATAAAAAGTGCCACCGTACCCATGGTACCGGCAATCATCATCAGCACATTCCAGTCGATGGCGCCGAACACCTGGCTCACCGGCAGAATGCCCATCAGCACAAAGATCACCGCCGAGCCCAGCGCAATGTATGCACGGTAGTCGGCAAACACAAGCAGAAGCACATAGGTTAAAGCGAATAGAGCAAGGGCTATGTTTTGCACTAAGCAGTCCTCCTATTTTTCTTAAAAGCGCGCCTTGTCCGGTAAAACCTTCGCTTTAGTGTGCCACCCGCACAATAAAAAACCCGCCCAAAATGGGGGGCTTTAGTTGGCGGACAAACAGGTTTTTAGACCGAATGACGCTTATCTCGTAAATTATAGACAATATTCGCTTGCAAAGTCAACCCAAGAAAAACTAATCACGGCACGACTCAATATAACCACAAACCCGGCAGGCATACGGGCTAAAGCCTTTGAAGTCCTATCATTATAATAACTGCTTATGACTATTATCACATAATTTTATGATGATTTGCAAGTCTCTGGCGGATTTCTTGCAAATAATGGTCAAATGCCCCCATTAGTGATGGATTTCCTGCAAAATAGCGGCCCATTAATCCTTTGTAGATTCCAAAAGGCGTTTGCGGTAGGCGGCGGCCGCTTGCTCGGTCTTGTTCTCACCAAAGCGGTAATATACCTTGTCCTTTATGTTGTCGGGCAGATATTGCTGGCGCACATAGTGGCCCGGATAGTCGTGGGCGTATTTGTAGCCTTGGCCTCGCCCTAGCTTTTTTGCGCCGGCGTAGTGGCTATCCTTTAAATGGTCGGGGATGTCGCCATAATTGCCGGCCTTGACATCGGCCATAGCCGCCCAGATGCCCAGCGCCCCGCTGTTGGACTTTGGAGCCGTGCAGAGCAGCACCACCGCATCGCCTAAGGGCAGAGCCGCCTCGGGCAATCCGAGCTGGTTGGCCATGTCCACACAGGCCTTGACCACCGCAATGGCCTGGGGATAGGCAAGACCGATGTCCTCGCAGGCGATGACCATAAGCCGGCGGCAGGCCGAAATGAGGTCGCCGGCCTCCAGTAGACGGGCCAGGTAATGCAGGGCGGCGTTTTCATCCGATCCCCGGATGGACTTTTGAAAGGCCGACAGAATGTCGTAGTGGGCGTCGCCGTCCCGGTCGTAGCGCATACTGGAGCGTTGGGCCAGCAGCCGGGCGCTCTCTAGGGTCACTCGGCCCTCCGGCAGGGCCCCTATGCCCAACATCTCCACCGTGTTGATGGCCTTGCGCACATCACCGCCACAGGCCGCCGCCACATAGTCGGCCACCTCGGGTTCTATAGCAAAGTCAACCCCATGAATGCGCCCCATCTCCACAAAAGCGCGGTCGACCACCGGGCGCACCTCGGCGGCGCTTACCGGCTTGAACTCCAGAACGGTAGAGCGGCTTAATATGGCGTTGTAGATATAAAAATAGGGGTTTTCGGTGGTGGAGGCGATGAGGGTGATGCTACCGTCCTCGATAAACTCAAGCAAGGTTTGCTGCTGCTTTTTGTTGAGATACTGAATCTCGTCGAGGTAGAGCACCAGCCCCGCTCGGCCGGACAGGGTGTCCAGCTCGGCGATGACCTCCTTGATGTCGGCGGTGGAGGCGGTGGTGCCATTCAGGCGGTGAAGACGCCGTCCGGCGGCCCCGGCTATAATGCGGGCCACCGTAGTTTTTCCAACCCCCGAGGGGCCGTAAAATATCAGGTTGGGCAGTGCGCCGCTGCGCACCACCGCTGGCAAAATGCCCTTTTCCCCCAACAGATGGGGCTGGCCCACCACCTCGTCGAGGGTTTGGGGCCGCATGGCATTGGCAAGTGGCGTGGTCATGGCGCTTCCCCCTTTCGGTCTATAGGATTGTTTTGGCCCACAAGGGGGTCTTATATCTTAAACGCAAGATGCACCATGCGGCTATTATAGCACAGGCTATGAAGCAAAACAAAGCTTGGGGCTTAGCCTCAAATATAAAAATCACAGGGTGCCTACCTGCACCCTGTGATTTTTTCGGGCGGTTCCTTGCCGGCAAAAAAGTCGAAGGCATATGGAAGCGCCTCGTCCCAAAAGTCGAAACTATGTCCGCCGGGCCACTGGCGATAGCGCACATCCAATCCCAAATCCGAAAGCTCCTTGTACATGCGCAGGTTGGCGCCCAAAAGAAAGTCGCTCTCGCCGCAGCACATCATCATCTTGGGCGACGGCCGTGCGCTGACCGCCTGACGAGCCAGCTCGGTAAGGTTGTTTTCGGGGGCTACCTCGAGATTGTCCCCCAGCGCCCCCATGAGCTCCCGCAAGCCGCCGGGGGTAGGCAGGGCCAGCGCTTTGACCATGTTGAGGTCGTAGGCTCCCGAAAAGCATGCAGAGCGGGCATAGAGGTCGGGGCGGCTTAAAATGGCCTTCATGGCCCCGTAGCCCCCCATGGAAGCCCCCGCCACAAAGCAGCCTTCCCGTTCAGGCGCAAGACCGAACAGTCGCTCGACCAGATTGGGCAGCTCCTCGGTGAGGTAGGTAAAAAAGCGCCCGCCCCGGGCCATGTCCAAATAAAAGGAGCGCTGGACCTCGGGCATGATGACGGCCAAGCTGTGCTCTGCCGCATATCGCTCCACCGAGGTCCAGCGCATCCAGGAGGCCGCATCCCCCCCGAGGGGGTGCAGCAGATAGACAACCCGGCGGGCTTTGGACATCTTACCATCGCCGGGGAGGATGACCCAAAGGGCGGTATCCATCCCCAGCGTTTTGGCGCGTACCACGCCGCTGAAAAATGCCAGTGTAAAAACTCCTATTCGTAAATGGGATGTTTTTTACAAAGCGCCTCCACACCCTGCCGGATGGCCGGGGCAGAATTTTCAAAGTCCGTAATGACTAACTTTATCCACTCGGCGATCTGAACCATCTCCGCAGGGCCAAAACCCCGGGTGGTCACGGCCGCCGTGCCGATACGAATACCGCTGGTGACATTGGGGCTTCGGGGATCGTCGGGGATGGAGTTTTTGTTCACCGTAATGTACACCTCATCGAGCAGGCGCTCGAGTTTTTTGCCGCTGATGTCGAAGTTGCGCAAATCCAGCAGCAACAGGTGGTTGTCGGTTCCGCCGGACACCATTTGAATGTCCCGCTTAGAGAGCTCGTCGGCCAAGACAGCGCAGTTTTCCTTTACCCGGCGCTGGTAGTCCTTAAACTCGTCACTGAGTGCCTCGCCGAAGCAAACGGCCTTGGCGGCAATGATATGCTCAAGGGGGCCGCCCTGGGTGCCGGGGAACACCGCCTTGTCGATTTGTTTGGCATATTTTTCTTTGCAGAGGATAAGGCCGCCCCGGGGACCTCTTAGGGTTTTGTGGGTGGTGGAGGTCACCACATCGGCGTAGGGTACCGGGCTCATGTGCAGGCCGGCCGCCACCAGCCCGGCGATGTGCGCCATATCCACCATGAGATAGGCCCCAACTTCCCGGGCCACCTCGGCGAACAGGTCAAAGCGAATCTCCCGGGAATAGGCGCTGGCTCCGGCAATAATCATCTTGGGCCGGTGTTCCAGGGCAAGACGGCGCATGGTGTCGTAGTCGATGTGGCCGTTCTCGTCTACACCATAGGGTACGATGTTATAATTGATGCCCGAGAAGTTGACCGGCGAGCCGTGGGTTAGGTGCCCGCCGTGGGCAAGGTTCATGCCAAGCACGGTGTCGCCAATATCCAGTAGCGCCAAATATACGGCCTGATTGGCCTGCGCCCCCGAGTGGGGCTGCACATTGGCGTGTTCGGCCCCAAACAGGGCCTTGGCCCGATTGATGGCTAGGTTTTCCACCTCGTCGACGAACTCGCAGCCACCATAGTAGCGGCGACCGGGATAGCCCTCGGCATATTTATTGGTGAGCACACTGCCCATGGCAGCCATCACCGCCGGGGAGACAATGTTCTCACTGGCAATTAGCTCAATATTGCGTTTTTGACGCTTAAGCTCTGAGGCCATAGACCCAGCTACCTCAGGGTCGAATTGCGCTAAAAAGCCGATGGTGTCCAAATAGTTGCCGAACATCGCTATCATCCTTTCCTTTTTCACATCCGCCGAGCACCGAGCCAAGGCTCGGTTTGGGCACATGGATACAGAGCATATTATAGTATTAAAATAAGCATTTGACAACCAAAAGGTGCCTATTCGGCGCAAAAGAAAGGCTCTGCTGCAAAAATGCAGAGCAATTTATGCACTATATAGTAGGACGCCCCGGGCGCTTGCAAATGCGTGATTGCTCTTTTTTGCAAAATGTTGTATGATTCAAAGCATAAACTCCCGGGCATTTTTTAAAATGGAGGCAGAGTGTTATGACACTGAGCAGTGCCCTTCTTAGGGCGGTAAGGATAGGTGGTATGGGTATGAGCGCAGGCGGCATGGTCATGGGCGGCGGCTACGATATGGGAGGCAGTGGCGGCGTGACCGGTATCGGCTTTATAGACAGCGCCTTAGACTGGGTGCTCAACCAACCGAGCTGGCTGTCGGCGCTGATTTTCACCACGGTCATCGTGCTTGTTGCCTTTATTGCGGGCAAGATTATCGGCAGAATTTATATATCCATCCGCTATCCCAACCCCGACAAGCCCCAATACCTCAGCCCCAAGCAAAAGCTGATTGTTTTGGCGGCGGGAGCGGTTATACTTGTGTCGCTCATGGGTGCCTTTATGAAGGAGGAGGCCTCCGAGCTGCCGGTGGACGGCTCCATGGACATGGATCCCGGCATGATGGATCCCGGCATGATGGAGCCCGGTGTGATGGAGCCCCTTGAGGGCGAAGATATTGATGAAGGCGAGCCTACACCCGAAGATGATATGGCCGCCGAGGAAGACACTGAGGATGCACCGTCTGCTGACGCAGCCCGGCCTGCAGTTACTGCCCCGGCCGGACGCGGCCCGGCCGTATCTGTTATGCCCGCCACCAAGCTGGCCTAACCCTTTGGGCATATCCATTTATAGAAGCACAACAAAGGCCACGCCATGAGGCGTGGCCTTTTGAGTTTTATGTCCCACTGTCTACCGGTAGCGCTTTACCGCAGTCCGCAGATGTGACCGTCCCCGCAGCCGAGCGGCGGCGTGGCCGAGTGCTCCCAGGCAGAGAAGCAGCGTACGCAGCAGGGCTACCACCCCCATGGCGGCGGCTATCAGCAGCTCGAAGCCGGTCATGTTGGTGGCCCCCAAGGCCGCATACCTTGGGTTTTGGCGGAGCATGGTCCGCCCTCGGGCTTTGTTTGCCATAGCAGCCTCCTTTAGTCGATAGCCTGGGCGATGATGCCGCCCCCTAGTACCCGATCGCCCTCGTAGAGTACCGCCGACTGCCCCGGGGCGATGGCCCGCTGAAGCCGGTCAAAGCGCAGCTCCAACTGGCCGTCGGGCAGCATGAGGGCGGTGGCCTCGGCACCCGGGTGCCCGTAGCGAATGCGTGCGGTTACCCGCCGGGGAGCGCTTAGATCCTCGGGGTAAGGCAGATGTACCTCCCGGGCGATAAGGCCGCCCTTATAGAGGGCCGCATCGCCGCTTAGCTGTACCCGGTTTTCTTCGGCATCGATGCCGCTGACATAGACCGGTTCGGGCAGGGCGAGACCCAGTCCCCGGCGCTGACCCACCGTATAATGGAGGATGCCCCGGTGGCGACCGAGCACCTTGCCGTCCGGCCCTACAAAGTCGCCGGGGCGCTCGGCAAGGCCCCGCTGCACCAAAAAGGCCGCATAGTCCCCGTCGGGGATAAAGCAGATGTCCTGACTCTCCCCCGCCGGGATGTGGATACCCCGCCTAGCCACCACGGCCCGGGCCTCGGCCTTGTCAAGCGTTCCTAGCGGAAAGCGCACCCGGGCAATGCGGCGGGCGCTAAGGGTGTAAAGCACATAGCTCTGGTCCTTTTTCAGGTCGGCGGCCCGGGTAATATAGGGCCGCCCCTCAGCCATGGAGATGCGGGCATAGTGGCCGGTGGCGACAGCCACGGCGCCCTGCGCCTCAGCATAGTCGACAAAGGCCCCAAACTTGACCGCCCGATTGCACCAGACGCAGGGGTTGGGGGTGATGCCCCGGGCGTAGGCGTCGGCAAAGGGGGCGACCACCTGCCGCTCGAACTCTGTGCTCAGGTCGAGGACATGGTGTGAAATGCCCAGCCGGGCGCAGTGCTCGGCGGCCTGCTCGGCGGCCTGACTGCCGCCAAATAGCGCAAAGGTTACCCCTTCCACCGCATAGCCCTGCTCTAGGAGCAGAATGGCCGCAGCGGTGGAGTCCACTCCGCCGCTCATAGCCACCATGATTTTTTCCATAGGACACCTCGCTTTATATCCGGGTCAAACAGGGGCGGCGGCCCTCGTAGTGGGTTACGGCGTCAAAGCCGGCCTCCCTGATGATGCGCAGCCCCTTATCAAAGCCGCCCCCCACAAAACGGGCGGCGTGGGCGTCCGACCCCAGCGTGACATAGCGTCCGCCCAGTGCCTTAAAACGGCGCAGCTGCTCAAGGTCGGCACTCGGCCCGCCGATGCCTCGGTTGAGGCCGGCGGTGTTCACCTCCAACGCTCGGTCGGTCCCGGCCACCACGGCCATCACCGCATCAATTTGGGCGGTATAGGGAGCAAGGTCCCAGTCCACCCCGCGGTCACGGCGGATGTATCTGAGGGGGTAGCCTATGTGGGCCAACACATCATAGCCCTCCCACTCGGCCATGGTGCGCAGCTCGGCAAAATAGCGCTCGAGCATAACATCGGTGTCGAGGGTGGTGTGGTCCAATCGGCACAGGTCGTTCTGTCGGTCGGCGCTGTGGATGCCCATAACCACTACATCGAGCGCATAGTCACGCAGAATGCGCTCGGCCGCCTGGGGGTTGCACAGCGGCTCGCCCACCTCGACCCCCCGCAACACCCGCAGATGGGGGGCATGGCGGGCGGCCATCTCCGTAGCCTCCCTGATGGAGCCGCTGAGCATGGCTGGCCAGTCGTGGGTGGGATGGGGGCCCAGGTCCAGGTGGTCGGTGAAGGTAATGCCCCCAAGGCCGGCTGCCCGGGCCGCTATGCACATGGCCTCTAAAGGCTCGGTGCTGTCGTGAGAATGGCGGCTGTGGGTGTGCATATCATAAAGGCCGGGCATGGTGTCTCCTTTCGTGGGCCGATGGAGCAGCCCCTCTTTGGCTCACAGTATAGCAAACGCCCGTTTTTTTGTACAGCGTTAGGCTGCCCATGATTCTTTTACCGCTGCATACATAGGGGAAGGATGCCCGGTGCCGAAGACCGCCAATTTGAGGGAGTAAGCCGAATTTTTGGCGGCAATTGGTTGTTGCTACGGGCATAATATGGTATGATAAATTACCATAGTGCTACCAAACAGCACGACTGATAATGCTCGGGCGGGCCGATCGGCCTGCTGTATGAAAGGGGTATGGCGTTGAACGCAATTATCCGCATTATGACCGCCGTAAACCGTGTGTCTCCGGGCTCGCCCGCCGCCTGTGGCGAAAGCCTGCGATCGCTGGTGGCCGACATCGAGGCCTCGGCCGCCGATTTGGTGGTCTTTCCAAGCCTCGCCCTCTCCTCCCCTAGTCTGGGCAATTTCTATCAAAATCAAGTATTTTTGGACGCTGCCCTCGAGCAGCTTGACCTGCTGCGGGTGTCTACCAGCCATCTGCCCTGCTATATTTTAGTGGGCCTGCCTTTGTGGGACGGCGGGGGGCCCATGTCGGCCATAGCCGTGCTCTACAAAGGCGAGCGGCTGGGTTTTCTGGCCGCCGACGACCCGCCCGAAGCTTTGCGCCGCACCGCCTTTTCGGAAGAGATTTTGCCACCGGACACGGTGTTTCGCTGCGGCGAGCTGCATTTTGTTGTGCTGGCGGGCGATCCCCTTCAGCTGCCCGTTCGGGTGGGCAACCTGGTGCACACCGGCTTTGATTTAATTGTGGCCCCCAGCTACCAGCCCGCCAAGGCCGGCTATTTTGATGCGGTGTGCGATGTGCTGCGCACCACTTCCCTGTCCTTTGGCTGCGGCATTGCGGCGGTAAACGGCGGCTTGGGCGATACCTCCTTCCCCTACGCCTACCGGGGCTTTGGGGCGGTGTACGAGTGTGGACAGCGCCTGGTGGCCCAGCAGGTGGAGGATGAGCCGCTGGTGCTTGTGTGCGATATGGACAGCGACATCATTGCCCGGCGGCGCCGGCTTTCGCACTACAAGGCACCCCTGCACACCATGCTGCCCCAAACCCGCAAACACGGCCTGCTCAGGCCCATTTCACCCGACCCATTTTTGCCCGAGGACGGTGCCCAGCGTGCCCGCTATCTCACCGAGCTCTTTGAGCTTCAGTGCCGCTCGCTGGAGGCAAGGCTTGTGAACACCGGCATTAAAAAAATGGTGGTGGGCGTGTCCGGAGGGCTCGATTCAACCTTGGCCCTTTTGGTCTGCGCCGCCACCGCCGACCGCATGGGCATTCCCCGCCGCCATATTATAGCCCTTACGCTGCCCGGACTGGGCACCAGCGACCGCACCTATCAAAATGCTCTGGCGCTTATCGAGGCGCTCGGCTGCGAGGGGCGAGATATATCCATTCGCAAGGCTGTGCTAAACCACTTTACCGACATCGGCCACGACCCCCAAAACCGGGATGTCACCTACGAGAACGCCCAAGCCCGAGAGCGCACACAGGTGCTGCTGGATGTGGCCAACATGGTGGGGGGACTTATGGTGGGCGGCGGCGACCTGTCCGAGGATGCGCTGGGCTTTAGCACCTTTGGCGGCGACCATATATCAGGCTACAATGTGAACATCTGCCTGACCAAGGGCATGGTGCGGGCCATGATTACGCTGCTCTCCGAGACCGAGGATATGGCCCACTGCCGCAGCTTGCTGCAGGATATTTTGAACACCCCGGTATCTCCCGAGCTTCTGCCCGGCCAGGGGGGCGCTATCGTCCAAAAAACCGAAGACATTTTGGGCCCCTATGCCCTGCACGACTTCTTTTTATACAACCTCGTCCACAACGGCTACCGGCCCAGCAAGCTATTTTACTATGCCTGCATCGCCTTTTCAGGCCGGTATGAACCCCGCTATATCAAAGAGAAACTGGTTTTGTTTATCAAAAAGTTTTGTGCCGGACAGTTTAAGCGCTCCGGTGCGCCGGACGGCGCAGCCATCACCGAGGTGCATCTGCTTGGATGCGATTTTTATATGCCGTCCGACATGACCGCCGAGGCCCTGTTGGCCGATATAGAAGGCATAGATTTCTAATAAAATGCAAGTGAGGTAAAGCCATGACAAGAGCTGTTGTAACCGTAGTGGGCCGGGATCATGTGGGCATTATGGCCCGGGTGGCTGAGGGCTGTGCCCAGGCAAACGCCAACATCATCGATATCTCCCAAACCGTGATGAACGATATTTTCACTATGGTAATGCTGGTGAATATCCAAGCCTTAAACTGCGATTTTGACCAGTTTGTGGCCGATATGAAGGCATTAGGCGACAAGATGAATCTTAAAATCCATGTGATGCACGAGGATATCTTCAGCTCGATGCACAGGGTCTAGGGGGATATGCATGCTGAACATCAACGAAATCCTCGAGACCGTCACCATGATTCAGGACGACTACTTAGACATACGCACCATCACCATGGGCATCTCGCTGATTGACTGCGCCGACAGCGACCCGGTCCGCAGCTGCACCAAGGTCTACGATAAAATAACCAAAAAGGCCCAGCATCTGGTGGAAACCGGCCAAAAGCTCGAGACCAAGTATGGCATTCCGGTGATAAACAAGCGCATTGCCGTAACCCCTATTGCCATGCTGGCCGGCGCTTCGGGGGGCGACCCGGTCGGGTACGCCCATGCGCTGCAAAGGGCCGCCGACGCCGTGGGCGTAAACTTTATCGGCGGCTACTCGGCGCTGGTGCAAAAGGGCTTTTCGGCCGGCGACAAGGCTCTGATCCGCAGCCTGCCCCGGGCTCTTAGCGAGACCGATAACATCTGTGCCTCGGTCAATGTGGGAAGCACCAAGGCCGGTATCAACATGGACGCCGTGGCCCTGATGGGGCGCATCATCAAAGAGACCGCCCAGCAAACTGCCGACCGTCAGAGTATCGGCTGCGCCAAGCTGGTAGTATTCTGCAATGCACCCGAAGATAATCCCTTTATGGCCGGCGCCTTTCACGGCGTGGGCGAGCCCGACTGCGTGATCAATGTGGGGGTGTCCGGCCCCGGGGTGGTGCGCTCGGCGCTCAGCAAGGCTCCCAAGGACCTGCCCATTGACCAGTTGGCCGACATCATCAAAAAAACCGCCTTTAAAATTACCCGCATGGGCCAGCTGATTGGCAGCGAGGCCGCCCGTATGCTGGGCGTGCCCTTTGGCATCCTGGATCTATCGCTGGCCCCCACGCCGGCCGTGGGCGATTCGGTAGCCTACATCCTTGAGGAGATGGGGCTGGAGCGCTGCGGCGGACCGGGCACCACGGCGGCGCTGGCGCTGCTTAACGACGCCGTGAAAAAGGGCGGCGTGATGGTCTCCTCCCGGGTGGGGGGACTGTCGGGCGCCTTTATCCCGGTCACCGAGGACGCCGGCATGATGGAGGCGGCCCGCTTAGGGGCCCTCACCCTAGAAAAGCTTGAAGCCATGACGGCCGTATGCTCGGTGGGTTTGGATATGATTGCCATACCGGGCGACACCTCGGCCGAAGTGATAAGCGGCCTGATCGCCGACGAAATGGCCATTGGTATGGTCAACCACAAAACCACAGCGGTTCGGGTTATTCCGGCGGTGGGACTTAAGGTGGGGGACGAGGTGGCCTTTGGCGGTCTGTTGGGCGGCGGTCCGGTGATGCCTATCAGCACCTTCTCTCCGGCGGCGCTTGTCCAGCGGGGCGGCCATATTCCGGCTCCCCTGCAGAGCCTTAAAAACTGACGGCTCGCAAATCTGCCCGACTAATCTATAAGGAGTGTTTTCTTATGGCAAAGGCAAAAAAGATTATTCTCTACGGCAACGCCGACTGCCCGGACTGCATGAGCGCCAAGGCTGCACTGGAAAAGGCCCAGTTGCGCTATGGCTATGTGGATGTTCTGGCCGGTTTGGGCCAGCTAAAAAAGTTTCTTAACCTGCGCGACAGCCACCCCGAGCATTATGCCACAGTGATGGCCGAGGGCAAAATTGGCATTCCCACCATTGTGATAGACGACGCTTACATTTATGTGGACAATGTGGCCGACATGAATTTTGAGGCCCTTAAGTAACCGCTTAAAAAGCCTCTCCGGACAAAGTCCGGAGAGGCTTTTTGAAAAGTGATGCATAAAAAATATAATCAGGCGCTTTCCTCGGCCCGACCCGGCCCGCTTAACAGCCGGCGATACTGCACAAATTCGGGCACATACAATATGGCCGCCATCAGTGAGCAAAGGGTGGTCACCGCAAGCAGCGCCATACCTAGCAGCTGGGGCATATTCGGGAAAAATACCAGCAGCGTGGTGACAATATAAAACATCACGGTGCCCAGCTTGCCAAACCATTTGGCCCCATTAAGCCGCACCTGCCTGCGCACCAGATAGCCGCCGATAACCAGCATCACAGCCTCTTTGCAAAGCAGCAGCGCAAAAAAGGGCCAGTAGGCACGAAGCCGCAGAGAAAGCAGCACCGACACGGCGATTTGGGTAAGCTTGTCTGCCGCCGGGTCGAGCACCTTGCCCAGCTGACTTATCCAATCGAAACGGCGGGCCAAAAACCCGTCGAGCGTATCGGTAAGACCTGAGAACGCCAGTACCAGCGCAGCTTCCAGCGTGCGCTCGGCTGTCAACAGCAGCGCAAAAACCGGAATAAGCAGAATTCGGAAAAAGGACAGCAAATTGGGTATATGCCGCATAGTTCGATGCCTCCTAAGATAATTATAACATAAAATGCGCAGATTTCCCACTTGAATTTAGAAATGTTCTGGGTACTCTGCCCTGCAGCCATAAAATCCGCTCCATAATAACCGCTTATTTTAGGCCGCTACATCCATGAAAATTTTGCCCGCAAGCCACACTTCGGCCATAGGGAGTGATAAAATATTCGTTATATTATCATCGCCTATGCTACTCAAAACCCGTTTTTTCTGCTACTATATACAAGTAAGCCCTGTCCCCCGTCCTGACACACCCAAATTTAAGGAGACAAAATAATCTATGAGCGAAAACGCACAGAAGAAAAAAGAGTACATCATACACACCGTTTTTGCCCTCATGGTGCTGGGCGGTCTGTACATTTTGCTTGAATATATCATCGGGCTAATTCTACCCTTTCTTATTGCCTTTGCCATGGTGTCGGCGCTGCACCCGCTGATTCGGTGGATACACAGCCGCCTAAAAATTAGCCAAAAGTTTCTTTCGGTGGTGCTGATGGCGCTGCTCTATGTGGCGGTGGTCTGCCTGCTGATCTGGTTGGTGCTCCAGGTGATCGTTCTGATTCAGCAAGTGCTCACGGCTATGCCCGCCTATTATCAGGACAGAATGGTCCCGGTGCTCAACAACCTTTGGGACTTGGCCGGAGATCTGCTCGAAAATACCCCGGTAGGCTGGACAGCCACCATGGAAATGGCACAAAGCAACCTGTTAACCGGCGTGCAAAACCTTGTGCTTAAAATCTCGCAAAGGGGTGTGCTGCTGGTCACCAGCATGATCAACGCCACACCCAGCGTATTCATCGCACTGATTTTTACGGTGATGCTCTCCTTCTTTATCAGCCTTCAGTACGACGATGTGGTACGCTTTATCAGCGCTCAGCTCTCACCTAAGGCAGCCGACTTTTTGCGGCAGCTGCGGGGCATTTTTTCCAACACCATTTTGCGCTATATGCGGGCCTATGTGATTCTAATGAGCATCACCTTTGCCGAGCTTTCGGTGGGGCTTACCCTCATCGGGGTGCAGGGGGCGGTGGGTTTGGCTGCCGGCATCGCCGTGTTCGATGCGCTGCCTGTGTTCGGCACCGGCGGTGTTATGGTGCCCTGGGCCATCCTCGAGTTGGTGCAAGGCAATTTTGTCAAGGCCTTCCAGCTGTTTTTGCTCTATCTTGGCATCACCTTTATCCGCAACATCATCGAGCCCAAGGTGGTGGGCGACCAGCTGGGGATCAATCCCATCGTGTCCCTTGTGGCCATCTATTTAGGTTTTAGGCTGTTCGGCGTGCTGGGCATGATTGCCTGCCCCATGCTGGCTCAGATACTCATCGCCCTAAATCAAAGTGGAACCATCCAACTCTACCGTTGTCCCACCAAAGCGTCTCCTCCGCCCGAGGAGGATACCCCGACCCAGAGCAGCCCTGCCGGGGAGGGTCTGCCATCTTAAGCACAAACTTGTTGTAGTAGGGAGGCTTAGATTGTGAGCAGCATCAAAGTTAGTATGTTCGGTAAATTCGATATTGTGGTGGATGGGCAGTCGGTGCTAACCTTCCTCGGTAAATCGCCCAAGAGCACCCAGCTGCTTAAGTACCTCATCCTCAATCAAAACAAGGCCGCCCAGGTTGTGGAGCTCATCGACATATTCTGGACCGAAAGCGATCAGAGCAGCAATCCCGAGAGCGCGCTTAAAACCATGATCAGCCGCATACGCACCAACCTCTCAAAGGCTCACCCCATCTTTAAAAACTGCATCCTTGCGGAAAACCGGGGCTACCGCTGGAACCCCGACCTGCCCTGCGAGGTGGATGTCTTTGTGTTTGAGGAACTGGTGCAATCCCTCCAGTCGGTCACCGAGCTCACCCCCGAAAGCCGGACGGCCTTTAATCAGGTGCTGGATCTCTACGGCGGCGACCTCTCCTACGCTTCCATCGAGGAGGAGTGGACAGTAGGCCGCAGCCTCTATCTCCACCACCTCTACACCCAGACCGTTTATCACTACATAGACCTGCTTAAAAAGACGGGCGAGCACGAGCTGATCATCCATATATGCCGGCTGGCGCTGGACATTGATATTTTTGATGATCGGCTAAATCTTGAGCTTATGCAGGCGCTGCGGGACACCGGGCAAAACACCGCCGCCCTGCTTCAGTACCGCCATGTGACCAGCGCCTATTACAAATATCTGGGCACCGAACCTTCGGAGGAGATTCTTGGATTTTACAAGAGTCTGATCAAGACCGGTCTTGCTTCCGAGGCCGATATTCAAACCATCCGGCAGGAACTGGTGCGCACCCAGGACCAGGAGGAAGGCGCTTTTGTCTGCGACTATTCGGTATTTAAGGACATCTATCAGCTCCAGATGCGCAACATCGAGCGCCAACAGCAGAAGATGTTTCTGGCGCTGTTTACCGTGACCTCCCCCTTAGGCGCGGAGCATCTGCCCCCCCTGCGGCTGGATGCGGTGATGCGGGAGCTGCTGCGTATCCTCCAGAGCAGCCTGCGCAAGGGGGATACCATCGCCCGTTACAGCGCCACCCAGTACGCCATTTTGCTGCCCATGATGAGCTATTCAGACGGAAATATTGTGCTTAACCGCATCAAACGCTTGTTTTATCAGGCCTTTTCGGACAACAGCGTCACCCTGAACTTCCACTTTGGCGGCCTTGATGACGGAGTTTTATAAGTAAAGCCAACATAGCCCCGGACTTAAATTAAGTCCGGGGCTATGTGATGGAAAATCATTAAACTGTAAGGCGCAGCCTTATCCATGGTTTCACTTAGTTTAATCGGTTCGCTTAACTTGTGGAGTGACAATGGGGTTTTTCCTTCTTTACACTTCTCCCCCGCTAATGTTGGCTATCCCTGCCCAAATATGGCGCTGCCCACCCGCACAATATGGGCGCCCTCCTCGATGGCCACCTCAAAGTCGCCGCTCATGCCCATGGAGAGCAGGCGCAAATCGGTGCGCTCATCGATAGGCATACTGTGGCGCAGCTCGTCCATCAACTCCCTGAGGGCACTAAACAGCGGGCGGCTCTGCTCGGGGCAGGGCACCCGGGGCGGAAGAGTCATAAGCCCGCACACCCGGATGTGGGGACAGTCTCGGGCAGATCGTATCAAATCCGCCACCGCCCCGGGAGGCAGCCCGCCCTTTTGACGCTCGCCGGCCAGATTGACCTGCACCAAAATGTCGGCCTTTACCTCTCGCCGAGCGGCCAGACGCTCTATCTCCTTAAGTTGGGCCGGGCTGTCCACCGAATGGATGAGGGCCGCCCGCCCCACCAGATATTTTATCTTGTTGACCTGCAAGCCGCCGATGAAATGCCACCGGCAGTCTTGGGGGAGCAGCGGATGCTTGTCCCGCAGCTCCTGAGCGCGGTTTTCACCAAAGTGGCGCAGTCCGGCATCGTAGACCATGCGCATCTGTTCGGCGGGCACCAGCTTGCTCACAGCTACCAGCTCAATCTCCCCGACCTCCCGCCCGGCCCGCCGGGCAGCCGCCTCGATTCGGGCCTGCACCTCGGCCAGGCGATGGGTTATATCGGTCATAGCTTCCCCTCCCTGCGGATATTGCGGTACAAAAAGCCGCCTAAAGCCCATTTTAGCACAAAGCATCGGGCTTTGCCATGGGTGGAAGGGGGCGGCGCTTTTAGATAAGCAAAATAATGCCCCCGCCAAGGCGGGGGCATTGATATAGTCACTTTAAGACAGCTGTTTGGCAATAGCAGCCGCAGCGGTCTTGCCGGCACCCATGGCCAGAATAACCGTGGCGGCACCGGTCACCACATCGCCGCCGGCGTAGACACGCTCGCGGGTGGTGAGACCCGCATCCTCGTCGGTGAGCACCAAGCAGCCCCAGCGGTTGGTCTCAAGGCCCTCGGTGGTGGCGCTAATCAGCGGGTTGGGTGTGTTGCCAATGGCGATAATCACGCAGTCGGCGGGAATATCGAACTCGGCTCCCTCCACCGGCACCGGACGGGCCCGGCCCGAAGCGTCGGGCTCGCTGAGCTCCATCTGTTGGCAATGGACACTGCGCACCCAGCCGTTCTCGTCGCCCTCCAGCTTCAGGGGGCTTGCAAGGAACGCAAACTCGATGCCCTCTTCTTTGGCGTGGTGAATCTCCTCCAGGCGGGCGGGCAGTTCCTTTTCGGTGCGGCGGTAGACAATGCTCACCTCGGCGCCCAAGCGGCGGGCGCAGCGGGCAGCGTCCATGGCGACATTGCCGCCGCCTACCACCACAACCTTTTTGGCGCGGTAGATGGGGGTACGGGAGGTCTCGGTATAGGCCTTCATCAGGTTGATGCGGGTGAGATACTCGTTGGCCGAGTAAACGCCGTTGAGCTCCTCGCCCGGGATGTTCAAAAAGCTGGGCAGACCGGCGCCGCTGCCGATGTAAACAGCGTCGTACTCCTCAAGCAGCTCGTCCACGGTCATAGACTTGCCGATGACCACATTGGTGCGGATCTTGACGCCCAGCTTCTCGAGGGCGCTGATTTCCTCGGCCACAATGGCCTTGGGCAGGCGGAACTCGGGGATGCCGTAGACCAGAACGCCGCCGGGCTTGTGCAGCGCCTCGTAAACCGTAACCGAAAAGCCCAAACGGGCGAGCTCGCCGGCACAAGTGAGGCCGGAGGGACCGGAGCCCACTACCGCCACACGCTTGCCGTTAGGAGCGGGCTGCTCCTGCTTAGCGCCACCGGCCTCGCGCAGCGCATCGGCCGCAAAGCGCTCCAGACGGCCAATGGCCACCGGCTCGCCTTTAATGCCACGGACACAGACCTGCTCGCACTGGCTCTCCTGAGGGCAAACTCGCCCACAGATGGCCGGCAGCATATTCATAGAAAGGATGGTTTCGGCGGCGCCCAGGGCGTCGCCCTCCTTAATTTTAGTGATAAACTCGGGGATGGGCACGCCCACGGGGCAGCCATTGACGCAGGGCTTATGTTTGCAGTTGAGGCAGCGCTCGGCTTCGGCCTTGGCCTCCTCGGGGGTGTAGCCTAAAGCTACCTCCTCAAAGTTCTGGATACGGAGGGCGGCGTCCAGCTCGGGCATGGGTGTTTTGTTGGGTTGCATATTGGCCATGGTTACTTTCCCTCCTCCATCAAATTACATAGATGTTCCTGCTCGACCTTACGGTACATGCTGTTGCGCTTCATAAGTCCGTCGAAGTCTACCAGATGGCCATCAAACTCGGGGCCGTCCACACAGGCGAACTTGGTCTCGCCTCCTACGGTCAGGCGGCAGCCGCCGCACATACCGGTGCCGTCCACCATAATGGGGTTCATGCTCACGGTGGTTTTAATGCCGTGCTTCTTGGTAAGCAGAGAGACAAACTTCATCATCACAATGGGGCCGATGGCAATAACCTCGTCATACTGATGGCCTTCCTCAATAAGGGCGGCCAGAGCATCGGTTACAAGGCCCTTTTCGCCGGCGGTGCCATCGTCGGTCATCAGGCGGAAAATGCTGCTGATTTCGGCAAACTCTTTCTCGAGAATGACCAGATCGGCGCTGCGGAAACCGGCGATGATGTGCACCTCGGCACCCTGCTGGTGGAGCTTCTTAGCCACGGGATAGGCAATGGCACCGCCCACGCCGCCGCCCACCACGGCCACTTTTTTAATGCCCTCGGTGTTGGAAGGGCGGCCCAGCGGACCCACGAAATCTAGAATATAGTCGCCGGCCTCTTTGCGGCTGAGCAACTCGGTCTCGGTACCCACAATCTGGAAAATGATGCTGACACTGCCGGTCTTGGCATCGTAGTCGGCCACGGTAAGGGGTACACGCTCACCGTTCTCGTCCACCCGCAAAATGACAAACTGACCGGGCTGAGCCGACCGCGCCACATCGGGCGCCTCTATGGTCAAGCGCACCACGGTAGGGTTGAGCATTTCTTTTGCTAACACTTTATACACGCTTCTGTCTCCTTTACATATATAGTCGATTGTAAAATGGGTTCTGTTTAACCGAGTTTAACCGAGTTTTTTCGCATTCTTATGCTTAAACTATAACAAACTCTTAATGATAAGGCAAATGGAAATATAACGCTTGCATTTCTTTGTAAATATTGCACAAAAAGCAGGGGATCTACGGCCTTGAGCACACCGAAATCTCCCTTATGGCGAGCGTCCCGGCGCTATACCTTCGGCCATTTTATAGCCCTGCATTTGATGCAATAGGCCCCCATACCGCTTGGGGTGGCCACAAAGCAGACCCCCGCCGCAGGGCGGGGGCTTGGGGTTATTTTTGGGCCTGGTTCAGGCAGTCTCGCATCATGGTATCCAGCGCCTTTACGCTGATGGTGCAGCCGGCCACCGCATCGGTATAGCCGTCCTCGTTGATGTTCAGCGCATCAATGCCGTTTTGCAGCACAAACTGCTGGGCGGCCAGAGCTTGGTCGTACCACTCCCCCACCGCACCCACGGTCAGCATGCCATAGAGCCCGCTTTTGGAGTACTGCTTTTTGCGGATGGGAATGCTGTCGTCCTGATAGACGGCGTCCCAGTCTATTTTGATGATTTTGCCGCCCTCGATGGTCAGCTCCAGCGTCTCCTGCCAGCCCGTGCCGCCGCCGGGTGCGGTGGCCGTGTAGACGCCGTCCCGATAGGGGGACAGCAGACCGCAGCCGGTTAGTAAGGCCAGTGCCAGCGCACATAGCAGCACCGATAGTCTCTTTAGTCCTCTCATTGTGCAAAAACCTCCTCCCGAGCCGTTTGCTGGTCGGGCAGCAGCTTAAACTGCCGTACCAGCTCCATCTGCTGGTTGGACAGCGCAGATATTTCTCCCGCCGCTTCGGCCGAATGGGCGGCGATGCGGCTATTTTCTTCCACAATGGACTCCACCCTGGCCACCTCCTGCGTGATGCCCTGAATGTCGGTGGCCTGCTCCTGGGCAAGGGCGGCAATATCCCGGATGATGGCGTTGCTGTCGGTCACGCCGGCTACAATATCTGCCAGCGAGGCCGAGGTCACCTCGGCGATGGTGGCACCAAGGGCGGCCTTTTGCATGGTGTCGTCGATGAGCACGCCGGTCTCCTTGGCCGCTTCGGCGCTACGGGCGGCGAGACCCCGCACCTCCTCGGCCACCACGGCAAAGCCCTTGCCGTGTACACCGGCCCGAGCGGCCTCTACCGAGGCGTTGAGAGCCAGCAAATTGGTTTGGAATGCAATTTCGTCGATGACCTTAATCACCTTGCCAATAGCCTGACTGGACAGGTCGATGGCCTCGGCAGCCTGCATCATCTGGTGCATCTTTTCGCTGCCGGTCTGAGCGTTGCGTTGGATGTTGTCCACCAGTCCCATGGCCTTGCGGGCCAGCTGGGCGCTCTGCTCGGTCTTTTCGGTGACCCGCTGCATCGAGGCCGACAGTTGTACCACCGATTCGGACTGATGCTGGGTGCCCAGAGCCAGCCGCTGGGAGCCTGCGGACAGCTCGGCGGCCTTTCGGTTAACCCATTCGGTGGAGCGACTGATGCTGCCAAAGCGGGTGTTGAGGTCAGAGAGCATCTTTTTAACTGCAAGGCCCATGGTGTCCCGCTCGGACTGGAGATCCACCGATACGGTGAGATTGCCGTCGGCCACCTCGGCCAGGTTCTCATCGATGCGGTAGAGGCGACCGAGCATCACAAGCAGCGCCTTGGTGCACTGGGCAATTTCGTCGCTGCCCTCGGCCACCCGGCCAAGCTGCTCCCGGCGCTCCTCGGGTAGCCTGAGGTCTCCGGAGGAGCCAATTTGGTCGAGCACATCCCGCATATCGCCCAAGGGCTGGGTGATGCTGCGCACAATGGTCATGGCCGTATACACCGCCACGGCCAGAGATACCGCCGATACCCCTAACACAACCCAAAGCGTAATGATGTTAAAGCTGCGGGTCTCGGTCAGCTTGCGGCTGGTGAGCTCGGCAATGTCGTCGGTGGTGTTGGAGAGCACCTCCTGAGCCAGCAGGCCGGTGACCCGCCAGCCCTCGGCCGCCTTAGAAAAGGCTAGCGCCTCCAAATCGGGCAGTGGCTCGCTTAGATTATAACGGCTCTCGGCCGCGCGTAAATCTGCACTCCATTTGCTGTAAAAACCCTTGTATTCCTCTATGGCCTCCCCAATGCCCGCCAGCTGGGGATAGGCCTCTAAATAGGCGCTAAGTTTGTCAAGGCGATAGTCGCAGTACAAAAGCTGCTTTTGAAGATCGGCGTAGGCCGAAGGAGAGGCCGTGGCGTAAAACACCCCCGCCGATATCCGTGTCTCGTTGAGAATATGCATAAGCTCGTTTGCGCTGCTTTGCAGGCCGTTGTAAACATCCACCTCGTCGATGTTTCCACCGGTACGCACCGCTGCGCTCACCGCTGAAAAGGCAATCAACAACAGTAGAAGAAGCACTGCGCCAAAGCCCAGTATAATTTTCTGCCCTATTTTCAGGTTTTTCACACGCATCACTCCTATCGGGCATTTTACCTTATTAAAGGAAATAAAGCAACAAAATATGGCATGATGTATCTGCAAAATTCTATGGTACAGGTACACATTTGGCTAAAGGTGCATAAGCTTATTTTATAGGCTATTGCCAAGGGGTGGAAAATTTCTTCTGTAAAAGCCTTTACAGACCGCCTTGGTCATGTTACAATGGGCGCTATAACAGCTCAAAGTGCTAAGGAGTAACACTATGTCTCGCAGTTTTCCCGTATCCGGCTTTTACTTTTATTTTGGCTTTGTCTTTTTTGCAGACAAGGCTTATTTGGGTTTGTCGGGTAGGGAGCAAGGCTCTTTATAGCACCATTGTAAGGTTGCTGTAAAGCCCCCGCGGCAAACGCCGCAGGGGCTTTTTTAAATCGCCTAAAACACAAAAGGAGTGGTTTACATGGTAGTCATCATCCAAAAAAACGCAAAGCAGGAGCAAATTGACCGCTTTATCGATTGGCTTGGTCAGTATGGGTTACAAGTACATCTCTCGGTGGGTGCCGTGCATACCATCCTTGGGCTTGTTGGCGACACCAGCCGGGTGGATGCCGACCTGATACGGGCCATGGATATTGTTGAAGATGTGCGGCGCATTCAGGAACCCTATAAGAATGCCAACCGCAAGTTTCACCCCGAAAACACCGTGGTAAAGGTAGGCAACACCTATATTGGCGACGGCAGCCTTACCATGATTGCCGGGCCCTGCTCCATCGAAACCGAGGAGCAGATCATCACCGTAGCTCGGGCCGTTAAGGCCGCCGGCGCTACACTGCTCAGGGGCGGAGCCTTTAAGCCCCGCAGCTCGCCCTACGCCTTTCAGGGGCTGGGGGCCGAGGGTCTTAAAATGCTGCTTGCGGCCAAAAAGGAGACCGGCTTGCCGGTTGTGACCGAGCTGATGAACTTAACCCAACTGCCTTTGTTTGAGGAGGTTGACCTCATTCAGGTAGGTGCCCGCAATATGCAGAACTTTGACCTGCTAAAGGAGCTGGGCCGCCAGCCCAAACCGGTGCTGCTCAAGCGGGGACTTTCGAGCACCATGGAGGAACTGCTGATGAGCGCCGAATACATTATGGCCGGCGGCAACGAGCAGGTGGTGCTCTGCGAGCGGGGCATCCGCACCTTTGAGGGATATACCCGCAACACACTGGACATTTCGGCGGTACCCATGCTAAAGCAACTCTCCCACCTGCCGGTGGTGGTAGACCCCAGCCATGCCACCGGCATCGCCCGATTGGTGCCGCCTCTGGCCCGGGCTGCGGTGGCTGCCGGGGCCGACGGCCTGATGATCGAGGTGCACAACGACCCCGCCCGTGCCCTCTGCGACGGACCCCAATCCCTCACCCCCGAGGTCTATGAGCAAGTGGCCGGCGAATGCCGGTTGGTGCATAAAACGCTGTTTGGCAAGGCGGTAAGATAGTATGACGATCGGTATTGTTGGACTTGGGCTCATTGGAGGCTCTCTGGCCCGGGCGGTGCGGGCCAACACCCCTTATCGCCTGCTGGGGATGGACGCCGATTCCACCACAGAGCAAACGGCCCTAAGTGAAAGGGTGATAAACGCTCTGCTGCGCCCGGACAATCTGCCCGAATGCGACCTGGTTATTTTGGCCCTCTACCCCGGCGCATCGGTGGATTATCTGACCGCCCACGCCTCCCGCATTAAGAAGGGCGCCTGCGTGGTGGATGTTTGCGGGGTTAAGCGCAGAGTCTGCGAGGCGCTTGTGCCATTGTCTCTAAGCCATGGATTTAACTTTGTGGGAGGCCACCCCATGGCCGGGCGGGAGCTGTCGGGCTACGCCGCGGGAAAGGCCGATTTATTTCGCGGCGCCTCTATGCTGCTGATCCCCCATGCCGATACGCCCCGACCGGTGCTCACGCTGCTCGAGGACTTTTTTATAAAGCTGGGTTTTGGCCAGATTAAACACACCGACGCTGCCACCCACGACCGCATCATCGCCTACACCTCTCAGCTTGCCCATGTGCTGTCTAACGCTTATGTAAAAAGCCCGCAGGCGCTGCTGAGCCGGGGCTTTACCGGCGGCAGCTTTCAGGACCTCACCCGGGTGGCCACCCTCAATCCCGATATGTGGACCGAGCTGTTTTTTGAAAACGAGGACTATCTTTTGGAGGAAATCGAGGCTCTGTGTCAACGCCTTTCGGCCTACGCCGAGGCTCTGCGCAGCGCCGACGCCCCCCGGCTTCGCACCTTACTAAAAGAAGGCAGCGACTGGAAGGCCAAAATCCTGTAAGGAGGACCCCCCATGAAAACCATTCGGGTAGAGACACAAAGGCCCTATTCGGTTAAAATAGGTAGAGGACTGCTGTGCGCCGCCGGGGACCATATCGCCAAGGTGCACCCCTCCTGCACCGCCACGCTGGTGGCCGACCAAACCGTGGCCGGGCTCTATGGCCAGCGGGTGCGCCACACTTTGGAGGCCGCCGGGTTTAGGGTGGTGGACTACACCCTGCCCCCCGGCGAGGGCTCTAAAACCATGGAGAATCTTGAGCATCTGCTCTCCTTTTTGGCTGGGCATCGCTTGGGGAGGGGCGACCTTATTGTGGCTTTGGGCGGCGGCGTTACAGGCGATTTGGCCGGCTTTGGGGCGGCGGTGTATCAGCGGGGCATGAGCTATGTGCAGTTACCCACCACGCTGCTGGCTGCGGTGGACAGCTCGGTGGGGGGCAAAACGGCGGTCAACCTGCCCGAGGGCAAAAACTTAGTCGGAGCCTTTTGGCAGCCCAAGCTGGTGCTCTGCGACTGCGACAGCTTTGTGTCACTGCCGGCCGCCGAGCTGTCAGCCGGGGCGGCCGAGTGCCTAAAATACGGCATGTTGGGCGACCCTGTGCTCTTTGACCGGCTGGCTCGTGAGGGCCTTAACACTGACTGGGCCGATATTGTGGCCGCTTGTGTGGCCGCCAAAGCCGACATTGTGCGCACCGACGAGCGGGAAGCCGGTCCCCGGCGGCTGCTCAATTTGGGCCACACTTTTGGGCACGCCATCGAACAGCTAAGCGGCTTTTCCCTGCGTCACGGCGAGGGGGTAGCCCTCGGGCTGCTGATGATAACCCGTGCCGCCGAGCGAAAGGGCCTGTGTGAGCCGGGGCTGTCGGGCCGGGTGATCGAGGCTTTAAGGGCGCTTAATCTGCCCACCCGCTGCCCTTACGACACCGTGTCTCTGACAAAGGCCGCCTTAGGCGACAAAAAGCGCCAAGGCGACCAGATTGCCCTGGTGCTGCCCCGGGCGCTGGGGGACTGCTTTATCCACAGCATCGCCGTGAGCGAGCTGTCCGAGTGGATTAAACTGGGATTGGAGGATCTGCCATGAACATACTATGCAAACCGGCGCATTTGTCGGGTGCGCTGTCCGCCATCGACTCGAAGTCGGACGCACACCGCATTCTCATCGCCGCCGCCCTATCCGACCGGCCCACTTTTGTAGGGATGGATACCCGCCTCTCGGAGGATATGGAGGCCACCGTCCGCTGTCTTACCGCTTTGGGCGCACAGATCGAGGTCGAATCCGAGGGTCTTAGGGTCACCCCCATCGATCACTGCCCCAACTGTCCCACTTTAGACTGCGGCGAGAGCGGCTCTACTTTGCGGTTTTTGCTGCCGGTGGTGGGGGCCTTGGGCTGCGGGGCGGTATTCACCGGCTCAGGTCGGCTGCCTTACCGGCCCATCGGCCCGCTGATGGAGGCGCTCACAGGCGGCGGCCTTGAGGTCGAGTATCTGGGCGGGGAGGGTGCTTCGCTGCCGCTTAGGCTTACCGGCCGCCTTAACCCTATGCTTTACAGGCTGCCGGGCAGTATAAGCTCGCAGTTTATCACCGGGCTGCTGCTGGCCTTTCCCCGCATGGGGGGCGGCGAGATTAAGCTGACCGACCCGCTGGAGTCCTCGGGTTATGTGGATATGACCCTGCATACCCTCGAACGGTTTGGGGTGCAGGTCATGGCGGTGGACGACTACTTTTCGGTGGAGCCGGACGCCACCTACCTCTCCCCCGGTGAAATTGATGTGGAGGGCGACTGGTCCAACATGGCCTTTTTCCTGGCCGCCGGTGCCCTTATGGGGCCGGTGGTGATAAGCGGTCTCGACCCCCAATCCCGCCAGGGCGACCGGGCCGTGGTGCCGCTGCTAAGCCGCTTTGGAGCCACGGCCGACGGCCAGCGCATCACCGTGCGCATCGAGCGGATGGGGCTGCGTGCCGTGGAGATAGATCTGCGGGAGACCCCCGACCTGGCCCCCATTTTGGCCATGGTGGCCGCTTTGAGCGAGGGCGAGACCCTGCTCACCGGCGGCGCTCGGCTGCGGATTAAAGAGAGCGACCGGCTGAGCAGCGTGGCCGCCATGCTCACGGCATTAGGCGGTCAGGTAGAGGAGGGGCCAGACTATTTGCGCATCACCGGTCAGCCCAGACTAAAGGGCGGCGAGATAGACTGCGCCGGCGACCACCGCATCGTCATGGCCGGCGCCATTGCCGCCGCCTGCTGCGAGGGCGACACTTTACTGCGTGGGGCCGAGGCCGTTCATAAGTCCTACCCCCGCTTTTTCGAAGATTATCGGCGCATGGGAGGGATTTACCATGTCGTCTAGCTTAGGCGAGCGTCTTAAAGTCACGCTGTTTGGCCAGTCTCACGGAACAGCTATCGGCTGCGTGGTGGAGGGTCTGCCCCCCGGCGAGGCCATCGACACCGAGGCGCTTGATGCCTTTTTAGCCCGCCGAGCTCCCGGACGCAGCGCTCTGTCCACCTCCCGCCGGGAGGGGGATGTGCCTGAGTTTGTGTCAGGGTTGGTGGACGGCGTCACCTGCGGTGCGCCCCTCTGTGCGGTGATTCGCAATAGTGACACCCGCTCGGCCGATTACGAACAGCTGCGCCGGCTCATGCGCCCCTCCCACGCCGACTATCCGGCCCATCTGCGCTATGGCGGGCATCAGGATGTGCGAGGGGGCGGCCACTTCTCGGGTCGGCTCACCGCCCCGCTGTGTGTGGCGGGGGGCATTGTCAAGCAAATTTTAGCTAGGCGGGGCATCCATGTGGGCGCCCAGCTTCAGGCGGCGGGAAGCGTGGAGGGTGCCCGATTTGACCCGGTCAACCTTACCGCCGAAGATTTGGCACGCCCCCTTGCAAATGCGCTGCCCACCCTGGACCCCGAAACCGCTCGGGCTATGGCCGATGAAATAGAGGCCGCCCGAAGTGTGCAGGACAGCGTGGGGGGACTGATTGAGTGTGCCGCCATCGGCCTGCCTGCCGGTTTGGGCGACCCACTGTTCGGCGGGTTGGACAGTCGGCTGGCGGCGGCGCTGTATGGCATTCCCGCCGTGCGGGGAGTGGAGTTTGGGGCGGGGTTCGCCGCAGCTGCCCTGCGGGGCTCCCGCCACAACGACCCCTACTGCCTCGAAGGCGACCGGGTGTGCACCGCCACCAACCACCACGGCGGCATTTTGGGGGGCATCACCACGGGCATGCCGCTCATACTGCGGGTGGCCATCAAGCCCACCCCCTCCATCGCCCGTCCCCAACAGACGGTGGACATTGCCCGGATGGCTCCAGCCACCCTATCGGTGACCGGCCGCCACGACCCTTGTATTGCTCCGAGGGCTGTGCCCTGCATTGAGGCAGCCGTTGCCCTCATCCTCTTAGATGTCATTCTTATTATGAAAGGGAGTTTGTAGCTATGAGCCTGCTAAATATTCGCGAGGAAATTGACCAAATTGACACCGAACTCACCGAGCTGTTCCGCAGGCGCATGGGCCTTGCCGAACGGGTTGCCCGGGAAAAAAGCGAGAAAAACCTGCCCATCGGTGACCGCACCCGGGAGCGGGCCATTCTAACCCGGGTGAGCGAGCAAATCGGCGAGCCGCTCGACCAGTATGCCCGCACCCTGTATACGGTTCTGTTTGACTTAAGCCGCTCTTATCAGGCCCGCCTTATGAACAAGGACACCCCCCTTACCCAAAAGCTGCGTCAGGCCCGCCTGCCCTCGGACACAACCTTTCCCAAAAAGGGCTCGGTGGCCTGTCAGGGTGTGGAGGGCGCCTATTCCCAAATGGCCTGCGACAAGCTGTTTGCGCTGCCCAACATCCTCTATTTCCGCAGCTTTGAGGGGGTTTTCCAGGCGGTGGAACAGGGCCTGTGCGAATTTGGTGTGCTGCCTATCGAAAACAGTTCCTATGGCTCGGTAAACGCCGTGTACGACCTGATGAGCCGCTACAACTTCTCCATTGTGCGCAGCGTGCGGTTGCACATCTCGCACAACCTGCTGGCAAAGCCGGGGGTCAAGTTCTCAGAAATCACCGAGATAGTATCTCACGAGCAGGCTTTGGGCCAGTGCGGGCAGTTTTTGGCCCAGCACCCCCACATCAAAGTGACCGTGGGCGAGAACACCGCCGCCGCCGCAAAAATGGTGGCCGAGAGCGACCGCAGGGACATTGCGGCTATCTCCTCTAAGAGCTGCGCTCAGCTCTACGGGCTGGATATTCTCTCCGAGACGGTGCAGAACAACGAGAATAACTATACCCGCTTTATCTGCATTGCCAAGGATATGGCCATCTATCCCGGGGCCGACCGCATTAGCATGATGCTCTCGCTCGAGCACAGCCCCGGCTCGCTCTATCGTATGATTTCACGCTTTGCCTCTTTGGGGCTCAACCTCACCAAGCTCGAAAGCCGGCCCATCCCCGGCAGAGACTTTGAATTTTTGTTCTACTTCGACCTGGAGGCTTCGGTCTGGTCGGAGGAGGTGGTCAATCTGCTGGGCACCTGCGCCGACGCCGCTGAGCAGTTTAGCTTCCTTGGCAGCTACAGCGAAATAAGGTGAGCCGTATGCCTTTTGGTCTTTTAGGAAAAACTTTGGGCCACAGCTATTCCCCTATGATTTACGAGCTGCTTGGCCTGCCGGGCTATGCGCTGTTTCCCATGGAGGAGGCGGCGCTGCCCGCCTTTCTAAAGAGCGGGGACCTCGGGGGGCTCAATGTAACCATCCCCTATAAAAAGACCCTGCTGCCATACTGCGACACCCTGTCAGCCGAGGCCGAGCGACTGGGCAATGTGAACACGCTGCTCTTTGGGCCGGACGGCAAAATTCACGGTCACAACACCGACTATGCCGGCTTTGTGTATATGATGGACCGGGCGGGGCTTTGTGTTAAGGGGCGCAAGGTGCTCATTTTGGGCAGCGGCGGCGCAGCCCAGACCGCCCGACTGGCCTGCCTCGATGCCGAAGCCCGGGAGGTGGTGATCATCTCGCGCAGCGGTGAGAACCATTACGGCAACCTGCACCGCCACCGGGACGCCCAGCTTATCATCAACGCCACGCCGGTGGGCATGAGCCCCAATGAGGACGCCGCACCCCTCTCCCTCCAAGGCTTTTATGCGCTGGAGGGGGTGGCTGACCTCATCTATAATCCGCTGCGCACCCGCCTGATGCTGGAGGCCGAAACCCTCGGCCTGCCCGTGGTGGGGGGGCTTGCCATGCTGGCCGAACAGGGCCGACAGGCCGCTCGGCTCTACTTAAACCGGGACATCCCCCCCGAGGAGACCCTGCGGGTGGGCTACACGCTTCAGCATCAAATGGAGAACATCGCCTTAGTGGGTATGCCCGGCTCGGGCAAGACAAGCGTGGGCCGGGAGCTGGCTCGGCGCACGGGCCGCAGCTTTGTGGATATGGATGAGCTTATCACAGAAAAGACTGGTCGCAATGCCGCCCGATGGATTCTTGAGGAAGGCGAGCCGGCCTTTAGAGACAAAGAATCCGAGCTGCTGCAGGAGACCCTGAGAGGCCGGGGTCTGGTGGTGGCCACCGGCGGCGGCGGAGTGCTGCGGAAAATCAACCGTCAGGCTCTGCGCCAGACTAGCCGGGTTTACTGGTTGGAGCGCCCCATCGAGCTGCTGCCCACCGAGGGCCGTCCCCTTTCGGTCAATCTCGAGGCCCTCTATACCGCCCGCCGCCCCTACTACACCAAGGCGGCTCATCATGTCATAGACGCCCGGGGCTCCATCGAGGAGGTGGCCGACGCCATCGCCGCCGAGTTTGAGGCCACCATCCGTGCCCAGTGGGCCCGATGAAAGGAAGAATGCTATGCACTTACTTGTACTTAATGGGCCAAATCTCAATCTGCTGGGTCTGCGGGAGCCAGAACACTACGGCAGCCGCACCTATGATGATTTGGTGGCGCTTATCGAGCATCACTGCGCTCAAAAAGGCATTGCGGTAACCTGCCGCCAGTCCAATCACGAGGGGGTGTTGGTGGAGCTTATCCAGGAGGCCATAGGCCGGTATGACGGCATTGTGATTAATCCCGCAGCCTACACCCACACCAGCATTGCGCTGCTGGACGCTCTTAAGGCTGTGGGCTTGCCGACCGTGGAAGTACACATAAGCGACCCCGACACCCGGGAGGATTTCCGCCGGATTTCCTATGTGCGCTCGGCCTGCCTTGCCACGGTAAAGGGCAAGGGGCTGGAGGGCTATCTTGAGGCCGTGGACATCCTCGTCGAAGCCATTGCTGCATTATAGCCATGGCGCCCATGCCCTTGCGTTGAGTCAGGGGCGCAGGGTTATTCGGCCAATGTTTTGATATATTACATATTTTATACAATTTGCAGGACTTTTCCTGCCTATCTTAACAAAAATGGATTTTGCTATTGCGAAAATTGTCACATTATGTCAATATGGATTTATCACCTTTGCAAAGGGGGCCCGCCATGTCAGTAAAAAACTGGGTACTCATTGCCGACGATAATCTGCCCTTTTGCTCGCTATGTGCCTCATTATTAGAAAGCTACGGCTATGAGGCCATCACCATGTCCCCTGACCGAGCCCTTGCCAGCGTCATCGCCCACCTGGCCCCTCGGGTGGTGGTGCTTAACATGGTGCTCCAGCCCGGCGGTGCTGTGATGCTCTTGGACAGCCTTCGGGACGCAACGGGGCGATTGCCCTGCCATTTTATCATGCTCTCCCCGATAGACTGCGCCGCCATCGAGCGCAAGGTCCTCGCTGCCGGCGCCGACTGCTGTCTATTACAGCCCTGTGACCTTGATAAGCTCATCGCGCGGATTATCTCCCTGGCCGGGCCGCCGTCAACCGGACATAGCCTGCCGCTCTTTATGAAACCGGAAAAATTAAGTCTGGAGCAGCGCGCCGCCGATCTGCTCAATCAGTTGGGTATTCCGGCGCATGTAAAGGGGCGCCTCTATCTGCACACGGCCATTGTGCAATCCCTTGAAAACCCCGAACTGCTGCGCTCGGTGACCAAGCAACTCTATCCGGCGGTGGCTCGGTCCCACGACGCAAGCTCGGCTCAGGTGGAGCGGAGCATCCGACGGGCTATTGCGCAGGCTTACAGCTGGGGCGATCCCGCCGCCTTTGCCGAATGCTTTGGCAGCAGCCTGCGGCTTACCAACCTTGCCTTTATCGCCGGGGCGGTGGAGTTTTTGTGCCGACAACAGGGGCTTTCCGGACAGGATGTAGGCTGGGTGGCGTGGCATCGGTAAAAGAATGGGCTTACCCCCCCTCCCCTGCCGGATGACTCCGGACACACACAAAGCCGTGTGCAATATGGCTTTACGACGCTGTGGAATCAGGGCAGATGTAGACCATCGCACAAAAAATGCCGGGGCAACCCGGCGTTTTGGTTTACTCAGGGGGCTTCGGTGTGCGCTACGGAAAGGTGGCTGTGTCCCCTGCAGGTTGGCCTAATCTCTCAACCGATGGCGTGCGGCGTACGCCTGTGCTCCTATTTTGGTGGCCCTGCGGCGCCCAATATTGGCCTTTTGGCTGTGGTAAAGCCCGCCCACTACTGGGCTATGGCATTTGCGGCGATGGGGTTATGGTGCAAAATGGCTTGGATCTCCCTCAAGGTACGCCGATCCATGGGCCAAGCTAAGAAGATGGCCATTTGACAAAAGCATGGCATCAAATGGGGAAAATATAAATTTTGGAGCATAAATCACAAAAAATAAAAATTGGGTTGACAAGCGCCGAATTTTCGAGTATTATAACAAGCGTCGGCGAAAACGGGCGCCGACGGACTTAGATAACACAACTCAATATGGGGGCGTGGCGCAGCTGGGAGCGCGTCTGAATGGCATTCAGAAGGTCAGGGGTTCGATCCCCCTCGTCTCCACCACCGAAAAAGTCAGTAACCATGCGGGTTGCTGGCTTTTTTATTTTTGGCATGAGTGCCAAATTCGGGCGATTTTGAGCCTGTTCTAACACAAGTTCTAACGGGTTCTAACATTAGCCCGAATTTAAAGCGCAATGGCCTCGGCAAGCGTATCGCCAATATGGGTTTTGCGGCGGAAATCTAAGTGCGCATAGGTGTTGGCTGTGGTGGCATAGTCTCCATGTCCAAGCCATTCCCCGATGTCTTTAATGGAGTAGCCCAGCGACAGCAGCAGCGTTGCCGTGGTGTGCCGCAGGTCGTGAAACCGAATCACGGGCAGATCGAGTGTTTGAGTATGCGCCGGAAACTTAATGGCGTTTTTCTTGAGTGCGTCCTCACTGATTAAGCTGCTTACCTTCTGTCAGCGCCAGTGATAAAAT
>DBQC01000010.1 GCA_002305075.1 Ruminococcaceae bacterium UBA1404 | reverse complement strand
AGAGCATGCGGCTGTTAACCGCAGGGTCGTTGGTTCGAGTCCAACTTGGGGAGCCAAAAACCGCACCACGCGCAAGCATGGTGCGGTTTTTTGTGCATAAATGGAGGGTGTTTTTACAGTTACAACCATTAACTTGTTACCCAGGCACAACCCAATCGGATATAAATTTATCATAATAATCTATTGCATCAGCTTTGTCAATAGTCTAATGTGAAATATTCTTGACTTTTTTAGTGCACTGTGCTATAATCCTATTATAACCAGGGCGGATCCTGCCTCATGCAGGAGCAGACCCTAAAATTAGGAAAGGCAGTCGGGATAGCTATGTTTAAGTTAGGCGACCACATTATGTATAATTCCCAATATCTCTGCGTGGTAGACGACATTTGCGACCTGGATATTGGTGACGAGTCGGCCACATACTATGTGCTCCGGCCGATTTATGAGCGAGCTACCACCATTAAAATCCCGGTGGATTCCACCAAGGTGTCAATGCGCCGGCTGATTTCCAGCGAAAAGGCTCAGGACATCATCAAGAGCATTCCTGATGTTGAGCCCGAATGGATTGAGGATAAAAATGTACGGGCCTCTACCCACCGCAAAGCATTGCGCTCGGGATGCTGCGAGGAGTGGGCCAAGCTGCTGTGCACTTTGCATCTGCGCAAACAAGAGGTGGCCCAAAACGGTAAGAAGCTGAGCGCTTCGGACGAGCAGGTGCTCAGAGCCGCTGCGCTGTTGCTCCACGGTGAGCTTTCGGTGGTGCTGGATATGCCCATCGAGGATGTGGAGTCTACCATAGCCGAGGAGCTCGAGAGCCGGGTTAGCTAATCCACCAAGAAATTATGTCGCACTGCACCCTTGTGGATGCAGCGCGGCATTTTTATATCTCCGTGGCCGGCTAAATCTGAAAGGGGCTTAATAGGTGCCAGATGCTCCTGTGCACCAGCGCCTCGCTTTGGATGCCCTCGGGGGTATAATCCTCGCTGAGTACCCGGCCTTGTTCACGCACTTGGCCCAGCAGCCCGGCCTTATCATAGGGCAGCAGCAGTTTCATTTTGCAGTGGTTGCCCGAGAGCTGCTGGGCAATCGCCTCTAGCAGCTTGGGCACCCCAAAGCCGGTTTTGGCCGAGATGGCCACGCAGTTGTTGTTGATGGTGTGGGGCACCTCGCTGACCAAGTCGCATTTGTTGAGGGCGGTGATGATGGGCACCGTGGCGGCGCCGATGTCGGTCAGAATGCTCTCGGTTACGGCCATCTGGGCCTCGAAGTCGGGGCTGGACACATCGCAGATGTTGAGGATGAGGTCGGCGTCGCTGGCGTCCTCAAGAGTAGCCTTAAAGGCCTCGATGAGCAAGGTGGGCAGCCGGCTGATAAAGCCCACTGTGTCGATGAGCAGAACGGTGGAGCCGTCGGGAAGCAGAAGGCCCCGGGCGGTGGGATCCAGCGTGGCAAACAGCATATCCTCGGCCAACACCCCTGCTCCGGTGAGATGATTGAGCAGCGTGGACTTGCCCGTATTGGTGTAGCCCACGATGGCTACCGTGGCCATGCCCTCCTTTTTGCGCCGCTTGCGACGCAGATCACGCCGCTTGCTAAGCTCCCGCAGCTCCTCCTCAAGGGCGGCAATGCGCCGGCGGATGTGGCGGCGGTCACTCTCGAGCTTGGTCTCGCCCGGGCCTCGGTGGGTGCCGGTGCCGCTGCCCTGACGACTAAGCTGCACACCTTTGCCCATAAGCCGGGGCAGCATATACCGCTGGCGGGCCAGCTCCACCTGAATACTTCCCTCGGCCGAGGTAGCCCGCATAGCAAAGATGTTAAGAATGAGCAGTGTGCGGTCGAGCACCGGGCAGTTGCAGGCCGCTTCAATGTTGCGGGTCTGGCTGGGCGAGAGCTCGTGGTCAAAGATGACGATGTCGGCCTCCTCGCTTTCAATCAGCCGGGCTACATCCACCAGGATACCCTTGCCGATAAAGGTGGCCGGGTCGGGGGATTGGCGGCGCTGAATGATGCGGGCCACCGGCGGATGGCCGGCGGTGCGGCAGAGCTCCTCAAGCTCGCCTAAGCTGCGCTCGATGTCGTATCCGCCCAGGTCGGCGGCCGCTAAAACGGCCCTTAGAGGCCGGTTGTCCAATATCTGCTCCATAAAAAACCTCATTTCGGGCGGCGGCTTGCCCCGCACTTGTTGTCTAAAGCTTATTATACACGCCCCGTGCTGCGAATACCAGTCGGCCTCCCAGGTGAATTTATGCTTTGCATCGGGGGGTGGATATGCTATACTAAACGGGCGTAAAGTGCGGACGGGCAGGGCATGACACCCCGCCCGTCCGGGAATGTATAGTTAGGGGTTGTAAATGGGATGTTCCTGATTTTTAATTTCAGTAATTTACAGTGGTGGAAGCTCAATACCCGGGAGGATTGGGTCCAGTTTCTCGCAATGTCCATTACCTCAGCGGTGGTGCTGTTTATCTATTACCGAATCACCGTTCACAGTCGGTCGGAGGCGTCGGCGGTGGACAGAGTTAACCGCCGCTTTAAACGCTGGGCCGAAAAGGACTCTCACTATTATAAGAATGTGGGCCTGCGGGTGGGCGACGCCGATATTGTGGTGGACAACCTGCTGGTGGATAAGCATGGCATTCTCTTGGGCCACACTTTCGGACGGGGTCTGGAGGCCTATGGTGACCCCGATGAGCCCTTTTGGCGCATCAAGGACGCCGAGGGCAGCGAGCTGGTGCCCAATCCGCTCTACGAAGCCGAGCAGATGGTGCACCCCATCCAGAGAGCCTTGGCCGCCAAGGAGATTTATGGTGCCAACATCGACGGTCTGGCCGTGTTTGCCGACAACTTTGCCGAACCCAAGCTGTTTGTGGGGGGAACGCCCAAGGCCATTACGCTGGCCATGCTTAAAAAATTCTTTGATCATCGTAATTCTACCAAGGTGACCATCCGCGACCCCGCTAAAGTGGCTGCCGCCCTCGAAACGCTCTTTTTCGAGGTGCCGCCCAAGGAGAACCACAGCCAACGCAAGGCCCGGCTAAAGGCCGAAAAGCGCGAGAAGAAAGCCCAGGCCAAAGCCCAACCCAAGGAAAAAAACAAGAAAAAAGCCAAGAAGAAATAAAATGCGCCGCCCCTCGTGGGCGGCTGTTTTTTTGTGCCAAAAATCGTCCCCCGAACATTCCCCTAAGCGGTGTAAAACTTAACCACATAATGCCCATTGTTGCGTCATCGTGCAAACCAAAGAAAAATAAAAAACCGCACTACAAATGGCTTTGTAATGCGGATATTTATGGCGCGCTGTAGAGAATTCGAATCCCTGACCTTCTGATCCGTAGTTGCTAAATTATTGGTATTTTGGGCATGTGCGACTGAAAGGGTCGCCGTAACCCTCTTAAAACGCGCTCATTGCATGGAGTTGTCTTATTCATTGTCTTGTTTAAGGTCCTGCCTTAATATGACGGCCATAGCCTGTATCGCGCTATGTAGTGCTGCTTCGTCAGGGTGGGTATAAAGTGCGGTTGTTTCTATGCTTGCGTGCCCTAACAGCGACTGCACGACCCGTACATTAGCGCCGCTCATCAAGGCAAGGGTAGCATAGGTGTGCCGGCAGCAATGAGGGCTAAGGCGGCGTACTTCAGGATAGACAGCGCGCAGTTTTCTAAAAAAGAGATTGTAATCCCGGGTAAAGTTGCTCGGGTGCATCAGTGTGCCATTGCTGGTGCCAAATATAAAGCGGCCAGTGTGTGGCAATTGTTCGATTTTCTCTCTAAGCTCAGGAATAATGGGAACATTGCGAATACTTTTTGCTGTTTTAGCTAAAGACTCTTGGACAACAGGGCGGTTGTTCTCAAGATAAAGTGCCCGATTAACTGAAATATGATCGAACTGAAGATCCTCCCAAGAAAGGCCCAGCAGTTCACCGCGCCTTAAGCCAGTAAGCAACAAGGTAACAATAGCTGTAGCTATGGAAGGTTTATCATAATTATTGGCAAAGGCAATGATCTTGGCGACCTCGGCAGAAGTAAAGGCCTCTCTTGGCTTTTCAGCTATATTAGGAACTTTTAAGCGCCGTGCGGGGTTGGTGCTGCACAGACCATTTTCTTGTGCTTCTATGAATGATGAACGGAGGACTATTTTCATCTTATTCATTGCAGATTTAGACGCTCTCAAAGAAAACTCATTGATGAACCTCTGCAACTCCATTGGAGTAATATCGCATACACGCCGATCTTTAAGATGCTGGGGCACTTTAGTGTCAGTGGCAGTGATAAAAT
>DBQC01000002.1 GCA_002305075.1 Ruminococcaceae bacterium UBA1404 | reverse complement strand
GCTGGCCGGCAAGTCGGCCAACGGCACCATGGACGACAATGTGGACCGCGCCGCCCTGCAAAAAGAGGTAGAGGCGCTCAAGTCCGAGATCAACCGCATCGCCCAGGGTACCAACTTTAACGGCATCAAGCTGCTCGACGGTTCCATGAGCGGGGGTCTCACGCTGCAGATCGGCGACACGGCCGACGCCTTTAACAAGGTTTCCATCTCGGTGGGCGACATGAGCACCACCGGTCTGGATATCGAAGACCTGTCGGTGGCCACCCAGGCCGAAGCGGCCGAGGCCATGGCCATGCTCAAAAACAGCGACGACGACACCAACGGCTACGGTGCCATCAATGCGGTGTCCACCGTTCGTGCCGACCTCGGTGCGCTGCAGAACCGCCTTGATCACACCATCAACAACTTGGATGTTGCGGCCGAGAACATGACCGCCGCCAACAGCCGTATTCGGGACACCGATATGGCCAAGCAGATGATGGAATACACCAAGATGAATGTTCTGAGCCAGGCGGCCCAGGCCATGCTGGCCCAGGCTAACAGCTCCACTCAGAGCGTGCTGCAGCTGCTCCAGTAAGCAGTTAGAGCGCCCAAGCCGGCATAAGCCGGAGAAAAGGGCCGGCCGGTTGACCGGCTGGCCCTTTTTTCTTGAATATTTTCCAAAATACGCTATAATAAAGGCAAGTGACTCAAGCATATGAAGGGGGGAGGCCATGTATATCAACAGCAGCCTTTCAGCACTTACGCACACTTTGCTGTCGGGTAGCGCTGCGGTACGGGGCGCCAAGGCCCAGCTGGCGCTGGGCGGCACCGCCACCATCTCAGCCGCTTCAGCGAACGCTGTCTACCCAACGGCCACCCGCACCCTCTCCGCCGATGCCACGGCCTTTATGGCAGACTATCGCACCAATCTGCATCAACTCAAAAGCGCTGCGGAGTCTGTGCTCAAGCCCACGGCCGCCCAAACCCAGGCCGGCAGTTCCAACGCCGCTGTGGCCGAGGTGACCGGCCACCTTCAGCAGCCGAGGGACAGCTATATCCTCGAGGTCAGCCAGATCGCCTTAGATCAGATAAACCGCACCGAGGCATTGCCGGCTGATGGGGCGCTGCCCACTTTAGGCGGCACACTGGAGCTTCAAACCGAGGCGGGTCGCTACAACCTAAGCCTCAGCGCCGGCGGGTTCTCAAGCAACCGGGAGATGCTGTGGGCCTACGCCGATAAAATTACCGCCCTGGGTGCCGGCGTCACCGCCAGCGTCATCGAGCGGGAGGGCATGGCCCATCTTGAGGTAAGCGGACAGGGGGCCTTTTCCCTATCGGGTAGCTTTGCCCGGCGCACCGGTCTGGATACCGCCAGCCAACTGGGGCAGGAGGCCATCTTCGCCCTCACCAAAAACGGCACCGAGCGTGACAGCTTTACCTCGAGCAGCAACACCGTGGAAGTGGACGGCCTGACCGTCCAGCTTACAGGTCCGGGCAGCGCCACCCTTGCGGCCGAGAAGAACCCCACCCGGCAGACCGCCGAGCGGCTGGACAGGCTCATAAGTCGCTTTAATGACACCCTGAGCTTCCTTAGCAAAAACGAGGACAAGGGTATAGGCGTGCTTCGGCAGACACGGCGTATGCTTTCTTCGCTGGGATCCGAGCGCACCCTTGCACAGATTGGCCTTTCGGTCGGCGGCGACGGCAGCCTCTCGATAGACAGCCACCGCTTTTCCGAGGCCATGTCTCGGGACGCCGGCTTTGTCACCGGCATTCTCAATCGGGTGGCCGAGGGCATCTCCCGAGATGCCGCCGCCGGCCTTAGCGAAAGCGCCTACAACCTGATAAACGGCACTCTGGATAAAACCCAAAATAAAGCCGATGCGGCCCTGCGCCAAACCGGCTACGACCTGGACACGGTTCGCTTTATGAGCACCTATAACCGCAACGGCGTCTACAACGCCATGAACATGATGGTGGTGGGCGCGCTGATGAATATCAGCGCTTAGCTGCAGGGCCACCTGTGGCTCACCAACCGGCCTTTATACCCACGAAAGGGAGAGGTAACATGAACATATCAAGCTTGGGCCGCGCCCCCTTTTACGATGCAGCTAAAAACGCAGAAGAAAAAGAGCGCACGACCGTCAGCAAGAGCAGAGCTGCCTCCAAGGCCGACACCTTTGAAAAGACCTCGGCCGAGGCCGAGACTGGCATCTACAAGGGTCGCACCGTGGGCGGCATGACCATCGACCAGCTTCAAGAAGCCGAAATGGCCCGCATTGAAAGCTTTCGGCGTATGCTGCAGAGCATGGTGGCCAAACAGGGCCAGCAGTTCAATCTGTCGCTGTTCGGCCTGGAACTCTATGTCACCGAGGCCGATCGTCAAAGGGCGGCCGAGAGCATTGCCGAGGGAGGCGAATACTCGGTAGACGCCGTGGCTACCCGCATTCTAGATATGGCCAAGGCGCTGGCCGGCGAGGACAGCAGCAAAATCGGCGCCCTGCGCGATGCGGTGATTGCCGGTTTTAAGGCTGCCGGCGTCGAGCTGGGCGGTAAGCTGCCCGGCATCTGCGAGGAAACTTACCAAGAGTGCATGAAGCGCTTTGACGACTGGCAGGCCGAATCGGCCACCGACAAATAGCCTAAAACCAACGCCGCAAAGGGTCGGCCCCACAGGGGGACGGCCCTTTTGTATAAAAGCTCCGCCGGCTCGGGGGGAGACGCTGCGCTCTCGGTGGAGCAAGCTGCCCCCATCCTGCTGCCCTTGCGCCTAAAGTGAGATTATGGTATATTTTATGTCGAATTATGGTGGCTGCGACATGGCAAAAACTTTTTCTAATTTATCGCTTGTGTTTTTGCCCGGGCGGCCGAATGGTATAAGCGTAAGGAGTATTCTGTTTACTTTTAAAGGGATTTTAAGTCAAGGATAGGGGAATGGCTATGAAAATAAATCCGGGCGCCTACAATGTAGGCAAGCCTAAAAGCCTGCGCATAAACGGAGGCGAACTCCATAATAAAGCCATGTCCGCCGGCAAGAGCGAGGAGAACACCGACAAAATCATCATCAGCGCCGAGGGCGCCCAGAGGGCCGAGACCGACCTCTTGGTGCGTGCTGCGGCCAGCCATATTGAGCGCCCCGCCGACCCCGAGCGCCTGGAAAGCTTGCGTCAGGCCGTGGCAGCGGGGAACTACCGAGTGTCTACCGAGGATTTGGTAGACGCCCTGATGAAGCGCTGGATTGGAGCTTGATATGGTCGGTGAATTGGAACTTTTCTATCGTTTTATGTGTCAGTATGCCGATTTTCTAGACGAGATGGCCGCCGCCGAGGACCGCAAATATCAGGCACTCATCTGTGCCGATCCCCATCGGATGGATAAGGCCATCGCCGAAATGCAGGCCAACATCATGCGTCTGGATAAGCTCGAGGTCCAGCGGCAGCAGCTTCAGGCCGAGGCCGGTCTTGGCGATCTGAGCTTTAGAGAGATGATAGACCAGCTAAAGGCGGAGGACAAGCCCGCCTTTAAAGTGTTGTTCGAGCGTTTTAGCCGCACCGCCGAGATGATACAGCAGAGCAACGCAAAGTCTATGTCCTACGCTGAAATGAACCTGAGCCTTAGCGATATGCTGCCCAAGGATGCGTTGCAGGAAACCACCTATACCTCGGCCGGCTCCAAAACCACCGGCGAGGGCGGTCAGGCCGGAAGCGTGTTCGAAACCAAGATATAATCCAAAGGCAGGGGGAGCTTTTATGTTAAGATCGACCTTTATGGGTTTTGAGATAGCCAAGCGCGGTCTGTCCACCAGCCAGAAAGGGCTGGACATATCGGGCCACAATATGACCAACTGGGACAGCGAGGGCTACACCCGCCAGCGGGTGGATCAGGTGGCCATTTCGCCCTATTCGGGTGCTCAGCGATACAGCTACAACCTCGTGGGCAAGATGGGTCAGGGCGTTCATGTCCCCGGCATCGGCCAGATTAGAGACAGCTTTCTCGATAAGCGCTTTAGAGACGAGCACGGCGAAACCGGTTACTTTGGCACCGTGCAGACCATCCTCTCGGACATAGAGGGGGCCATTGGCGAGTTTAACCCGCTCACCAATGCAGGCATCCGGGGCAGCTTAGAGACCCTTCTGCCCGCTCTGAAAAATTTTTCCGAGACCCCCTACTCTGAGACGGCAGCCAACATTGTACAAACCGAGTTTAAAAACCTCACCCAAACCCTTCAGCAGCTCAATTCCAAGCTGAAGAAAACCGCCGAGCAGCACAAGTTCGACCTAAAAATTTCGGTCAGCGAGCTGGGCGAGAAGTTCCAGCAGCTGGCAAACCTCAACTATGCCATCGCCCAAAACAAGGGCATCGTTCGGCAAAACGCCGGCTACGGCCCCAACGAGCTGCTCGACCGGCAAAACCTGCTGCTTGACGAGATTGCCCGGTATGGCGACCTCGGTGTTCAGATAAACGACGACCTCACGGTGACCGTCTCCATGGGCGGGCGCACGGTGGTAGAGGGCGAGAACTACGAGCGCATGGAGTATGTGGACAATGGCGACGGCACAGTGGGGCTTCGCTGGGTATCCAGCGGTGAGAGCATCCACCTTACCACCGGATCCCTCAAGGCTTACACCGACTTTATCAACGGCCGGGGTCCCAATCAGGGCAGCAGCAACGAAACCCACTACAAGGGCATTCTCTACTACCAAGACCAGCTGGACACCTTTGCCAGAACTTTGGTGAGCGTGGTCAACCAGACCATCCCCGAGTACGACGCCAACGGCAATCCCACCGGCGATTACAAAATGCTGCTGGGCGGCATCAGCGACACCATGGACGCCAGCGGCCACTACCCGGTGCGGGACGATATTGTCATCACTGCGGCCAACATCTCCATCAGTGATGCGTGGGTGGCCAACCACGCCTATGTGATTGCCCGCCCCGACAATAAAGAGAACAACAACATCCTCAGCCTCTACACGGCGCTGAACTCCACCAAAATCTCCTTTAACTCCCGGGGCGAGACCTATACCGGCACCTTCTACGAATTTGTCGACAGCTATGCCGGCGTGCTGGCCGAGGATTACACCTTCTACAACGGCCGTCACGAATCCTCCTCCATCAACCTAGGAGAGCTTCAGGACCGCAGGGATTCGGTCTCGGGCGTGGTGATGGACGAGGAAGTTGCCAGCATGATGCTCTATAACAAATCCTATCAGGCGGCGTCCCGTCTGATGACCACCCTCGACGAAGCGCTCGATATCCTTATAAACCGCACCGGCCGGGTGGGCCTCTAAGCCCCCGCTAATGCCGGAACAGGGAAGGTGAAATAGCAATGCGTATCTCCCAAAGAATGGTCACCCGCAACTATATGGCCAACATTCACAAGAGCATGAAAAACCAGGCCGAGATTATTGGTCGGGGCACCACCGGGCTCAAATTTGACCGGCTGTCTAAAAATGTGTCCGACGGTATGCGGGCCATGCGTGCGCAGGAAACCCGCATCGAGAGCGAGGCCCACCTTGCCACGGTGGAAAACCTTATTCTTGAATACAACTCGGTGGACAGCAACCTAGATTCCATCGACAATGTGCTTGTAAACCTTCAGGAGAAGGTGCTCAAGGCCATGAGCGACAGCCATGGCAGCGTTAACCAGCAGGTGCTGGCTCAGGAGCTGCTAAGCGGCCGGGATCAGGTGCTTCAGTTTGTCAACGCCAAGTTTGGCGACAAATATCTGTTTAGCGGCACCCACAACGCCGGCGCGGCCATCGATACTAAAGACGGCAAGCTCACCTTTAACGGCATCGAGGTGGAAAAAATCTACCGGGAAGACGGCGTCTTTTACTACGACGATGACAGCACCGCCCCGCCCACCAAAACCGTTGTGCCCGACAGCGGCGATGTCTATGCGGATATCGGCCTTGGTCTCACCCTCAAAAACGGCCAGCCCGACCCCCGCACCGCCTTTAAGTCCTCTTTTTCGGGGCTGGACATTTTAGGCTTTGGCCCACGGGATGCCCAAGGCACTGCCAACAATGCCTACGACCTGCTCACCGATCTGGCCGTGGCTATGGAAGCGGGCGACACCGATGCCATGGACCGTATATACACCCGTTTGGTAGAACTCACCGACTCCATGCGCATGACCCGCACCGACCTCGGCACTCGGGTAAACTTCTTAGAGCGCACGCAGGAGCGTCTTGAGGTGGAGATCGACAACCTTGGCGAGCTCGAGTCCAAACTGCTCACCGCCGATACCGCCGAGGAGGCCATCAACCTCAAAACTGCCGAATATACCTGGATGGCCACTCTCCAATTGGGCAGCTACATTTTGCCCACTTCACTGCTTGACTATCTTCGTTAGTATGACGGTCTCGCCGTTTTAGATACCCACTGGGAAAGTGAGGTTGACTCTATGCAGCCACTCATACGAATAACCACCACGCCCATACAGTATCAATACGACTTTGAGCCTGCCCGCCTTGAGCCCCGCAAAACAGACCCGCTCATGGCCAAAATAGAGTATACTGAACCCGAGCTCAAACAGCACAGCCGGCCTATTGAGGTGCGCCTTGATATGTCGGCCATGCGTGACAGCATGGGCATCCACTCGAGCAGCACATGGGCCAAAAAGCAGGGTGAGAATGGTTGGAACAAGGTTCGAGAGGGCGTGGACGACACGGTGCACATGGGCAATCAGATGGCCCGCATCGACGACGGACTTACCATCGCGCAGATTGTGCGCAGCAAGGCCATCGAAAATCCCACCACATACACGGCCTTTCTGCCCTCGGTAGGGCCGGACATCTCCTGGAAGTCCGCCGAGCTGGACATGGACTACGACCCCGGCGATGTAGACATAGATTGGCAGCTAAAAAAGCTGGCTATGGACTACATCCCCGGCAAGTTTAGTCTGGTTATCACCCAGTACCCCAAGGTTTCGGTAGAATACCTCGGGGGTATTCGCTATACTCCACCCAGTGCCGACCCCAATTACAACCCGCCTAAACGCGACCTGTAACAACGGGGCGCTGTGCCGCATACAAAAAAGCAGCTATGGCCCCAAGAGCCTGGCTGCTTACTATTTGTCAGTAAAGAAAAGGGGGCTCCATCAGCGTGCTTTTGAAAACCCGCGATTTTGGAGAGATCGAGATCAACGAGGCGGACATTATCGAGTTTAAGATGCCAATTTTCGGATTTGAAAGCTACTGCCGCTATGTATTTTTGCACGAGGAGTCTCTCGGCGAGCATCTGGTTTGGCTCCAGTCGGTTGAGGAGCCCGATCTATGCTTCATTCTTGTAAACCCGGATCTTGTAACCGAGAGCTATGACCCCAAGATGCCCAAGAGCGTTCGGGAGGCCCTCGGCCCCGGCGACCTTATGTGCTGGCTTATCATGGTGGTCAAAGAGGATTTTGAGCGCTCTACGGTCAACCTGCGTAGCCCCATTGTGGTTAATCCGGCCACCCGCACCGCTGCGCAGATTATCCTTGAGGAAAGCTACGCCATACAGCACCCCATTATCTCCCGCAAGGAGGAAGGCTGATATGTTGGTACTCACACGCAAGGTCGGGGAGACGCTGCGCATCGGCGACGACATCGAAATCACCGTGACCGACATATCGGGGGATAAGGTGCGCATCGGCATCGTGGCGCCCGCCGAGCTCAAGATTTTAAGGGGCGAGCTGACCCTAACCATCGCCGAAAACCGCGAAGCTGCCCGGGGTCCCGCTGCGGACGCCCTTAGGCAGCTTCTAACAAAGCTCTAACTAAAACAGCTTAAACTGCGCCTTGCACAAATCCGCCACATAGCCGTCTAGGCTAACCCGGGCCGGATTGCTCATTTCCCGGATGCGGCAGTGGTAATTGCGTGTGGTCTGGCCAAAATCATAGGCCCGCTCAATCTCCAACAGCAGCCCCTCGGCATCGGCCACTGGCAGGTCGAGCTGCACATACTGCCCCTTTTCCAGCCTTTGCTCGCAGGTAAAGTATACACAGGCCATAGACAGTGCGTGTATCCGCACCACAAAGCTCTGTTGGCGGGTAACCTGGCGGCGCTGTAGGTTCATAAAGCCCTCGGCCACCTCCTCCGAGATCAGGGCGGTCAAAGTGCCGGGCATATCCACCTCGCAGAGATAGGCCATTTTGGCCCCGGGCAGCACTTGGTCGCTCACTTCCACCAGCCGCAGCATGGTCTGGGTGGACAAATAGACCCGGCCGTCGAAGCACTGGGTCTCCTCGCCGTCCTTGGTGAGCACAATTTTAAGCGGGGTGTCCATTTTGAACAAATGGACAAACTCGCTGTGAAAATCCACGCTGCGGTTTTCTATCGAGACAACAGCCTCGCCGATTTCCAGCAGCTTGCCCTCCGCCGACTTAAGAAGCGCGGGGGAGGTTATATCAGGCACTTGGATATGCAGTTTTTTACGCTCCCTTCGGCTAATCGTTCCACCCAATCAGTATACCACACGGGGCAGAGCTTGCAAAGAATGCACCGCCCAAGACAGACAAAAGAGGTGACCAGTTTGACCCATTTACACGCCATCATACAGCTGCTATCCCAAAAGCGCAGACTGGTGCTGGACTTCGAGGCGACCACCCAGGAGATGCTCAGCTGTCCCATAGAGCAGATAGAGGCCCTTTTAAGCGAGCGGGGGCGCCTGATTATGGAGGCCGACGGCACCGACGATGCCATCGAGCTACTGCTCGACCAAAGCGACCGGTCCGGTGCCCTAAAAGACGCTCTGTCCGGACGCGCCAACCGCGGGGCACTGGATACCGACCTCGGCGCTGTTTACGATGCTGCGGCCGCCGTTCGAGCTATTATCTCACGCATCCTCGAGGCCGAGCTTCAGCTTACATACCGGCTCGAGAGCGAGCAAGCCCGGCTGCTTGACAGCATCAAGGACACCAACCGAGGGCTCTCGGCCCGGGCAGCCCGGTTTAGCCCGGCCCCCACCCGGCGTTCGGGACAGATAGCCAAGGCATAAATCCCCATATTATTTGGGGATTTTCCCTTTTGGCCCTTGGGTTTTTCCCGAATTGGCCGACAATATAAAGTAGAAGCTTTGTATGGAAACAAACAGCCGCATGGAATGGAGGCTTTATATAATGAATGTCAATGCCACTACGGGCAGCGTCAATAACTCGGCCAGCGCCAACAAAGGCTTTTCGGGCCTTGCGTCGGGAGTTGATACCGACCAAATGGTGGAGGCCATGCTGCAAAACACCCAAAGCAAAATCGACAAGCAGAGCGGACTGCGCCAACAAACCCTGTGGCGGCAGGAAATTTACCGCCAGCTTATCAGCAAAATTAACAGTTTTCAAACTAAGTTTTTTTCGGCCACAACCTCTACCAACCTTACCAGCCAGAGCTTTTTTAATCTGATGACCGCTGCCACCAGCGCCACAAGCTTTGGCGTAACCGCCACCAGCGCGGCCGCCATCGGTACGAGTAAGGTGCGGGTGCAGCAGCTGGCCACCAGCGCCAAGCTCACCTCGGGCAGCGCCGTAAGCGGCGTGCTGGCCGGCAAGGTGGACACCGCCCGGCTTGAGGAGGCCGTAGAGGCAAATAAGACCGCACAGCGCACCGTTGGTTTTGAGATTGACGGCCAGAGCGTCAGTGTAGATTTGAAGTCAGCCTTTGTAAACGCCGACCAAAGTTATACCGACGGCGCCGGCCGTCAGGATGAGATTGTTCGGCTGCTCGATGAGGCGCTTGCCGATTTCGGCGTGACCGCCTCGGTTCAGGACGGCGTCCTCACGCTGACCGCCGATGGCGAGCAGACCATCAAGGTGGGGGGCTCCTCCTCCAAGCTAGGCCTTCAGGCGCTGGGTCTCACCGCAGGTCGCAGCAGCACGGTCACCGCCGGCAAGGCCAGCCTGTCCGGCACACTGAACACCAAAAACGAGTTTTATCTCGATGTCAGCCTGGACGACAACAAAAAGACCCTGGCTCTCGAGCTGGATGCCATGCTCGATATTGATGGGCGGATTAGCTTGTCCAAGGTGGGCGAGGAGCTTACCGCCAAGCTAAACCGTGCCCACGGTGCCGGTCAGGTGACGGTCGAGCTGAACGCCGCCGACGGCAGCCTGAACCTCAATACCGGCGAGGGTCGCAAGGTTTTGGTGGCCGGCGACAAAGATGCTCTGGACGCTTTTGGCTTTCTAAACGGCCAGAGCAACCGCATCGGCATGGGCGGCAACCTCAGCCAGCTTTATTTTGCTACCCCCCTTCAGGGAGAGCGGTTTGCTTTTGAGATAAACGGCCAAAGCTTTACCTTCGACAGCAGCGCCAACATGACCGAGATTATGAACAAAATCAACACCAGCGACGCCGGTGTGCGGGTGGTTTATAGGGCGCTCGAGGACAAGTTTACCCTCGAAGCCGCCGATTCGGGCGCCGGCTTCGACATCACCATGAGTCAGACCGAGGGCAACCTGCTTAATGCCATGTTTGGCAGCGGATACGAGATAAACGGGGAGTTTCATCCCATCTTAAGCGGCACCAAGGTCACCAGCAGCGCCCTAAACAAAGCCGTTATCACCGGTGGCGCAGGGCTGGACCCCAACCAGATCCTGGACGAGACCACCTTCAAAATCACCATAGACGGCACCGAGCACAGCTTTAGCCTGCCTCTTCGCACCGAGGAGATGGATGGCGAGCAGGTGGACAAGCCCTACACCCTCGCAGAGGCCATCGACCTCATCAACCACCAGATGGCCGAAATGCTCGGCCACGACGAACTAACTATCACGCTGGGCGCCGAGGGTCAGGTTGCCCTGCACAATCAGGGCGGCCATACGCTGGCCCTCTCGGCAGAGGACAACGCCTTTGGTGAGCTGACAGGCCTTAGCGGACTGACCAGCGCAGTGGACGAGAACACCACCTTAGGTGAGCTTGGCATCCAAAGCCTTGGCCAAGGCACCCACGACCTCACCAAACTGGTGGAGCTTAAAAATATCGACTACCCCAAGGGCACCCTTTCCTTCAGCCATGGACGCATCATCTTTACAGCCAAGGACGGCGTCACCGGCGAGGTAGACTTTGGCGAGGAGGCCGCAGCGGGCATCGACCGGCTGTTTGGCAGCCCCACCCTAACGGTGGGTCAGTCTCAGGGCGGTCAGGCCGTCTACACCTCGGGCCAGAATGCCATTGTGGAAATCGACGATGTCATCACCGAGCGCAACGCCAACAGCTTCTCTATCAACGGCCTTAACTTCAACCTCAAGGCCGAAACCCCCGAGGGCACTTACGAGACCATCGAGGTCAGCCGGGGCACCGACCAGATTATCGAGGGTGTAAAGAGCTTTATCGCCGACTACAACAGTCTGATTGAGGAGCTCAACGGCCTCATCCGGGAGGAGGCCAGCTACAAGAAGTACCCTCCTCTTACCGAGGCTCAAAAGAAGGAAATGACCGAGCGAGAAATAGAGCTGTGGGAGGAAAAATCCAAGGAGGGTCTGCTAAGGGGCGACAGCGCCATCTCCATCTTCCTCCAGAGTATGCGCACAGCCCTTTACGACCGACCCACCGGTGGACTCTATGCCATCTACGACATCGGCATCGAGACCAGCTCTAACTGGGCCGACTTTGGCAAACTTATCCTCTCGGAGGACGGCGAGGCCAGGCTGCGTCAGGCCATCGAGAGCAACCCCGATCAGGTTCAAAGGTTGTTTGCCGACCCCACCGAGGGCGTGGCCACAAGGCTAAACAATATCCTAAAAGCCACGGCCAACACCAGTACCGGCAGCCCCGGAACTCTGGTGCAGATCGCCGGCGTAAAGGGCAAGGCCACTGATGCAAACAATGAGCTGGCCGCCCGCCTTAAGGCCATCGACGATAAAATTGCCGCCCTTAAAGCCTCTTACGAGACCGAGAAAAACCGCTACTGGCGCCAGTTTAACGCCATGGAAGCAGCCATTGCCAACTTAAGTGCTCAGAGCTCCTGGCTCACGCAGCAACTGTTCCAATAAAACGGAGGTAGCAGAAATATGTATAGCGCACAGGCCAATCCCTATCAGCAGTATAAGCAGCAGTCCATTATGACCATGACCCCGGGGGAGATGCTCACCCAGCTGTTCGACGGCGGCGTAAAAAACCTGACGGCAGCCGTGGCATTTATCGAGGAGAAGGATTTCCCCGCGGCCAATCAGGCACTACAAAAGGGCCAGCGGATTGTCAACTATCTGCGGCAGACCCTCGACCATAGCTATTCGGTGGCCGACGGGCTCGACGCGCTCTACGAGTACTTCGGCCGGGTGATTGTTCAGGCCAATATCCGAAAGGACGCCTCCGAGCTGCGGGAGATCATCCCCATGCTCACCGAGCTGCGGGACACCTTTGTTGCCGCCGACCGCGCATCGCGCATACGCTCATAAAAGTAAAAGCCTCCCGGTCTCTGCCGGGAGGTTTTTGTTTTGCTGCGAAAAAAGCTCGATTTTTAGCGCTGCAGCTTTGACAACGGCACAACTTTACAGTAGAATAAAGAAAATATGGAATTCACACAGAATGGGAGCGGTTGCGATGCTGTTTGACTCAAAGCAGCTTGGGCTTATATCCAGCGGCCTCAACGCGCTGGCCACCCAGCAGCGGGTTATTTTGCACAACCTTGCCAATTACGAGACCCCCGGCTTTAAGGCAAAGCATGTGGTCTTTGAAGATGTGCTCCGCGGGGCGCAGGGACAACATCGCATAGAGGCCCGGGTATTGACCGACGAGGCTACCGAAATGCGGCCGGACGGCAACAATGTAAACTCGGATACCGAGAGCCTAAAGCTCTACCAGAACTATGTGCAGCAGTCCTACCTTTATGGCAAGGTGACAAGCCAGATTAACAACTACCGCTATGTGCTTAAATCGTCGGCCCGGTAACAGGGCGGGGGAGGTCTTTTTATGTCCATTTTTAACAGCATGAAAATTACAGCCTCGGCTCTTACGGCCGAGCGCTACCGCATGGACATCGCCCTGCAAAACATTGCCAATGCCAACACCACCCGCACCGAAAGCGGCGAACCCTATCGCCGCAAGCAGGTGGTTTTTGAGGAGCGGCAGACCGATTTTGGTGCGGTTTTAGGAGCCCATCAGCGCCGCAGAGGCCGCATCCATCGCGGCAACAACCTCGGCGGTGTGCGCGTTACCGAGATTGTAGAGAGTCAGGCCGAATTTGTGCCGGTGTATGACCCCAACCATCCCGACGCCAACGAGGACGGCTATGTGATGTATCCCAATGTCAACACCACCGAGGAGCGGGTGGATCTTATGGCTGCCGCCACCGCCTACGACGCCAACCTGGCGGCGCTGGGCATCGTAAAAAATCTGGCGCTTAAAGCGCTGGAAATAGGTAAATAACCGGATGGGCTGATTGGGTTATGGAAAATTGCATGATGAGCATGGAATATCTTGCCTCCCGTGTACAGGTCACCCGAGAGGGCAAGCAGGACTGCTTATACACAGTGCGCCAGCTGGTAGAGCTGGCCTTTGCGGCTCGGGATCAGGGTCTGCTCGCTATGGAGAAGCTGATTGACGACCGTGCCCGATTTCCCGACCCCTTTTTGCGCACGGCCGTGCAACTGGTTATAGATACATCCAACCAAAACAATATACGGCGGGTGCTGTACAATTATATCCACACCACGGCGGCCTACAAGGCCAACCACAAATTTTTAGAGGGCATCATCATCACCGAGGCCATGCTGGCCATCAGTGCGGGGGAAGATCTTGACTATCTGTTTATCTACCTGTTGCCCTCCTACTTCGGCCTTGAGTATGCCGATGCGGTGACCGATGTTTACCACGGCTTTAAGCGCGAGTTGGTGCGAGATGCGGTCGAGCAAAACCCATAGAAGATTTACATAAAAGAGGGACGCCTCCCGGCGTCCCTCTTTTTATGATGTATGATTCTACTTTGCTGTACAGATGAATACGAAGGAGGCGCTGGGCCTCATCTTCACGCCCGTGGCTATTTTAGCTACAGTACAATTTTGCCGTCGTTGGCCTGCTTGTTGGCGCTCAGAGCCGACAGAATTCCCATAGCCAGGCGGTGGGTGGGCTCTACTCGTTCCACCACAAACCACTCGTGGTCGGTGTGTGCGTCGCCGCCGAAGGGGCCCATGCCGTCGAGAGAGGGGCAGCCTGCAGCCGCTGTAAAGTTGCCGTCCGAGCCGCCGCCGGTGGCAACCCAGCCCACATCAAAGCCGATCTCGGCGCCTACCGACTCCACGATGGCCATAAGGCTCTCGGTCTCGTCCGAGGGGTTCATGGGCGGACGGCTACCCATCATTTTCACCTTGGCGGTTACGCCGGGAACGGTGATGTTCTTCTCCAGGTAGCTGAACATACGCTCAATTCTCTGCTGCTCTTCAATCATCTCAAAGCGGGTGTCAATCTCCATGCTGGCCGAGGCAGCCACCACATTGGGCACAGTGCCGCCCTTGACAACGCCCACATTGAGCGAGGTGCCGATTTCGTACTGGTTGAGTTTAATCAGCTGAGGAATCCAGTAGGCCATCTCGTGAATGGCGCTGGCACCGTCCTGCGGGGCCACACCGGCGTGGGCGGGTTTGCCGGTAAACTCCACCACATACTTGGCCAGACCCTTGCGCTTGTTGACCAGCTTGCCGCCGCTGCGGCCCGACTCGTAGACAAAGCAGGCGCTGCTCTTCTTGGCCAGCTCGGTGAGCAGACCCTTAGAGCCCTGGGAGGAAATTTCCTCGTCGCCGTTCATCACAATGCAAACATTCAGGCCCAGGCCGCCCAACTCTGTGAGCTCCTTGGCGGCGTAATACATGGTGACAAGGCCATTTTTCATGTCGCCGGCACCGGGGCCATAGGCCTTACCGTCTTCAATCTTAAAGGGGCGCTCAGCTGCAGTTCCATCGGGGAAAACCGTGTCCATGTGGCCGATCATCAACACATCGATATGCTCAAAATCGCCATTGCGCATTTCAAGGGTGGGGCCCAAATCATCGCGGAAAATGTGGCGCTTTACATTCCAACCCAAGGCCTCAAACCGCTCGGAAAAAAAGTCGGCCACGGTGGTAATGCCGGCCACATTGTGGCTGCCAGAATCGATATTGACTAAGTGTTCAACATCCTTCAGATAAGCTTCCAGATTAAACTCTTTCATAACACACGCCTCCTTAGTTTTGATACAAGCCAATCATACCAAATTATCGCCTGCAATGATAGATAAAAATCACTGCAAATAATTGTGTATTTCCACTATGCACAGCAGACAGGAATTGCCGGTGCGGACTGGCCATTCATATCGGCGGGCGGGGCGCATATATATTCCACAGCAGACAAAGTGGAGGAAGTGGTGCTATGAACTGGGCGGCGCGTATCAAAAAAGGCGAGGCCAAAATGGCTGTGATGGGGCTGGGCTATGTGGGGCTTCCGCTGGCGGCGGCCTTTGCCAAGCAGGCCCGGGTTATCGGCTATGATGTCAACGCCCCCCTCATCGAGGGTTACCGGATGGGTGTTGACCCCACCGGCTCGGTGGACAGGGTGACCTTGCTCGATTCGGGCATCGAGTTTAGCAGCGACCCGGCTCGGCTGGGCGAGGCCGAATTCATCATCGTGGCCGCCCCCACGCCCATTACACACCGCCGCACCCCCGACTTAGAGCCGCTTAAAGCGGCCAGCCGTACACTGGGCACTCACATCCGGCCGGGGACGCTCATCGCCTTTGAATCCACCGTCTACCCTGGTGTCACCGAGGAGGTCTGCCTGCCCATTATCGCCCGTCAGCGGGGGTTGGTGTCCGGGCGGGACTTCTTTGTGGGCTACGCACCCGAGCGCATAAGCCCCGGCGACCGGGTGCACACCTTTGAGAACATCGTCAAGCTTGTGGCGGCCCAAAACCCCGTGGTGCGGGCCGAGCTGAGTGCGCTCTATGGGCTTATCAGTCAGGCTCGGGTACACCCAATGTCCAGTATCCGGGCGGCCGAGGCGGCCAAGCTGGCTGAGAATACCCAGCGGGATGTCAACATCGCCTTTATGAACGAGCTGGCAGTCATGCTCGACGCCTTAGGCATAGACGGCCTAGAGGTTCGGGCAGCCATGGCCACCAAATGGAATGCCATAGATTTTAGGCCGGGACTGGTGGGGGGGCACTGCATCGGGGTGGACCCCTACTACCTGCTCCACCTGGCCGGGACATTGGGCCTGCCCGCCGAAGTGACCCGGGCCGCCCGGCAGGTCAACGAGAGCATGAGCAGCTATGTGGCCGTTCGCCTCGCCGAGCGGCTGGCAGCGGCTGGGCGGCGGGTGGCGGGTACCAAAATTGCGCTGCTGGGGATTACCTTCAAGGAGAATTGTCCCGACCTTCGTGGTTCGGGGGCGGCCGAAATTGCCCGGCTGCTTATCGAACTGGGAGCCGAGGTCACCGTGGTGGACCCGGTGGCCGACCCGGTTGCGGCGGCCTACACCTACGGCATTAGCCTGGCCCCCTTTGAGTCCATAGCAGGCAGTACGGCGGTGGTGGTGGCGGTGGCACACAGCGCCAACCGGAACCTGGACCTTGCGGAGCTGTCCCGACTATGCCCCGAGGCCCTCATCATGGATGTCAAGGCCATCCTCGACCGGGACGAGGCGCTGGCACTGGGCTTTGATTACTGGCGGCTGTAACCGGCCACCAAAATTTTGCACACAGGAGGTGCGCTATGCGGGTGGAATTTTCGCCGCCGGACATCACCGAAGAGGAAATAGAGGCAGTGGCCGCAGTGCTGCGCTCTGGGTGGATTACCACCGGCGAGCGGGTGGCCGAGTTAGAGGCGGCGCTGACGGCTTATACCGGAGCGGCAGGGACGGTCTGCCTGTCGTCGGGCACAGCGGCGCTGGAGATGGCCCTGCGGCTGCTGGGGATAGGACCCGGCGACGAGGTGATCACAACGGCCTACACCTACTCGGCCACGGCGGCGGCCATCTGCCATGTGGGGGCTCGGCCGGTGCTCTGCGATTTGCCGGCCGAGGGCTACCTGCTCACCGCCGAGATGATAGAACCGCTGCTCACCACCCGTACCCGGGCGGTCATCCCGGTGGATTTTGCGGGCATCTGCTGCGACTATCGGGCCATCAAGACCCTGCTCTGGCAGAAGTATCGGATGTTCACCCCCCAAAACCCAGTGCAGGAGGCCATAGGTCGGGTGGCCATAATTGCCGATGCGGCTCACTCCTTAGGTGCCTGCCGGGACGGGGTCATGAGTGGTGCGCTGGCCGACTTTACCTGCCTGTCCTTTCATGCGGTAAAAAATCTCACCACCGCCGAGGGGGGCGCTATCTGCTGGCGCAACATTGCAGGGGCCGACCACAGTTGGATTGAGCGGCAGATTCGGCTTTTGTCCCTCCACGGACAGACCCGTACAGCCAGAGAGAAGCTCGCCGGGGGCTGGGAGTATGACATTGTGATGCCCGGCTATAAATGCAATATGACCGACTGCGCAGCGGCCTTGGGGCTTGTCCAACTAAGGCGCTACCCCGAGCTGCTGGCCCGCCGCAGGGCCATCTGCCGGCAGTATGATACGCTGTTGGACGGTCTCTCGCTGGAGCTGCCCGGCCATATCCTATCGGGGCAAAATGCCTCGGCCTGCCACCTTTACCCGGTCTATCTGCCCGGCTGCACCGAGGTGCGGCGAGGTGTGCTTATGGAGGCGCTATCGGGTAGCGGGGTGATGGCCAATGTGCACTACAAACCGCTACCCATGCTTACGGCCTACCGGGCATTGGGCTACAGCCCGGACAGCTTTCCCAACGCCTACCGGCGCTACGCCGGGGAGCTGACTTTGCCCCTTCACAGCCGCATGAATGAGGCAGAGGTGGCCTATACGGTGATGCAATTTACCGACATAGCCACCCAAATGGGTCTTTTGCCGCCCCGGCACAGGCCCCGCCCCGGCCCACCCAGCTTTCTGGAGGGGGAGGAAGATGACGATTAAGCCTCGGACTCTATAAACTCCCTTACGATACCGCAGGCAATCATGCGGCCTGCGTTGCCGTTGGGCTGGGTGCGCCCATCGTCGGGGCTTTCGTGGACCACAATATTGAGGCCGACGATGTCGTCCACCTTAAAGCGGGGGGTAAAAAAGCTCATCCACGCCGCCCCGTCGTGGGCATAAAGGTTGGGGAAATCGCCTGCGTGGTTGGGATGGGGCTGGGATTCGGGGTTGTAGTGGCCGCCCACATAGGGAAAGGGTAGCTCGTTGGAGCCGGGGGTACAGTTGGCGCCGTCGTGCAGATGAAAGCCAAAGGGGCCCACCACCCGCCCGAGCTCCCGGCTAAAGGGGGGAAGACCATAGATTTCGGTGGTGACCAGTACGCCACCGGGCACATTTTCAAAGGTGGCTTTGCCCGAAATGGCGGGGTAGATTGTGCCGGCATTTATGTAAGCCACAGCTTTTTCAGCCATATCCATCACCTCTTAGCCATTCTATGCGCCCACACGGCTAACGGTTAAAGATAGTAGCCCCGTTTTGGCCATGGAACAAAGCGCCCTTAGCGCCCTTTTTCAGGTGCGAAGAACGGTTTTTTAAGCGGATGCCGGATCTTAAATATCATCGCCCGGCGGACATTTTTGCGGGCAAAAAACGGGGAGGACTTAGTCCTCCCCGTTTTTTGTTAATCTTGTGGTGCAATCAGCATATCGAGCGTGACCTCGTAGGCGCTCTCCATAGCGTTTTTAAGTTCGCTGTCCTTGACCGCCTTGCCCACCAACGCGGCCGACTTGCGGGCGTTTTGCAGCGTTCCGGTGCCGCCCACGCAGCCGCCGGGACAGGCCATGCCCTCTATCAGATAACCGTCGTACTTGCCGGCGGCCGCATCCTTAAGCAGCGCTCGGCATTCCCTGAGCCCCATGGCCGAGGCGGTTTTAACCTCCCGCTCGGGCTCCATGCGCTTAATAACATCCACCACAGCCTTAGCCACGCCGCCTCCCACCGGGAAACCCCGTCCAGCCGCAGTGGCGCCGGCCAGACCCTCGGCATCGGGCTCGATGCCGGCAAGGTCGATGCCCTTGGCCTCAAACATTCCCATCAGCTCCTCAAAGGTCAGCACAAAGTCCACATTACTGCGCACGCTGCGGCGGCTGGCCTCCAGCTTTTTGGCGGCACAGGGGCCGATGAATACAATGCGGCAGTCCGGGCAATCTCGCTTGATAAGACGGGCGGTGAGCACCATGGGCGTGAGCGACATGGATATGTAGTCCGCCAGCTCGGGGAACTGCTTTTTGGCCATGACCGACCAGGAAGGGCAGCAGGAGGTGCCTAAAAAGGGCATATGTTCGGGCACTTCTCTAAGGAAGTCCTCGGCCTCCTGGATGGAGCAGAGGTCGGCACCCACAGCCACTTCGTGAACCGAGTGGAAGCCCACGGCCTTGAGAGCGGCCACCAGCTTTTCGGGGGTGACTTTGGGACCAAACTGGCCCACAAAGGAAGGGGCGAGCATGGCAATGACCTTCTCGTCGTTTTTAATGGCATGGATAAGTTGAAAAATCTGTGCTTTGTCGGTGATGGCGCCGAAAGGACAGTTTACAATGCACATGCCGCAGGAGACGCATACATCTTGGTCGATCTCGGCTCGGCCGTATTGGTCGTCTCCAATGGCGTCTACGCCACAGGCCTTGGCGCAGGGGCGCTCGAGAAAAATGATGGCGTTATACATACAGGCTTCCTTGCAGCGGCCGCATTTAATGCACTTGTCCTGCGTGATATTGCTGCGGTTGTTTGCCATGTAAACGGCCCCGGTGGGACAGACCTCTACGCAGGGATGGGCCAGGCAGTTCTGACACTGGTCGCTCACCTCGTACTTGGTGGGGCAGGCGTTGCAGGCAAACTTGATGATATTGACCAGCGGGGGATCGTAGTACTTTGTATCGATGGCGCTGGCCTCAATGCCCGCAGAGGTGGGTGCATGCTCATCGATGGGGCGTAAAGGCAGGCCGATGGCCAGACGCAGGCGCTCGCCCACAATGGCACGCTCTAAAAAGATGGAATTGCGATAGGTAGCAACCTCGCCGGGGATAATCTTGTAGGGCAGCGTGTCGATTCGACTGAAGTCGCCGCCCTCGTAGGCCAGACGCGCCACCTCGGTAAACACCTTGCGACGGATATCGCCGACCTGGCTTTCGATAATGCGCACGGGCATTCCTCCTTGTTGACCCAGAGGGCCATACTTTATTTTATCGCCGCCGGACAGCCCAAACCAATTGTGCCGGGCGGCAGTTCATGGTACACTCAAACTGTGCACTCCCATAGGAAACTGTAGAGAAGCACATCAATATTATACTATAAAAACATAATGTAAACAATTTTATTAAATAATAAACGAAAGAGGGACGACTGTGCAATTTATGGAAGGCCTACTTAGGAGCGACGAAGGCAGCTATGTGGCGCTGCGCATCGTGGGAATTCTCGTCCTGACCTGGCTTATAGCCAAGCTTGTGCGCAAGCTACTAACCCGGCGGGAAAATCGCAAGCTCCACACCAAGTTTGCCGACAATATTTTGGTGCTGTCCATACATCTGTTTGGTATATTGGCGGCCCTTAACGAAATTCCTAACTTCAACAGCTTTTTTGGCAGCCTGTTGGCCGGCTCGGGCATTGCGGCGCTGGCTTTGTCGCTGGCGGCGCAGGAGTCGCTGGGCAATGCCATTAACGGGGTGGTGCTGTCCATGTCTCGCTCGTTCGAGGTGGGCGACCGCATTAAGCTCATCGGCGGCAACATCACCGGCTATGTGGAGGACATCACTCTGCGCCACACCATCATCCGCACCTTTATGAACAGCCGCATCATCATCCCAAATTCGGTGATCAACAAGGAGATGATCGAAAACTCCAGCTACCAGGATGTTCAGGCTTCGGGCTTTGTGGATGTCATCATACCCCACGACGCCGACATGGCCTTAGCCGAGCGCATCATGGCCGAGGTGGTGGGCAGCCACCCCAACTTTGTAGACAACCGCGCCCCCGACGACCTTTCCAGCCCCAAGGTGTGGGTGTATGTTCGGGCACTGTCGGTTTATGGCATCGAGCTGCGCACCAGCGTCTGGACCGAGGGCATCCACAACAACTTTGTCACCTGCTCAGATGTGCGCCGAGAGCTTGTGCACCGCTTTAGAGAAGCGGGCATCCCCCTGGTAAGCAGCAACATTGCAGCTCCGCCTCCCGCCTAAAAACAACAAGGCCGCCGGTCAGTAAGCCGGCGGCCTGATTTGTGCAGAGCCTATTTGTTGTTTTTAAGCCACTCGATGGCCGTGTTGGCATAGGTGGCGGCGCCTATGTATAGGGCATCCTCGTCAAAGAGTACGGCGGGATTGTGCATGGAGTATACCTTATCGGGGTCGCTTACCCGGGCGCCCAGGCTTAGGAAGATACCGGGTACCCGCTCGGTGACCAGCGAGAAGTCCTCGCTGCCCATGCCGCCTGCGGACTCAATAACTCGCTCTTCGCCCAGCATGGCACGGGTATAGCCGAGCACCTCGTCCATCAGCGCGGTATCGTTCTCCAGGGGAGCCACGCCAAAGGGGAAGGTGACCTCGCACTCGCAGCGATAAGCCTGTGCGATGGAGGTGGCAATCTCCACAAGCCGCTTCTTCATAAAGTCGCGCACCGACTGCTTTTTGGTGCGAATGGTGCCAGTGATAAAGGCGTTGTCGGGGATGATGTTCTCCTTGGTGCCCGACTGTATGGCGCCCACCGTGAGAATGGCTACATCGGAGGCGTCCACCTCGCGGCTGAGGATCTCGTTAAGCCCAATCACCACATGACAGGCGGCGTTTACCGGGTCGATGCACTGGTGGGGGCTGGCGCCGTGGCCGCCCTTGCCGGTGATGTAGATGTTATACTTGTCTGCCGAGCCGTGGCTGCCGCCATAGGTGTACTGGATGGTGCCGCTATCGCGGTCAGACATGATGTGAATGGCCATAGCGGCGTCTACCTTGGGGTTCTCTAAGAGTCCGGCCTCAATCATGGCCCGAGCACCGCTTAAAAACTCCTCGGCAGGCTGGAACATCAGCTTGACCACGCCCTCAAGCTCGTCTTCGCGCTCCTTGAGCAGCTTGGCGGCTCCCAGCAGCATGGCGGTGTGCGTGTCGTGCCCACAGGAGTGGCAATAGCCATTCGTGCTGGCAAACTCCAGCCCGCTGACCTCGTCCATGGGCAGCGCATCCATGTCGGCCCGGAGCATAAAGGTCTTATCACCTTTACCCACGGTGGCAACCACGCCGCTTTTACATATCTCAACCGGCGTATAGCCCATCTCAGTGAGGCGCTCCATCACATAGGCCGTGGTGATGGGCAGATTGTCGCCCAATTCAGCGTTCTGGTGCAGATAACGGCGGTCCTTTAAAATGTCGGCTTCAATGGCCTTGGCCCGCGATAAAATGTCTCCCATAATATTCCTTCCTTCCCCTTTTGGATTTCATAGCTTTAGCGCTTTTGGGTGATGAATAAACTTCATTATAACACAAAAATAAAATTGCGCAAGATTTTGTTGACGGCCCAGCGCCTCGGTGCTCTGCGATGATTTTACCTATTTGATAGCGCCACAGGTTCTGATACAATGGAATAAAAACACCGAAGGGATGATTGCTTATGAAGGTTTTGCTTATTAACGGCAGCCCCCATGCCAAAGGCTGCACCTACACAGCCCTTAACGAGGTGGCCGGCGGCCTTGAGCGGCACGGCATACAAACCGAGATACTACATATCGGCACCCAACCCATGGCCGGCTGCATTGCCTGCCGCCGCTGCCGAGAGACCGGCCTGTGCGTATACGATGATTTGGTAAATGCCACCCTTGGCCGCATCCACGATTTTGACGGGCTGGTTATTGGCTCGCCGGTTTATTACGCCGGGCCCAACGGGCAGCTCCTGTCCTTTTTAGACCGCCTGTTCTATGCCGGAAGCCGGCACATGGCCGGAAAGCCGGGGGCCAGCGTGGTGTCCTGCCGCCGGGGCGGGGCCACCGCCGCCTTTGACCGGCTTAATAAATACTTTACCATCGCCAATATGCCGGTGGTGCCTTCGCGGTATTGGAATCAGGTGCACGGCAACCAGCCCGAGGAGGTTTTGCAGGACGCCGAGGGTCTTCAGATTATGCGCACCTTGGCCGAAAACATGGCCTGGCTGCTCAAATGCATCGAGGCCGGACGCCAAAGCGGCGTACCGGAGCCTGTCTACGAGCCTCGGGTAAATACCAACTTTATCCGTTAGCTCAAGAACGACTTAAAACCTGAGGAGAGAATAAACTTATGGAATACGGTGCCCTTGCGCTCTTTTGTGCCGCGCTTATAGGCTGCCTGATGCTGGATATTTCTATTTTGGTGGCTCTTGGGCTGGGGCTGCTCATCTTTTTAGGCTATGGCCGTCTAAAGGGCCACAGCTGGTCCGCCTTGGGGGAGATGGCCCTGTCGGGGGTTAAAACGGTTAAAAATATGCTGATTATCTTCCTTCTGGTGGGCATGCTTACCGGCCTGTGGCGGGCTGCGGGCACCATTCCGGTGATTATTTACTATTCGGCCCGGCTGATACATCCTTCGGCCTTTGTGTTGATGGCGTTTTTGCTCAGCTGCGGCGTGTCTTCGCTCATCGGCACCGCCTTTGGCACCGCCGCCACCATGGGCGTGATCTGCATCACCATGGCCACCCCGCTGGGAATCAACCCGCTTTTTGTGGGGGGAGCGGTGTTGTCCGGCGCCTATTTTGGCGATCGCTGCTCGCCGGTGTCCACCAGTGCGCTGCTCATCGCCGAGCTCACCGGCACCGACATCTATACCAACATCCGCCGGATGCTACGCTCGGCCCTCATACCTTTTTTGCTCAGCTGCGCCATTTATGGAGCCATGGGCCTGATTGGCCGGGCCGGCTCCGGCCACAGCCAGATTGATGTGGGAGCGCTGTTTGCCCGGGGCTTTAATTTAAGCGGGCTGGCGCTGCTGCCGGCGGTGGCTATTTTGCTGCTGTCGGCCTTTAAGGTCCGGGTGCGCCGCAGTATGCTGGTCAGCATTTTAACCGCACTCATCCTTTGCATCACTTTGCAGCGGATGGCCCCCATGGAGGTGCTGCGACTGATGCTGCTGGGCTATCGGGCCGCCGACCCCGAACTTGCGGTCTTGCTAAACGGAGGGGGCGTGGTGTCCATGGCCCGGGTGACGGCCATTGTCTGCCTGTCCTCCTCCTATGCCGGCATCTTTGCGGGCACCGGGCTGCTGAGCCACCTTAAGGATGCCATTGCCGCCCTCAGCGAGCGGCTTACCCCCTTTGGTGCCACGGCGCTCACGGCTCAGCTTGCTGCCATGGTGGCCTGCAACCAAACCCTTACCATCATTCTCACCCATCAGCTCTGCGCCGACCTCGAGCCGGACAAGAGTCGCTTTGCCATCTTTCTTGAGGATACGGCTGTGGTCATGGCCTCGCTGGTGCCGTGGTCTATTGCCAATGTGGTGCCGCTCACCACCAGCGGAGCACCGGCCAACAGTGCGCTGGCGGCCTGCTTTCTCTATCTGCTTCCCCTCTGGCGGCTGGGGGTGGCGCTGGCCAAAAGGCGGTCGGCGGTTCGGGTTTAAAGCGCTGTTTCATTAAAAAGGGACGCCCTGGGGGGCGTCCCTTTTTGTACGCTTATTTGGGTGTAGACAAGTCGCCCACAATAGCGGGTTCGCTAAACAGGGCAGTGGTGCCACCCGTGTGGAGGAATACCACCTTGCTGCCCCGTGGTACCCTCTCGCTGCGGATATACTCCATCATGCCGTGAAAGGCTTTGCCCGAATACACACTGTCGGCAAACAGCCCCTCGGTGCGGGCCAAGTAGCGAATATCGTCGTTGGCGGCGGCGCTGGGCATCTCGTAGCCCGGTGCGAAGTAGCGGTCGTCCAGCGCAAAGTCGGCGGGGCTCAGCGGCACATCCTCCCCAATCAGGCCGAGGGCATCTTTTCCGAGAGTGACAATGCGCTCGGCGTAGGCCTCTGAATCCCCCTCGACAACCCGCATCCCTACAATCTGCATGAGGCTGCCGGTGAGGGCTTTGCCGGCCACCAACCCCGCCAGCGTAGCGCCGGTACCGGTGCACATAAACAGGCTGTCGGCCGCTACGCCTATGTCCTCAAGCTGTGCGACAAGCTCGGCAAAGGCATGTATGTATCCCAGCACACCCACAGGGGTCGAACCGCCGGCAGGCAGGTCGTAGACCTTGTGTCCCCGGCTCTCTAATTCCCGGATGGTGGCGTCGATTTGAGGGCGGCAGCGGATGAATGTATCGCCCATACTCTCGCCCGGCTGGGGCGTGAGGATGTGTACCTGAGCACCCAAAATGGTGTTGAGCAGCATATTGGCCCGCACATCTTGGGCGTCCGGCTCCACCAGCGCTACCAAGAACAAAACGGGGGTCATGCCGCATTTGCGGGCGGCGGTGGCCGTTTGCATGGCATGGTTCGACTGGGTGGCGCCATAGGTCACCAAGGTGTCGCATCCCTTGGCCAGCGCATCGCCCAAAATGTATTCAAGCTTGCGCATCTTATTGCCGCCAAAAAGCGACATGCCCGAAAAGTCCTCGCGCTTAACATAGAGCTCTATGTCGTGTTCGGCGCTGACACGCTCCAGCTTATGCAGCGGTGTGGGATAAAACCCGAGGGTGGTGTGGGGCTGGCTGGCAAGCAGAGCACGAATTTGGTCGGGTGTTTTCATGGGGGCATCTCCTTTTTAAGATAATCGTTCTGTTTTCAAGTTGGCAAACTCGGCGGGGCTGCCGGGCGATACGGCCTTGGGGTGCTCGCCCGCCTTTTCTCTAACCCTATCATAGCACAGCTAAGCCCCCTAAAAAAGCCATAGGGACACTGCGTGGCTTAAATACTGTGGTTTTATAAAAGGTGCATACCGCATATGCCTATATGGAAAAGGAGGCGGCGGCATGGATAAAAAAATCAGCATATCCCAAAGCGCATTGGCACTCACAATGATAACCGCCATTCTTGCATGGGGCGGGCTGTGGGGCATATTTGAGGCCACGGTCGGGTACCTGCTGCACCTTTTGCCCATCAGCTTAGGGTGGCTGCTTTGGTATCCGGTTGCCTGCTTTTTTATGATGAATGTCTACCGACACACCCGGCGCATCGAGGCCGTTGTGATGGTCGGGCTGCTGTCGGCCCTAATCAAGCTGTTAAACCTGTTTTTGCCCGGCAGGATTGACAGGGTGCTAAACCCCGCCGTTTCTATTGTGCTTGAGGCCATAACCTTAGCGGCGGTGCTGTGGGTATACAACCATGCGTCTACAAAGTGGGAAAATCCGCTGCTTACACTAAAGCCGTCAATGGTAGGTGAATATGGACTGTTACTGATTTAAAGGAGGCAAAAATTCATGGTAACAGGACACCTGCGAGAAAAAAACGGCTATTTCCAGATGATCCTCACCTATAAGGATATGGACGGAAAACGCCAAACCAAGTCCGTCAGCACGGGACTTCCCGTCAAGGGAAATAAAAAGCGCGCCGAAACGCTGCTTTGGAAAACCAGGCAAGAGTTTAATCCCGACACGGCAATGAGCGACAAAAACATGTTGTTTGCAAACTTCCTGAAAAAATGGTTGCAGGAGGTTATCGGCAGAGTAGAGGCCGACACCTACGCCCTCTACGCATACGACGCCAAAACCTTCATCATCCCTTACTTTAAAGATACCGCCGTTACGGTGGCGAAAATAAAGCCAGGGGACATCGAAGGCTACTATCAGTATGAGAGAACAGAAAAAAACGCTATAAAAACCACCCTGCTCCAATATCACGAGGTCATCAAAGAGGCCTTGGACTATGCCGTGGAGCTTGAGCTGATCCGGGACAATCCGGCCGACCAAGTAAACCCGATCACCGGCGAGGTGCGGATACTGTTCACCGACTTCCTGCTGGAATGGCTGGAGATGACCAAGCACAATGTGGAAATGACCACCTACGCCTCTTACGCTATGTGCATCAAGAGCTGCATTATTCCTTATTTTAAGGAGTTCAAGCTTACGTTGAAGGAAGTGACGCCCAAGCACATCCAGGACTATTATCAGTACGAGCTGAACGAGAAAGGCTTAAGCGCCTGCACGGTCATCCATCGCCACGCCAACATTCGCAAGGCGTTGCAGTACGCTTTCAAGGTGGGCCTGATCGCCTTTAATCCCGCCGACCGGATCGAGCGGCCCAAAACCGCAAAATTCGTGGGCAGCATTTACGATGCCGGAGAATTGGAAGCATTGTTCGCCGTCGTGAAAAACAAGCCGATAGAGCTGGCCGTTATCCTGGGCGCGTTTTACGGACTGCGCCGCAGCGAAATCGTCGGGCTGAAATGGGACGCGATTGACTTTAGAAAAAAGACGCTGACCATCAAGCACACCGTAACCGAGGTAAGGGTGGACGGAAAAGCCATCATCGTGGAAAAGGACCGCACCAAAACTAAGTCCAGCCACCGCACCCTGCCGCTGGTAGAGCCCTTTGAAAAGCTTCTCCGGCAGATGAAGTCGGAGCAGGAGCGCAATCAAAAAGTATGCGGGAAAGACTATTGCCGGGAATATCTTGGCTACATTTACGTGAACGAGCTGGGAGAGCGAGTCAAGCCTGGATATATCACCCAGAATTTCGCACTCTCGCTGAAAAATCACGGCTTAAAAAAAATTCGTTTTCACGACCTGAGACATAGCTGCGCCAGCCTGTTGTACGCCAACGGTGTCAGCCTCAAAGAGATCCAGGAGTGGTTGGGACACAGCGATATTTCCACCACCTCGAACATTTACACCCACCTGGATTTCAGTTCCAAGGTCGCTTCGGCCAACGCCATCATCGGCGTATATCCCTCCTGACATCCCTCCAAAGCGGGCGGAATGCTAGGTAAATAGGGAGCTGAGAGCACTGCAAATATGCGCAAAATGGTTCATGTGACGGTATGTGGGACGGCAAACGATAGGGTGCCGCCAGAAAAGAAAAAAGCCCTCAAATCCGCTTATATCGCGGCTTTAAGAGCGATTGTTTCTGGTGCCGATGGCCGGAGTCGAACCGGCATGGAAGTTATCCGCCGCATTTTGAGTGCGGTGCGTCTGCCAATTCCGCCACATCGGCAAGTTTATTTCAATTTCCCTCTCCCAAATCCGCCTTTGGAATTTGGAGGGATATGGTGGAGGGATATGAAAAACCATAAAGACTATGAAGTTATTAAGAACCCAGCAACCACGCGGGTTTGAGAACCACCGGCCGGTCGAAAAGGGCTTTTCACGCACTGGATTTTGAGTCCATCGTGTCTGCCATTCCACCACTGCGGCAGGGGGGATGCGTAAGTTATTATACTGCATGCCGCAGCTTTAGGCAAGTAGAATTTGCGTGAGTTGCTGAATTCGTGCCTTCCAGTCTTTGCCCCGGCCGCTGCCTCTTTACAAATCCGGCCGATTGGGGCATAATAGTAAAGAACATATGTTCTTTTTCGTAGAAGGGAGGAGCCTATGCGCAGCATTTTGCACTGCGACCTCAATAACTTTTATGCCTCGGTGGCCACACTTACCCGCCCTGAGCTGCGGGAGGTGCCCATGGTTGTGGGCGGAGACGAGAGTATGCGCCACGGAGTGGTGTTGGCCAAAAACGAGCCGGCCAAGCGCTTAGGCATCCAAACCGGCGAGCCGCTGTTTCAGGCCCGCCGCAAATATCCCCGGCTGGTGGTGGTGCCCCCCGAGGCGCCCAAATATATTGCCTATTCGGGCTATGTGCGGGAGATTTACGCCCGCTATACCGACCAGGTTGAGCCCTTTGGCATAGACGAGTGCTATCTCGATGTTACGGGCAGTCGGGGGCTGTTTGGCGGCGGAGCTGCCATTGCCGATGCGCTGCGAGATGAAGTGCGCCGAGAACTGGGGCTTACCATATCGGTGGGGGTTAGCTTTAACCGATGCTTTGCCAAATTGGGCAGCGACCTTAAAAAACCCGATGGCACCACGGTCATCAGCTACGAGCAATTTCCCGACATCGTGTGGCCGCTGCCGGCCAATTGCCTGTTGGGGGTGGGCCGCCAGACCGCCCGCAAGCTGGAGGGGCGGGGCATCTTTACCATCGGGGATATTGCACACAGCGGCCTGCCGTTTATGGAGCGGCTGCTGGGCAAAAACGGGCGGCATCTCTGGCGAGCCGCCATGGGGTTAGACAGCGACCGGGTGCTTCGTATCGGCGAGGGCGAGCCGCCCAAAAGCATCGGTCGCTCGGCCACCTGCGCCCGGGATCTCACAGAGGAGGGGGAGGTGGCCGCCGTGCTGCGGGAGCTGTCCGATAAGGTGGGGCGGCAGCTGCGGCGGGAAGGGATGCGGGCCGGCGGGATTACGGTCAGCGTCAAGGACAACACCTTCGCCTACACCGAGTACAGCACCCAGCTAAAAGCGGCCACCCACAGCAGCCGTATCATTGCAGATGCAGCGCTTTTGCTCTTTACCCAGCGCCACCGGTGGCAGCAGCCGCTGCGGGCCGTGGGCGTACGGGCGGGGGGGCTTATCCCCTTACATGAGCCCGAGCAGCTTAGCTTTTATGAGGATGGCTGGCGGCGGTACCGCATCGAGCACCTGGAGCAGGAGGTGGACAACCTTTGGGCCCGCTATGGCGAGGGCTGCATCCGCCCGGCGGCAAGGATGCTGTCCTCGCCCATCTCCGCCCGATTTTCTGCTGAGGTAGCGCTGCCGGCTTTTACTAAAATCGATGGGATGGGATAAGGCTTTTTATATTGCTTTGGGGACGACCTTTGTGCTAAGATAAACCGTTAGCTTTTTACAGGCTTATTTTAAGGAAAGGTTGTGTACCCCTTGGGCCAACTCACAGCCCTGCTTAAAGACAAGCATTTTACCGGCAAACTAAAAGCCATCGCGCTGCCCATTGCGCTGCAAAATCTTATCAACTTTGGGATCAATGCGCTGGATACCATCATGCTCGGCCGCATCGGGGAAGTGCAACTTTCGGGCTCGGCGCTGGCTAACCAGCTCTCCTTTATGTTTCTTGTTATCTCCACCGGGGTGGCGTCGGGCTGCGGCGTGCTGGTGGCCCAGTATTGGGGTGCCGGAAATACCCAGCGGGTGCGGGAGGTCATGTCCTTTATGTATCGGGTGGTCTTGGCCATCTCGTTACTGTTTGCCTGCATGGCCTTTTTTGTCCCCTACCGGGTGCTGGGCATACTCACCACCGACCCCGAGGTCATAGCCCAAGGAGTCATCTATCTGCGCATTATGGGGGTGGGCTTTCTCTTTTCGGGCTTTACCAACTCTACCATCAGCATCTTGCGCTCCACCGGCACGGTAAAAATCTCGGTGGTCGTTTATTCGCTCTCGCTGCTTATCAACTTTATCGGCAACTATGCTCTTATTTTTGGCAAGTTTGGATTTCCGGCCATGGGGATTGCCGGCGCCGCCATCGCCACGGTGTTCGCCCGTTTTTGGGAAGTGGTTATCATAGCCATCTATCTCTTTCGATACGAAAAGGGCATCGGCTTTAGCCCCAAAGACTTGTTCCATACCGGCGAGGGCATTGTCGGACTCTACATGACCCACTCGGCACCGGTGCTGATCAATGAGATGCTCTGGAGCACAGCCAATTTTATTCTTGGCATTATCATCGGGCGCATGGGTAGAGAATTTGTGGCGGCCAACAGCATAAGCGGACTGATGATGCAGTTTGCAGGCATTGCCATCTTTGGCGTGTCGGCGTCGGCAGGCACCCTTGTGGGCAACGCCATCGGCGCAGGGGACTACCAAAAGGCAAGAGACTACGCCAACGGTATGCTGGTTGTAAGCGGGTTGATGGGCCTTGTGGCTGCTGCAGCCATTTTGCTGATTCGGCAACCCCTCATTGCCTACTACGAGATTTCTGAGCTGGCCCGGGGCTATGCCGAGCAAATGACCCTGGCGGTGGCGGGACTGGTGGTCTTTCAGTCCATTGCGCTGGTGTCTATGATGGGCACACTGCGGGGCGGGGGCGATACCCGCTTTGTTATGCTGCTGGATGTGGTGTTCATTTGGGGCATTGCCATCCCGTTTGGGGCGCTGGCCGGTCTGGTGCTTAACTGGCCGGTGGTGCTGGTCTATATCATCCTAAAGAGTGAGGACATCTTTAAAACCCTGGCGGTGCTTTGGCGGGTTCCCCGAGGAAAGTGGCTGCGGGACATCACCCGATCTTAAATATAACGCAAACCCCTCGCCGTAAGTGTTATCGCCCATAGGTGCAATTGCTGTACCGAGGGGATAACCGGTAGGGGCACAAAAAAAGGATCTCCGTTATCTGTTTTAAAGATAAGCGGAGATCCTTTTTGCATTGGAATAACGCTGTGATAACTATAGAAGTATCAAGAGTCCATCAGCACTTCATCACATATTTATTGACATACTGCTGCACAAGCCCCTCAATCCGCAGCTGGTACTTCTCCGCCGTGGCGGCGCCCTCCTTGGCATCTCTGCCATCCCATGCGGTTTGTGCAAACTCGTCTAAGGTCATATCGATGGCGAGCGTCCCCAGGGAAGCCAGGCCAAATAACTCCGCACCCATTTTGCCCGCAACATAGCCAATACTGGTCTTGAGAGCATTTGAATAGCAGGGGAACGCGGCGTCTTTGTTTTCGTTATAGATGTCATGCATTCCAGAGGCTACCTGTGCGATGGAGCACAGCAGCCCCAGATCGCCCAGATGTTCGCCCACGCTGCCCAAGAGAGAGGCGCTCGTCGCCCCATCCGAGCCCAGCCTCGGTGATGTGTCCCGCCAGTTCCACAGCCGCGCCACCAAGGGATAGAGATTGCTCTGAGCCCACGCGGGTGTTCTCCCTTGTCAGCGTTCCGGACTGCGGACTCGGGCTTCTGCTCGGGCTTCTGCTCGGGTGTGGCTGCTCATCAAACCGGTGATATTACGCAAAAATGCCCTCACTTTTCGGGTGAGGGGATTCGGAATCCGCTGTTTATAAGGTTTTATTCATGTGGTGGTTGTTGGTTGTTTTTTGAATCATTCCCTTCAACAATGGAGTCGATATCCTTTCGAGGACTATCACCTGTATCGCGCTGTGTTGAGCTGTGTGGCCACGGAGTGCCGAGGTGGAGGGGAGATAAGCAGATTATGACCCTATGAACGCTAACAGAAATGGCAAGGGGGTTTTAATGGCTATATGAGGCCTTTTATGAAGAGTCAGGATTCATTTTGTAAAAATGACTATTTTGTGACTTAAAATTGACCATTCTGTGTCAGATACTATTGACAGGTTCCATTGGCTGGTCTATACTGACCTTGTATCATCAGGGTCTCCCAAGGGGGGATTATCGCTGTATCAGGACATGCGTGATCCGTCCGCTCTGTCGGACGAAGCCCTCTGTGCCCTAGCCCGAGAAGGGGACACCGAGGCCGTCGAAGTGCTGCTTTTGCGTTATTTGCCCATGGTGCGGCGTCAGGCCGGTATCTACCGGGGCGGTCGCATAGAGGTGGAAGATCTGATGCAGGAGGGCATGGTGGGCCTGTTTCGGGCCATCAAGGCCTATAACCCCGAAAAGGGAGCCAGCTTTAAAACCTTTGCTTATACCTGTGTGGGCAACCGCATGCTTTCGGCCCTGGTGGCCGTTGGCGCTCCCGCAACCGCCACCTTGGCGGACGCCCAGCCGCTGCCCGACCCGCAGCAGCTGGTCATCGACCGCGAGCGCTATGCATTCCTGCTAGATAGTATGCAGGATATTTTGTCTCTACTAGAAAGTCAAACTCTTCGCTTGTACCTAAGCGGCGCCACCTATGAACAGATCGCCGCTCATCTCGGCGTCACCACCAAGTCGGTGGACAATGCGCTGCAACGGGTAAGGCGCAAGCTCAAGGCGGTTTTATAGGCCGCCTGTCATCTGCTTTTAGGCCTGTTGGCTTAAAAAATAATGCCCTTGACTTTCCCGGCGGCGATTGGTTCCAATCCCTGGCACGAGCAGAGCAACGGGTAAAAAACCATTAAGCGAGGTAAAAGACATGTATGCAGACAAAACCCTGACCTGCAAGGAATGCGGTGGCGAATTTATTTTCACTGCCGGTGAGCAGGAGTTCTATGCCGAGCGTGGCTTTGTTAACGAGCCCCAGCGCTGCAAAGGCTGCCGTGACGCCCGTAAAAACGGCTCGCGCCCCGAGAGAGAGATGTTCACCGCCACCTGTGCGGCCTGCGGTTGCGAGGCCAAGGTGCCCTTCCGTCCCCGTGAGGATCGCCCGGTCTATTGCAGCGACTGCTTTGCCAAGCAGCGCGAAGAGAGTTCCTACTAACCTTACATCATCCAAAGCCCCCCGCCCAAAGGCGGGGGGCTTTGTTTGGCTACTCCCGGAGGGGTATTTTTATAGTACCTTGGGTTTCTATGTCCATTTTTCTTGGATAATGCCCTCCGGCTGTGCTACAATGAAGCCTGAACGCCCCTTGCCACAGAGGGTGCGGCATTTTAGGGAGATGATAGCCTATGACCGCTTTGCCCCTCGACACCCGGCTGCAAGCGGTAGCCGATATGGTGCGTCCGGGCAGCCGCGTAGCCGACATAGGCACCGACCACGGCTATGTGGTGGCCCATCTGCTCTCGGTGGGCAAGTGCCCCTCGGCCATAGCGGCCGATCTGGCCACCGGCCCCCTCGAGGCCGCCCGAAAGAACCTGGCACCCTACGGCAACCGGGTGCGCCTTATGCTCAGCGACGGCCTTAAGGCCATCCAACCCGACACGGTAGACGACATTGTGATTGCGGGTATGGGCGGCGAGCTGATTGCCCGCATTTTGTCCGAGGCCGAAGGCTTTAGGCGGGTGGGGCTGCGGTTTATCCTTCAGCCTATGAGCCGCATCAGCCTACTTCGTCAGCGTCTTTGTGCGATGGGGTTTGAGATTTTACAGGAGCGCCCGGTTATTGCCGCTGGACGACCCTACACAGTGATGGGCTGCGCTTATACCGGGCAGTGCCATATCGCCGACCCGGCCTTTTGCTACTTGGGCAAAATCCCCCTTCCCCCCGACGAGGCCGGCCGTCGACTGCTCAGCCAGAGCCGCACCCATCTGCACAACCGCCTCCGGGGTCTAAGAGATGACCCCGCCGCTGCCGCCGAAATTGAGGCGGCCCTTATGGCCCTCGAAGCTGTGCTGGAGGGACCGTAAACCCGAGGCTTTATATTCTGTATCTGCTTATCTTTGGAGGTGACCGATATGGCCCTGGATGGCGCCATGATTAGCCTGCTGCGTCAGGAGCTTTGGGTTCGGGCCGAAGGTGCCCGGGTTGATAAAATTCATATGCCCTCCCGCGAGGAGGTGGTGCTGCTGCTTCGTGGTCCTAAGGGCGGCGAGCGGCTGCTACTGTCGGCCAAGGGGTCGGGGGCTAGGGCGGGCTTTACCGCCACCGCCGCCGAAAATCCCAAACAGCCCCCTATGTTTTGTATGCTTCTGCGCAAGCACATTGGGGCATCCCGCCTTGTAAAAATTCGCCAGATCGGGCTGGAACGCATCTTGTTCTTCGACTTTTCGGGCTATAACGAGCTGGGCGATCCGACGGTGCTCACCCTTGCCCTCGAGATGATGGGCCGCCACAGCAACATTGTTCTTATAGGTAGCGACGGGCACATTTTAGATGCCGCCCGCCGCATCGATGCCTCCATTTCCTCAGTGCGGCTGGTGCTGCCCGGACTGCCCTACGAGCTGCCGCCCCCCAGAGGCCGCTTTAATCTGCAGACCGACCGTCCCGAGGATATTGTAACCGCTTTGCAGGATCAAAGTGCCGACCTGACCGATGCCCTCATGGCGCTGCTTCAGGGTGTGTCGCCCATTCTGGCGCGGGAAATTGCCTTCGCCGCCGGCGGCATCGACCTGCCCTGCCGGGATCTTAATCCTTTGCAGCAGGCTCGGTTGACGGCCAAGCTTGCCGAAGTGCAGCGCATTCTTCGAGAGAATACCGGCACGCCGGTGCTGCTGACCGACGCTGAGGGCAAGCCACGGGACATGAGCTTTTTGCCCATTGGCCAGTATGGCGACCGCCTTAAATCCGAGTTCTTCCCCGATTACAGCAGCCTGCTTGACCGCTTTTACAGCGCCCGGGACACCGCCGACCGCTTTAAGCAGCGCACGGGGGAGCTCCACCGGCTGCTTACCACCCGCCGAGATCGGGTGGCTCGGCGCATGGCCGCCCAGTCTGCCGAGGTGGAAGAAAGTATGGGTCGCGACCGACTGCGCCAAATGGGGGACATTTTGTCGGCCAATCTCTACCGCGTGCAGCCCGGTATGACTCACATCCGGCTTGAGAATTTTTACGATCCTGAAGGTACCCTTATCGACATTGCCCTCGACCCCAAGTTGACCCCCTCGCAAAACGCCCAGCGCTATTATGTCGCCTACCGTAAAGCCGACACCACCTATAAAAAGCTCACCGAGCTGCTACGAGAAGGCGAGTTAGAGCTGGACTATCTCGAATCGGCTTTGGATAACCTCTCCCGGGCCGACAGCGAGGAGACTTACGAAGCCATCCGGCACGAGCTTGTGGAAAATGGCATCGTCCGGCGGCGGGGCAAGGCCCAAAAGCCGCCCAAGCTCAGGATGCGGCCTTTGCGCTATCGCTCGTCGGACGGCTTTATCATCCTTGCGGGCCGCAACAACCTCGAAAACGAGGCCATCACCTTTAAGGAGGCGGACCGCAGCGATCTTTGGCTCCATGCGCAGCGGGTACCCGGTGCGCACACGGTGGTGCTCGCCGGCGGCAAGCCGGTGCCCAACCGCACCATCGAGGAGGCCGCCATGATTGCAGCCTGCAACTCTAAGCTCAAAAATACAGGTAAGGCGGCGGTGGATTATACTTTGGTTCGCCATGTAAAAAAAATACCCGGCGCCGGGCCGGGCATGGTCATCTACAACCCTTATGAGACGGCCATCGTAGAGGCCGATGCCGCAAAGATAGAGGTACTGCTCGAAAATCCCGAGCGGTGATATGCACAAAAAAGGACGCATCCTATAAAAGGGTTGCGTCCTTAGTCTGTAAAAAACATATCTCTCGCCCGCCGCAGCAGAAGGTGTTCCTCTTTATTCGGTGAGCGGTGTGAGCTCTGCAAGGTCGTAGGGCGTCTCCTGATAGACACAGTAGTTAAGCCAGTTGGCAAACAGCAGGTGGGCATGGCTTTTCCAGGTGAAAACCGGTTTTTTACTGGGATCGTCCTCGGCAAAGTAGTTGATAGGGGGCGCAATAGGCAGCCCGGCCGACACATCTCTGTGATATTCGCTGGCTAAGGTATCCAGTGCGTACTCGCCATGACCGGTCACAAAGAAGCGCCGGTCGTCCCGACTGGCGATAATATGGGTGCCCGATATGTCCGATTGGGTGAGAATCTGCAACTGGGGCACTTTGGCAATATCCTCAGCCCGGGTTTCGGTGTGGCGGGAGTGGGGCACCATAAAAATGTCGTCGAACCCCCGCAGCAGCGGATGATGTTCCACCACCCGGTAGTGAGGGAACACGCCGAACATCTTATCGGGCAGCGGGTGCTTGGGCACACCATAGTGATAATAAAGCCCCGCCTGGGCGCCCCAGCAGATATAAAACACCGAAAACACATTGGTTTTACTCCACTCCATCACGCTGCAGAGCTCGGACCAGTAGTTTACCGACTCAAAAGGCAGGTTCTCCACCGGGGCTCCGGTGATGATAAGGCCGTCAAACCGCTCATTCTTTATCTCATCAAAGCTCTTATAGAACTTGAGCAGATGCTCTTGCGGTGTATTGCGGGAGGTGTGCGAGACCATTTGCAGCAGCTCGATGTCCACCTGGAGTGGGGTGTTACCTAAGAGACGCAGCAGTTGGGTTTCGGTTTCGATCTTTTTGGGCATCAGATTGAGTATGACGATTTTAAGCGGGCGAATGTCCTGAGATAGGGCACGCTCCTCGGTCATCACAAAAATGTTTTCCTTAGTTAGAATCTCGCGGGCGGGCAGTGAAGCGGGTATATTAATGGGCATAGAATTGGCTCCCCCTTGTAATAGAAAGTTTGAATTAAAATACCTATTGAGTATGGATTATGCCACAAAAAGCGACAGGGGGCAATGCCAAATTAATCATAGCATTAAAAATAGCGTTAAATAGCGCTAAAAAAATTGCAGATATAAAATGAAAAAAGCAGTTGACAAAGACTATGACCCCATGCTATTATAACAAAGCTG